>CAYMAO010000037.1:0-68639 GCA_964388415.1 uncultured Planctomycetaceae bacterium | reverse complement strand
CAACTCACCCCTATCCTACGAGGCCAGTCAATCCCCTACCTGGCCGGAGCCGTGCGCCTTCACCCCCTTTAGCTTGACGAGCACCGGACGGGTGATCATCGCGCCCTTCTTTGCCGACGTCGACACGCGGCTCCCCGCGGGTGCCGAGGTCACGTATGGCACGGGAGTCTACTCCGGACATGCGGCCTTCGGCGTCAACTGGGTGGATGTGGACTACTTCAACGGCTCTCACCCCAGTCAGCTCAACTCCTTCCAGTTGCTGCTGGTGGACCGTTCGGACGTAAGCGCCGGCGACTTCGACATCTAATTCAACTACGACAAGATCCTCTGGGAAACCGGTAATGCCTCGGGCGGACTCGGCGGGAGTTCGGCGCGCGTCGGCTTCTCCAACGGGACCGGCGATCCTGGAACATTTTTTGAGCAGCCCGGCTCGGCCGTCAACGGTGCGTTCCTGGATGGCGGACCGAACTCGCTTGTGGGTTTGCCCGACAGCCAACTGGTGTTTCAAGTGCGCAGCGGGCTGGTCGGCCCGCCGCCGTCAGGCGTTCCGGAACCGTCAACCTTGTTGATGGGAAGCCTCGGCGTTTTCCTCTCCCTGGGAGGCTATGCTCGCCGCCGACGTCAAGCCGCCGGCAAGTCTTGCCTATAACAAGACCAGGGCGGTTCATTTTTTGATGCTGCTGAGACGGTAGGGTTTGCCGAGCTTCGAGGCGAACCGTAAGTCGTTGATCCCTCGTGGTTCGCCTCGCGGACTCGGCGAACCCTACAGAACAACTGAACCGCCCTGATAACAAGACCAGTTTGAATTTTGCCCTGAAACCGGTGCATGGGATCTCCCGTGCGCCGGTTTTTTCATTGCGCCGCCTGTGTGCCGTCCCGGAGTGCTTCCGACTGCCTGCCGCAGCGAGCGCAAGCGAGCCCGGATGCCATTGGCTCATTGGCGCTCTGTGACGGCTTCATAGCGGCGCTGGTAGTCGCCGAAGACGTCCGTCACGCGGTCTTCCGTCAGGCCGAACTGGGCGAGATCATACTTGTGGCTGCCGTATTTGCCCTGCGGGTTTTCCGCGAGCCAGCGGCGCATGCCCTGCTCCATGCGGGGATCGAACGGATAGCCGAACCGCTGGTAAATCCGTTGGACGGTCCCGACGGGATCAGACACCAGGTGTTCGAACCGAACATCGAAGACACGATCGGCATGGTCGTCCCGGGCGGTCATTGCGCGGTTGACCACGAGGTCGAGATAGTCCATGACTTCGGCTCCGAGCGACTCATCACGGACGTCGTCGGAATAGATGCCCCGGACCACGGAGAACAGGCTGCAGCAGGAACCGATCACCTTTTTCGGGTCTCGGTGGGTCTGCACGACGCAGGCGTTGGGAATGACGTCCATCAACCCCGAAAGCCCCAGTTGATGAGCAGGGGATTTCAGCACCCAGTGCCGTTCGGGCTCATTGTACTGCAAATGTTGCAGGTACTGGGCATATTCGGCGTAAACGTGACGCCAGGTTTCTGGAGGCCGCTCCCGGAGGTATTGAGCGTACGACGGCACCTGGGCCTGCAACAGAAACGAACCGGAGAGCAGCGTGTTATGCAGCAGCCAGGTGCATTCTTCCGGTCCGTCGGAGACCAGGTCGTGCACCGATTTCAGCCGAGGCGCCATGCGATTGATCAACGCGACCCGGCGGCGGCCTTGCGCGCGGCGTTTGTCTTTGACCGCGCGCTGACCGCGCGGAGGAGGCAACACGGGAGAGAAGGTTTCCCACCCCATCAAGGGGCGGCCGTTCGGATCCTGGCAGAGCAGGTTATACAGCAGCGTCGTCCCCGTGCGCGGCAGCCCGATCACGTACAGGGGCTGCCGGAGCGGTTCGGCTGAAGCTTCCGGCCGGGTGCGTCGGGCCGCCTCGAGATACAACCGGTTGCGTAGAAAAAAGGCCAGGTTCATCGACATGATGACGCGGCCGATGGGATGGAGATTGGCCTCCTGATCCAGCGCACCGGCCAACGTGCGTAACGGCTCTACGAAGCTGCGGTCCTCCCAGTCCAGCCCGGTCTGGCGCCGTACGCGGTTCATGATGCGGTCGGCATCAATGCGAAACCGCCAGCCGACGGCTTCGGCGCAACGGGCCAAGGCGTTGAAGATCCTCAGGCCGATGAGTCGGTCCGGACGACGGCGTACCGGTCCGGCGGGTCGGATTTCGGCAGTTTTTCCGCTCACGTTCGACGGAGACGGGCTGAGGTTCATACTCGCATCCAGTGGAAGCGGCTATCGATGAAAACGCTTAAGTGACGCTGTGAGATCGCCGGCTACACCGTCTATCGTGCCGGACGCGAATCGCTCCTTGCAATTGCATTTCGTCGGGGCATCCTGGAGAATACCAGATCGGTCGGTCCATGCTGAATACACTCTTTGGAGGTGGATGTTGATGAATTGCCACGCCCGTTGTTCTGTTGCGTTGCTTGTCGGCCTGGCGGCGCTGATCTTGCCGGCCGGTTTTCGAGGTGTCTTGTCTGCGGAAGACAAGGCCGTGGAGACCGCGAACGTCAAGATCAAGGAAATCACGCTGGCCGTTCCGGCGACCTGGACTCAGGAAGAACCTGCCAACAACCTCCGCCTGGCTCAGTTCAAGATTGACCCAGTAAAAGGCGACAAAGAAGGGGCGGAACTGGTGGTGTCGTCGTTCGGCGGCGGCGGCGGCGGAGTCGATCCGAACCTGAAGCGCTGGGTCAACGAATTTCAGATGGAAGGCCGCAAAGCGAAAATCACCAAGGGAGAATCCAAGCAGGGCGTCTATTACGTGAGCGACCTGACGGGAATCTACAACAAGCGCATCGGTCCGCCGATTCAGGGCAAAACGGCGCCCATGCCGGGCAGCCGGGCGCTGGGCATCATCCTGCAGGTGCCGGATGCCAACGTCTATTTTCTCAAGCTCACTGGCCCGGAAAAAACGGTCACCGCGGCGGCGGCCGCCTTCCGCGCGTCGTTCGGCGGCAATGCGGAGAAGGAAGAGGAATACGAGATCAAATAACCCAGCCATCGCAGGATTCCGACTCAACCTCCGCTCCTGCCCCCGGCGACTTGCCGGGGGCTAAGACTTGAGGGAGACCGCCTTGGTGTGTCCTCGGTTCTCGCTGATGATTTTGTGCATCCTGCCGATCTCGGCGGGATTCGCCCAGGACGTTGACGACGACGAATTGTCTCCTGGTCTCAGGGCCGAATATCTCTCCGGCGAACGAACTCACTCTCGCATCGACGGTGACATCGCATTTGACTGGACCTCCGGTTCCCCCGCGTTACCACTTCCCGAGCGACCGTTCCGCGTCCGATGGACGGGCCAGTTGTTGTTGCGTTCCGAAGGCGTCTATCGCTTTCATGCGTATCTGCAGGGAAAACTGACCGTTCGCGTCAACGACGCCGTCGTGCTCGCCGGGGAATCCGAGACGGCCCGGTGGATTTCCGGCGAAGACGTGGAATTTTCCTTCGGCGAATTTCCGCTGGCCGTGGAGTACGCCAGTTCCGGAACCGGCCGGGTGATGCTCTGCTGGTCGTCGACCGATTTTCCGCTCGAGCCGGTGCCTCATCATGCGCTGTTTCATCCGCTGGCCGAATTGCCTCGCGGCCCGTTTCCCCAGGGAGCCGTCGCGCTGCTGCAGCATCGCTGCGATCGCTGTCACGGCGACTTGGCTGGCTTGACCTCATCGCCCGGGCCGTCGCTGGCACACATCGGCGTTGAGACGTCCCAGGAATGGCTGATCGACCGGATTCAGCATGGCGGCGGTGATCACGGGCACATGCCTAAGTTCGGTTTCACGCGAGAGGAATCTGTTGCGATTCTGACCGCCTTGCAGCACGAGGTGAAACCGGTGGAATGGCCGGCAGCGCTCGTGCCGAAGGAGATTCCCCCGAAAGACGTCGACGCCGGCCGCGAGCTGTTGGTTTCGCTTGGCTGCCTGGCGTGTCATGAGTGGAACAAGCAAGGCCGTGGCGGCGAGTTCGGCGGGCCGTCTCTCGATGAGGCCGCCAAACATCGCACGGCCCGCTGGCTGGAATTGTGGCTCAGCGATTCGGCGAAACTGAACGCCCAGCATCTCATGCCGGTGATTACGCTTTCGAACAATGAACGCAGGCAGATCGTCAGCGCGCTCGTTGCTCAACACCCAGCGTTTGCCGTTTCTCGGCTCGAAAACGTATCCCCCGAATTATTGCAACGCGGCAACAAATTGCTCACCGAAGCACGGTGCGTCCGCTGCCACGAACTTCCCGGACCGAAACGCGTCGCCGCCGTCAGCCCGCAATGGTCCGAGATGAAACTCGAAGGCGACGGCTGCTGGAGCGGCGAGTTCAAGACCACTGTTCGCCGGCCGGTATTCGCCCGGGTCGAGGCCGATCTGCTGCGAAGCTTCGTCTCCTCCACGAAGAGTCTCAAGCTCGAAATCTCCGCCGACTTGCGGGGAGCGCAACTGATGCTGCAAAAGGGTTGCCTCAATTGTCATGACCGCGACGGCCGCAAGGGAATCTCGGCGATGGCCAAAGACCTCGTCGCAGCGCATCCCAGTCTTGACGGCCGCGCGCCGTGGCTCATTCCGCCGCCGCTGACGGCAATCGGAGATCGCCTGCCCGATGACCGGCTCGCCAAAGCCATCCGCGGCGAGTTGCCCTTGCGACGGCTCGACTGGCTGCTCGTCCGTATGCCCAAGTATCAGTACACGGACGGCGAACAGGCCGCGCTGCTGGCACATCTCATCGGGCATGACCGCATCCCAGAGAAACCGCCGGCGATGCCCGAGTATCCGCGAAGCGACAAGCAGGAATCGACGTCGGCCGGGAGGGAACTCCTCGGCGGGAAGGGTTTCAGTTGCGTTGCATGCCACCCGGTGAAAGATTTCACGCCGAAGCAGGTGGCACTCGGCACGCGCGGCTCGAATCTGTTTCAGATTGGGGACCGGCTGCGGCCCGAATATTTTTATCGCTGGACGCGGTCTCCACTCCGCGTGATGCCGGGCGTCGAAATGCCGTCGTATCAAAGGCCGCACGCCGTGATTTACCCCGGCGACTTGAACCGGCAACTGGCGTCGATCTGGACGGCTCTCAACGATCCCAACTTGCCGACACCCGTCAATCCTGGCGCCGTCGAGCAGTACTGGACGGTCGGTCCATTGGATTCGCCCCGGATTCTGCGCGACGTCGTCACGCTGCCCGGCAAGAAGGAAATCACGATCCCGCGCGCGTTCGCCGTCGGCTTTCCGAACGGCCACAACATCCTGTTCGATCTCGATACCGCCAGCGTCCGCGCCTGGACCGTCGGCGACTTCGCCCAGCAGCGCACCCAGGGCAAGAGCTGGTTCTGGGACCTGGTCGGCACGCCGGTGATGGTGAATGAGACTGGCGAGTCGGACTTCGTAATTTTGTCCGAGGATGGCAAGACGAAACTGTTCCCATCGGAGTCCTCCTCGATTCGTTTTGTGAAAGCCGTGATTGATCGCGAAAACGTGTTGCGACTCAGTTATGCGATTCAAATGAAGAATGAGGGGCACGATATTGAACTCAACGTTCTTGAATCTTGGTTTGACGGAAAAAAAGTATTGAATCGATTGTTCTATTTCGACGCCGAGGAATCCCGTCGGCTCCAAGTTTTTATGCTGAAACCGTCTACGATCCATGTACGAGAGCCAGGAGAAATTGAGGTTGACGCTAAGTCACCGGCCAAATTGCCGCAATTCGAGCGGCCAGCGTATCGGCTGGACTCAAAGAGTGTACAAAATCTAATCGTTATCTACTCGAACCGTAGTCAAATACAACTTGGTGAGCCGCCTACTCATTTGACTACTCTCAGCCTGACCGATGACATCACCGTCGTCCCCGGTTTTTCCGGCCGGCGGCTGCCCTATCCCACCAGCATCATGCCGACGGCGATGACGTTCAACCGCCATGGCCGGTTGCTGTTCACGTCGTTGAGAGGGCACGTCTATTCCGCCAGCGATCAGGAAGCAACGCGATTCGCAGAGGGGCTCGCTGCGCCGTTCGGCATCCTCGACAGTCATGACATGGTGCTCGTCGCCCACAAGCCGGAGATCGTCGGGTTGGTCGATAGGGATGACGATGGCCGGGCCGACACGGCCACCGTCATTGCCACGGGCTGGGGCCTCACCGACGACTATCACGACTGGACCTGCGGCCTGGTGCGCGACGCCGAGGGAAACCTCTTTACCACGTTGGGCAGCGATTACGCCCAGAAGAATCGGCCGAAAGAGAAATCGCGATGGCGGGGACATGCGTTGAAGATTGATCCGGCCGGGAAGATCGAATCGGTCGCACGCGGTCTCAGGTTCCCGACGGGCGTGGCGATGACGTCCGAGCAGCACGTCTTTATCACCGACCAGCAGGGCGTGCAGAATACGTTCAATGAACTCAATGGGTTGAAAGCCGGTGCGCGCTTCGGCGTCCCCAGCCTGCATGAGCCCGAGAAAGACGCCCCGGCGACGCCCCCCGCCGTGCAGATTCCGCATCCGTGGACGCGCAGCGTCAACGGCATCGTTGCCATCCCGAAATCGCTCGCCGACCGGACGCATCCGAAATTGTTCGACCAACTCCTCGGCTGCGAGTACGACAACCGGCTTCTGGTGCGGTTCAGCCATCAATTCGTCGACGGCGTGATGCAGGGGGCCGTCTATCCATTTTCGAAGCCCGGCTCGACTTCGAGCCGGGCTTCGGAGGAATTTCTCGGTCCGCTGTCGATTGCCGTCGGACCGGAGGGGGACGTCTACGTCGGCAGCATGCACGACAGCGGCTGGCAGGGGGGATTGAACACGGGCGATATCGTGAAACTCTCGCCGCAAAGAGACTGGCCGAACGGTCTTTGCGAAATCCGTGCGACGCCGGCCGGGTTTGACCTGGAATTCTTTTCTCCAGTCGACAAGTCCCTGGCGGAGGACAAGTCCCGGTATCAGATTTCGGGCTACACCCGCGTCTGGGAAGGGAGTTACGCCACGCCCGATACCGGCCGGCATGTCGTCGAGATTGATGCGGCGAAATTGTCCGGAGATGGGACCACCGTCTCGCTGACGCTGTCCGTTCTGAAGCCCGGATATGTCTATGATGTGTCGATCAGCGAGATTGGCACAGGCCAGAACCGTACGCTCTGGCCGAACATCGGGCACTACACGCTGCACCGGTTGCCGACCGGGAAGTGAGCGGCCCATGTCAAAATCTTCGCCGCCAAAGCCGAACGTCAGGCATTTTCTTGGCATCGGGCTGTTGACGCTGGTTCTCGCGAGTCTTCCGGTGATCTCGTATTTCGGTCATCAGCGGCCGTGGATTTTGCTGCTCATCGTGCTGTTTTACATCGTCATCGCCTTCGTGCTGCGATCGCGTCTCGTCATCTGTACCTTGGCAGGTATTCTTTTAGGGTCGATGTTTGGCAATACAGCAAAAAGCGGAAGCCTTGAATCACAGGTACGGGAAACGATCGGACGATTCGTGGCGGGAGTGATCATCGGCTTCACGATCGGTCTGGCGTGGGACAATTCGGAGACTCAACCCCTGCACACCAAAATGCCAATTCGGAAAAAACGCTGATCCACCAGCCTTCGAATCTGCAATTGCCAACTCGAATCCATCCCCGTATGCTCAAGGGGTGAAAATGGGTTCATCACATCATTTCAAGCGAAACTTGGCCCGGGGGGCGGGGTTCGTACTGGTGACAGGGAGTTTGTCGCATGTCGCGGTTCGGACGGGTTTGTGCGTTTTTAATTTCCGCCGGCTGGGTTTCGGCGGAGTGCGCCCTGGCGCAGACGAAGCTGGAACTGCAATTTCAGCCAGACAAAACCGTGCGGCAGCAGATGATTCAAACGACGAAAATCGAGGCGACGCCCCCGGGCAAGAATGACTTCTACACGACGCAGATCGACCAGTCGTGGCTGATGGAATCGAAGGCCGGCAAAGTTCAAGACGACGGCTCGGCGGAACTCCGGCAGCATTTTTCGCAAATCGGAATGACCATCCAGTTGCCGTCCAAGCGGATTTCGGTGGACACGGCCAAGCCGTTGGAGACGGAGGACAGAACCGAGAAAAACATCCAGGAAGCGGTCTCGAAGGTGCTCGGCCTGGACTGGCTGATCACGCTTCAGAAGAACGGCGCGGTCCGCAAAGTGGCCCTCTCTGAGGAATTGAGCGATCTTCTGGTGGATAACCCGCAGGTCGGCCCGTTGGCCGATACGTTCACGGAAAGCGGCTTGCGCAAGATGTCGGAGCAGACGACGGTCACATTCCCGGCGAAACCCGTCGCCAAGGGCGATCAATGGGAACAATCCGTGACGAACGAATTCCCCGACGGCAAGCTGATCACCCAGCGCACCTGCACGTTTGATGGAACGGTCGAGGACGGTCTCTTGAGAATCTCCGTCAAGCTGTCGGCGACATTTCAACCCGCTAAGTCGGCTCGACAGCAGATGGAATTGACCTCGAACGGCGGCAGCGGCGAAGTTCATTTCGATCCGCGCATCGGCCAGGTCGTTCGCAGCAAGTTTCAGCAGAACCTGGTCCTGAAGGTGGGGCCGATGGACAAGCAGGCGATCCAGAAGATTCAGATGACCTCAATCCTGCTCCCGGCGGAAGAACCGGTTCCCGAGAAGAAACAGTAAGCACAGCACGAATTGTTTGGAATGTTCAAACGTGTCCCGGCGTCGCCGACGCCGGGCTTTGTGGAAATTTTGGAGCGAACCTCCATGTCGACCGCCACGCACCTGCCCGGGGTAATTCGCGACAAGCTGCTGGCGATGGACCGGCAGCATAGGGAACTTTCGGCGGTGTCCGGCGTGGGGGAATGGCTCTGCCTGGGAGCCGTCGCCGTCGGAATCTGCCTGATGGTGGACACTTTCGGAAATCTTTCCCCCGTGTGGCGTGCCGGCTTGTTGGCCGGCCTGGTGATCACTCTATTGGCCGGGCTGTGGTTCCGCGTAGTCCGTCCGTTATTGTGCCGCCGATCGTGGGCCGAACTGGCCGCTGCCGTGGAGCACGACCACCCGGAATTGAAGGAACGCCTGACGACGCTGGTGGAACTCCGTTCGGATACGGAGTTCGGCAGCGCGAGTTCTCCGTTGATGCAGGAATTGCTGGCCAGGCAGACGGTGAAAGCCGTCTCCCAGGTGGAATTCACCGACACGCTTCCCGCCGGGCGCTCGCTGCAGCGCGGTGCGCTGGGCTTGGCGGCGCTGGCCGTGCTGCTCTTGCCGTTCCTAATGCCCGGCAGCCGGTATGCCCTTTCGTGGCAGCGGCTGCTCGTGCCGTGGGCCAATCATGATTGGGGCCCCCGACTGGCGTTTCTCATCCCGGCCGGCGACCGCGTGGTGGCGAAAGGGACCGACGTTGCGTTGCGGGCCGAATTGGACGGCGGCCAGCCTTCCGCCGGTTCGCCGCTCGCCGTCACGCTTCGCTGGGTCGACGACCAGGGGCGGTCGTATCAACGGCCGATGACCTGGAACGCCGAAGAGGAAATCTACGCGCTGACTCTTCCTCGCGTGGAACACAGTTTTCGCTACAAGGTGACCAGCCGCGCGGCCGTTTCTCGGGAATATCAGATCACCGCGGCCGACCGGCCCCGCATCACGGCGTGGCACATGGAAGTGCAGCCTCCTGGCTATACCGGTCTGCCGGCCCGGGCGCTCGATGCCGCCGTGAGCGAACTGATCGTGCCGGAACAGAGCCGGGTTGTGTTCCGCTGGCAATTCGCCGAGCCGGTGGCCGCCTCGGAAATCGCCTGGCCGGAATCGTTTGTCGAACACATGCCGTTGGTGTCGGACGATACCGCGCCCCAGGTCAAGGTCCGCTCAACGGAACAGCCGCTGATTCTCTCGACGGACCGGCGGTCCGGCACGATCGAACTGACGGCGACGGCGGGCGGCTCGTTCGACGTCCGCTTGACCAGCGACCTCGGCCTGAAGAGCGACGAGCCGTCGCACACCCTGACCGTCATTGTCGATCAACCGCCGGAGATCGCGGTCGTCAATCCTCAGGCCGTGACGACCATCCAACCCGAGGACGTACTGCCCATCGAGATGACGACCCGAGATGACTACGGTTTGTCCGCGGTGGAACTGCACTGGGAGACGTCGACCGGCCAGCAAGGCAGCAGGGCGATTCCCGCCGAAGAATTGACGGGCCGCGACTTGGAGTACCGTTGGGAAGTCGACGTGGGACAATGGAGGCTGGCGAGCGGCCAGGCCGTCACGTATCGGCTGCGCGCTGTCGACAACCGGCCGATACCGGGTCCGCAGGAGACCTGGACCGAACCGATGACCGTCGCCGTCAGCAGCCGGGCGGAACTGGTGGAATCGCGGGAGCTGGCCTCGGCCCAGGAGTCTCTGGAAGAAGAATTGGACGCATTGAAAGAGGCCTTGTCCGACCAGAAGCAGGCGGTCGACCAGGAACACCGGGAAACGGCCCGAGAGGCGGTCCGCGGCGATCAACGGCCCGAAAACCAGGACGATCTGAACAAACTCAAGGAACAGCAACAGGCGCTGCGCGACCGGCTGGAAGCGCTTCGCGACGAATTACAGCAGCGCCCGATGCTGGAGCAAGCCGCGAAGGAACGCCTGCCGCAGATCGAGGAAAAACTGGCGCAGGCAGAGCAATCTCTCGAAGAAGCCGCCCAGGCGAAAGAGGCCCGGGACCAGATTGAGAAATTGAGCAAATCGCTCGACGACCTCGGCGAGGCCGAGAATCAACTCGATCAGTTGAAGCAGGAGTCCAAGGCGCTCGCGGCGCTGGAGCAGGAACTCGCGGAACTTGGCCGGCTCTCGCGCAAGGCCGAACAGTTGGCCGACCAGGCGGAGTCGCTCGAACGCCGGGCCGAAGAATCGAAAGAACAACCGAAACCACAAGCGGACTCTGAGCCGGCCTCGAACAGCCGGAATGCGCCACAGCAGGACCCTGCGCCGTCTTCGGAAACGGCTCCAACGGAATCCGCGCCCACGGCAGAGGAACTCGATCAGCTGCGCCGAGAAACCGAGCAATTGACCGAGCGTCTCGATGACCTGCTCCGCCGCCGGCCGGAATTGCTCGAAGCGGCACGGAAATCGGAACTGGAACGCCTGGAGCGCTTGGCCGAGATGGCTGAACGGCTCGCGCAGCCGCAAGAACGGCTCGCCGAAGCGCTGACGCGCGAAGCAAAGAGCGATTCGTCTTCCGTACCGGAAGATGCCGCATCGCCTGCCGACCGCCCAGCTGCGGACACCCCGCAGAATGGCGACCCTTCCGAACTGAATCCCCAGGCTGCGCCGCCGGCTGCCTCTGCGGAGTCGCCGGCCGCAGACAAACCGCAGGCATCCCAACCGGAGAAGGGGCCTTCGTCCCAGCCTTCCGCATCCGAAGCAAGCGACAATCCCTCCGACAAGCCGTCGCCGAACCAGGCGGAGACTCCCATGACCGATTCGCAGAAGGGCGAACCGTCTCAATTCCAGGGCGAACGGAATTCCAACGCCGAGGATGCCGAATCGCTGTCGCAGGAAATATCGCGTGCGGTCCAGCAGCAACAGCAGTTGGCGCGCGACGCCGCCGCCATGCAGCGCGCCGCGCAAGCCGATTCCGAGATGCCGCCGCCGTCTGCTCCCCAGACACGGCCGAAGGCCAAGGCAGGCGAATCGAAGCCTTCTGAACAGAACCCGGGTGATCAGCCCCTCGAAGACGGCCCGCAATCTTCGCAACGATCCCCGGAAGATTCGCTGGCGGATTTCGCGGATCAGGCGAAAGCCGCCGCGGCCGCGGCTCAGGCGGGTGATTTGCAGCAGGCGGCCGAGCAAAGCCGACAGGCAAGCCAGTCAGCCCAGCAAGCCGCCAAGCCCGCACAGTCTGAAGAAGGCCCCTCCGATTCTCCCGCAGCGGCGAAGGCTGGCGAACTCGCGGAACGGCAGCAGGAACTGGCGGACGAATTCGAGCGGCTCGCTCAGTCGTCCGAGGCCCGTCAACAGGCGCAACAGCAGAGCCAGCAGCAGTTGAAGCAGGCAGCGGAATCGCTGGCGAATGCGTTGGAACAATCTGCGGAGCAATTGTCGCAGCAGCCTCTCGACCTGCCGAAATCGGGCCAGGGTGCGTCCGAGGCGGGGCAGTCGGCGAAGTCCGCCGGCGAATCGATGCAGGCCGCGGCCGAGTCATTGGCGCAAGGCGATCCCCAGGCTGCCAGCCAGCAGGCCCAGGCCGCCCGCGATCAGTTGCAAGAGGCCGCCCAACAGGCGCGCGAAGCCCTGGGGGATCAGCCCGCGTCGTCTCCGCAGGGCGACAATATTCCGGGCAAGACGGCCAGCCAGGTGGTCCGGGCCGCCAATCAATTGAAACAGGCCCAGGCGCGTCTGGACCAAGCCCAGTCCGAATCCTCGTCGCCAGGCAACGAGTCGGAAACGCCGTCGCAGTCGGGTGAAAAGTCCTCAAACGAGGAGTCGTCGGGCGACGGCTCTTCAGGCGAGCCATCATCTGGTGAGAAATCTTCCAGTGAGAAATCTTCCAGTGAGGGATCCCATTCGGAAGGGACTCCTTCACCGAAATCGGGTGGCAGGCCTGGCAACTCGTCGCCGAAGAATGCCGGACAGCAGGGCCAGCCGTCGGAATTGGCGCAGTCGGCCGAGCAGCTCCGTCAGGCGGCAAAGTCGCTTGCCGCGGCCAGCCAGGGGAATCGCCCGTCGAACGGCCGCAAGCCCGGGGCGCAAGGGAAGCCAGGATCGAAGGGACCTTCTGAGTCGCAACTCGCCGGCCAACCTTCCGAACCGGGAGACGCCGCCAATTCACCGGAAGGTTTCTCCCCAATAGGGCAGGGCGCGTCCGAGCCGACGGAAGAACTCGGTTCCCTGGGCGAATCGGCGAAACCGTCGGCAGGGATGCGCAATTGGGGGCGCTTGCCGAAGAATCTGCAGACCGAAATTCTGCAAGGATCGACGAAAAAGTCGCACCCGGAATACTCCCGCCAGATCAAGAGTTATTTCGAACAAATCGCCCGCCCGGCCGGCAAACAGGATCGGCCATGAGCCACGGCTTGCCGTTTCGCCTCTTGCTCGGCGCGCTGGGCGTCTTCGCCTTTGCCGACAGTGTGTCGGCCGCCGATGAAGCCGAGGCGAAGGTCGACCAGGCGGTCGTTCGGGCGCTCGATTATCTCGCCGCTCAGCAGCGTCCGTCGGGCGGCTGGGTGGTCGATGCGTTCGGCGGCGAAGCCACGTCGGCGACGTCGCTCGCCGTGATGGCGTTTCTCGCCGCCGGCCATGTGCCGGAAGAGGGTCCCTATGCCCCGGCGATTCGCGCTGGCGTCCAATACGTGCTGGATCATCAGCGGCAAGACGGCCTCTTGGTCAGCCGGCACGGGCACGGGCCGATGTATTGCCACGGTATCAGCACGCTGATGCTGGCCGAAGTCAACGGTATGCTGGACGAACCCCAGGCCGCGGCCTGCAAACAGGCCTTGGAGAAAGCGGTGAAGCTGATTCTCGCGTCGCAAGACGTGACGAAAGACCTCAGCAACGCCGGCGGATGGCGCTACCAGTCCAACGGCCGAGACAGCGACCTCAGCGTGACCGGCTGGCAATTGCTCGCGCTTCGGGCGGCGAAAGACATCGGCTGTGACGTCCCTGCGGAGAACATCGACCGGGCTGTGGACTACGTCCGCCGCTGCGGTCAGGGGCAGGGGGGCTACGGCTATCAGCCCGGAGCCGGCGCCACCAGCGTGCTGACCGGCACCGGCCTCACGGCGCTCCAGGTCTGCGGCGCGGAAACGCCGCAGGAAGTCGTCAATGGCACGGCCTATCTGAAAGCCCGGCCGCTCCGTCCGCAGGAAGCGTGGTATTTCTACGGCGTCTATTACTGCGGGGTGAGCAGTTATAAGCTGGGAGAAGACGCCTGGAAACAACTCCGGCCGGCCTTGTTCGATCCGCTGCTGCAGACTCAGCAGGCGGACGGAAGCTGGCGGGCCGAGAACGGCAACGAACGCAACTTCGGGACGGTCTATCCCACCGCCATGGCCGTCCTGGCGCTCACCGTGGAATACGGCTACCTGCCGATCTATCAGCGATAGCGCCCGGCCAGTTTCAAGGTGTAGGGGTTGCCGAGCTTCGAAGCGAACCAGAGCGGCTGGCGGCTTACGGTACGTCTCGAAGCTCGGCAAACGCTTCGAAGTCCCAGCGTTCCATCGCGTCGGGCCGTGGGCGGAGAGGCAAACAGGCTGCCTGCCCGGTATACTGGGCGGTCTGTGGACGGACGTCAAAACCACCAAGAAACCTGCCTCAGAGAGCCGTTGCTATGTTGAGAAACGTCGTCTTCGCTGTGTCGATGGTCGCCGGAGCTGCCGTCTTAAACGCCGCGGATCCCCTCGTGCTGAGTCAGGGAGATCACATCTGCATCATCGGCAACACGCTTGCCGAGCGGATGCAGCATTACGGGTGGCTGGAGACGCAGCTGCACTCCCGGTTCCCCAAGCACGAACTGGTCGTTCGCAACCTGGCGTATTCCGGCGACGAGATCGACGGCTGGCAGAATCCCCAGCATCGGATGCGCTCGCGAGATTTCGGCACGCAGGACGAATGGCTTGCTGGCAATGCGCCGATCCCGCAGCCCAATAAGCTCGCCCCGATCGACGCCGAGAACGTCCGCCAGAACCGTTTTGAATTAACGAACACCCGGGCCGACGTGATCTTCGCGTTCTACGGCTACAACGAATCGTTCGCCGGGGAAGCGGGGCTGGCGAAGTTCAAAGAGAACGTCGCGGCGTTCATCGATCACACGTTGAGCCAGAAATACAACGGCAAATCGGCCCCCAAGCTGGTGCTGTTTTCGCCGATGGCGCTGGAACTCCTCAGCGACCCGAATCTGCCGACAAAAGAACAAGTCACGGCGACGAATGCACAGATCAAATCGTATTCCGAGGCCATGAACGCGGTAGCAAAAGAGAAAAATGTGCTCTTCGTGGATCTGTTCAGCTTTTCGCTGAAGTTGTACGCCGCCGCCGCCGCGTATTCCCAGCCGATGACGATCAACGGCCTCCACATCAACCGCCAAGGTGACGAACAGATTTCGGAGATCATTGCCGCGACCCTGTTCGGGCAGCCGCCCGGTTTGGCTGATGTGCCGTTGCTCAAGAAGCTCAATGCCGCCGTCAACGACAAGAACTTCTACTGGTACAACCGCTACCGCGTCACCGATGGCTACTCCACGTACGGCGACCGGGCCTTTCTCAAGTTCACGCAAGGCCCCGGCGGGTATGACGAGAAGGGCCTCTCCAATTACTCCGTCGGCCAGAGAGAACTCGACGTCCTCGATCAACTGACGGCGAACCGCGACAAGGTTGTCTGGGCCGCGGCACAGGGGAAGAAAATCCAACCGAACGACGACGACCTTTCGCCGTTCATCAAGGTGGTCTCCAACAAGCCGGGGCCGTTGGACGGGGGCAAGCACTTGTTCCTCAAGGGCGAAGACGCCATCAGCAAGATGACGATCGGCAAAGGACTTAAGGTCGAACTGTTCGCGGACGAAAACATGTTCCCCGAACTGATCAACCCGGTGCAAATGGCCTTCGACACCAAGGGCCGGCTGTGGGTCGCCGCGTGGGTGACGTACCCCCACTGGACGCCGACCGAACCGATGAACGACAAGCTGTTGATCCTGGAAGACACGAATGGAGACGGCCAAGCCGACAAGTGCATCACGTTCGCCGGCGACATCCACAACCCGACCGGATTCGAATTCTGGAACAACGGCGTCATCGTCGCCCAGGGGCCGGATATTCTGTTCCTCAAAGACACCGACGGCGACGACAAATACGATATCAAGGAACGCATTCTGCACGGGCTGGACACGGCCGACACGCATCACACGGCCAACAGCTTCACCCTCGATCCGGGCGGGGCGATGTATTTCCAGGAAGGGACGTTCCATCACACGCAAGTCGAAACGCCCTGGAAAACGGCCACCCGCGTCGCCAACGGGGCCGTCTTCCGTTACGAACCGCGGTCCCAGAAGTTTGATGTCTACACCTCATATGGATTTGCCAATCCGCATGGCCATGCGTTTGACGCCTGGGGACAGGACATCGTCATCGACGGCACCGGAGCCGTCCCCTTTCATGGCACCGTCTTCTCCGGCCATGTCAACTTCCCCGATAAACACCGGCCGGCGCCGACTGTCTACCAGCAGCGCACCAGGCCTTGTCCTGCCGTGGAAATTTTGGCGAGCAAGCATTTCCCCGAAGAGTTTTTCGGCAATTTCCTCGTCGGCAATGTGATCGGCTTTCAGGGAATCCTGCGTTACAAACTTCACGACCAGGACTCCAGCCTCGGGGCGACGGAACTCGAACCAATCCTCTCCTCCAGCGATCCGAACTTCCGCCCGGCCGATCTGGAGACCGCGCCCGATGGCAGCCTCTATTTCACCGATTGGCAGAACCCGATCATCGGCCACATGCAGCACAATCTGCGCGATCCCAGCCGGGACCGCATTCACGGCCGGGTGTATCGCGTCACCTATGACGGCCGTCCGCTGGTGAAGCCGACGCCCATCGCCGGCGAATCGATCGACAAGCTGCTCGACGTCTTGCTGACGGCAGACGAAGACCGCGTCCGTCATCGGGCTCGCATCGAGCTCAGCGGCCGAAGCACGAAAGACGTGATGGCCGCTGTTGAGCCGCGAACCGCGAAACTGCAGGCAGCGGCCGGCAGCAACTCTGAACATCAGTTGCTGGAGATGTTGTGGGTGCATCAGCAGCACAACGTCGTCAACACGGTGCTCCTGGATCGGATGTTGACGTCGCCCGATTTTCGCGCCCGGTCGGCCGCGGTGAAGGTGTTGTGCTACTGGCGGGACCGCGTGTCGAATTCGCTGGAACTGTTGAAGAAGCTCGCCGGGGACGAGCACCCCCGTGTCCGGCTCGAAGCCGTCCGGGCGGCCAGCTTCTTCACCGAGCCGGACGCCGTCGAAATTGCGCTCATCACGGGCGAACACCCGACCGATAAATTTCTGGACTACGTCCGTACGGAAACGATGCGGACCTTGGAACCCCACTGGCAGGCGGCTCTCGCCCGGCAGGAAACGATTCCGGTCAGCACCGACGTCGGCGCCCGGTTCTTCCTTGGGAAGATGTCGCTCGAACAACTGCTGACCTTGAAACGCACTCGGGCCGTGCAGTTGGAATTGCTGTTCCGCCCCGGCCTGACCGACGAACTTCGCCGCGACGGCATCCAGGGATTGGCCGAGTCCGATCAGAAGACCGTGGTCCAGGTGCTGCTCGACGCGATCCGCACCATCGACGAAAAACGGGACGGCCGCGACGACACAGTGGTTTATGATCTCGTCCGCCTGCTGACGACGCGCACCGGCGAAGAATTGACGGCGGCCCGCGCGGAACTGGAAAAACTGGCCCTCACGGCGAAGCAGCCCGTCATCCGCCAGATTGGATATACCGCCTTGATCAGCGTCGATGGAGCGGTCGACAAGGCCTGGAGCCTTGCGGCCGGTTCCGTCAATTCGCTCCGCGACCTTCTTGCCGCGATGCCTCTGATTTCTGATCCCACGACACGGGCGGCACTCTACCCCAAGGTCGAACCGCTGCTGAAGGAACTTCCCGGCAAGCTGGCTTCGGAGAATCTGAAGAAGGGTTCGCTCGGCCGGTTTGTCCGGGTCGAACTCAAAGGGAACCGCACCTTGACGCTGGCCGAAGTCGAAGTCCTGGCCGCAGGGCGGAACGTCGCGCGGCAGGGAACCGCCTCGCAGAAGAATACGGGTCATGGAGGCGAAGCGAAACGGGCCATCGACGGCAACAAAGACCCCGTGTTCAGCGCTGGCGGACAATCTCATTCCGCGGAAAATACGCCCGATCCGTGGTGGGAAGTCGACCTGGGCGAATCTTTGCCGATTGAAACCGTCCGCGTCTTCAATCGGACGGACAGCGACCTCGGCAACCGGCTCGACAAGTTCTCGCTGATCGTCCTCGACGACAAGCGGCAGGAAGTCTTCCGGCAAGAGAACCTGCCGGCGCCGAAACCGTCGTCGGAATTTCAACTCCCCGGAGGCGGACCCGCCGCGCAAGTCCGTCACGCCGCAATGGTCGCCCTGGTTTCCGTCCGCGGCGAGGAAGCCAAGACGTTCAAGACGCTGGCTGGCTTCCTCAAAGACGACGGCGACCGCCTGGCGGCCATTCGCGCCCTGCAGCGCATTCCCAGACAGTTCTGGCCGAAAGAGCAGGCCGCGACATTGATCGAGCAACTGGTCGGCACGGTCCGCAAGATCCCCACGGCGGAGCGAACTTTGCCGGCCGCGGTGGATTCCCTCGAATTCGCCGACGCGTTAGTTTCTCTGCTCCCCGCCGAGCAGGCCAAGCCGGTCCGCGCGACGTTGAGAGAGCTCGGCGTCCGCGTGATCCGCATCGGCACCATCTTCGAACGGATGGCCTACGACAAAGAATTGGTCGTGATTCAGGCCGGCAAACCGGTGGAGTTCGTCCTCGATAACTCCGATCTCATGCCGCACAACTTCGTCCTCACGCAGCCCGGCGCGATGGAAGAAATCGGGCTGTTGTCCGAACAACTGGCCCAGCAGCCCGCACATGCCGCCCGGCATTTCGTGCCGCCGTCGGACAAAATCCTGCTGGCGAGCAAGCTGATGCTGCCGCGAGAATCGCAGAAGTTGAGTTTCACCGCCCCGATGCAGCCAGGCGTCTATCCGTATGTCTGCACCTACCCCGGCCATTGGCGGCGGATGTACGGCGCGCTCTATGTCGTTTCCGATCTCGACGCCTACGACGCCGATCCGGAAGGCTATGTCGCCGTCAGCAAGATCGCCGCGCAAGATGCACTGCTGAAGGACCGCCGTCCGAGAACCGAATGGAAGTTCGAAGACCTTGCCAAGGAAATCGCCGAGCTGGATCACGGCCGCAATTTCGGTTCCGCCAAGCGGATGTTCCAGGTGGCGAACTGCATCGGCTGCCACAAGCTGGAAGGCGTGGGCAACGAATTCGGCCCGGACCTGACGAAGCTCGACCCGAAATGGAATGCCCCGGAGATTCTCAAGGAGATTCTCGATCCGTCGCTGAAGATCAACGAGAAATTCCAGACGTTCACGATTGAAACTGGGGCCGGCAAAGTCTACACCGGGCTGGTCGTCGAGGAAACGCCCGATTTCATCAAGCTTGTCGAGAACCCGCTCGTCAGCAAGGAACCGGTCAGGCTGATGCGCGGCGATATCGTCGAACGAGTCAAAGCGAAGACCTCGATCATGCCGAAGGGCCTGCTCGACAAGCTGACGAAAGACGAGATTCTCGACCTGATCGCCTATGTGACGTCGAAAGGCGACAAGAAGCACGCCGTCTTCCAGGGCGGCGACCATCACGACCACAAGCATTGAGGATTGAGTCCTGGATTGAGATTTGAGCATCCGGGATTCATCCTTCGGGAGACGATGCGAGCATGTCACTTCGCATTCTGCTCTTTGGCCTCTGCTGTTTTGCAGCTCCGTTGTTCGCCGACGAATCAACGGTCGAGCGGCGGTTGTATGTCGCAGTGCCGGGGATCCGGAACTATCTCGAATTCGGCGGCCACGGGCTTCTGGTGTTCGACATCGACCAGGGGCACAAGTTTGTGAAGCGCATCCCGACGGCCGGCCTGGACGACGCTGGCAAGCCGATCAACGTGAAAGGCGTCTGCGCCAGCGCACAGTCCGGCCTGATTCACATCAGCACGCTGAAGACGCTGCAATGCCTCGACCTCGTCAGCGAAAAACTGGCGTGGGAAAAGTCCTATGACGGCGGCTGCGACCGGATGGCGGTTTCTCCTGACGGAGAAACGATCTATCTGCCGTCGCTGGAGAAAGACCACTGGCACGTGGTTGCCTCCCGGACCGGCAAGATTCACGCCACGATCACGCCGAAATCCGGTGCGCACAACACGGTGTTCGGCCGCGACGGCAAAGAAGTTTATCTCGCCGGTCTGAAGTCGCCGCTGCTGACGGTCGCCGAGACGACGAAGCACACCGCCGCCCGTGCCATCGGCCCGTTTTCCGCCAGCATCCGTCCGTTCACCGTCAACGGCCGGCAAACGCTGTGCTTCGTCAATGTCAACGACCTGCTGGGTTTTGAAGTCGGCGACCTCGTGTCCGGAAAAATTCTGCACCGCGTCGAAGTCCCCGGCCTTGAACGCGGCCCGATCAAACGGCACGGCTGTCCCAGCCATGGCATCGGCCTCACGCCCGACGAAACCGAAGTCTGGGTCTGCGACGCCTTCAATGAACGAATGCACGTCTTCGACTCTCGCACGCTTCCGCCGAAATATGCGACGAGCATCAAAGTCCGCGAGCAGCCTGGCTGGATCACGTTTTCGCTCGACGGCAAATACGCCTATCCTTCAACGGGCGACGTCGTCGACGTCGCCACGAAAAGAATTCTTACCGGACTCGCGGATGACACCGGCGCCGCCGTCCACAGCGAGAAAATGGTGGAAATCCACTTCACCGCCGGCAAGCCCATCCGCACCGGCGACCAGTTCGGTTTAGGCCGCGTCACGAAGTAGGACCGGGCGGTCAGGCGAAAGTGATTGGCCGCAAAAAGGCACAAAAAGGACAATCGCTCAGAGCGGATACGAATTTCGTTCGAGGTCTTCGTACTTCATTTCTGCGTTTTATTGCGCCGTTTTGCGGCAAAACCTCTTCCTGTTCATGATTGGCCGTCCACTTGGCGGCTCGCATCTTCCAGCCGCCAGGTAGGGATGCCGAGCAGCGTTTTCAAGCTCTCGATTTTTTTGGCGGCCGTCTCGCGGGCGGGCGGGTCGTGGTCGGTGCGCCTCACTGCGCGAATTAACACATTCTTGGGCGTGTGTTCCATGTCGATGAACTCCAGCACCTGCGTGCGATAGCCGGATGCTTCGAGATACTGGGCCCGCAGCGCATCGGTCGCCAGCGCGGCGAACCGTTCGCGGATGAGGCCGAAATCCGTCAGGCCCGGCACCGAACCCGGCTTCAACGTTTGATGAACTTCGTGCTGGCAGCACGGCACGGCGAGGATCACGCGGCAGTCCCAGCGAATCGCGGCGGCGAGGCCGTCGTCCGTCGCCGTGTCGCAGGCATGAAGCGAAATCGCCAGGTGCACCGGGACGTCGGGCCGAAACGTTGCAATGTCCCCGGCACGAAAGTCCAGCCCGGCACAACCGAGTTTCGCGGCGACCTGGCTGCAATGGGCGATTACGTCGGCCTTCAAATCCAGACCGGTGATCTGCACGGTCCGCTCGTGGATGACTGTCAGAAAATGATGCAGCGCAAACGTGAGGTAACTCTTCCCGCAGCCGAAATCGACGATGCGAATCGGCCCGTCGGCCGGCAGCGCGGGGAGAATGTCTTCGATGAACTCCAGGTACCGGTTGATCTGCCGGAACTTCGCCGACATCGTGGACCGCACCTGTCCGGTCGCCGTCATCACGCCGATCTCTGCGAGAAATGGGCACGGCGTTCCGGCGGGGATGAGATAGTTTTTTTCGCGGTTGTGCGACGCCGGTTCCGCGGCGGCTTTGGACGGGGGCTTCAGTTTCCAGCGCACCTTGCCGTTGCCGAACGCCTTGCCTGTGAAATCGCCCTGCTTGGTGAAAAGGTGGGCGTCTCCGAACGCCGTGCCGAACGCCTGGCCGGCCCGTTGAGTGAAGTCATCCGCAGTCAGGTTTTCGTGCCTTTCCTGGGAGCCGCTCCGGGTGATCCACTGATACCGCACCCCTTCGCGAAGCTCAATGGGCCGGACGGTGACCTTATGCGTCGCCGTCTGCGATGACCGCGACCGGCTCAAGACAAGCAGTACAAATGCCTGGCGTTCGATTGCTTCCGCTAAGCGCTGGGACAGCGTGGCAGTGATCTGGCGTTGATCAGACATGGCCGAAAACCCCTTCCTGACGGTTGGGGCTGTTGAGAACGAGGGGAAGCATCACGCGGCTTCCCTGGAATCGTTCGCCGCCGCCGAGCGCTCGTGGAACATCGCGAAGAAAATCACGCCGACCGCCGCGGCAATCCCCGCCGGCACCAGCCACAGCGTGCGCCAGTCGATGACTTTGATGGCATTCCCCGCGGCGTCCAAAGCCCCCGTGTCGGTCGTGACCCAGTTGGTGACATAGCCGTTCAGAATATTGCCGATCGTCATGCCGATGCCAAGCGTGACCAGCGCGATGAACCCTTGCGCGTTGGAGCGGACTTCTCGCGGGGCGCGCTGATCGACGTAAATCTGTCCGGCGAGGAAGAAGAAGTCGTAGCACATGCCGTGGACGAGAATGCCGATGTAATACGGCCAAAGGACGTGATGCCCGGCCCCGGCGGCAAACAGAGCATAACGAACGACCCAGGATGCCAATCCCGTGAGAATGATGCCCTTGATGCCCATTCGCCGAAGGCAGAACGGCATCATTGCCAAAAACACCACGTCAGAGACTTGGGCCAGCACCATGTTGCTGGCGACCTGCGTCATGCCTTCTTCCGTGAAGAAATTCGCCGCCGATTGAAAGTAAAACGCCGTCGGGATGCAGAGCAAGAGCGAACAGACCACGAACACGGCAAACGAGCGGTCCTTCAAGAGGGCCAACGTCTGCAAGCCGGCGATATCGGCGAACGTCACCTTCTTTCCCAGCGATTTCGGCGGCGTGTGAGGCAGCGTGAACGCGTACAAGCCCATCAACAACGACCCCGCCGCCGATAACTTGAACGGAATCGCCGTGGGTTCGATATCCGTCAGCCCGCCAAACCAACCGGGCAGGTACGACGGCAAACTGCCGACGGCAAGCCCCGCGGCGATCCAGCCGATGGGCGAAAACGTCCGAATGAACGGGAAATCGAACTGGGCGTTTTTCACGTGTTCAAAACCGATGGAATTCGCCAGCGCCAACGTCGGCATGTAACAAATCATCGCGGCGAGCAGCACCAGAAAAAATTCGATGGGGTCCGTCACCGTCGTCAGCATCCACAACAAACCAGCCGTCATCAGATGCAAGATGCCGAGCATGACTTGCGCCGAGCAGAATCGGTCGGCGATCATGCCGACCAGAAACGGGGCGACAATCGCCCCCCAACCCGTCGTAGAATACGCCAGCCCGATCTTGTCCCCTGGGAATTTCAAACCCAGGAACAAGTACTTCCCCATTGTCGTCAGCCAGAAGCTCCAGACGCCGTATTGAATGAACATCATCACGCACAGCCGGGCCAGAACAACGGGGTTCGTCCGCGGGGGCAGCGTGCTCATCCAGGGTGACTTTCCGGGAGTTGATGATCTCGGCGACAATCCAGGCCGTATGGTACCCGTGAGCCGGCGTGGATGCCATGCGGCCGGCGGCACACGGCTGGCAGTTGGTCCGGACGACACGTTCTCTTGACGGAACACGGCCCAGATCAGACGATGTCGCCGATTGACCTCGCGGCAAATCGGACAGGAAACCCCCTTGGGATGACAGACACACTGCCAGACAACGTGATCATCCGGCCGTCGCGGCTGGAGGACGTCGAGGAACTCAATCGGTTCATCGCCCCGTTCGTGGCCCAGGGCAAGCTGCTGCCCCGCACCATGGATGAACTGGCCGAACTGATCGAGACTGGGTTCGTTGCCGTGATCGGGGAAACGATCGTCGGCTTTGCCGCGCTGGAGATTTACTCGGAGAAATTTTCCGAACTGCGCAGCCTGGCCGTGGACCCGGCCTCTCAAGGGCGGGGGATCGGCCGGAAACTCGTGCAGGCGTGCCTGGACCTGGCCAAACGCCGCAACGTGTTCGAAGTAATGGCGATCACCTCGACGGACGAATTCTTCCGCCGGTGCGGGTTCGACTTTACGCTCCCTGGCGAGAAGAAGGCGCTGTTCTTGCAGACCCGGGACAGCTATTGATCTTCGGACGGTTCGGATTTTCCGTCGGGCGAGAGAATCGTCGCCTTGATGATGTAGTCCAGGTTGGGGAACTTCGCCTCGAGATACGTGTTGCCGACCTGGCCCAGAGTGGCCTGGTCCGGCTCTTCGCCGTACTCGCTGGTGATCTGGTCGACGACGTCTTCCATGCCCTGGATGACCTTTCCAAAGGGTGCAAAGTTCTGGGGATCGAGCGACTGGGAATTGTCTTTGTAATTGATGAACAACTGCGAGCTCCGGGAATTCGGCTCGCCAGATTTAGCGAACGTCAGCGTTCCCCGGGTATTCGAGATTTCCCGATCGTCATCCGGGATCGTGCTCTGCTGATACTTGGCGTTCGCCGCCGGATCGTTGCCAAGCCCCCACTGCACAACGAAACCAGGCACGACGCGGAAGAACCGGCATTCGTCGTAAAAGCCTTCTTTCACCAGTTGATGGAAACGGTCGACGCCATGCGGCGCCCAATGGCGGTGCACGTCGATCACGATGTCGCCCTTCGACGTTTCCAACTTCACGTGGAAATGTTCCGGGGCCGAATTCGGACCGCGCGGAACCTCGGAATTCTTGGATGACGCGGCCGCGCTGGTCGATTCTGCCACCGGCGGCGCCGTCCGCATTTTTGGCGGCGGCGGGGGCGGCAACATGCCGTTGCAACCCGCGAGAATCAGCACAATCCAACCCGAGCGACGCATACATTCGGCAAACATGGCCTGAAACTCCATTCGCAATGACGAGAACGGCGGACAAACGAAGTCACCATCATGGCTTACGGCACACTCGGAGGCAACCGTTGGACAATTTGGGTCGTGGGTCAGTTTACCTTTCAACGTAGGGCACTTGCTCCGCAGGTGCCAATCACACTTGCGGAGCAAGTGTCCTACATTATTAAATTGACCCACTACCACAATTTGACCGAACGGCGACCCAGGGCCGACGCTTTTCTGCCGCTTGGCGGGCCGAGGACTTTAACGAGTCCCGCCGATCCGCTGGATCGAAATTCCATCGGTGGGCTTCGCAAAGCGCTCGACCCACACCTTGTTTGAATCCGGTTTTCACTCGGCCTGCAATCCGGCGGGTGAAGCTGGTCGTACCGTCGCCGCCTGAAATCTGCTCGTGAACATTCTTATCCCTTTTTCCCCTGAGAACGGATGATCGCCTGGAAGATTCCTGGCCAGGTGAAATCGGCCGCTTCCGCGGCAATGGGTAACCCCGCTTCGATCGCCGCGGCGGTTGTCACCGGGCTGATGCTGGCCAGCCTGGTCCGGGCTCCGATGTGCTGCCTTGCGGCCGGCGTCAACAATCGCGGCAAATTGCGGGCGATGGACGGGCTCGAAAGCCCGATCCAATCGACTTCGCCCTGTTCCAGACGCTTCAATTCCAGCGCTGGAAACGCGTTCGCGTCGTCATTGTGATAGACGACGGCTTGCTCCACCGTCGCCCCGGCTGCGGTCAATTCCACCGGCAACACGTCCCGGCCGCGATTGGCGCGTGGCCAGAGCACGCGGTCGCCGAACACGTGCGGCCGGAGCGCCGCCGCCAGGGCTTCCGCGCGAAATTCCCCCGGCACGATGTCGGCTCGCAAGCCGAATTGCGTCAACGCGTGTGCCGTGCTGGAACCGATGGCGGCGAGTTTCGCTCCGCTCAATCGCCGCGCATCGCCGCCAGCGTCCCACAACCGGCCGAGCAATCCGCGCACGCCGTTGACGCTGGTGAAGACAATCCAATCGAATTCTGCCAATCGCGACAACACCTCATCCACTGCGGCCCAGTCGTCTGGAGGACGAATTTCAATCGTGGGAAGCAGGACCGGTTGAGCGCCCAGTTGATAGGCCAATGAAACCGCATCCTCGGCCTGGTCTTCCGGGCGCGAGATGCCGATCACCTGGCCGAAGAGAGGCCGCTGCTCGAACCACGCTGCTTGTTCGCGAACCCGGACGACGTCGCCGATGATCAGCAGCGACGGAGCATGGAACCGGGAATCTTGAGCCACGCGCGCGATATCGCTCAACGGCGCCGTCACGGTGCGCTGCAGGGGGGTTGTCGCTCTGCTGACGACCAATGCCGGAGTCTGCGCGGACTTGCCGTTTGCGATCAGCGCCGCGGTAATCTGCTCCAGGCGGTCCAACCCCATGTAGAAGACGAGCGTACCTGGAAAAACGGCGAGCGCCGCGTAATCCAAGCCGACACGGGGTGAACTCGCTTCGTGCCCGGTGACAAACGCCACGGCGGACGAAAAATCCCGATGCGTGAGCGACAGGCCCGTATAAACCGCCGCGGCAGTCGCGGCCGTGATGCCGGGCACGACTTCAAACGGAATACCTTCGGCGGCGAGCGCAGCGGCTTCTTCGCTGCCGCGGCCGAAAATGAACGGATCGCCCCCTTTGAGCCGGACCACCGTTTGCCCGGCTCGCGCCGCGGCGATCAGCCGCGCGTTGATCTCCGCTTGCGGAATCAGCCGGCCGTCAGAACTCTCCGCCCGACACGTTCGCTGGGCTTCGGCTTTCGTGTGCCGAAGCAAATCCGGATTCACCAGGCCGTCATAGAACACCAAGTCTGCCTGCTGTAGACACTCCCAGCCGCGCAGCGTCAACAACCCCGGATCGCCCGGCCCGGCCCCGACCAGAAACACCCTCCCCAATGTACCGGCTGCGCGGTCATTGCGAGAGTTCCACGGAAAAATCTGGTGATGTTCGATCGACATGACAATCAGAATGATCCATGCGCGGCCGAGGATCAAGCATGGCGGAATGCGATATCGCTTCCATCGGCCTGAAGCCGCAGAGGAGGTTCAGATGATCCACCCTATGCCTCGAGATTCGCCCCCCTTTGTCAGGCTACAGACTTCAAATCCGAGCCGCCAGAGACGGAAACGTCGAATGCAGGGCGTTTTGCGGTCTCGAAAAGTTTCGATTGCGTCGGCTCGCCTGCGGACTTACAATCGAGAGACGTCAGTTCGAAAGTCAGTTGGCGGCTCAGGTCTACGACAATCTCTCGAAAGTCGGCATCCCAGAGGAACGCATAATGAACGGATGGACCCCGAAAACTCGAGGACACCTTCTGATGGGGCTTTGCGCTCTGACGTTGCTGGCCGCGGCTGCGTTCGGCGGCTTAAAGGTGCAGCGCTTGATTCTGGAGAATGTCGACGGGGTGGACGTTGATGGAAACCCGGATGCGCTGGAAGGGGCGGAAGGGCCGGGGAAGTCTTACAAAAATCTTCACCGGGGAATCATCATCCAGATTAACAAGTCCGAGGTGGACAACCTGTACGGTTTCCCGAGGCACTTCAAGAATCGCGGTTTGCCCATTCTTGATCCTCAAACCAACGACAACACGACGTTGACGACCACGAAAGATCTGCTGATCGTCGGGCAGAAGCGCAAGCCGGGGACCACTGCGGGACTCATTTGGATCGGCACGCAGATCAAGGTGTATGACCCGCGCTTTCCTCAGTTGACACCTCAGGCGGCGCCGTAACCGCAGTCCCGCCGTCGCCGACGGCGGGCTTTGGATCGGGGCGTGTCTGCCGATCGAATCACGTTCGCCAGAATTGGGGTTCTTTTGGCGGCTGGTAGGCCACGGCGAGATGCGGCGTGTCGACGCGCTGTTGCTTGTGCAGCGATTCCATCCCCGCGCTGACGAGTCCGCTGGTCAGCAGCGTCCGCTCGACGGGATACGGCGCTTTCCCGGTGACGAACATCTCTTCCGCTTTCGACATGAGCGCCGCGGAATAGACGACGTTCGTCTGCGGCGGCAGATAGAACAGCGTCGACCAGGGATCGGGCTGGTTTTTCAATTTCACGGCGAGGTTGAAGTCTTTGACGAGGCCGTTCATCAGCAGCATCGTCGCCTTCAAACCGTCCTGGTATTGGAGGCGATACGCCACGGGTTCAGCGACGAGTTTCTTCATGTCGTCCAGGTCGGGATAGCGATGGCCGAAGCCATCCCTTGCCTGGCCCAGAGTCTGGCTTCGGCTCAAACAGGCGGTGAAGAGTTCCGGATTCCAGCCGCCGGCGTCCCAGGAACCCGTTGCTAGCAGTTTCCAGACTTCGGGGCCGCGAACGGCCTGCATCCATTTCACGCCGGTCTCGCCTCCCTTTCGGCGTTCGGCGACGCACTGCATCATTTCCAACGCGTGAAAATCATAAATGTCCACATTGCCGAACGCGACTCCGAGAATTTCTTCCGGCTCGGAATTCAGCGGCAATTCCACGTCCGGCATCCGCCAGGTCATCGGCAACGACGAACCGGCAAGAAACGGAAAGTCCAACTCCTTTGAGATCGCCACCATCTCCTTGGCCCACGCGAAATTCCAGGACAGATGCTTGTCGTTGAAGATCGGCGCCGTCCGGCCAGATTTGCGATAGACGTCCGTGACGGATTTGAAAAACTCGTAGCGGGGATATTTCTTCTGCCCCGTTTCGCTGAGCGGGTAACTTCCGTGCTCGCCGATGATCAGGACGGCATCCACGGCGAGTTTGTCGCCTCCCCGGCAGATCGCCTCGGCAATCGTCGGATAAATCTTGAAACCGTATTCCTTCGCTCTTTGAGCCGATTGATCTTTCTCCGGCCGCTGATCGACGTACAGCGAAACGACGTCCAGCGGCGGATGATGCCAGCGGCCCCGGAAAGGATAGCCCGTCAGAAAACGGTCTCCCATATGCTGGGCATGAGACTGCATGGTCCAATGCGTGCAGATCATGGCCATCGTCTTGCGCGGCTGGTCGTCGGCCGCGAAGAGTTCGGAATTCCACGCCGGTGACGCAGCCGCGGCAAAGCCGGCCCCGACCGTCGAGCAGAAATCACGGCGATTCAGCATGAGGTTTCTCCTGAGCAGTGTTGGACAGTTCGGAACCGTCGCGACATGCGACGGTTCCTGGTCGATCGCTCATTCCCCTGCCGGGTGAAGCGTTTCCCACTGATTCCAGGCGTACGTCCATTCCATCCACATCCGCAACAGCGACCAGAGCAGCCGCATCTTCACCAACTGGTCGGCCGGCAGCCGCGACTGCTGCGCCGCCGCTTCCCGGGCCGCCATCGTCAGTCCCCACCGCAGCGACAATTCCCGGCAGACGCCGTCAGAAGATAAATCGGGCTCCGCGCCCTCGGCCGTGTAACCGGCACGGTAGGCGATGACGAACAGCTCGAACAACCGGCTGCGAAACGGGTCGACTTCCAACGGCTTGACGTGCTGCTCGGCTTCGCGCAGAAGGTCTTCCAGGCGGTTGTGTAGCGATTCGGCCAGCGCGTGGTCGGTCATGGAAAGGGAGATCAAAATCAGGAATTCTTGCGGTCGGCTTTCGGAGTCACAGCCTCGGATGATAATCGCTGCGGCGAAAAATGTCGCGGAGCGAGAGCAGAATTTCGCGGGAACTGCGAGGGCGACTCTTACAGAAACTCCATCATCACGCGATCGGCAAGGAACCGGCCCTCGGACGTGAGGCGCACATGTGTCGGCAGCACTTCGATCCAACCAGACGATGTTGTTTTCTCTAGCGCTGCCCGGGCAAATTCCCGCAGGTTCCAACCGGTGCGATGCTCGAACTCGGCAAGAGCGACGCCCTCGGTCATGCGAAGCCCGAGATAGATCAATTCCCGGGCACGATGCAACGGATCGAGTTCTTCCGAATCCGCCGTCGGCGAATCGCCGCGTTCGATCCGTTCCAGCCAGCCGAGCACGCTGCGGACATTGGTTTCCCGGCGCCCGGAAACATAACGGGCCGCTCCCGGTCCGTACGCCAGGTATTCTTCGCCGTGCCAGTAAATCAGGTTATGCCGGCAGCGAAAGCCCGGCTGAGCGAAGTTCGAAATTTCATAGTGGACATAACCCGCGGCGGCGAGTTCTTCCTGAGCCAGCGCGTATTGGTCGCGTTCCAGTCCGTCCTCGACGGCGTGCAGTTCGCCGCGATTTTTCCGCGTAAAAAATGCCGTCCCTTCTTCCCAGGTCAGTCCATAGGCAGAGATGTGCCTGGGGCCGAGATCGACGGCCTGTCTCACGGTGTCTCGCCAGGATGCGAGCGATTGCCCCGGCACGCCGAAGATCAGATCCAGGGAAACATTGTCGATCGTCCGACGCAGCCGCTGCATGACCTCTTGGATATGGTGCGGCCAGTGGTCGCGTTCCAGCAGGGCAAGCACATCAGCGGCAAACGATTGCACCCCCAGGCTGACGCGATTCACGCCGCATTCGGCCAGAAGCCCGATTTTCTCGTCCGTCAAATCGAGCGGATTCGCTTCCACTGAGACTTCGGCATTGTCCGCGAGAGGCAACTCCTTCGCCGTGATGTCGAACAATCGCCGGAGTTGTGTTACCCCGGGATGCGTGGGAGTACCGCCGCCGAAGAACAACGTCTCGATCTTCGCCGGCCCCGGCCGTACGGGAAGGGGCGTCTGCGCGATTTCCTGCTGCAAACACGTCAAATAACGGTCGACCAGATCGTCCCTCCCGGCGACGAGCGTAAAATCGCAATACCCGCACCGATGCCGGCAAAAAGGAACATGAATGTACGCCGCGTTGATATTCGGCATAGAGGGGGAACTCTGGATCACGGCCGGCGCACCGCGGCGAACCGGAGGCGGACGTAATCCACCGTCCAGCGTCCGTCGGCATCGCATAACGCAGGCAGACATTGGGACCGCACGTCCTGCAGGAAACCGGTGCGCTCAGCCCTCGGCAATTGACTGGTCAGTGCGCCGGCAAACGTATCGAGCCAGCCGAGCAAGTCGCCTGGCAAGAGGGTCGGCCGAGGGAAGAGTTCGATGCGTTGGACGTCGAAACCGGCGGCTGTCAGCTCGCCCTGATACTCTTCCGCCGAGGGAAAATACCAGGGGGACAATTCGTCGAAGGAGAGGCCGCGCCGTGACAAGGCCGCGCGCAGGGCAGCGACAACGGTCGCCGTGTTGCCGGCGCCGCCGAGTTCTCCGACGAATCGGCCGCCGGGCTTCAGACCGCGATGTACGCAGCGCAAGACGCGAGCCGGTTCGCGCATCCAATGTAAGGCAGCGTTGCTGAAGACGGCGTCAAAGGTGCGGCCGAGGTCAAAGGAGTGGCCATCCGCGATGGCGACGTGAAGGCCGCGCAATTTCGCGGCGGCGATCTGCTCGGGGCTGGCGTCAATGCCGAAGACCTCACAGCCGACAGCGGCCAGCGTTTCCGTCAAGGCTCCGTCGCCGCAGCCGAGATCGAGAATCGATTCTCCCGACTGCGGAGCCAGCCAGTCGACGACACCCCGTCCGAGATCGGCGACAAATCTCGCGTTTTCCGCATAGGTTTGCGGATTCCACGTTTGACCGGCAGGAGGACGTGCAGGGGACATGACGAAATCATGGTGCGACAGGATACGAGACACAAGCGAACGAGGCGACGAAGTTCCGCCGCTCACAAAGTAAACGCTCACTGTGTGAGCGGCAAAACAGGGATGCTCATCGTCGATCTGCGGGCAGTCCCTGTCCGGTGCGGGTAGGGACCAGCCGGGGTTCAAAGCCGCTCAGGAATTGCCGCAAAGCGTCGTCGAGTTCCGGAATCGTCCGCATTACGACATCGGGGTCTTTGATATGCCCGGTCACGTTGACGCCAACCCAGCCCCGGCTCATCATGTCGACCACGTTGCTGATCACGGGGATGCGCACCGAAGATCGTGCCGAACGGGAATAGAACTCCAGGTTGATCACGCCGTCAAATCGCACGGAACCTCGGCCGATGAGGCGGATCGTCTGGCCGGCCAGTTCGATGGGCCGGAATTCGTATCGTCCGTTTGCCACGGTGAATTGGAAGTCGGCGAACTTGAACGCCGAGCGATCGCGGAGCTGCGGTCCCAGCACGTTGAAGATCTGCACAAACACGGGGAGTTCATACAATTCGGCGGGGCTGATGGTCAACCGGCCGGCGCCGGTCATTCGCTCGGCGTTGGTTCCTTGCCCGCGGAGTTCCATCCACCCGTTCATGTTGCCGCGGATGTCGGACTGGCCCTGCAGATACATCTGGGCATATTGTTCGAGGTTGCCTCCGGTGAGGAACATCCGCAGGCGGTAGCTGGGTTCGTTTTCGAAATTGACGATTCCGTTGAGCGTCAAAGTGCCGTCAATCGCCTTGGCGCTGATCTGGTCGTCCCAGCGCGCATTTTTTCCGGCTTGATCGAGCGGGCCGAGCACGGCTTGCCGGGAACCGGCAGTCAAGACCCCTTGTTGATACCGGAACGGTCCTTGGACGTGCATCAACTGGTGGCCGAAGACTTCCAGCGAATCGAGGTCGAGCGCGCCGTGGGTGATCACGGCCTCCCGGCCGTCCCAGGCGCCGTGGATGGAAACGCGTCCGTGAAGATTTTCGACCGGGACGCCGAGCGTCAGGTCCGACCCGCTGAGCACGACGTCGGTTTTCCAGGTGATGCCGACGTCGTCCCGGCGGTCATCCGGCCCGTTGAACGTGATCGGACCTTGCAGGGAAATCGTTCCGGACGGATTCATCGTATCCATCACGAGGCGGAGTTCCGGCGGCAAAGCCCGGCGCAAGGCGGGCGTGGTCGGCAGATCATCGACAAAGAACTCCGTGAAGCGGAATTGCCAGGGGCTGTCCGCGGCGAAGTTTCCCGAACCTTCGCCGCGCAGCCGGCAGTCGTCGTGTTCCGCACTCAGCGACAGGACCGTCAGCTTGTCATCGGCAAAGCGAAACGTCCCAGCGACGTTGTACCAGGGGAACGGGAAACTCTTCAGGGCGACTTCCGCGTGCTTCAAGGTCACGCTCGGAAGTCGCACGTCCACCGGGCTGCCTGGGGACCAGGTGATGTTCGATTCCAGATCGAACCGTCCGGTGGGACGGAATTCCTGCCAGGCCTGCTGCAGGCGAAGCGGCAGCGCCGCGTGCAGTTCGGCATCGAGCGGTGCATCGCTCGCGGTCAGGTTGAGTTCCAGCTTTCCCGGATCGGGGCTGCGCCGATACGTTCCGGAACAGGTGATTTTCGAATCGGCGTGGCGGCCGCTGAGGTCTTCCAACACGGCCGTCTCGCCGTCCCAGCGCACGAGTCCCCCGACACGGTCGATGCGAATCGGAAACCGTTCGTATTTCAAGCTGCAGTCATGCAGCCGGGCCGCGATGTCGGTCGTCCATTTCATGCCGACTCCAGCCGGCTTGATCAGTTTCGTCCAGACGTCGCCCGAGCCTTGCAGGTTGAGCGCCGCGATGGTCTTGCTCACCACTGGAGGGCTGACCTCCAGCAGCGTGGAATCGATCGGCAAGTCTTTCGCTTGAACCAGCAAGACCATCTCCGCACCGGCGCCGGGATGCTTGATCGTCCCGGTGATGGTGACCGGCGCGGTTCCGGCGTGTCCCTTCGCTTCCAGAATGGCCAGATCGCCGCGCCAGGCCAGCGTCCCCGCCACGTCTCGAATCGGGTAGCGGAATTTTTCATAGGTCAGGTTGCCGCGCGACAGGGCGAGATCGATCTTGGGGAGATAGCCGGAGTCCGTCCGCACGACCTCGGCGTCAAAATTGCAGATCCCGGCCAGGTTCATGGAGCGCACCAACCGCTGCAAGGAGCCCGGCAGCCGCGCGGCAAGCGATTCGTCCACGACAATTTTCCGGCCGTGGACGTGCAGCACCGGCTGGCTTTCGGTCGACCACGCGGCGGAACATTGAATCAGCGATTCGCCGTGCCTGCCGCTGAGTTCGTGCAAGGAGACGTGCGCGCGATCGGCCGCCAGCCGGCCGGTCACGTCGTTCAGCGGCAGCGGCAGCAGTGCGTTGGCGATGCGGCCATTTTGAAACACGGCTTCGAGCTGGAAGTCCGGCGGCGAACTCGCGGACGTCTGGCCGGCGTGCACGGTCACATCGGTCAGCAACTGGACGCCGAGATTCACGATGCCGTCCGGCCCGATCTGGCCGAGTGAGGGGGTGCCGCGCTCGGAGACCTCGTTATTGACGCCCGGTCGGGTAGGGGAGAGCGACCCGGCCGCGAACTTTTCCAGCCGGGCTTCCGCCTGGTCGAGAAAATGCCGCCAATCGGGGCGGATCTTCAGGACTTTGGCGATCAGGTTTTGATCGATCATCAGGCCGTCGGCTTTGACGGACAGTTTCCAGGGAAACCTGTCGAGCGTTCCTTCACCGCGGACTTGAACGAGCGCAGAATTGTCGACGCGGCTTGCCGCCGTCACCGACCAGCTCCGCTCGGACGTGGCCAGGGCCGTCAATTGGATATCAGTGCACTGGACGGGGACGGCCGGGCGGTTCTCGGGCTGTTCGAGCTGGATCGTGACGATGCCGCCTTCGATTTCCAGATCAGGCAGCACGCCCCCTTCGGTCCGCTGCATCCGAATCTGTTGCCAGTTCCAGGTCTGGTCGACAAACCGCGTCACCCAGGCCCGGGGCTTGACCAATCGCACCGTGTGAATGACGATCGCCTGCGACTCGGCAAATTGCTCTCGATCCAGCGTGATCACCAGTTCCGAGATCGTGAGCGCCGGAGAAGTTTCTTCCGGCAAGGTCATTTTAACGAGATGCGCCCGGACTTTCCCGGCGAGGTCATAATGAGCGCGGTCAAGATCAATTTCCGCGTTGGGAAACATCTGCGCCAATTGACGCAGCAGTTCGGCTTTGAGTAATTCATCGCTGCGTGTGAAAAGCCAGTACGCACCGCCGCCCGCCGCCCCGGCGATCACCAGGGACGTCATTGCCAGCCAGCGGAGGGTTTGGAGGAGTTTCACGGGGACGAAGGGGGCAGGGGGTTAAGTGTTAGAGAGGCAGGGTGAATGCAGGGGGTGTCAAACACGGGGCTACAAGGGGTGATACACTGCGTGTCATGTCTGGTCTTTCTTGCCGTTTCGGCTCCATGCGGCAAGGCCGACGCCGGCCAGGACGGCGAACGGGTATTCGGCCGGGAGGCGATACCGAATCGATCCGACGAACAGCATGTGGATCGCGGCGAAATACAGGATCGGCCCCCACGCAGCCAGGAGTACGTCGTATCGATGGCGGAATATCCAGGTCCCGTGGAGGGCCGGGATCAGTATCGCCAGAAAGGATGCTGCCACCACGCTTCGGACCCACGGGCTCTGAAATTGCGCGGCATTGGGCCACGGCGTCGCATAGCGGACCAGCTTGATCGCCATCAGTTCGACGGCGCGTCCGGGATGGTCCCAGGCGTACTTCCAGGCGCGTCGGCGATACTCGCGGTCCATTTCGTATTCGCTCATCCGGCCGAGGAGATTCTCTTCGTCGAAAAACGTCATATTGCTGTCGCCGTTCGCCATGGGATTCAGCCCGTCATACAGGCTCGGCCCGACCCAGAACGTCGTGAACGTGAAGTGCCCGGTGACGGCCTGATTGCGCAGGGCCCAAGGCAGCAACACCGCGTACGTCCCCAGGCAGATGAACGCCGCGGCACGTGCGCGGCGCGGGAAGTCCTGGCCGAGCAGCAACAGCCCGGCGGAGATCGGGGCGATCAACAGCCAGGTCGGTCTTAAGTACGTGGCAAGTCCGATGCCCAGGCCGGCGAGAATCGCCAGCTTCCATTCGCGTGCCGATGGCGGCTGCCGCAGCCGGCGATGCAGTCGCACGAGCAGAACGAGACTTGCCGTCAATGCGGCGGCGAAAGTCGATTCGCTCAAAATCAGCGCGCTGAACAGGGCCAGCACGGGAGACGCCGACGTCACCGCCGCGGCCCACAACCCGACGCTGGCATCGCACAGCTCTTTACCCAGAAGGTACACGAACACGCAGCTGGCTGTGCCCAGGATCGCCAGCCAGACTCGTGCTGCCAGCAGGTTGCCCCCGAAGAATACGCGGGAAACCGCTAGAACAGCGGGAAAGCCCGGCATTCGCATGACGCGGCGGGGCGGCGTGTACAACTCAAAATTTTCGCCCGCGGAAATTTTGCGAGCCAGTTCCCAATAACCGTCCGCATCGCCCGGAATCAGGCAGACCTGTTGCGTTGTCTGATCGAGCCGAAATTGGACGCCGACGGCGCACCCCAGGCGCAGCAGCAACGCGATCGTCAAGATCGCCGTGAGACGTTGTCGTTCCGACCATTGTCCGCCGCGCATGGCGCACTGTCCCCCACCCAAAGAAAAGCGGGGGATAATACGTCCGACGGGGCAATTCGGTCAAGATGGAGAATCGCCCGGGAGTCCGGTTGTCCGGTTTGTGGACCTCGCAGCGGTTTACTGGCCCTGCTGATTGCGCCACTGTTCGAGTTGGGCGGGCGTCAGCCCTGGCGGAGGCTCGGGCAGGGACGAATTGCTCACGCGGCGAGTTGTCGAGCGAGGCAGAGAGGTCTCATTACCCTGCAACGGGACGCGTTCTTCTTGGGTGTTCAGAGGAATCGTGCGGACTCCCGCCGCCGGCGAGTCGGCATCCTCCGTCCCCTTCACCAGCATGGTGTCGCCCTGCTTGTGATGGATGCGGTCCAGCATGGTCTGGGCCGGGGCCAGATCGGGCTTCAGGGCGAGGGCTTGAACGAAATGTTTCTCGCCAGCGGCCCGGTCACCCTGTTCGTAAAGGATGTAGCCGATGTTGAAATGGGCCTGGGCGTCGCCGACGGCGCGAATGAAATACGGATACGCCTGGTCCGCATCGCCGGATCGAGCCAACGAGACTCCCAGCAGAAACTGGTACCGGGGATCATCAGGCGCCTGTTTGACGGCTGCTTGCAGCTTGTCGATCGAGCGGGGCCAATTCTGTTGTGCCGCATAGAAATTGCCGTAAGAGGCCAGTACACGCGGATCTTTCGGACTGATCTTGGACGCTTTTTGCAGCCGGAGTTCGGCGTCGTCCATCAATCCGGCGGCCTGGTCCAGCCGGGCCATGCCCAAGAGGGCTTCCACATCCTTGGGATGATCGGCCAGGACTTTCCCGTACGATTCGCGGGCTTCGGCCTGCTGGCCCATCTGTTCCTGCCATTGACCGTAGGCCAGGTAGACCTTGGAGGGATTTTTCATGCCGTCGTTGGAGGCAAAATTCCCTGAGCCCGAAACGGCAGTGCTTGCCGGTTCCTGAGCTTTTTTGGCGAACGGGCTTTTGGGGGCCGTCGCGCAGCCTCCGGCGGTCAACACGGCACAGCCGACGCCCAGCAGCGAGAGACCGGCCGCGGTGCACCACGAGGCAACAAGTCGACACCGGTCTGCCATGACGATCCTCCTTGACCGCAAAAGAGCTAAGAGTTAAGGGTTATGGGATAAGTGACGGAAGATTGACGCCACGTCTTCCGTCTTGGCCCTGAACCCTTGACCCTCAGCCCATAGCCGTCGTGACTATAACGGCGCAAAAAACTGGCGCGCGGCGGTTTCCACCAGCGATTTCGACAACTCCACCGGTTGATCGTGAAATCGACACAATGAGGTGATAATCTCCAGTAAATCTCGCGGGTCGCTGGAGCGGGGTAATCTGCGGGCTGTGTAATGCTCTTGGAACAGATGCTCGACGGTCCCCTCGGAATACGCGATGCCGCGCAGCTGGCAGGCCTGCCGGAAGATTTCGTCGTAGGCGTCGCGGCTCGGCGGATCGATCCGAACCTTGTGGCGAATGCGGCGCAGGAACGCATCGTCCACCAGGTCTTTCGGATCGAGATTGGTGGAGAAGACGATCAACTGCTCGAACGGCACCGTCAGCTTTCTTCCGGTTTCCAGCGTGAGATAGTCGATGCGCTCTTCCAAAGGGACGATCCAGCGGTTCAGCAGGTCCCTGGGGCTGACCAGTTGCCGGCCGAAGTCGTCGATCAGGAAGACGCCGCCGTTCGCCTTGAGATGAAGCGGCGAATTGTAGTACCGGCCGGTCTCATGATGCTGGAGTTCGAGCATGTCCAGCGTGAGTTCGCCTCCGGTGATGATGACTGGCCGCCGGATGCGCCGCCAGCGCAGGTCCACCGGCTCCAGGTGGTTGACCCGGGTGGAAATCGGCGCGGCTGTCGCGGAGGACACGATGCCCCGATGGGCCAGATCCTCATCATCGGTCGTTTGGTGGACGGCCGGGTCGAACACCGTGATGACGGTATTCTCCTGGTGAATGGCGTAGGGAACGTAGATTTCCCCGCCGTACAGATTGAGAAACCGCCCCAGCCCCTTGGCGACCATCGTCTTGCCGTTGCCGGGCGGTCCGTAGACGAACAGGCTGCGTCCGGTGCAGATCGCGGGGCCGATTTCTTCAAGCAGCCCTTCGCGAAACACAAAACCTTCAAACGCCCTTCGCAACGTCTCCGGCGTGCAGGCCATGCCGACTACGGCCTGCCTGCGGCATTGCTCGACATAGCTGGGCAGCGAAACCGGCGCCGGCCCGGCGTACCGGCATTGATCGAAAGCCTCACGAGCCCGGACTCGCCCCAGATCGGTGAGGGAAAATCGATAAGACACCCGGCCGACCAGTTCCCCCGAGGCGACTTCGATGCACCGCTGGTCCTTCAGCAGACGCAGACCCTCGTCGACGATCGAAAAGGGCAATCGCAGATTCCGGGCGACGTCCTCTCCCGTCAGCGTGCCGTGAAGATACAACTGCTTCAGCACGTATTCGACGAGTTGCCCGAGGTGCAGCCCGGTCTCTTGCAATGTCAACGGGGCGCGCGGCGGGCTCGCCGGTCTGCCCGCGTGCCCGCGTCCGCGCGGCTGTGAGTCTTCGTCGGGCGGCGACTCGGAGAACAGGTTGGAGTACAGATCAAACATTTGGCCTTCCGCCGGAGGATTCTTCCCCGGGGGAGCCATCGCAGGGACTGTCTGAGACACCGACACCCTTGGACTCCTCATCCGTCGGTCGCGTCTTCACGAAGGCGTGAATCACTTGCTGGTGGGCTGCCCGGAGGTGCCGCCGGCCTGCGAGGAACTCGGGCTGCCGCCGCCGCCCGCGGTTCCGCCGCCGGAACCGATCACGAACAGCCGCGGCTGCGGAATCGACTGCAATTCAAGCCTGCGGAGCGTATCGATTTCGATGGCCGGCCGGCCGAGGAATGCATCATTCTTCATGAGGATCGGCGGAACGTTGCCCCCCACCATTGCCTGGGCCGCAACCTGCACCTGCGCCACGCGGACCTGGCCGATCACGTCTGATGAACCGCGGGACACGTATGCCGTGCGATACTGGCTGGGCGCCTGCGTCAGAATCCAGCGCAGATGGGCGTCGCCGGCGGAGTTGAGCCGATTGGTTTCCGGATCGAAGTGATAATCGTGCAGCGTCGTGGCGCCTTCCCAACCGATGTTCGCCTGTTGCCGAACGATGTTCTGCACGTATTCGCGGTCTTCGCAATTGTACGGATGCGGCCAGTAATGGGCATGATGGTACTTATGCCAGAACGTCATGCCCCTGCCGGTCGGGCGCGGATACGGCGGCCACTGCTTGCCGTACTTTTCGACCTGCCGTGTGCCGATCGGGTCGCAGGCCCGCTCTTGATACCATTCGTCACTGTGCCAGCGGGGACCGTCGCCTGCCTGGACCGGCAATGCGGGAAAAATCACGCCGAACAGCAAGACCCAAATCGTGATGCGCGACGCCATCCGATGCCCTCCCTGGCGAGGGAACTCGTTTCGTCAGCACCGGCCGTCCGATTCCGGCTGATGTCCGACGCCGCGCGCACCAGTCTCCGGGCGCGTCCGGCGAGACTCCCTCAACTTCTACATCGTCCAAAGACTCTGTCGAACTTGACGGGAAAACCGGCTGTGCCGGTCGCAACAAAAGCCGCCGTATCGTGCCGCAATCACCGGCGGATCGGGCCGCGCAGGCGCCGGGTCACTCCAGCCCCATCAGGCGCAGGGCTTCTTCGTGGTCGGAGATGTCCTCGCGCAGGACATCCGGGACATGGGACGATAACTCCGTGCTGTCGAACATACCCGTCGCCACGGCGAGGACCTTGGCTCCGATGGCCCGGGCGCAGCGGATATCCGACGGCGTATCTCCGATCACCCAGGTCCGCTCGATATCGGCCGTGGGCAGTCTCTCTCGGACGGCCGCCCAGGCTTCGCGGGCCACGTCATCGCGATTAAGATGATGATCGCCATAGCCTCCCAGGCAAAAGTGGTGGTGCAGATCATGGTGCGAAAGCTTGAGCCTTGCCCCTTCCCGGAAGTTCCCGGTCAGAAGCCCGACCAGCACGTCCGAGCGCTCGGAAACCCTGTTCAACAATTCCTTGACGCCGGGCAGCACCATGCCGTCCCGTTGTGCCAACTGGTGTGGCAGTTCCCGGTAATAGGCGGTCTGAAACCGGTCCCACAAATCCGGCAGCGGCGACAACCCGAACTGCTCGAATAGATCGGTGCAGATTGCCCGGTCAGTTCGCCCGGCCGTGGGGATATCAACGGCCGGCAACTCCGGCAGGAACTCTTTGCGCAGGGCCGCTTCCATTGCCGCCTGACCCGCCCCGCCGGAACGCAGCAGGGTGCCGTCGATATCGAATAACAGAATGTGCATGACACCTCACGCTTTCCACGCTGGCAACAGGCCGGGAATATCGTTGCAATGAATTTTCCCCGGGACTTTATCATCATAGCAATCTCAGTCGCAGAGCAGGAGCATGAATGTCATCTTCCTCATCACTCGTGCGGTTCGCCATCGTCGGTTGCGGGCGGATGGGCCGGCATCACGGCGAACACTTGATGCGCGACGGCCGCGGAATGGTGAGGGCGGTGTTGGATGCCGATCCATCGCTCGCCGCGAAACTCTGCGCGGATCTGAACGTGTCCTCGGCGTGCGCATCGTCATTCGACGATCTGCTTTCCCGGTCCGACATTGATGCCGTCATTCTCTGCACGCCGACCGGCCTCCACTTTCGGCAAGCGAAAGCGGCGCTGGAAAACGGCTGGCATGTCCTCTGCGAAAAGCCGCTCGCCAACACCCGGGCCGACATCCTCGAACTCATGGCACTCGGACAGGCCGCACAACGGAAAGGGCAGGTCTTCACCATCGGCTATCAGCGCCGGCATTGGGGCGGGTTTCGCACGCTTCGACGGGAAATCGCCTCCGGGAATTGGGGGCCGGTCCAGGCGTTTGCCACGCACAGCGTCGAGTTCTGGCAGCGGACGATCACCGGCACCTGGCGCGACGATCCGCGGCAGAACCCCGGTGGATTCATCGGCGACGCCGGCAGCCATAAGATCGACATGCTGTTTCATCTCACCGGCCTGCCGCCGCAAGAAGTTTTTGCCCGCACCTGGAAGTGCGGCAGCCAGGTGGAAATCGTGGCCAGCGTGTCCGCCGTGTTAGGCGGCGATGTGCCGTGCACGCTGGATTTCATCGGCCGGGCGCATCATCTCAGCGAAGACGTTTCGATTCATTGCGCCGAGGCCGACCTGATGCTCAAGCACGACAAGCTCTGGATCGGTCATGCCGGCAAGCTCGTGCCGCTCGCGATCACCGAACCCGATTCCAACCCGGTGTCGGGATTCCTGGACACGATTCACGGCATCGCCCCGAATCATTGCCCGCCGGAATGCGCGCTGCCCGTGTTTGATTTCACGCAGGCCGTGTTCCGCTCGGCCGCCACGCGCGCGAATGTGATCTTGTAACCGCCCGCCTTGCACGCTTGCGATTTCGCACGCCCAATCATGTCCCGTGCATCAGCCCCCGCATATATCCATACGCAAACAGCCGGCCGAACATGGTGTAGCCGGGTTCGCCGTCGTCTTCGCCGAGCATCTGGGGGACATGATCGGGCCGCATCGGGCCGGTGAAGCCGATGTCGCGATACGCCTGCATGGCCGCGGCCATGTCGGTCGGACCGTTGTCATGGAAGGTCTCGGCGAAATCGTCCGCCGTGCCGCGCGCATCGCGGAAATGAACGTACTGGATGTGCGGCCCCAGCCGGCGGATCGTCGCCGGGATGTCGATGCTCATCGTGGCGAATGTGCCCTGGCAGAAACAGATCGCGTTATGCGGACTCGGGGCCAATTTCACCAGCCGTTCGAATCCCTCGACGGAATTCAGAATGCGATCTTTCCCGAGCAATTGAGGCAGCGGCGGATCGTCCGGATGCGCGGCCAGCGTGATGCCGAACCGCTCGGCGACCGGCAGCAATTCGTGAAGGAACCGCTCCAGATTTTGCCACAGCGCCGCGGCGGAAATTGTCTCGTGCAGGCCGCCCTGGGCCGTTGCGCTCAGCGACACGGCCCGTTCCACATCGGCCAGGCGAAACGCCGTCACCTTCGCCCCGGCCCGTTCCGGCGCGGCGAGTTGTGTCCTCACCCAGTCCGTCCCGGCCATGAAGTTGTAGCAGAGCAAAGGGACGCCGAGATCGCCCATCTCCGCGAGGAGCGATTTCATGGCGGCGAGTTCCGTGCCGTCGTCGCGCCCCAGTTTGAGCCGCTCGATCGGCAGATAACCTTCGACGCCGGCCAATATCATCCCGAAGGAGGCCGCCTTGCGTTGCAGCGTCGGAAGATCGTCCCCGACGCCGCGCGGATAACGGGCGATGAAATCGGTCACGCCGCATTGGGCGGCGAGGGTGAAGTTTTCGTCACTGGGCGGCGTCAAAACCGTGGCGAGGCGCATGATTGGTCCGTAGTCGGTCATCCCTCTATCCCTCTTGACCCTCTATCCCCCTTGACTCTCACGGTCGCATCCCGGCGAATGACCGCCAGCCGGCGGATGATTTTTGCCGCCGAACGGCGCTCGACGCGTTTGAATCGGACGGCTTGATACGCCTGCTGGAGTTCCTTGCGCAGTGTCGCCGTGTCGCGGCCTGAGCGCCGGGCGATCGGTTCGAGCACGCGGTCTTCATTGCCTTTGAACGTCTTCAATTTGAGCAGCGACGTCAATTGCCTGAGGTAGGCTTTCAGCACGGAATGTCCGTCGCGCGATTTCCAGTACCAGTTGCCGACCATGTCCGTGTGTTCGACGATATTCTGCCGCGCGGTCACGTCGCTGCGCGTGGGCGGCCCAAAGCGCCGGCTGTGCCGCCAGCCGAAGAGCATGGTGACGATCACGATCTGAATGGTGATCGGCCTCAGCAACGGATCGAACAGAATGCCGACGACTTTCGCCGAGCCGGAACTGTTCAGCGATTCATCGAACGTCACGAAATCGAGCGGCCCGGCCGATTCCAATAGCCGAATCGCCAGGGCGCTGTTGTCGCCGTAGCTCATCAGTTGGTTGGAAAAGGGCAGGGCGCTGGCGACGATCACGGCTCGGCCGTTGCCGTAATTCACGCGCACGGCCTGCACCGTGCCGTCATATTCGACCAGCGGCGCCGCATTCCGCGCTTCCAGCTTGCCGTCGGTCCACCAGGCCAGCTGCTGCGCCGGCAGAAGATGCGTCTTCGGTTCGAGCGCGTCCTCCTCGGGCGGAGACGGAACGTATTTCACCTTGAGCCAGGGAATGTCCTGCTCTTTGTCGCCGCGGCAGGCGTACAGCAGCGATCCCCCCTGGCGAACCCAGTCGATCAGGGCCGACCATTCCTCGGACGACGGCGGACGCTCCGGTCCCAGGATGCACAAATTGTCTTCCCCGTCGAGTTCTGCCAGCACCAGCGTCAATGGCCGGCGGTTGCGCCAGACGACAATGTTGTCCGGCTGCGCGGCGACGAGCCGGAAGAATGCCTTCTGTCCCTCCGCCGTCGGGCTGTACGTGTCATGCGTGATGCCCGTCGGCGTTTCCGGAAACCAGAAATGCAGCGACACGGCCGCCAATGTTGCCAGCGGCCAGAACCAGGTACCGGGCGAAGATAATGACGGCGTCATCGGCAGTATGAGGTCAAGAGAGTGAGTTCCGCCCGCTCGCACGCCATCATAGCATTTTTGAAAATTCTGGTCACTCGGCGACTTGGTAGGCAATCAGTTCCTTCGGCGTGCGGATCAACAGCCGGCCCCGGGACAGCACCGGTTGCACAAGGTCCAGCAGGTTCAACGTTGGCCGAGATTCATCGTGCGTGCGGACTTTTCCCAGTGGCTGATACCGATCGGGACGGGCTTCGATCAAACGCAGCGTCTGGTAGCTGCGGACGAACAGCAGTCCGTCGGCTTCGGTGAGGGCGACGCCGTTGCGAAATCCCGGCTGACTCCACATCAATTTTCCTGTGGCCAGTTCCAGGCACGAGAGATTGAGCATCGATTCGCTGGCGGCCGACTCGTCGCCCCCGCGGATTTCGCCCGTGAAGCCGTACAAATAGCCTCCGTGCAGCCGGAATTGATGGATTGCGCAATACGTTTCGAGATTTTTCTTCCAGGCGAATCTTGGCTCGGATTGCAGTTGATCCCGGTTGAATTCGACGACGTGAGCTTCGTCGTTGTCGGGAAGATTGACGATAAAGTTCTCGTGGACGAGCGGCGTCGGGATCGTCGTGCCGCGCGCATCGAGCTTGATGCAGCGCAGCTTCCAGATTTCCTTGCCGTCGGCGATGCGCAGCGCCTTGAGATCGCAGTTGGCCGTCACCAGCAGGCACTTGTCGCCGCCGAAGTTTGCGACGGCCGGGGTCTGCCCTTCGCCGCACCGCGCACTGCCGATGTGCTGTTCACGGAATTCCCAGAGTTGCTTGCCGGTTCGGGCATCGAGGGCCCGGCACAAAACCAGGCGCTTGTACCGTTCAGTTTCCGGATCGGGCGACTCGGCGTGCACATCGCTGACGCCGTCGCCGTACCACAGGATCAGCTTGCCGTCTTCCACGATGGGCGAGAAGACGTATCCCTTTTCGCCGGACGGATTCCATTCGTCCCACAGGTTCTGCCGCCAGACGACGGCGCCCGTGTGCCGGTTCAGGCAGTGCAGGTGGCCGATGGCTCCTAAAGTGAAAAGCCAGTCGCCGGCGACGCAGGGCGTCGCGCGGAAACCGCCCCGGCCCCAGCCGATGTTCCGTTCCCAATACGGGCCGACTTCGTAAGCGAACCGCCAGCGCTCGGTTCCGTCGGAGGCGTTCAGGCAGACGACGCTCTCCGTGTCTCCCCGCTGAGCTTCCGTCGCGCACACATAAATTGAATCTCCCGCGACCGTCGGGCACGACCAGCCGGTCTTCACGGGCGTCCGCCACAGCACCAACGGCCCGCCCTCTGGCCAGGCACGAAGCAGTCCCGTCTCCGGCGAATTCCCTTGCCCGGCCGGTCCTTGAAACCGCGGCCAATAGGCCTGGATTCGCTCCCCAGCGTCCAACCTGTCGGAGTAGACGCCTAGCAACGCCAGGACCAGCAACAGACCGCGCAAGAGTGCCTCCCGACAAAAAACATTTCTTCACATCCAGCCGAAGTCTCCCGAATCCCGGTGCGACTTCTCACCTGGTTTCCGACTGAAGTAGACGCCAGCGCCTGGCGGATGTCAATCACAGTGCTGGAGAGGCAACGCTCATGGCCCCCTGCACGGAACTGTCCGCGTTCATTTCGCCTCTTCACTTGGAAAAACCCGCCTCGGCCATTCACCTTTCGACGAGGTAACGGTTGGGGAAACCGTACCGTCGGACGAATGTCCGATAAACCGCGGCGGGAGGGTTCTCGATAAGTCTATCGTGAACCGCTTCATTCGAAACATCCGGCGGATTGGGCGCATGCGACGTTGCTTCCCCACCCCCGATAATACATACGGAACTGTCACAAATGCGAAAATCAGCCTGCCTGTTGATCGCCCTGCTGGCTTCGGCCCAGTCGCCTGCCTCGGCGCTCGATCTCGTCAATCCCTCTCAATGGGAAATCACGGAACGAATTTTTTCGGATGCTCCCGCGGCGGACAACGGCCGCTTATTCGGACTCATCGCCCCGTCGGACCATCAGTTCACGAACTTCGTCAGTCCGATGACGAACCCGGTCTATTTTGAAGATCCGCGGACGTTGACCGAAGCCCGGGTGATCTTTCTGAATCACCATCTGCCGAATAGTCTCGGCGGCGACAACGTGCAGGTCTATGCCGCGCAGCTACGTGCGGCGTTGACGGAGAACCTGTCGTTGATTGCGTCCAAGGACGGCTTCATCGTCTCACAGAGCGACGTGCTCAAGGACGGTTTTGCCGATGTGATGATCGGACTCAAATATAACCTGTATAAGAACGCCGAAACCCAGACCCTACTCAGTGCCGGCGCGGCGTATGAACTGCCCGTCGGCAGCACCCGCGCCCTGCAAGGCAACGGCGACGGCGAGTTCCACTTGTTCCTCTCGGCAGGAAAAGAATTTCTGCCGGACTGGCACTACATCTCCGGCAGCGGATTTCGGCTCCCGGCGGATACCGCCGCCGCCAACCAGATGTGGTACTGGTCGAATCACATCGACCGCAAACTCGGCTGCTCCGGGTTCTACCTTTTTACCGAAGCCAACTGGTTTCACTACATGTCCAACGGGACGGCGTTCCCCCTGCCTGTCGGCGGACATGACCTGTTCAACCTGGGCTCCGTCGGCGTTGCTGGAAACGACCTCGTCACCGGGGCCTACGGCGTCAAGTACAAGCCGAACCAGACCTGGGAACTAGGCCTCGCGTATGAAATCCCTTACACCACCCGGCGTGACATCATCCAAGACCGTCTCACCGTTGACCTGATCCTGCGTTACTAAGGGTGACGCGAAATTCGAATTTTCGCATGACCATGAAGGATTACCCCGAGAACAGCGGGCGGCCAGCGACATCAACCCGGCAAGAGGCTGCGTCCTCCCGCAAAAACCACGGCGGAACCCCGTCGAGGGCATGATTGGTCACTCCCCAACCCCGCACCTTGGCAAGCTCTCCAGAAAGATCTTCCCGTAGCGTTTGGTTTTCACGCGCGGGTCGAGAATCACCACGATGCCTGTATCCGTTTTTGAGCGGATCAAACGGCCGAAGCCTTGCTTGAGTTTGATGACGGCCTCGGGAACCTGGTACTCCATGAACGGGTTGCCGCCGGCGGCGCGGATGGCTTCCACGCGGGCTTCCAGGAGCGGCTGGTCGGGGACGCTGAACGGGAGCTTGGTGATGATCACGTTTTGCAGCGCGTCGCCGGGAACGTCCACGCCTTGCCAGAAGCTGTCGGTGCCGAAGAGGACGCCTGCCGGGTCGTTGCGGAATTTTTCCAGCATCAGCGAGCGGGGCATGTCGTCCCCCTGGACGTAGACGCCGTACTTTTTTGCGGCGAGCCACGGCGTCAACCGGCGGACGCAGTTTTGCAGCATCCCGTAACTGGTGAAGAGAATGAAGGCCCGGCCCTTGGTCTGGTCGACATAGTCGGGGATGCGTTCGCAGACGGCAGCTTCATAGGCAGACGGGTTTTCCGACGGGTCGGGGATCCCTTCAGGAAGATGCAATGTCACCTGCGAGCGGTAGTCGAACGGACTGCCGAGCTTGAGTTCTTGGGCCTGCGTCAGTCCCAAACGGCTGCGGAGAAAATCGAAGTTGTCGACGCCGGTGGCCAGCGTGGCGCTCGTCAGAATGACGGTGGGGATTTTCTGAAAGAGTTCCTGACGCAAGGTGGGGCCGACGTCGAGCGGGGCGGAAATCAGCTTGGTCCGTTTCCCCTGCGGGCCGGACGTTTCGATCCAGTAGACGTGATTGTCGGCCGTCTGCTGCCACCAGGCGGTGAGTTCCTGGGCCAGCATCCGGCACTTCTCCGCGGCGGCCGAGTATTCGATGCGGTCTTCATCCTTCTCGATTTTCTCGGCGATGGCTCCAATATGGATGGCGAGGTCGGTCAGCGCCGGGCTGACGGTGTTGTCAATCGGCGGCGGCTGGCGGATGCGGCCGTTCTGGCTGCCATGTTCGCGCTGCCAGTTGCGGATGTCGTCGAACAAATCCCAGGCGGCGTGGCGGGTGCGGTCGACAAGTTGCTGGGCCTCGTTGCCGCCGCGCTTGATGAGCAGCCCTTTTTGCGTGCGGTCGTTGTAGAGGCGGTTGAGCTGGTAATCGATCTGCCCGGCGGAAATGGCGAGGCCCAGATGATCGCCGGCGACCTGTTCGATGGTGTGGGCTTCGTCGAGAATGACGACGTCGTAATCTGGGAGCACGCTGGCCCCTTCGCGCCGCAGGGCGAGATCGGAGAAGAACAAGGCGTGATTAACGACCAACAAGTCGGCGTTCCAGACGCGGCGCCGCGCCTGATAGTAGAAGCACTGATTAAATGTGGGGCAGCTTTTCCCCAGGCAGTTGCCGTGCTCGCTCTGAACTTCATCCCAGACGCGGGACGCCGGGGTGAACGCAAGATCGGACCGGCTGCCGTCGGTCGTCGTGCGGGACCATTCGACGACCTGGTGCAACTGCCGCATCTCGGCGGGGTCGTTGAACAGAATGTTGGAGCGGGTGACGGTCCCCTTCAATCTCCGCAGACTGTGATAATTGGATCGCCCTTTGACCAGGACCGCGGAAAACTCGACCGGCAGGACGGCGTTGAGAAACGGCAAGTCGCGGCTGATGAGCTGCTCTTGCAGGCTGATTGTGTGTGTGGAGATGACGATCCGAGTGCGCGGAGCGTCGGTGCCTTGTTTCGACGTCGCGGCGAGAATGGCCGGGACGAGATAGGCGAAACTCTTGCCCGTGCCGGTGCCGGCTTCGACGATGAGGTGTTCCCGCCGGGCGATGACCTTCGCCACGGCGTCGGCCATTTCGAGTTGTTGCGGCCTTGCTTCATAGCCGGCCAGCCGCTGCGCGATCCGGCCGTCCGTCCCGAGCACCTGCTGCGTGGTGAGTGTCACTGTCAACGTCTCCGTTCCGTTGCGTCTGATGCGTGGCATTCATTGTGCGATGCGCGCGACACGCGGTCAAAGCCCGGCACTTACAAGCAAGAATGCCGGTGTGCGGCGAACCCTGCCGATCCGTCTTGACCGAATTTCGACGGCGCATATACTTCGCGGCGCAGACTCATCTCCCACAGCACGTCTTCGATTTTCAAAGCTGCCGTTTCGCAGGGCCTGGCTCTCGGTCTTTCGTCGTAAAACGTCACCGTCGGCTGAATTTGCGCAACGACCAGCGGGATGTAAACCGTCATGGAATGGATGCCGGCGGCGACATTCTTCGGACCGATGGCAATGACTATCGGGTTAAGCTACGCGCTGAATCAGGGGGCGCGTCGGATTGCACCGAAATTGGGATTGGTCGACAAACCCGATGGCGGCCGCAAGACCCACAAGAAAGCCACCCCGGTGATGGGGGGCGTGGCGTTCATCACGGCCATTCTCTGCATGTTTACGCTGAGCGGCGTAACAAACGCTGCGTGGCTCGCGGATGCCGGCACTCGCCGTCTGGCCTTCAGCCTGGGAGCCTCGACTCTTTGCTTCTGCTGTTTAGGCCTGGTTGATGACCGCTGGCCGCTGACCCCCCGGGTGAAGCTGCTCGGCCAGATTCTGGCGAGCTTGCCGTTCGTCTTTCTGAACGGTTCCGTGGAGTTGGTGGGCATTCTGGGATGGGAAATACCGCTTGGCCCGCTCGGCGGACCGCTCACCATTCTCTGGCTGGTGGGTTGCTCGAACATTGTCAACCTGATCGACGGGCTCGATGGCCTTGCCGGAAGCATTGGGCTGGTGGTGATGACCACGATCGCCGTCCTGTTTGAACTGCAGGGGCATCGGCCGGAGGCCATGTTGACCACCGTGATCGCAGGCGGGCTCATCGGGTTTCTGTGTCACAACTGGCCGCCGGCGAAGATTTTCATGGGCGACGCCGGCAGCATGACCATCGGGTTTCTCGCCGGGGCGCTGTCGATTCAGGCCTCATCCAAAACGGCGACCACCTTCACGCTGGGCGTTCCGCTGGTGCTGATGAGCATCCCATTGTTTGACACGGTGATGGCGATTCTCCGCCGGCGATTGACCGGGCGGAGCATCGGCGAAGGCGACCGCGGACACATTCATCATCGACTGCAGGATCGCGGCCTCAGTCGTCAACAGGCTTTGCTGGCGATTGCCGGCCTCACCTTGATCATGGCGGGAGCCGCGTTGATCTCGGTGCTGATGGAAAGCGAACCGGTCGGCCTGGCGATTTGCGCCGGCGTGCTCGGGCTGCTCATCCTGGGCCGCGTCTTCGGCTACCACGAAACGTCGCTGGTGTTCCGGCATCTGCAGGAACTGGGCGATCTGCTCGTCGATACATCGGGCGTGCTGCGCACCCGGCTGCTTCTGGCACGGCTCGATAGCCTCGAGCCGAAACAACGGGCCCAGTTGTGGGACGACGTTGTGCAACGGGTCGCCCAGATGAGAGCCACGCGGCTGGAGTACGTGTGCCGCGTCGAGGCACAAGACCGGATCACCACCCGGTTGAGCTGGGAGAACATCGATTCCGAACCCGCGTCGGGGAATGCCCAATGGCAGATTGCTTATCACATCCCGCGCGAAGACGGCCTCACGGCCACGCTGGAAGCCAGCGGCACGCATAGCGCCTCGCAAGATCCTCCCCTCGTCGACGAGTTATTTCGGCTGTTTGCCAAAGTCGGCCTGGTGTTGCCGACGCAGGATGCCCTCCCGCCGTTGCAGCCGGAAACGGAATCCGCTGTCGACGATCCCGCGACGATTCGCTTCCCGGCGCCGGTCGTGCCGCAACCGGCCCGCCGCGCGGCGTGAGACGTTACTCGTGTGTCGCTGGCATGAGCACCTTGGCGATCGCGGTCCGGACCGTTTCGCACAGTTGTTTCACCAAAGTCGCCGGCATGGCGGGAGCCGGCATGACGACGATCACGTCTCCGATGTTTCGCACGATCACGCCTTGCCGGCGGCATTCCCGCGTGACCTGGTGGCCGATGCGAAGTTCGGGCGGAAACGGAATCGAAGGGGCGGAGGATGTCTCGCGCAGCAGTTCGATGCCCACCATGGCCCCTTTCTGACGGACCACGCAGAACGATTTCCTGAGCGGGGGATGTAAGCCCCCGGGTGACGCTTCTTCAGAGGAAACACTCTCCACGCTCAAAGGAATGGCGAGTTCCTGTCGTAAACACTCGGCAATGCGGCCGACGTTCTCCAGCACGCGGTTCTCGTCGATCAGTCGCAAAGAGGCCAGAGCCGCGGCACACGCCAGGGGATTGCCAGTGTAAGTGTGGCCGTGGGAAAATTCCCGGCCGGACCACGGCTCGCCGAGGAACGCTTCGTAGATTTCCTCGGTGGTCAGCGTGGCGGCCAGCGGGAGATAGCCGCCGGTCAACCCTTTCGACAGGATCAATAAGTCCGGCGAGACATCTTCCTGCTCGCAGGCAAACAGTGTGCCCGTCCGCCCGAACCCGACGGCGATTTCATCGGCAATCAGCAGGATGCCGAACCTGTGCGTGAGTTCGCGAACGGCCCGCAAATATCCCGGCGGGTGCACGAGAATCCCGGCAGCGGCCTGGACCAGCGGTTCTACCACGAACCCGGCAATCCGGTCCGCATGGCGCGACAGGATCGCTTCAGTCTGTGTCAGGCATTCGCTCAAGGACGATCCCGGCGCAGCGGGAGTCGGCACGCGAAGCACCGGAAACGTCAGCCCGGAAAATAACGCGTGAAACCGATCGATTCCTCCCAGGCTCACCGTGCCGACCGTGTCGCCGTGATACGCCGCGGTGAGCCCGACGAACAAGTCACGCGGCTCGGGATGCGGCTTCTGCCGGTGATACTGATACGCCATCTTCAGTGCGACTTCGACGCCGGCGGCCCCGCAATCGGCATAGAAGACTTTCGTCAGACCCCGCGGCACGCGCCGGACCAGCTCTCCCGCGAGTTCCAGCGATGGTCCGTTGGACAGGCCGAGCAGCGTGGAATGGGCCACGCGATTCAACTGGCAGCGTACCGCGTCATCCATGGCCGCCACGCGATGTCCATGAATGTTGCACCACAGTGAAGAATGGCCGTCGAGATACCTTCGCCCGTCGGCGTCGATCAGAAAGAACCCGTCGGCTTCGACAATGATCGGGGCCTGTTCTAGGCGAAACGAAGACATCTCGGTGAAGGGGTGCCAGAGGTGTCCGGCGTCCGACGGGTGCGAGGGAATCATGGCGGGAGTGGTTCCAGTCCGTCAATGAGGCTCGCACATTCCAGAGACGTAATTCCGGGCGCAGTCGGCCGGGATGCCGGGCACGTTGTCAACGTTGGTTATCCCCGTTTCAATCCCAATTGACAACCGACGACAAGCGATGGGCAGGAAGCGCGGCCGCAAGATATCCAATGTCAAGATTTCGATCAGCTTTGAAAAAACCCTGAAAAACTCGATGAAAAAGTTGATCGTGAAGATTGACAATCGAAATCCGCCTGGGTCTACTACGTCACCAAAACTACTGTTGGTATTGAGAGCCTGCTGATCGGGCGGCTTGATACCGTATGTCAATGGTTAGGATTCCAAGACAGGAGCGAACAGTCCAATGGCCACACCGTCTGCTAAACCCCTCACCAAGTCCGAAATTTTGAATGCCCTGGCCGAAGCCACTGGCCTCCCGCGCAAGCAGGTCGCCGGCGTGTTGGAGGCCCTGGGCGGGTTGATCGGCAAGAACATCGGCAAGAAAGGTCCCGGCGTGTTTACGGTGCCCGGACTGCTGAAGATTTCCGTGATCGTGAAAGAAGCCACCAAGGCCGGGATGCGGCCGAACCCGTTCAAGCCGGGCGAGATGATGAAGGTGGCCGCCAAGCCGGCGCGCCGCGTCGTGAAAATTCGGGCGTTGAAGAGCCTGAAGGACATGGCATAATCCGAGGGGACAGGGTGGGGGCGGATCGAGTCTCTTGCTAAAATTCCGGTCCGCTCTCGCTTGCTTGGGTTGGTTATTTTTCCTGAATCCCCGCGGCAAGCGAATTCTCCCTATATAATCATCTGATTCGCTTCGGGGCAAATTCTCGCGTGATTCCGGTCCGGGCTATGGGGCGAAGTTTCGTCTGGAGCCGCTCCGCGCAAGTTCTGCACAATCACCAAAATCCGCTCTTGACCGTGCTCATTGTAGACTTTACAATGAGCCTACGGTGACGAGAGGTGTATGGACTCACACCGAGTGGCGCGTCTTGGCAGTGCCTGTCCTGTTTTCGGGCGGGGCTTGCTTGTCGCCTTGTGAGGTGTGCCACTGCAGCGTGCGGAGGTTGGCCGCCCCCCGGAGCGAAATCATGTTGGTGTTGTCGCGAAAAAAGAACGAGAGCATCGTCGTTGATGACGAAATTGTCATCACCGTGCTGGAGATTCGGGGTGACAAAGTGCGGCTCGGCATTGAAGCGCCGAAGTCGGTGCCGATCCATCGCAGCGAGGTCTATGCCGCGATTCAATCGCAGCAGCCCGGAAGCGACGGGGCTGCCGAAATTGTCGCCGAGGAACCTGGCGTCCCGCCGTCTGCCTGATCCGCTGATTTGCCATTCCAGTTTCTTCGTTTCTTTTTTCTCGCAGTTTTCTGAGTCATTCTTTGCCAGTCCGTCCGGATTGTGGTAATTCTCGGACCAGACGGCTTGCCGGTTGGAGCGAGATTGCGTAAACTCTCGCCTCTCTTGGCGGCCCCATCGTCTAGAGGCCTAGGACATCGGATTTTCAGTCCGAGAACAGGGGTTCGACTCCCCTTGGGGTCATTGTGTCATTGGCTGCTTCCCGCTGACGAAGGACCGAGGGGACGTATGCATTCCGCCGATGCCTGGCGATCGCTCTTCGAAAACTGGCCGGCCAGCATCCCTCGCGGGGGGATCATGATCACGTCCTATGGAGAGTCCATCCCCTTCAAGGACTTTCTGATTTCCGGCAGTATCGTCCTCATCGAGCGAGAGACGCCGGACAGTCTCGGCGCTCGCAAGGTGATGGTCGCCTATGACGGTATCGCCGCCTTGAAAATTACCAATCCGATGGAACTGGCCCGGTTCCAGGTGATGGGCTTTCAAAGCCCGTTCTAAACTGCAGTCTGCAGTTCTCTCAGTGGCGATCCGGAACTCAAGACAGCATGAAATCCGGCAGAGACATGGCCACAAAAAGCACAAAAGTGCACAAAAAACAGGGAATCTTCGACTCGCCCTGAATTTTCTTTTTTGTGGATTCTTGTGCTTTTTGTGGCCAAATTGCCTATGCAATTCCGGACAGGCTCTCAGTCTGCGTCGCCGCTGGCCAGGAGCAGGCCGATGCGGCAGGCGTCCAGAAAGCTCGGGATGTGCAGGTTCTCGCGCACGGTGTGGATGTCGTGTTGGCCGCAGCCTAAAGTCACCGTCGGCAGGCCGTGGGCCGTCATCCAGTTGGCGTCGAGTCCGCCGTTGCTGATGCACGTTTTCGGGATCAGGCCGATTTTTGCGATCGCCTGTTCCGCCAGTCGCACCACGGATTCCGTGGGATCGATGCGAAACGATTCGTATTTCAAGTCGGCGCTCAAGGTGACGCGGCCGCATTGACCGCTCGTCGACCGGATTGATTCTGCGGCCGCGAGAAACGCCCGCCGGTACTGTTCCAGGATGACCTTGCGGAATTCCGGATCATGGCTGCGGACTTCCGCGCGGAGATGAACCGAGGGAGTGACCACATTGGTCGCCTCGCCGCCATGAATCTGGCCGACATTGGAAGTGCCCCGGCCAGCGTCCTTGACGATCAACCCATGCCAGCCGTTTCGCGTCAGATCGGCAATGGCCACCGCGGCAATGGAAATGGCGCTGACGCCTTCTTCAGGATGCGCGCCGGCATGGCTGGCCAGGCCTTCGATGACGATGTCGATGCCGTAGTCTCCGGTCGCTCCGATGCACGCCATCCGGGCATCGCCGCCGTCCCAGTTAAAACCGAAGTGGGGGCGGCCGAGCCGACTGAGCGAAACATACCGGGCGCCATTCAGCCCAATTTCTTCCTGCACGGGAAAGAACAGTGTCAGCGGAGGATGAGGCAATTTCTGTCGGCAGAGTTCCAGGTAGGACGTCAACACGACGGCGACGCCCGACCGGTCGTCGCCGCCGAGGCCGGTTGCCGGATTGGACGAGCGAATGGAGTCCCCGTCGATCACCGGCCGGCAGCCGACGCAGATCGGCACCGTGTCGACATGGGCCATCAGCAGCCGCCGCGGCAGCTTGCGCGTGCCGGGCAGCTTCACGATCAGGTTGCCCGTCTGGCCCGGACTCTTCTGAGCCGTATTGTCGATGACCAGTGCCGATGCTGGAACGCCGGCCTTGCGCAGGCACTTGGAAATGACCTCGATGATCCGTGCTTCTTCGCGGCTCTTGCCGGGAACAGCCATCAATTCCATCACCAGCCGAATCGCGCGGTCGGCATCAATTTCTCCGGGCCGGCCGGCCGGTGAACTGGCCGATCGTGCAGCGGGTCGGCTCGCAACGGGCACAGAGCGTCGGCGAATTGGCATGTCTGGCTTTCCTCGGAAGGATACACGGCACGGGCCGCAGCCTTCGGTGCTGCGGCCCGTGAATTCGCGGCGAGACGCCGATCTCCGGCGAGGCGATCGACACAATCATTTTCCGCGCCGAACTATTTCTCCACCGGCGCAGCGGCCGGTTTTCCTTTGGGTTCGGGCTCTTTGTAGCGATAGGTGCCGCTCGCTTCGTCGTGGGAGATTCCGTTTGTGTTATAGAGACATTGATAGAGCACATTTCGGAAATTCGTGCTCGACGTCTTATATCCGGAATCGAGAATCACGCGAGAGAGATCCGCCAGGGCATATCCCTTTTTGTTTTTCTTGAGCAGCTCCAGCACCGTGACCCTGAGAGACTGCTTGTTCTTGGAGCGGCGTCCCCGGCGCTTGCCGCCACCGCTGCCGCCGACTCCGCCGGTCAGTTCGTGGATTTCTGCATCCACCTTGGCCAGTTCCTTCTGGATTTTGGCGCGGCGCTTGTTGAGATTGCGCAACGCCGACCGACGGGCGTTCAGGATTCGTTCCAGATCAGTCACGGTGAGATCGTTCGTCGCTTTAGCCATAAACACGCTCCATTCTTGAGTTCTACGGCAACTAGAAATTTTGTAGTCAGCCCGTGACGCCAGACTAGCAGGCCCAGCTTAGTCTTGCAAACGAGCGTACCCTTAATAGCCTGTCACAGGGTGCATCCGCTGGTTGGTGGTTGTGCCTGCGTTCAGTGATTGATCGGAGGTTTTCTGTTTTCGCCCGGAGGGCGCCAGAACTTAGCCCAGGACGTAAGTCCTGGGAATCGAGTGAAGGATGAACCAGCCCCGTCAGGGGCGACAGACTCTTTCGCCCCTGACGGGGCTTTCGCGTGAATTCGAGATCGCGACCCAGGACTCACGTCCTGGGCTATTCTCTGCCGCCCTCCGGGCGAAATCCGATGCCGATCACTCCCGCGTAAACCTGTTCAGTCCCATGTTCAGACCACGAACCAGCGGATGCACCCCCTGTCACGGGCGTGCATCTCGTTTCTAGGTAGATCATGGTCGTCCCTGGGATCGTCAAACCAATGCAAAATGCAAAGTTCAAAATGCAAAATGGGTTATGACACGTGACAGTCAGCGATTGTTACAGCAATTGCCCCGTCCATTTTGCATTTTGCATTTTTCCTTGCATTCCGATCGAATCCTGCAGACCCGCCTATTTCCACCCAAAATCGAGACGCACACCCGCCTGTCACCGGTCGGCACGGGCGACCGCAAGTGACGCATCAGAGACGAGTTGCGGCGTCCAGCGGCGAGGCGTGTTGCCTTTTTGGTACACGGGTATAGCCCATGTTCGGCGTGCGACGGTAAGAATCTCTGGAATAATGCCGACACGACAGGAATTCCTGACATATGTTAGCAGGAGAGCCAGGGAACGACTCGTTGCTCCGACCATTGGAAAATACGAATTATGCGGCAGTTGGCCAGGCGACACTCCCGAAGCACGACCCGTCGCGATGGTGCGACGACGGTGGAAGTCGCGCTGACGCTTCCCATTTTCGGGATTTTGCTCGCCGGGCTGATGGAGTTCGGCCACTACTTCATGGTGGTGCATACGCTGAATGCCGCCGCCCGGCAGGGAGCGCATCTCGGCAGCTTTCAAGGTGTGACGAATTCGCAAGTCACGACCAAGGTGAATGCGGTCGTCTCGGCTGCATTCAATACGACGAATGCGACGGTCATGGTGAGGGACGGCAGCGTGTTCGACACGTCGAACGTTAATCCGGAGACGCTGAATTACAACACGCTGCCCGCGATCGATCTGACGACCGCGAAAACCAGCGATTGTTTCCTGGTGCAGGTGACCGTGCCGTATGACAACGTCGCCTTGCTGCCTCCGTTTTGGATTCAAGGGGCGACGGTCACGGGCCGAGCCGTAATGCGACACGAATAACTGGACTTCCAGAGAGAAGGAAACCGTGATGCGCAAGCTGATTCGATCCACGCCGAAACATGTCGCGACCCGCCAAGGCTCCGCTGCGGTGGAATTCGCCCTGATCGCGCCGGTCTTCGTGACGCTGATTATGGGATCTATTCAAACGGCGTACAACATCGACACGACCAGCAAGATGTATTCCGCCATCCGCCAATCGGGCCGGCTGGCGTCGATGGACAACTCGGGAAAACTGTTGTCCGGCCAAACGGCGAATGCCAAGGTCATTCTGGACATCAAGAACGCGCTCAAGGCGGAAGGCCTGCCCGGAGACCAGATGATCGTCACGATCACCCACGCCAACGGCGCCTCGGCGGGAACCCCATTTGACCTGACCGATCCCAGCAACGACTTGAAGTACTTTCGAATCAGCGTCACCGTCCCATTTTCCGCGGTGAATACCGACAATTTTCTGCCGGATGCTGACAACAATCTCACGACATGCATCGTCTTCCGGAAAGGCCGGACCTCGCTGATCAATTAACGTCAATCGTTTTTCGCCAAGCACAACGCGGCCTCACGCCGACACCCATCAAGTCCTGCGCCGATCGATTTTTAAGGGGGAGAACAAATCATGATGCGACGTTTCAGTTCACGCTGGTCCGACTCTGCCCGTTGGCCGCAACCGGCGCGTCGAGGAGTTTTCCTCGTTGTGGCCGCCGTAGCCTTGACGGCCGTCATGGGGTTCGTCGCCTTTTCCGTCGACCTGGGGATGATCTCCCTCACCCGTACCAAGATGCAGAACGCGACCGACTCCGCAGCCTTGGCGGCGGCGATGGAAATCACCGACGCCATTCGCACCGCGGACAGCAACGTGTCCAACGTGTTTGAGTACGCTTTGGCCCAGGCGCGAATCACCGGGCAATCCGTTGCCGAGATGAACGGCATCTACGTCGATCCCACGGTGGACGTCGTCTTCGGACAACGCTCTTACAATCCGAGCAATGGGACCTATACCACCAACTGGAGCGTCGGCAACAGCCAGGTCAACGTGGTCAAGGTGATTGCCCGCCGCAACAACAGCGACACCGCCGCTCCGGACGCCAAGCTGCCGGGGATTTTCTCGTCTGTCTTCGGCAACACCGGTACCGTGCTGCAAACGGAATCGATCGCGTACATCGAGCCCCGAGACATCGTCGTCGTGCACGACTTCTCCCGATCGATGAATTTCGACAGCTATTTCAACGACGAGCAGAGTGTCACGCTTCCGCAGGCGCAGATTGAAGCCAATATGCAGCTCGTCTGGGATGACTTGCAGCCGTTGAACGTCGGCACGATGACCTATGAGCCGCAATACGCCTGGAAGACCCAGTCGAACACCGGCGCCAGCGCCACGGTGACGTTCAAGGGAAAGAACGTCGACATCACCACCAACACGAATCTCAAAACGATCGTTCTGTCGTTCTCTGGCGGCGGCTCCCAGACGTTCAACATCAGCAACGAGACGACCACGTCTGGCAACTGGGCCGGCACCAGCGGCAATGCGAACAAACGGATCACCCAGGTCGATGTCACCATCCGCAAGGTCGGCAGCGTCACGAAGTCCTGGACGCTCAGTTCGCACAAGTACGATTCCAACACCGTGCAAGCCTGCTTCGGGCTGAATTCGGTCTCTTACCCGTATGCCGGAGGAAGCTGGTCGGAATACATCAGCTTCGTCCAGTCCAACGGCGGGCTGGCGGACTACAACCACAAGGATTTGTACGGCGGCAAGACGTTTGTCTGCTACCTGATGAAAAGCCGGCCGAGTTACAGCAGCACCAAAGATCTCTGGAAAACCCGGCATTATCCGTTCCACGCCATCAAAGAAGGCCACATGCTGCTTTGCGACTTCCTGACGCAACTGGGATTTGATGACCAGATCGGCATGGTCAGCTACGATCAAAGCCACCGGATCGAGACGACCATCAGCGATTCCAATCCCGAAACGCCGGACGTCAACATCTCCACCGATCCGATCACGAACGATTTCACGTCGGTGAAGAACCTGATGAAGTACAAGCAGGCCGCCCACTACAGCAGCAGCACGAACATGGCCGGCGGCATGAAAGACGCCATCGCGCTGCTGGACGCCCACAAGCGCGGCGGCTCGCGGCCGGCGATTCTGCTGATGACCGACGGCAACGGCAACACGCTCGATTGGGGAGAGAACTCGTCACCGGTCGACAACTGGAACTGGAACGATTTATTCGATTACGACGGCGATGGTAATTATGACTATCAAACATCGGACCAGAGCGCGAAATGCACGCTGAATTACGTGAAACAAGCTGTGGATAAAGGCTACACCGTGCATGCCATCAGTGTCGGGGTCGATGCCGACACCGATTTGTTGAAGGCCATTGCGTGGCTTGGCAACGGGCACTACGTCAACGTCCCCGGCGGACAAAGCGTCAGCGACATGGAAGCGACGGTGAAGGCGGCCTTTGCCAAAATCGCCGCCGCCGTTCCGCCGGCACGACTGACGCCGCCGACGGAATAAGTTCCCGGCGACGCCGTCGCCGGGCTTTGAGAAATCATACAGAAGCCCAGGGATTGCGATCCCTGGGATTCATTTTTCATAGCTCCGTTTCCGTGTGATAGCGGTCCGGGTTCCACCCCTTGGCGACATCGCACAGCGTTTCCAGGATCTGCCGGTCCGGGCTGCAGGCCACGATGCCCGGCAACCTGAGCATGTCGGCCCGGTCATCGACCCACGTCTCGCGGAAATGAACCGGCTGCCCGTTGTGCACCCAGACGGCGTCGCCTCCCAGTTGCCTCGCGATCTGCAGCGACACGGGGAAATCATAGACGTTCGGCGAATGAATCAGTGAACCGGCGAATTCGCCTTGAGCCAAGAGTTCATAAATGCTGCCCGGCATATCGTCCGGCGCGACACCCCTCATTCCTGCTTCACTGATCTTCTGAGCCGCCATGACATCGCGCTGTTGAAAGCCGATGACGTAAATTTTCTTCTCCGCCGGCGTCTGCCAGTTTTCGATCGAAGGCATCGACCGCAGCACATCTCCTGCCGCGCGCGCCGGGTCGTCCGGTCCGGTGACCAACCGATTCTCTCCGGCTTCGACCCACCAGCCGTGCTCCCCTTTTTCAGGGAGGAACACCAGCGAATAGAGCACGGTTTCGGGATTGCGGAGATGCAGCATCACGGCATAGCCGTTGCCGGTTTTGTCGCGATACTGTTTCGTGCCGTCGATGGGGTCCAGTGAAATCGTCAAGTCCGCCTGTTCGGGAAACCGCGCGAGATCGCCGGTGGATTCCTCGGCTTCAATGCGGCAATGCCGGAAGATGGGGTCCGAATCGCGCAGCGCCGACACCAGCAATTCCTGCACGGTGAGATCGGCCAGCGTGAGGGCATCAGTCAGGGCGCTGCCGGACGTTTTGCCGCCCAGCCCGATGTTGTATTGCCGCATTCGCTTTGCCAGTGCTCCGGACCAGCGCAGCACCGCGGGCAGATGAACGGATAACGCCGTGATTACAAATTCGGGAGACATCGTGAATCGAATCTCGTAAGTATTTTTATTGTGTGTCGATCAACGCGTGCGCTTCGCGGAATCATTCGCTAATCGCAAGCGTTGACTTGGCGCCGTATCCGCTCTAAGAGCGCCGTTGCGACATCCATCGCGTTTACGCGCCCGAACGCCTTCCAGCCCGGCACGGCGTTGACTTCGATCACGTAGCACCGGCCCTCAAGATCATACAGCAAATCGACCCCGGCGAACCATGCACCGGTCGCCGCCGCGGCCCGCAAGGCGAAGTCGCACTCGGTCGCCGTCGGGGAATGTTGTTCCGCCTGTGCGTGACGAGAAACATTGGTACGGAAATCTCCATCCGCGGCATGTCGTTTCATCCCGCCGACCACTTCTCCGTCGAGCACCAGCACGCGCACATCAAACCCTGGATGCGGAATGAAGCGCTGCAGATACAACACGGCTTGCAGCCGGCTCAAGGTGCGAAACGTCCGCAGGGCCAGATCGGGATCGCTGACCCGCAAAATGCCGCGGCCTTCCGAACCGAACAGCGGCTTCACCACGACATCGCCGCCGAGATCAGCGAATGCCGCTAACGCGGTTTCGTCGGATTCGCAGACAAACGTGTCCGGCACCGGCAACCCGGCGGCATGGCATCGGGACGTCGTCAGGTACTTATCGACGGCACATTCCAGCGACTTCGGCGAATTGATGACGCGAACTCCCGCCGCTTCCAACCGGGCCAGCGCATCCATCCGAAACACGACCTGCTCCAACGACCCAGGCGGCATCGTGCGGACAAGGAGAGCGTCGGCAGACAGTGGGCAGTGGACAGAGGACAGCGATGACCGGATTCCAATGCTTTCGGCTGGCTGTCCGCTGTCCGCTGTCCGCTGTCCGCTGACCGTTGCCGTCAACTGCGTGAAGTCGGCTCGCGAGCACTCGATTTGGAGATTTGCGGCCGCGCGGGCGATGTCCCGGAAGTACCAACTGTCGGCGACGGCCAGCACGGCAATCCGCACGGCATCACAGCCCGAACGATTGTTGCAGAATGTTCGGCGCGATCCGCCCGGCGTGATGCACGCTGCCGGTGTCCATGTTCTGGATCACGATCTCCGCCGGGCTGAACAAGAGTGGATCGATCTTGTAAAAGTCGCGGCCGGCTGCTTCGAAGATCTCGAGGAACGGCTTGCCATACAGGGCGGACGCGCTCGAAGGGACTTTCTGCACGATATCGACCAGCGATTCATCGTCGCCGCAGACCCACAACGTAACGCGGCCGCCATACAAAATGGCGTCGTTTGTGCGGCCGATTCCCTGCAAATCGTTCTTCGCCACCGGCGCCAAAGGCGCCGTGCCGTGCGCGCTGCGGATGCGGTTCACATCGAAACCGAGTTCGTACAGCTTATGCAGGGCGGTCTCAACGGAACGGGCGATGACCTGGAAATTGCCCGCCATGCTTGATGTCGGGGCCACGCACAGGATGACGTCGGTCGCGGCGACATTCGTCTGCTCGGCAATGTATTCAAACACCTCGGCCCCCGGCAGCTTGCCGGTCTCCAGCACGCCGACGACCTGGTCGGCTTCCTCGCGGTACCACAGCTTGTCGTACAAAGGTTCTTTCGCGGCGACCGACCGCATCGGGCCGGAACCCATGGCGAAGTATTTGCCGACGCTGATCTTCCAGCCGGCGTACTGGCTGAACAGGCACGCGGCGACGGGGTAATCCGTCATCACCGCCACATGCGGCCAGCCGATATCGCCGATCATCCCCGGCACGGTGTTGACGTCGGCCAGACCCGCCATGCAGATCGAGGCCAGCATCGCGCCGGCTTCCAGGCCCCCTTCGGTTTCGACGCCAAAATCAAACAGCAGCCCCGTGTTCGGCCCGTCGTGCTGTTCCACGCGCAGATCGGCCGGATTTTCCGACAAGTCCTCGATCAGTTGCGACGCGAGATCGTTCAGCTCAAGGTTCATATCACCAATTCGTCAAATCGTATCTGTGTTCGACACCATAAAGCCCGGAGATGGCATCGCCGGGACTGGTCCCTCTGTCGCCGATGGCGGGCTTTGTTCACGGCAGCACCTCCTTCGGCAAGTCCCGGGGTTGAAATCGTAGCCGGATCGGCTGCTGACAACAATCGCAGGGCTTGATTTCGTACATCGGGATCGAGCAGATATCGCACCAGTAATCGGTGATCTGACGCGATCCGTCTTCGTGAAACGTGTAGATCGACAGGACTTGCAGATACGGGATGCCCGGCTTTCGAACGCCGATGATCTCGACCTTGCGATTGCGTAGCCGTTCATCCTGGAAAAAAGCGCGGCCGCGCCAATCGGGAAGTATCGGCAAAAGTTCCTCGCCGTTCGTGAGCAGCGCCACCTGGTCTTTCAGTTCTTCTGGATACGCCTTGACGCCGAGTTCTTTCAGCGCCTCCGGAATCAGCCGCACTTCCCCGCGGAAGAGTTGCTTCTTTGGTTTGGCGACGGCGACGTCTGCCGGCGGTTCTTCGGACTGGACGGGCCAATGGTAGAGCAGACAAACGGCCGCCACGGTCAGAGTCCTCAGAACCCGCCGTTGGTACGCCATCATTCGATTCCGTCTTTGCCAGACGATCAGGCGAAGTTTCGCCGCCCGCGAAGCGAGCGCTCACTGTGTGAGCGGCGAATCGTTCGTAAGCTCAATCCCGGCTGTTGAGCTTGGACAGCAGTCTGAGAATCTCGATGTACAGCCAGACCAGCGTCACCATCAGCGCATAACCGCCGTACCATTCCAGGTATTTCGGCGCTCCGCGGTTGGCGGCTTCTTCGATGAAATCGAAATCGAGCACGAGGTTGAGGGCCGCGATCACCACGACGAACAGGCTGAAGCCGATGCCGATCAGGCCGCTTTCGTGAATGTAGGGAACGTGGAATCCGAACAGGCCCATCACCATCGAGATCAGATAGACGACGCAAATCCCGCCCGTTGCCGCGACGATGCCGAGCTTGAAGTTTTCGGTGGCACGAATCAGCCGCGACTGGTAGGCCATCAGCAAGGCGAACAGCGTGCCGAACGTGGCCGACACGGCTTGCAGCACGATGCCCGAACCTGGATAGCGCAATTCATACATCGCGGAGATCCCGCCAAGGAACAGTCCCTCCAGCAGGGCATACAGCGGAGCCGTCACGCTGGCCCATTGCGGCTTGAAACTGGTGACGAAGCCGAGAATCAGCGCTCCGATGGCTCCGCCGATGACCAGCGGAATCGCCGTGCCGAAATCGTGTTGGATGACTCGCGTCCAAGTGAAACACGCCGTGCCGGCGCACAGGCCGAGTAGAATCAGCGTTTTCCACGCCGTCCCGTGGATCGTCATCGCCTGGGACGCGGATTCCGCCTGGTGGTAATAGGATTCAAACGTCTCTTCGTTCAATGCCGGATTTCCGCTCCGCATGGCCGTCTCCTGAAGGTGTCCCGCTGATGCCCGTTCGATGCCCTGCCGTCGTGGCGGAGAGCGATCAGCCCTCTGCCGCATGATGGCATTGTAGAGGATTCCCGCCGGGAGAACAGCGGAAATCGAAGGAATCGTGGCAGCAGGCCCCGAGAAAACCTCTTCCTCTGGCTTTGGCATCATCGGAGAGGCCGGCGCACCAGCGCTCTCCGAGACGCCAAGGGTGAATATCGAACAACATGACATGTTCTGCTCCCTGAACGGCGTCACGGCTTATTTCGCGGCGGCATTCAGTGCCGGCCGATGTGCTTTCAGCATCCGACGGATCGATCGCCCCGGAAGCACGTCTTCAAAATCGGTCAGAAATTTTTCGGCCGTCATTGGACCCAGCACGACCGATTCTTCGGCCGCATCGCAGTCCGCCACGGCTTCAGCGACAAATGGACGGCCCTCCTCGTCTAATGTCATGGCTTCCGATTTCGGAACAGGAAATTCCGTGAGTTCTCCGCGCAGAATCCGCACATCAGCCGGGGCTTCAATCCCCAGCTTGACGGTTCCCGTTCCCGTGTGAATCACTTTGACGACAATGTCGTTGCCAATCTTGATTGCTTCCATCCGTTTGCGTGTGAGTACCAGCATGGTGACTCGCTCCTTCCTGAAGATTTCTAGGCGGTTTGGAATCGAACTGATGAAGACTCCACCCGTGGGGAGTTCTGTTCGACATGGCGGAATGGTCAGAGCAAAGGGGGTGCCAATACGGGGGTAAGAATGTGTTTTCGAACGTGCAGAAATATCGTAAAATTTCTATTTGTAATCACTTGTGGTTAAAATAAAAATCGTGATGTTGTCGGATCACTCTCAGTGATCGGCAAGACCTGCCGGAAGGAGTCGTTTGGGTCTCCCCTTTTTGCAATCGCCTGGCGTCAAATTGTTCATTCTACAGTCCGGTTGAAGATCACAAGGATTAGAATCGGGGCAAGAAACTCATCAGTTTGGGAAGCTTTTTCAGGCAATCAATGATATTTCCCTGTGGCGCAACGTCACTTCATTCCTTTCTAACTCCGAAACAGGCCGACTCTCGACCAATCCGCTGGGGCACTCTATAATTCCGCCGCCGATTCAACTCCCACTCTGATTGAAGTGCAATGGAAATTGTTCTGTACCCTCATCCGGCGCTGCGCTGGAAATCTCAGCCTGTGCAGGAGATCAACACGGCTCTTCGCCAAACGGTGGCGGAGATGTTCCAGTTGATGTACGCCGCCAAGGGCATCGGGTTGGCGTCCAACCAAGTGGGCATCCCGCTCCGGTTTTTTATCCTCAATCTGTCCGGCGAAGATGCGGAAAAAGAGGAGGAAATCGTCTTCATCAACCCGGAACTGGTCAAGCGGAAGGGGACGACCGAAGGGGAAGAGGGGTGCCTGAGTTTCCCCGGTTTGTACGGCCCGGTAAAACGATCGGAATTCGTGACCATTGAGGCCTTCGACCTGCAAGGCCAGCCGTTTGAGATGGATCTGGATGAACTCGCCGCCCGCGCCGTGCAGCACGAAACCGACCATCTCGACGGCGTGCTGTTCATCGACCGCATGACTGACACGGCCCGCCGCGCGGTCGAACCGGTCGTGACGGATTTCGAATCGCAATTCCGCCGCAAACAGGCGGGCGGGGAAATTCCGTCGGATGAAGAACTACGCAAGAAATTGGCGGAGTGGTAATGAAATGATCGCGGCCGCTGGGATCGGCGAATCGCAAGCGACTTTCGACTTCATCAAGCCTTAGTCCTCGGCCTCCCATGACTCTTCGCATCGCCTTTCTTGGAACGGGTCGACTGGCGCAGCCGGTGTTTGCAGCGTTGTGCGAATCGGGCCATCAGGTCGTTGGCCTGGTGACGCAGCCGGATCGGACGGGCAGGGGGCATCACCAGCACGTCAACCCGCTGAAAGTGCTGGCGGAATCCCGCGGAATCCCCGTGTTTCAGCCCGAAAAACTGCGAACGCCGGAATCCGTCGCCACGCTGCACGACTGGCAAGCCGACCTGTTCGTCGTCGCGGCATACGGGCAAATTCTTTCGAACGCCGTGCTGGAGATGCCCCGCCTGGGCTGCATCAACGTCCATGCGTCGCTGCTGCCGAAATACCGCGGCGCGACGCCGATTCACGCGGCGATCTTGAACGGCGATGCCGAGACCGGCGTGACGATCATTCGGCTCGTGAAAGAGCTCGATGCGGGCCCCATCCTGGGAGTCGCACGAACGCCCATCGGAATGAAGGAAACCACGGGTGAACTGGAAGGATGCCTTGCGGAAGTTGCCGTCCCGTTGACGCTGCGGGTGATCGGGGAACTGGAAAACGGAACGGCCATCCTGTTGCCGCAAGACGATTCACAGGCATCGCACGTCGGCAAACTGACGAAGCGCGACGGCTGGATTCCCTGGGAAAAGACCGCAGCGGAAGTCGATCGCCACATTCGCGGGATGCAGCCTTGGCCCGGAGCATTCACCATGCTGGTTCAGGCAGGACTCGCGTCTTCCCGAATTAAAATTCTAGAAGCGTTGCCCACGGAGGAACATTCGGACGATGCCTCGGGGACGATTATCGAAGTGACGAAAGTTTCCCTGAAAGTGAATTGCGGCCGCGGCGGACTGTTCCTGGTGATGCTGCAACCCGACGGAAAACGCCCGATGACGGTCGTCGAATTCCTGCGAGGCCGCTCGGTGCACGTCGGCGACCGATTCGAATCGGCACCAGAAGTTGAAGGCTCCGTGTGAACCCAAGGAAAGATTCGCTGTCAATTTCTCAGGATCGTCGGGCCGGAACGCTGGACACGCGGCCCTGCGGATGACAAAATCACGGTCCCCGCGATGGAATTTTCTCTTGCAGCCTGAAGAGAGCGCCGGGGGAGAGCCGATCCATAGGGCTCGGCTCGTCGAGAAAAGCGAGTTGGGGGTATAGCTCAGTTGGCTAGAGCGCAGCTCTGATAAAGCTGAGGTCCGAAGTTCGAGTCTTCGTACCCCCACTGGGAAAAAACTGAAATTCGAAGCACGAAATCCGAAATCAAACAAATCCTGATGATGGATTCGTGCTCTCGAATTTCGGATTTTCCGCTTCAGGGGACGTAGCTCAACTGGGAGAGCGCTGGCTTTGCAAGCCTGAGGTTGCCGGTTCGATCCCGGTCGTCTCCAGTCGAGATGTGACGCGTAACGCCTGTTTTTTCAATGAGTTTTGGCGTTTTTTTGGGGAGAAGTGATGGGCGTTTAACAAATCGTAAAAAAATCTTGGGCTGGTTCCTTGACGAATGCGGCCGAGATTCATACCATTCCCCTTGTCGAGTCTGTTCGCCGCGGGTTGTGGTCTCCAGCAGTTTCAGATGCACCGGCTTCAGGTGTCTCCGGGTCTGCTGAAGCCCATACCGGGCGAAAGCCGAGGGGCGGTCGCTTTAGCGATTGGCTCTCGGCGTTGTTCTTTGACAATCTGGCGGCAACTCAAGTGGCATCTCACAAATACTGCATTGCGTAGAAGATTGATGTCTACGGATGTGTCAGATTTTGTTTTGTATGGCCTTTAGGATCTGCTGGAGCATGTCGGTTTCGGCCGATTTCAGCAGCTTCATACGAAGTTCGGCGAACTTTGATCGAAGGCGGTCAAAGTAAAGGGCGATTGGCAGGATTCTGTCGGACCGGTTTGCTGGCGAAAGCCGGTGAGTTGGCGAGGCGTGAATCTTGGTGGTCAAGCTCCTAAGGGCGTGTGGGGGATGTCTCGGCACCAAGAGGCGATGAAGGGCGTGGAAGGCTGCGATAAGTCCGGGGAAGCTGTCAAACAAGCATTGATCCCGGAATTCCCGAGCTAACCCAGGGAACTGAAACATCTCAGTACCTGGCGGAAAAGAAAGAAACCTCGATTTCCTCAGTAGCGGCGAGCGAAAGGGAAGAAGCCCAAACCGTCGGCTTCGGTCGGCGGGGTTGTGGGGCGGTCAACATGCAGAAGACAAGCTAGAAGAAGCCGTTGGAACGCGGCACGATACAGGGTGACAGTCCCGTATTCGAAAGCTCAGTCTTCGCTAGACCTGTCCCCGAGTAGGTCCAGGCACGTGAAACCTGGACTGAATCTGGGAGGCCCATCTCCCAAGGCTAAATACTCCTTGGTGACCGATAGTTAACAAGTAGCGCGAGCGAAAGATGGGAAGAACCCCTGTTAGGGGAGGACACTGAACCTGAAACCACACGCTTACAAGCTGTCGGAGCCCTGAAAATGGGTGACGGCGTGCCTATTGAATAATGAGCCAGCGAGTTATCGTCGTCGGCTTGGTTAAGACCTTTAGGGTTGAAGCCTCAGGGAAACCGAGTCTGAATAGGGCGAATTTGTCGACGGCGATAGACGCGAATCCAAGTGAACTACCCATGAGCAGGTTGAAGCGCGGGTAAGACTGCGTGGAGGACCGAACCCACCAATGTTGAAAAATTGGGGGATGACTTGTGGGGAGGAGTAAAAGTCTCATCAAACTTGGGGATAGCTCGTTCTCTCCGAAATAACTTTAGGGTTAGCCTTGAGCCACTCCGTCATGGGGGTAGAGAGACTGATCTGGCATGGGGGGCTACCCGCCTGCCCAGCCTAACCAAACTCCGAATACCATGGCGATTATCTCAGGAGTTAGTCCGTGAGGGATAAGCTTCACGGTCGAGAGGGAAACAACCCAGATCGCCTGCTAAGGTCCCAAAGATTGGCTTAGTCACAAAGGATATTAGAGTGCTGAGACAGCCGGGATGTTGGCTTAGAAGCAGCCACCATTTAAAAAGTGCGTAATAGCTTACCGGTCGAGCATTCTAGTACCGACAATAAA
>CAYMAO010000036.1:0-69815 GCA_964388415.1 uncultured Planctomycetaceae bacterium | reverse complement strand
ACGCCAGCATCCTACCCATCCCCCGCAGATCGCGCCAGTGAAAATTGCCACACCCCTTCGAAAGGCGCTTCGGAAAGAAGCGCATCCGGCACTGGGTTATCTGAAACAGGAAGCACTCGGCGCCCGGCTCTCAATCATTGCATCGCCGCCCATTGCCGCGCGCCGACTTCTTTCACCCGGGCATCGTCCCAGACTTCCAGCGGCGAATAACGAGGATGCTTGGAGTCTTTGTACGGGTCGTTGTGCCTGGAGTTGTAACAACAGATGAAGGCCCAGCGGGGGCGGTCGCTGCGGTTCTGGTCGGAGCGGTGGAGCGTGTTGCTGTGGAAGAAGATCGCCGAGCCGGGTTCCAAATCGCAATGGACAATCGGCAGCCGCTGGACGATCTCCGCGACGCGTTCGGGGTCGGCGCCGGTCTGATCGCCGACTTTGCCGTGCTCGATCCTCCCGATGCGGTGCGAGCCGGGCACGACTTGCAGGCAGCCGTTTTCGCGGGTGGCCTGGTCGACGGCGATCATGCAACTGGCCATATCGGGCCACAGGCAGCCGTTGTTGTACCAGTAGCCGTAGTCCTGGTGCCAGGCCCACGCACCGCCCACGCGGGCTTCCTTCAGGATCATCTTGTGGTGGTAATGATAGACTTCGTCGCCCAGCAGCAGTTCCATCGGCCGGACAATCCTCCGGCTGCGGACGATCGCCCCGTAGATCGTATCATCGGGCAGATCATTGCTGACGGTGAGTTTCACGGCTCCCCCTTCGCCGTCCGCCCGGCTCATCGCTTGACCCGACAACCCTTTTTCTGACCGCGCGATGTTCCTTAAGAGATCGACTTCTTCCGCGTCGAGCAGATTGGGCACCAGGAGGAAGCCGTCTCGGTGAAACTCTGCGACGTGTTGCGGCGCGGGGGTAAATCCGGACATGAGGGCTCTCCTGGATGAACTCACGCTTCTGCGAAGCGTCGCTAAGGGGGGGTGACAGATTTCAATTGATACAGCGCGGCCAATTGTGCGTTGCCGCGGCGGGTTTCCGCAAGCAGTTCCGCACTTGCTGGACCGGACTGCAAATCGTCGGCCAGATCGGCCCGGCGGCGGAAGATCAAGAGATAACTCGCGGAATCCCGGCGCCCCTCATACGGCTGGAGCGTGTGCCGGCGTTTTCTGAGAATCGGCGATTGCTGCACCAGGGATTCCAATTGAAATTGATGCAGGACCGGCGCGACGGAAATCGTCTCGCCGGGCGGTACCTTCCGGGTCATTTCTTCCAGCAGGCTTCGGGTGACGCTGTCTCCCCAATAGGTCGTCTCCAGGCCAATCCGTTCGGCGCCGGCCGTTCCTTGCACGAAGAAGTTGTAAAAGCTGAGATGGCAGGGCGACATGCTCACGAGGTTGGTCAGTTGCACCAGCAGCACGACGGTCAACGCGGCCCAGCGGAAACGGGGGAAGCTCGGCTGTTCCAGGAAGAAGTCGGCGCCGCGGGCCGCCAGAATGGCCCAGAACGGAAGTGCCGTCAGGAACAGCCGTTCGCAATCATAAACGGCGACGCCAGGCAGCGAAAACACCACGAGCGGACACAGAACATTTGCGAGGATCAGCCAGATCGCGGCCGAGTCGGACGCATCGTTGCCGGAGCGAAGCGAACGCCAGGCCGTCATCGCTGAGAATCGCAAGCCAAGCAGCACGGTCGGCATGGGGACCGTCGTGAAAAAGATCACCCACGGGTAATGCCAGGGGACGGCTTTGTCCGTGTAATGAGTCCCGAAATACCAGACCGAAAGCGCGGCACGGTCCGTGGTCCGCCCGAAATACTCTCGGAGATGTTCGACCGGATCAAGCCACAACCACGGCCAGCCGGCGAAGAACACCATCGCCCCCGTCAGCCCCCAAAGTAACAATGGCATCGCGGCCTTCAGGCGCCAGCGCCAGATGGTCCAGACGATGATCGGCAACGGCAACAGCACCGCCTGGATCTTGGTCAGAAACGCCAGTCCCAGCAGCAGGCCGGCGAAGAGGCCGGCCCGCCAGGTCGGCGGCGTCGATTGGTTCCACCAGTGCGCCACCGCCAGCACGGCCGCCGTGCACGTGAGATTGGTGATTGTTTCCAGCGACGCCAGGTGCGCGTGTCCCCAGAGGCGGGGCATCAGCGTCATCGCGAGCGAGGCGAACAGACCGGTCCGCGGGCCGAAATTCGCTCCGGAAAACCAACCGACCAGCAGGATCGTCAAGGCGAACGCCGTCGCCGACCCGGTCCGCGCACATGCGGTGACCGAGTGGAATTGATCGATCGGGGCCTCCGGCGGGGCAATGGCCCAGGTCAGATGATGAAACACGCCGAGCCAGACCCGGCCGAGCGGCGGATGATCGGCGAGGTAGACGTCCTGTCCAAAGATTTCTCGAATGCTGCGAATATCGAGCGCGGCCAAGCCGTACTGCCTCACGGCTTCGACGAGAAATCCTCCCTGTTCGACGTTGAACATCTCGTCGACCGTGAGGCCCGGGCCTTCCCTTTGGCGGGGATAACTGCCCGCGGGGTCGAGGGACGCGAGAATTGCATTCCAGGCGGTCAGCGCAATCAGCGCGGGGCCGAACCAGGAGGCGGCGAAGAGCGTTCGGGCCGGCATCAAGCGGGAGCAACCTCGCGATGGAAAAGAGGAGTGTCTGTAGGCCTTCCACCTTACCGGCTGACTTCGTCGGAGACTACGCCAACCCGAGGGAGATTCACGGCACTGGCCGCGACGTCGGCGATTTGGCCTGGAGCGGCCGCACAGGAGCCGGGCAGCAGTCGACGGGGCAGACGTCGTGGCTCGGGCCGAACCGGCCTGCGCAGCGGCGTTCGGAGCCATCCAGCCGTTCCTGGATCAATTCACGGATCATGCGAATGAACCGGGGATGGTTGCCGACGGTCCCGGCACGAACCATGTTGAGCCCGATCTCCCGAGAAATCGACTGCGCGGCGTCATCGAGGTCGTACAACACCTCGATATGATCCGACAGAAATCCAACTGGAACAACGACGACGTCGGCTGCCCCGGCGGATTTCAACGCTCGCAGATGATCGCCGATGTCGGGTTCCAGCCACGGATCTTGCGGCCGGCCGCTGCGGCTTTGATAAACCAGTTGCCAGCGGTCGGGCGGCAACTCCATCCGCTCGGCGACCAAGCGACAGGTTTCGGCCAGTTGTTCCACGTACCGGCTGGTCGATGACATCGAGAACGGAATGCTGTGAGCCGTGAAGGCGATCCGCGCCGCCGCTTGCCGGTCCGCGGGAATTTCTTCCCACGCCGCTTTCACTCGTTCGACTTGGGCCGCGATGAACTCCGGGTGATTGTAGAAGACCCGAAGCTTGTCGACTTCCGGCGCCGACGGCCCGACATCGGCTTGCGCCTGCTGAATGTTTTCGCGATACTGCCGGCAGCCGGAATACGAACTGTATGCCGAGGTGACATACGCCAGGGCCCTTTTCACGCCGGCGTCGGCCATGTCTTTCAGCGTCTCGCCGAGCATCGGATGCCAATTCCGATTGCCCCAATAAATGGGGAGTGCGATGCCGGCGTCGTCCAATTCGGTTCGCAGCGCTGCGATCAATTCCCGGACATGCCCGTTGATCGGGCTGACGCCGTCGAAATGGTAATAATGCTCGGCGACTTCGAGCATCCGTTCTCGGGGCACCGGTTTGCCGCGGAGCACGTTCTCCAGAAACGGAATCACGTCCTCGTGTTTTTCGGGACCGCCGAAGGAAACGACAAGGAGGGCGTCATAGGGCAAGGTCAACGATTCATCCTTACCGGCGATGTTGTCATTCGCAGGGTGTGTCCAGCGCTTGTGGAATTACTGCGCTTCGGGCGGGAGGTCGTACAAGTAGATCTTCCCGTCGTTGGTCAATGCGATGAACTGCTTGCCCGAGGGGGCGTAGACCGCGGAGTAGGCGATCGCCGGGAGTTTCTGGGTGTAAATCGGCGCGTCCTTTGCCGGGTCCCAGATGTATAGATTTCCCGCATAACCGACCGACATCAGCCGGGTGCCAGCCGGGTTGTATTCTACGCGGTAGATGTCGTCCTTGTGGCCGGACAGCGTTTTCCCCAGTTGCGCGGTATTGAAATCCCAGAGGAAAATCTTGCGCTGGAGACCGGCCGCGGCGACCGCCTGGCCGTTGGGACTCAAGGCGACGGTATAAAGCGCATCTTCGGCCCCGGCGTATTGGCGGACCTGCGCGCCGTCGTCGGACTTGTACAGCCGGACCGATTTATCCGCCCCGCACGTCAGCAGGAACTGGCCGTCGGCTGTGAACATCGACGCATAAATTGCACCCCCTTGCGCCGGCGTGGTGATCGTGGCCTGGCTGGTCTCCAGGTTCCAGAACTTGACGGTCTTGTCGTTCGACGCCGAGGCCAGCAAAGGTTTCGTCGGATGCAGAGCCACCGAGTAGATCTGCGACTGGTGCCCGGCAAGCGAAGCCGTCGCGGCGCCGAGCGCGGCCTGCCAGACTTTCACCGTGCCATCGGCTCCGGCGCTGAGCGCCAGTTTATTGTCCGGGAGGATGACCAGGTTGGTGACGGCGGCGGGATGGCCGTCGGTGACTTGAATCGGATCCTGCGACGGGGGGGTCGCCGGCACGGGCGTCGGCAGTTCCGGCGTGTAGCCGCGGATGAGATTGTCGCTGCCGGCCGCCAGCAGCTTTTTCTGATCCTTGGAGTAGGCGATCTGCACCACTTCCGACGGCGTGGTGATGATGTACTGCGGTTTCGCCGGGTCGTTGACGTTCCATAGAATCAGCTTCTTGTCGCTGCCCCCTGTGGCGATCTGCTGCTGATTCGGGTTGATGGCGATGGCGCGTGCCGGCCCCTGGTGCCCGGCGAACGCGCGGATCGGCGCGCCGTTGGCATCCCAGAATTTCACCTGGCCGTCTTCCCCGGCGGTGAAATGCTGCGAAGCATTAGGATGAATCAAGAGCGCGTGCACCTTCTTCTCGTCTGCCTGATGCGACAACTGCACCGACAGGCCGTCGACGTACACCGTCTTGTCCGCGCCGCCGTAGGCCAGCGTGAGATGATCCGGCGCGAAGCTCACCCCGCTGACCGCGCCGCCGGCATTCCGGGCGACGAAATACTGCAGCGGACGCTTCATCGGCGGACTCCAAGTCCGCACGGTCCCGTCGAGGCTCGCCGACGCCAGCTTCAGATTGTCGCGGCTATACTCCAACCCCGTGATCTTGTCGGTATGCCCCAGAAACGCCTGGTTGACGGCGCCGTCGGCCGTGTTCCAGATGCGAACCTGCTTGTCGTCACACCCGGCCGCCACCTGGGCGGAATCCCAGGAGACGGCCAGGCAGCGCGGCACATCCACGGCGTCGATCTGGCGAATCAGCGCCCCGTCTGCCGCATTCCAGATCGTCACCTTCTTATCCTGGCCGCAAGAGATGAGCTGGGCGCTGTTCGGGCTGTACGCCAAACCGTAGGTCCCGCCGGGATGTCCGGCAATCGCGCGCAGTTCTTTGGCCTCGGTGATGTTGTAGACCTTGATCGCCCCGGTGGCGTCGGCCGCGGCGAATTCCACGTTGTTCGGATGAAAGGCCACCGCGGTGATGGGGCCCGCCTGCTCGGGCATCGCTTTGACCAGGGTTCCCGCATTGGCGTCAAACACGCGGGCGATTTTGTCGTCGCCGCCGGTCCCCAGCCAGGCGCCGTCGGTACGAAGTGCGATGGCATTCACCTTCGCCGTGTGCCCCTCGAAATTCCGCACGGGCTGACCGTTGGCGAGTTGCCAGGCCCGGACCGTCTTATCCGCCGATGCGCTGATGACCCATTGATTGTTGGGGTGCACTTTCACGGCGGTGATCGCCTCGCCGTGGCCGGCGGCCTGGCGGGCCATCGGCAACTGGACGGGAAACTTGCGGACGTAACCATCTGCGCCCGACGTCATGACAAACGCGTTGTTGACCGCGAATTCCAACCCGGTGATTTCCCCCGCATGCGCGCCGACGACGCCCTGTAAGGCGCTGTCGGCCGCGTTGTAGAAGCGGAGCAGCCCGGTTGCATCCGCCGTCACGATCTGGCCTTTATCGCCGCGAAACGCCACCCGGGTGATCGGTTGCGGCTGATTGCCGATTTCTTTTACCAACTGCCGATCCGCCGTGTTCCAGATCTTGATCGACTTGTCAGCCCCGGCCGTGACGAATTGCATGCCGTCCGTCGAGAGCGACAGGCTTGCGGCCCCTTGATGGGCCGGATGCGTAAACGCGGGCGTGCTGATCGGGTAATCCCAGACCTTGATGGTGTTGTCGAGCGACCCGGAAACCAGCCGGGTGCCGTCTTTCGAGAGGGCCGCGCACAGCACCAGTCCGGTATGTCCCGACCAGGTTCGTAAGACCTGTTGCGATTGGACGTCCCACAGTTTGAGCGTCTTGTCAAAACTGGCGGTGACCAGCTTCTCTCCGTTCGGCGTGAAGAGGGCCGCGTAAGCCGGGTCGGTATGGCCGACGAAGATTTTCGGCTCCGCGGCAAGATTCGTACCGGTCCACACGGCACACGCCAAGGTCATCATCCACAGGAAACGCAGCATTGGTAAATCCTCACAGGCCCATTTGGAACACGTCAACAGGTTCCGATCAGTATACCCGATGGGAGGGGCCGATACGAGGTTTCCAGGACAAGCGCTGTCCGGATCAGGCGGGAGCCTGCCCTACGGAACCGATCAAGATCGGCGTGTAAGGCATGACGGTCACCGAAGTCCGCGGATTCGGCCGTCAGCGCGGCCACAAGGAAACCTATCGCGGGGCGGAGTACACCGTCGACTTCGTGCCGAAGGTAAAGATCGAACTCGTCGTCGGCGACGACATCGCCGACAAGGCCGTGCAGGCGATCACCGAAGCGGCCCGCACGGGAAAAGTGGGCGACGGGAAGATCTTCGTCTCGCAACTCAAGCAGATCGTCCGAATCCGCACCGGCGAAACCGGCGGCGAGGCGATCTGAGCGCCGCGCCGTATTATCACCGCAAAGCCCGGCGACGGCGTCGCCGGGACCAGTCCTTTCCCTCAGGGCCGGCGCGCACTTTGGGTGGTTCTGGTAATTCGGGACGACTGGCGCGAAGGTTTGGAATCGGGTACATCCTTTCTGTGTGTCTTGGAACGGACCACGGAGGATGTGTCATGGCAAATGTTGTGCGAACCGGTTTCGAGGAGTTCGGGGACTACTTCGAGTCGCTGGAAGATCCCCGCTCGGACATCAATCAGCGACATCCGTTGGTGAGCGTGATCGTGATTGCCGTGATAGCGGTGCTCGCGGGGGCCGGCGGTCCTCGCACGTTGAACGACAGTTAAAGTAGCTTTGAGGCGCAGATCCTTGAAGCCCCTTCGAATCGCTCTCTGACAAAGGCGAAGAGTCACAATACTCGTATAACCTCGTTCTCGATCTTGAGACTGCCTCATGGGAGTATTCCAGTACCGCACATCCTATTTGACCCAGCGGATCGCGTTGCAAAAATGTCCCGACACTTGCGACGTACATGATCAATTCTCCTTCAAGTTCGTGTCCTGTTGGATGTAAGGGACTTCATCCGGCGGCGTCAACGATGGCCGGCGGGGTTGCTGAATCGTGGGCCCCGGCGGCAACGCACGGCTGATGGCCGCGGCTTCTTGCCGTCGCAGGGCGAACCGCTGTGGATGAACCAGCCGCAACAACCGCGCCGGCAAGTGTTCGAGGTCTCCGTGTGTCGCGCATTGGAAAGGAATTGCAGAGTACATCGGATGAGTCTGGACGCCGGTGGCTTGCGGGATTCCGGGCGGAATCGGCAAACCGGTGCCGTCCAGACCCGATTGAGGATTGAACGAACTGGGGTGAGGCGTGTCCCAGGGAATAAAGACTTCCTGATGTGGCGCGCTGGAAAGCCGCCATTTCATTCCACGGTGTTGCCAGCGTCCCAGCGCCTCGCGCTGCTCCTGCTCCGCTTGCCGACTGCGGCGAGTAAACTCAGTTTCCGCCAGAGCCATGTCCGACGCCATCTTCTGCAAGACGTGCCGCGGAAAATAACCGAAGTGCAACGGCACATCCGGCCCGAAATAGTTCCGCAACGTTTGTTCTTCGATCAGACGCTCGTGAACAGTCTCCGCATGTTCCAGGAAGGCCTGAAAGGCGGGTCGTGCGGCGAGAGACGACAGGCCCAGCGGTAGACTTCGCACGTCTTTCCAAGTCGGCGGTTGTCTTCCAGGCAGTGACCCCGCAGAGCCAGAAACACGGCGACTTCTTCCTCCGTCGTCAACGATTTCAAGTAGCCGCCGAGTTCGACCATTTCATCGCTCATTCCCAGGCAGCGGAGAAAGTAGTCGTCGTCAACAAGATGCGCCCCTTGGCAGGTCCCCTCCAAGGTTGAACCGCTCTTTGCCAAACGGATGATGGCCATTGGGATCATCCCAGCGGCAAAAAAGATGTCCGCGCGCCGCGGCCAGTTTCATCGGCCAACCGAGCCGCCGGCCAATTGCCGTGTACAAGACGGGCATCGACGCACAGGTTCCCCCGTTGCCGGTCAGCATGCCATGAATGAACAAATCACGTGAGTCGCGAAAATCGGGATCGCGGATGCGGTCCGGGTTGTAACGAACGCCGAAGTCCTGTTGCAGGACCGTGACCAACATGAGGAAGCAGTATTTCGCCTGGGAGTTTTCGGATTGAGACGGATCGGCCAGGAACCGGTGGTAATTCCGGCGGATTTCCGCATCGACGTGTTCGGCCATCTCATCGAGACGAGTCAGCAGGTTCCTGGTATTAAGCGATTCGCTGCCTGGCAGTCCTTGCGCACAGATCAGATTGCATTCAGCAACGTCGCCAACCACGGCCGGCGATTTGCCGGCTGCAAGAGCGGAGCACATTTCGTCTTGGATCATCAATAGAGCACTGGTTGTGTCCACAGATTTATTCCAACAGAGAATTCAGCTCCATTCTCCTCCATGGCAGTAGAATACGTACGCTGAATAAGGCCAAAGATCTCTTTCGGAAAAAAATCCCGACAGCCGATGCGGAACCATTTCGGCCACGCCAGCCACCAGCCGCGCCAGGTGCGCGGGGGGAGGTCGATAGTCGGCGAAGTGGCGGCGGGAGTGTTCATGATCTGGTTTGGATTTTCGCCCGGCAGGGCGTCAGAATGTAGCCCCGGCCGTGAGACCGGGGGGAAGCGTGATTGTAACATTCCGCCCCGGAGGGGCGGCAGAGACGTGCAGTTTTCTGTCGCCTTCCGGGCGAAAGCAGAATGCTTCCCTCACTGAATGCAGACACAACCACCAACGGGCGGATGCACCCGGAAGAAGCGTGGTACTCCGGTCAAGCTGTTGATGTTGTCCTGACTCGCGTACAATGGAACAATGTGGGTAAGAATTCGCCGAAGCCGAACTGGCCCAAGGCATTTCCGAAACATCCCCGAGGAGATCGAGAGTGAACGTCCTGATCTGCGTGGATCATTCCGCCGCTTCGCGAAAAGCGGTTCAGTTCGCGGCCGGCATCCTGGGGAAAACCATGCCTTCGGGGACGTCGATCACCGTGTTTCACGTCGCCGAATTGTTGCCGGAATACCTGCTCAGCGACCACCCGGCCCCGGGACTGCCGCCGCGCGATCTGGCCGGCGCCTGGGCAGACCGGGCCCAGGCGCAGGGGCGTCAACTGCTCGCGGACGCGAAGCAATCGCTGGTCAAAGCCGGTGTTCCGGGCGGCAGCCTGCACGAGAAGTTGTCGCTCACGAACTGCCTGCCGGAAGCGAAGAAAGTGGCGGCCGCGCTGTCCATCATCGAAGAAATTCGCGAGGGCCGCTACGACGTCGTTTGCCTCGGACGCCGCGGCGCCTCGCAATTGGAATCGTCGTTCATCGGCGGTGTTGCGGAAAAAGTGATCCGCGAGTGCCAGGGCAAAACGGTCTGGCTCGTGGACTGACGCGCCGCAATTTCGAAACCCCCGTCGGACGGGACATGCATCTCGGGCATCAGCCGAACAGGGATGTCTCGGCCAGCCAGCCACTGCGGCCGAAAACACGAAATCAGACGATCACCGTTTCTGAGGTTCATTCGTATGGAGTTCGCAGTCTGTCCGGCGTGCAAGCAATCGGTCTTGGATGACGATGCCGTAAACTGCCCGTTTTGCGGGTCGTCGATGAAGGCCAAGCCGGGGTCCGCAAAACCGGCCGCCGTCGCCGCTCCCTCCAAGTCGACCGCCAAGCCCCCGGGAGGCAAGCCCTCTCCTACGCCGGGACCTGGCGACGACTCTCCCTTTGACATCGGCGAAGATCTCTCCAGCCGCGCCATTCCGGCGTCTGCGACGAGAACGAAATCGCGTCCGCTGCGTGTCCAATGTCCGATGTGCGAAACCGTCGGTTATGTTCCGGCCGATGCCTCCGGTCAATCGGTGAAGTGCGCCAATCCGAAATGCCTGGTCCCGGTCTTCACCGCGCCGGCGGCCGAACCAAAACAGCCCCCGCCGCCGCCCCCTGCCAAGCCCCAGCGCAGCCTGGCGCTCGTGGGCGGCGTGACGGTCGCCCTCATGGCCGTGGGAGGGGGCATCGCCTGGTTCGTCGCCAGCCAGCCGCAGTCGACAACGCTCAAGGGGCCGTCTCAGGAAGACCTGGACCTGGTCAAGAGCCTCTCGAATCAGAAGTCGCCGCCGCCTGCCGTTGCGGCTTCGAAGCAGAAACCGGACGACCCCGTGCCGGACAATACCCCGGACGTTCCCGCCCGGACCGGCGCCGCCTGGCAAACGGCCCTGCTCAAGACGATGAACGACGCCGCGCTGCAGCCGCGGCAAAATCGCAGCAAGCCCTACTGTCGTCGCTTGTCTGCGGAAGCCTTTGCCCTGACGGGCAATTTGAAAGGCGCCCAGGAACAACTCTCGGCATTGGAGAAGGTCGGCAAAGACGTCCCGTTTTATCAAGTGTCGCCCTGGGTCGAGATCGGCTGGCAGCAGTTGATCCAGGGAGACCGCAAAGCCGCCGACCAATCGGTCGAGCACGCCTGGACGTCCGCCGAAAAGCTCCCCAAGACGGGTCGCGACCGGCTGGAATCCGCCATCGCACTGGCGGCCCTTCTCATCGCCACGCAACGCCCCGCCGATGCCGAGACTTTATTCACGGCCCATCAGGCGACGGATGACTCCGCCCAACTGGCCGCCATGCACCGCGCCGTGAGAGCCTACGGGACGTTCGATCTGGCCGAAGCGGATGCCCAACGCCCGGCTCTCCCCTGGCGATCCCCCCTGCGAACCGGAACCGTGCACGAACTCGTCGCTCGACAGCAGGCCGATCTTGCGCGGGCCTGGGCCGATCAACTCCCCGGCGAACGCGACCGGGCCGAAGCGCTGGCCGCCTGGGCTGAAGGCGCCGCCGGACTCGCCCATCTGACGGCGACAGATAGCGACGCCGAACTCTGGAAGAAACCCCTCGAAACGCTCACCCCGCCGGGCAAGATCCTGGCGTTCGCTCGCCTCGGCTTGAGCCTGTCCCACGCCGGGAAAATCGCTCCCGCCGTCGAGTGCCTGGCCCATGCGGCCGAACAACTGGCCGCGGTCCCCTTGTTTTCCGAGGAGCCCTTTCCGGACAGCGTGGCGGAGATGTCGAAATTCCGTCCTCCCGAATCGGCCCCCCGAGAATTTCTGGCCGCCGCCGCCGCTGAAGCAGCCCACCTGGCAGCCCAGCTCGGGAAAACGGAACAGGCCGAGGCGCTGCTGCAAATCGCGCTCGCGCAGATTCGTTCGCTTGCACCGAACTTCGCGTCCATTCAACGCCGGCTGAAACAGACCGAGTCGGCCGGCATCAATTCCCTGCGCGACGAATTGAAGCAGCAGTTGAAACTCAAGACGCGTGAAGACGCCATCGCCGCGGCCAGCGCGTATCGGAAAAACCTCGATGACTGGGCCGCGGCCGGACAGCAGCGCGTCGCACTCGAAACGCAGTTGCTCACGCGCGCCGTAGCGTGGGGCCTGCTGGATTCCGTCTGGTCCTCCATCCGTCAAGGCACCACGAAGGAAGACGCCGCCGAGGCCGATAACCTGATCTTCACCCACTTGCCAAGCCTCCTGGCCGAGCACTACCGGAAAGCCGGCCGGACCGATCGCGTGGAACTGGTGGCGGCCGCCTGGAATCAGTTGATGCCCGAGAAACCCTTGCCGCCGCCGCCGGCCAAGGTCCTCGCCGAAGCGCTCAATTCGCAGGAGACGAGCCGCTACGAACAGGCGGCGCAATTCGTCAAAGACTGGAAGAGCCCCGCCGCCGAGCAGGACTTGCTGGCACTCCGGGCCGTCTGCCAGGCCGCCGGCCAGGAACGCTATGCCCCCGCCCTTGCGCTAACGTCGCTGCTCGCAGACCCCGTCCTCAAAGAGGAATGCTACTTGCTCATTGCGGGAATGGCCGGCCGCAAGGGTAATTTCGCCATCGTCGAAGCTCATCTCGCCGAGATCGGCCAGGCCAGCGAAAAAGTGGCGCTCGCCCGCGGACTTCTCGCCGGCCAAGCCCGGCACGCCGCAAGTCCAGGGGACAAAGGCCAACCGTAACCCGCTTCCCGGCGATTCCTTCTCGCGATCAAATCCCGGCGAATTGCCAGCCGACCGCGAGATTGCCCGTCGAAACATTCGCCCGAAGTCGATTTGGCGTCACCAGTAACATCCCGGCGCCGCCCGGCCATTCCAGACTTCCCCACCTTTCCTGAAGTCGTTAGAATCCCGCCGCGACAAAGTGTATCTTCATCTTACGCGCTTTGCGTCGAGTCTTCTGTGTGATGGATCTTTGAGTGATGGATGAAAGGAGTCCGTTGTGACCGAATGTCGCACCGCTGCCTGTTGCTGGGTCATGGTCCTCTTGGTTGCGGCCTCGGCCGGCGCGCAGGAAACGCGGATCAAGGTCGTGCAGCCCGGCGCAAAATTCCTGAAGTCTGATCTGAAAGGGATCGTCTCCCTGACGACCAACAAGGGCCTCCAGAAAGAGTGGAAGAATCTAGAAGATACCATCGATTCGTTTCTCGTCGGAATCGATCCTAATCAGCCGATCCGCATCGACTTCACCATCGGAGCCGACGCCTCCGGCAACCCGGGAATCGCGAATCTCCCGTGCTTCCCCATCCTGAAGATGGACGGCAAGAACGGCTTCCTCGAGAACATCGATACGCTCGGCTACAAGGCCAAGAAGAAGCCGCCGCAGAAAGATTTCTACGAAATCACGCAGCCCGGCAACAAAACCGCCAAGCCGATGTTCATGCGTCATGTCCACAAATACGCGATGATCGGCCAGAATGAAAAAGACGTGCCGGCCACGCTGCCGGACCCGGTGCTCGCGGTGAAACACCTGCTGACGCCTGGCGTCGATCTCGCCGCGGAGATGAAAAACGAAGCCTCCGGCGCGGCCCAGCGCAAAAAAGAATTCGAAGGCCTGCGCAAGGAATTGGAAGCGGCGATCAAGTTCAAACGCAACGAAGACAAGGCGGAATTCGAGCTGCGCAAACTCGGCGCAACCCAGATGTTCGAAGAAGCCGAACGCTTCGTCGTCGAGTCCGAATTGTTCACGCTTGCCTGGACCACGGCCGACGGCGCCAAGTCCGGCACGGGCGACCTCAAGCTCACGGCGCTTCCGGAAACGTCTCTGCTCGACAGCATCCGCATTCTGTCGGCTTCGCCCAGCTATTTCGCCAACGTTCAGCTTCATCCTAAGCCGGTCCTCACCGGCAAATGGCTCTTCCCGCTCGACCCGCTCCGGAAAGAACAGGCGAAGGCCCGGCACCCCGTCTTCCGTGCCGCCACCAAGGTGAAACTCGACAAAAGGGAAGCCCTCACCGACTCGGGCAAAACGGCCGCCAAGCAGGCGCTCGACAAGCTCGTCGATATCTTCGACGCCAGCCTCGACATCGGCTTCGACGGCTTCGTCGACACATACCAGGACGATCACGGCAAGCACACCGGCGTCATCGCCATGCGGTGCGGCAAGGCCAAGCTCGCCGACGACATCGTCGAACTCCTGCCGAAAATCCGTGACGACTGGAAAGTCAAGCTGAATTCCGTCACCCACGCAGACGTGACGATTCACGAGCTGACCGTCCCGCCGCGCCGAAAGAAGGAATTCGAATCCTTGTTCAGCGGCAACCCTGTCCTGTATGTCGGCACGAGCGACAAAGCCGTCTGGGCCGCCTGCGGGAAGGACGCGCTCCAGGATTTGAAGGACGCCATCGATCAGCAGGCGAAACCGGCCCCGGAACAGCCCGACCCGGACTTCGCCTCGGGCACCATGCAATTCGGCCTCTGGCTCAAACTGCTGGACGTGCTCCGCGCAAACGAGCCGAAAGACAACGCCAAGAAGACCAAGCAGGAGATTCAGCAGGACAAAGAACGCGACCGCCTCCGGCAACTGGCCATCGAAGCGTTCGAAAAAGGAGACGACGTCCTGACCGCGAAACTGACGCGCGAAGGCGACGATGTCGTCGGCAAACTTACCATCACCGAAGGCGTCTTCCGCTTCATCGGCTCCGCCATCGCCGACTTCTCCAAAACCAACCTGCGCTGAACCGGCGACTGATCAGAGCGAACGCCTTGTTCAACGTAGGGTTTGCCGAGTCTTCGAGGCAAACCATTTTCCGCTTCATTGACGTCTAACCGGAGCGAGGCGTGTCATGGCGATTGGTGAATTCGCGCCCGGTTTTCGGCTGTCGAAACTCGATATAATGGTATTGTTCATCGGCGCTGCCGTGACGACGGCTACAATCCCTTATGATGGCGCTGTCGCGTTCATCATCGCCTTCGTGATCGCGCACTTTTTTCTGTTCTGCAACGTGTTCCGCGTGGCACGCCCCTTGGAACTGACGTGGGCCGGTTGGTTTATTCTGCTGGCGGGCGGAACCCTGTCAATGGGAATGCCGGGCTGGCCGATTGCCACAATCGCAACGTTGATTGCAACGGTTGCCGTGATTGCGGTCGAAATGCGCAAGCCGTCGTATCACGGCATCGGCTGGCAGCGGATCAACCCACAACTTCCTGACTGGTGGTTAGCTCAGTCTGTGAATAGCCCACGGTGACGAGTTCAACAGTTTACGCCGTGTGCCACTGGCGGCCGCTTTGGGCTGCCAGTGTTTTTCATCAAGTGAGCATCGTCCAGAGCACTGGCAAGCCAAAGCCCTTGCCAGTGGCACTCGGCGCGACTCCTTACGCGCGCGCCGTCTGCGGCGTCCCGGACCACAATCGCTTGCACAGTGCATTCAGCCGGAGCAGCTGCGCCCTCGGTCGGAAGCCGGCGAAATGCGTGAGCCGCTGACTGGGCCGCGACGCCGGGAGCCAGTCTGCGGCCCACGTCGCGGTCTTCGGGCCGAACAGGTACGTCGAATCGCCTCGGTCGAGTCCGTCGAACAACATCCGGCCGAGAAACACCGTCTGTGCCGCGCCGGTCGCGTTCGCCTCGCAGCCGATCGCCACCGGCAGCGCGGCTTCCCCGGCGACCGTGTTGAACGCGGACACGGCCAGCCGGCCGTTCACCCACAGTTGGCACATGTCCGCCGTCGCCGTGCAGACGGCCGCTTCGACCACGTCCGGCAGCCAGCCGAACGGCAAGCTCTCGGGCGTCAACAGCGCCCGCGATTCCTGAAACATCGCGCGGCAAATCGCCGGCGATTCAGAGTCTCCCTCCGTGACGCGCGCCCGGACGAATTCCCAGCCCCCCTGCTGCCAGAGCGCTCGCTCGGCGTCTTTCACGCGGCGGCGCAGCTGAAATTGTTCGCCGGTCGACCACTCGGCAATCGCGACTTCCCGATTCTCTTCCCACACGCGCGCCGTCGCCGGCAATCCCGCTAGGCGAAACGCGTTCGCCGTGCGGCCCTTGTCGAGATGTGCGTCGTCGATGCCGCGCAGATCGAGCAGATCCCAGTCGCGCGGAGTCGCGGCGAGATGCTTGAGCGCGCCGAACATCGTCGCCGTCGGATCGGACCCGATCGGCCCGAAGAACGGCCCCCATCCCTCCAGAGGATACGTCAGCACGCGCAGCGAGCCGACGGCCGTCGTGGTCCGCTTGATGACAAGCGGCACGATGCCGATCGGACGCAGAGCGCTCATTACCATCAGCACTCGCAATTTTCGATGCGCGCCGAAGTGGCGCCAATAGTGTTCCAGCCAGTCGCGGGTTTGAAAGAAAGAGCGATTCGGCGTGCGGTCCCACAACGTCTGCCACACCAGGCTGAACGAGGCGAGTTTTTTGGGATCGTTGATTTCCGCGACGGTGAACATCGCCTCGCCTGACCAGAGGGCCGATCGAAGTCTGCTCCCCCGACTTTGGATGCAAGCCCCGTGCCGGGGAAGGGCTCTACCGGATTCTGGCGTCCCCGTCCGTGGTTTTCCAGCAGGAAGCCGTCTTCATAAACATCCCGCCGCACAAGGGGCGGTCCTTCCGGGTGTGGCGGATCGCAAACAAACTCGCGGCTGTTGTGGAGAAACCGCCACATCACCGGATGTCTCGCAATTTTCCGAGATGGATGTCAACACGGTGTTTGGACGCCGAATTGCGCCCTTTTCGGACGCTCTCCACCGGTCATCAGCCTCGGATTGCGCAGCGAAAACGCGCCAAAACGGCGAAAAATCGCGTCAAAACCTCATATCAAGCGGCATTTTTCCATCTGCCGTCCATCAATGCCCGCCCGCAGTTTCCTTTGTGCAAACTCTGTTGCGCAACGCCGCCGCATAGGGTGAAGCCCCTCAACCCTGAGCCCCCGACATTCATCTTGCCTTCAATGCCCGACTTGCCGTACAACCCGTCTCCAAGAGATTCGGCCTGAAGTCGGTTCGCCGGCGGCTTGCCAGAGTGTTTGCTCGTTCTCCAAGGAGGGAGACCCAGATCATGCCGGTAAAACCAGGGTTCTTGAGCGGAATTGTCATCCTCGGCGTTGCACTGTGCGGAGCGGGATGTTCCTCATCAAAATCGACCGACCAGCAAGCCGCGGCGACCTCCGGGAAGAACGGGAACAACTCCGGCGACGAAAACTTTATCCCGCCGACGATCTCCATCAGCCCTGATGACGACGATGGCGAAATGGAAGACGACGCCGACGACAACGGCAAGCTGGCCGAGCCGGAAAAAGGGACGCCCGAGTGGCATATCCGGGAGATCGTCCGGTTGCGTCTGAAGCCGTATCCCGTGACGGCGGAAGCGGCCGGCGGCGAACAGCCCGGCAAGAAACCGGCGAAGACAACAGAGTCTGCGGAAGACCTGGAGCAGCAGTCGAAAGCCCGTCGAGACCGCAACCTGGAGGTTGTGAAGCTGGCCAGTCAGGCCATCGCCCTGACGCACAAAGATTCCGAAAAAGAAGTGACGTTCAACGCCGCCGTGCATCATTTGCTGGATGCCCGGCTGCAATTGGCCCTGGCCGGCGAGCAGGAAGACGTCGAGGCGCTCTACGAGATCGCCGAAGCCTTGCAGAACAGCCGCCCGAATTCGGACGCGGCGGCCACGGCCGCGTTGACCATCGTCAATTTCGCCCATGCGAACGCGATGCGGTACGCTCAAACCGAACCGCGGTGGATCCAGGAATTTTCCCGGCAAGCGCAGTTATTCGCCGCCCGGATCAGCGACGGATTAGCCGCCGTCACCGAGGACCCGTCCGATGCCCTGCGCAAGTCGCAACTGCAGAAGGACGCCTCGCGCGCGGCGCAGATTCTCCTGGCGGCCGGCCAAAGCTGTGAAGCGGCCGCGTTCCCGGAAGACGCCCGAACCTGCTATTCGCTGCTCAAGGCGAAGTTTCCGGATTCGCTTCCCGCACAGCAGGCGATCGGGATCATTCGCCGAATGCAACTCAAGGGGCAACCGCTGCAATTGGCCGGTCCGACTCTCGACGGCAGCTTCCTCTCCATCGAAGACTTCCAGGGGAAGACAGTCCTGGTTGTCTTCTGGTCGTCCCAGGCCAAGCCTTTTCTCGACCACTTGCCGGCACTCACCGAACTGCTGAAAAAAGCCCAGAAACACGTCTCGGTGATTGGTGTCTGCCTGGATACCGACGAATCGGAACTCGATGGATTTCTCGCAGAACAGAATCTCAACTGGCCGCAGATCTTCTTCTCCGAACCGGAAAAACGGGGCTGGAATTCTCCGCTCGCCGGCTACTACGGCATCACTAGTCTGCCGACGCTTTGGATCGTTGATCCCTCGGGCGTGGTCGCTGAGACCGATGTCACGGCCTCCGACGTCGAGGCCAAACTGAAAGACGTGGTCCGAAAATCACTCTCGACAACCAAGACGGGAAGCACCGGAAAAATCCAACCGGTCGGGCGTGTCACTTCGGACAAATGAACAAACTGTAGAGGCATCCTTCTGATCAAACGTCAATCACAATCTCGAGGCCTCAAGAGCTGGCGGCATTCGTGCCGTCAGCTCTTTTTTTGAGATCGCTAAAATATAAGGGTTCTGATGGGGTAAACGCCTGAACCTCCTGTTTTTTTTGACACACGTGCTTTGCTCGCTTGCGGACTTGACACTCTGCCAGTAATATGCAATTCATGGAACATGTGCGTAAAAGTACACGGCGATATGCGTTCACGCCTCTTGACGTGATCGCCCGTTGTCTTTTCACGCGGTAGACATCCCGGCCGAACAGGAGCAACTCATGTTAGCGAACACGTCCAACAAGCCGACTCTCACACTGCGTCAAAGAGAAATCTATGATTTTCTCCGAGACAAAATTGTCAACCGCGGCTACGGCCCGACTGTTCGCGAGATCGGCCTTCAATTCGGCATTCGTTCGCCGAACGGAGTGATGTGTCACTTGAAGGCGCTGGAAAAGAAGGGCCTGATCAGCCGTGAAGCGCACATGTCGCGCGCAATTCAGTTGTCCAATCCGCCGCAGCCGACCACCAGCCTGCCGCTGGCCGGAGTTATTGCCGCCGGTCAGCCGCTCCTTGCCATGCAGCAGGACGAGCGGATCGATTTCAGCGGGCTGTTCAATTCCGACGACCACTTCTGCCTGCGCGTGAAGGGGGAGTCGATGATCGAAGACCACATCGACGAGGGGGATTATGTCGTCGTCCGCAAGCAGCCGGATTGCCGGGATGGAGACATCGTGGTGGCCCGCATCGAAGGCGATGAAGCCACGTTGAAGCGGTATTACCGCGAGACGCACCGCGTGCGGCTCGAACCGGCCAACAAAGGAATGAAGCCGATTTTTTCCAACAAGGTCAACATTGAAGGGGTGGTGGTCGGCGTCATCCGGCAGTATTGATGGGAAGGCGTTCCACGCCACGCCGCGAACATTGACGCAGAGATTTTCGAGCACCTGTCAACGCCTGCCTGGCCCTGCAATTGACGCCGGTAAGCTTGTCGGCGCCGTGATTCTGGATCACAATCCGTTGACATTGCCAGTCATGGAACATTGCAGCATCGGTCGAACCAAGATCATTTGCTGCGGTCTCGGCGTCGGGGCAAGGGCTATCATCGCGGAACGAACCCAAGCGAGAAACTTATGTGGAAAACCGTCAGACTGACAGCCCTGTTTTCTGCCCTGGTGATCGGCGCTCTGTCTGGCCCGGCGTCTGTCCGAGCCTTCGCCGCGGATGAGACCATTGTTACGCCTAAGGTCACTGCGTCGGTCAAGGAGAACAAGCTCGCCATCAGCGCCGACAATGAAACCTTCGGCGACACGGTTCCGGGAGTTCCTAAGAAACTGACGGTTGAATACAAGATCGGGAGTGAAAATCTGAAGCGCGAGGTCAACGAAGGGGGGCGCATCGAGATTGCGGCGCCGGCCGGTCAAAAGCTGGTCATCATCAAGGCCGTGTATGGTCCGGCGGACGGCTCGAAGCCTGCGGCGTCCGAAGTGACCGTTGCTCCTGCGGAAGTTCTGGAGACGCTGCCGGGCTTTCAGATCGAACATGTCCTCCGGGCCGACCGTTCCAAGAACGGCTCGTGGATTTGCCTGACAAAAGATCCCCGGGGACGCCTGCTGCTGGGCGGTCAGCGCGGCCAGGCGATCACGCGCGTAACGCTCGACAACGGCAAGGCCGTCAAGGAGGAGGCGTTGTCGATTCCCGTCACGGAAACGATGGGGATGCTCTTTGTGGACAACGTGCTGTATCTCAACGGGGCCGGAAGCGACGGCAAGTATTGCCTGTTTCGCTGCAAAGATACGAAGGGGGACGACAGCTACGACGACATCGAAGTGCTGCGCGAGTGGCGGGGCGGCGCGGGGGAACATGGCGCGCATGGCATTGCTCTCGGGCCGGATAAGATGCTGTATGTCGTCTGCGGAAATTTCGTGGACGTCCCCGGCGACCTCGCGGAAACGTCTCCGCATCGCGTTTATGGAGACGACCTGGCGCTGAAGCGCGCGGAAGATGGGAATGGTTTCGGAGCGGGCAGGCAACCGCCGGGCGGGTTCGTCGCACGGCTCGATCTGGACGGGAAAAACGCCGAATTGTTTTCCGCCGGCCAAAGAAACGCCTATGACATCGGGTTCAGCGCCGACGGAGAATTGTTCGGCTTCGACAGCGACATGGAATGGGATTGGGGCAACCCGTGGTATCGTCCGGTCCATGTGTTTCATTCCGTCCGCGGCGGCGACAACGGCTTCCGCGAAGGGAGCGCCAAGTGGCCCGAGTATTATGCCGACGGCCTGCCGCAGGCGGTGACGATCGGCATCGGCTGTCCGACGGGCGTCGTGTTCGGAACGGGGGCGAAGTTCCCCGCGAGGTATCAGAAGGCGTTTTATATTTGCGATTGGACCTATGGCCGCCTCATCGCCGTCCACCTGACTCCCCAGGGCGCCAGTTATTCGGGCACGTTCGAGAATTTCGTCGCTCCCAAGTCGCTGAAAGGGACGGGAGGCAAGACCCCGTTCAACTTGACGGATGCCGTGATCGGCGACGACGGCTCGATGTATTTCACGATCGGCGGCCGGGGGACTCAAGCGAGCTTGTTCCGCGTGACGTACACGGGGACGGAGCCCGATAAGCCGCTCGCTGCGAACGATCTTCAGGAACCGGAAGGCCGCGATTTGCGTGCGCTGCGCCGTAAGCTGGAGTCGTACAACGCCGCCGCCGACCCCATGGCGGTCGCGTTCGCGTGGCCGCATCTGAATCACTCGGATCGCTTCATTCGCAACGCGGCGCGCCTGGCGATCGAGCGGAATCCCGTTGCCGAGTGGCAGGCGAAGGCGCTGGCCGAGACGCAGCCGTACGCTGCATTCACGGCCCTTCTGGCGCTTGCCCGACTGGGCGCGGCAGAGACTCAACCGGCGATCTTGAAATCGCTGGCGTCGATCCCGTTTGCCGGTCTTACGGAGGAGCAGACGCTCGAAAAGTTGCGTGTGGCGGAAGTCTCGCTGGCGCGGCAAGGCGTTCCGACCGGCGACGCGGCGAAACCGTTGATCGCGCACCTTGACCCGTTGTACCCCGCGAAGAGCGAATTCGTGAACCGCGAGTTATCGCAGATTCTCTTGGCCTTAAATGCTCCGAACGCCGTCGCGAGAACGGTCGCCCTGATGCAGTCGGCGTCGACGCAGGAAGAGCAGGTGACCTACGCCATGCATTTGCGCAGCGTGAAAACGGGATGGACCGTGGATCTTCGCCGCACCTACCTGGCCTGGTGGAACGCCGGCCGCTCGGCCGAGCATCCGGCGCATGTCGTCCGATGGTTTGAAGACGCGGGGATTCGCTATAACAACGGCGCGAGCTTCGCGAATTTCATGTCTCAGGCTCATGAAGCGGCCAAGTTCACGATGTCGCCGGAAGAGATTCTTGCGCTGAGCGACGTTCTGTCGGCGTACAGCGCGGCACAGGCTCGCAAGCCAGCGGTTCCGAAGGGGCCGCCGCGCAAGCTGGTCCAGGAATGGACGACGGCCGATCTGCAGCCGCTGCTGGGCCAGGTGAGCCAGGGGCGGAACTTTGCGCGTGGCCGGGACATCTACATCGAAGCGCAGTGCGCCGCCTGCCATCGCTACGGGGATCAAGGCGGAATGATCGGCCCCGACCTGACGGCCGTCGCCACGCGCTTCAAGCGGCAAGACATGCTGGAAGCCTCCACCGAGCCGTCCAAGGTTCTCTCCGAACAATACATGAACACCGCGATCGAGACGGTCGACGGCAAAGTGCTGGTCGGACGGATTGTCGAAGAGACTCCCGAGAAGATCGTTCTGCGGACGAATCCGCTGGAGGCTGAGACGGTCACGATCAAGAAGTCGGAGATCGAATCAAGGGCGCTGTCCAAAATCTCGCCTATGCCGGCCGGTTTGCTGAACAACTTCACCAAGGACGAGGTCCTGGACCTTTTGGCGTACATGGAATCGCTGGGGGATCCGGCGCATCCGAATTTCAAGAAGTAGCCGTTGGCGAATGCAGCCGGGGCAGGCAAGCCGCAGAGGGCGACGGCCTCAACTCAAGAGGCCTTTTACCACTTCGCCGTGAATGTCGGTCAAACGGAAGTCGCGGCCCTGGTAGCGGTAGGTGAGCCTGGTGTGCTCGATGCCCAGCAGGTGGAGAATCGTGGCGTTCAGGTCGTGGACATGCACGGGATCGCGCACGATGTTGTAGCAGTAGTCGTCGGTTTCCCCGTAGGTGCTGCCGGCTTTGACGCCGGCGCCGGCCAGCAGCATGGTGTAGCAGCGGGGATGATGATCTCGGCCGTAGTCGTTCGCGGTGATGCCGCCCTGCGAGTAGATCGTGCGTCCGAATTCTCCTCCCCAGACAATGAGCGTATCTTTCAACAGGTCTCTCTGCTTGAGGTCCTGGATCAGCGCGGCGGTGGGCTGATCGGTGTCTTTGCATTGGCCGCGAATGGCGGCCGGCAAGCCGCCGTGATGATCCCAGCCCATATGAAACAGTTGCACGAATCGCACGTCCCGTTCGGCAAGCCGCCGGGCGAGTAAACAGTTGGCCGCATAGCTTCCGGGGCGGGCGACATCCGGGCCGTACATGTCGAGGACGGATTTCGGCTCCTTGGACAAATCCAGCAGTTCGGGGACGCTGGTCTGCATTCGAAACGCCATTTCGTATTGTGCAATGCGGGTTTGAATCTCGGGGTCGCCGACCTGTTCCAGGTGCCGGCGGTTGAGCGCCGCAATTCGGTCCAGGGTTCCCCTTCGCGTTGCCGCATCGATCCCGGCCGGGTTTGACAGGAAGAGCACGGCGTCTCCCTTGTTGCGAAACTTCACGCCCTGATGCTTGGACGGCAGGAAACCGGCCCCCCAGAGCCGGTCGTACAACGGCTGATCATCGGGGCGTCCCGTGCCGAAGCTGGTCAGCACGACATAGGCGGGCAAGTCCTGATTTTCGCTCCCGAGTCCATAACTGAGCCACGCCCCGATGCTGGGCCGGCCCGCCAATTGCGAGCCGGTCTGAGAAAACGTGATGGCCGGATCATGGTTGATGGCTTCCGTATGAACGGTGCGAATCATGCAGAATTCGTCGGCCAGTTCGGCCATGCGCGGGACGAGTTCGCTCATCCACATTCCACTTTGGCCGTGTTGTGCGAATTTGAAGATGGTCGGCGCAACGGGAAATTTGGCCTGCCCCGAGGTCATCGTGGTCAGGCGTTGCCCCTGGCGGATCGAGTCGGGCAAGTCTTCGCCGCGCCGCGTTTCGATCGCCGGCTTCGGATCGAACAAATCCATCTGGGACGGCGCGCCCGATTGAAAGAGATAGATGATTCGCTTTGCCCGCGGCGGAACATGAGGGAAACCCGGCAACGCGGGCTGCGGAGCGTTGTTCTCGTCGGCGGGGGAACTCGCCGACAGCGTCGCGAGCGCGGCGGCTCCCAGGGAGAGGCCGGAATTGTGCAAGAACACACGGCGGTTTACGGCATCGAATTGCATCGGATTGACCTTGATCATCGAAGAACCGGAATACCGGCACGGGGCAAGAGTTATTCTCGGGTGACGACTTCATCCAGGTTCAGCAAGACGTTGGCGGCAAGCGTGTAGGCGGCCAGTTCGGCAACGTCGAGCGCCGCGTTCGGCTTGCTGTCGCCGAGGGAGACAAGCTGCCGTGCCGCTTCCGGATTTTGTTTCATGCGGGCCGCATCGTCGTTCAGTCCCTGAACGAGGATCTCCAGTTCTTCCGCCGAGGGGGAACGGGACGCCGCCCAGCGAAAGCCGAACGCCAGGCGTTCTGAGGGCGACGTCCCTGCTTCGAGCAGCATTCGTTCGGCCAATTTTCGGGCCGCCTCGACGTAAGTGATTTCATTCAGCAGCGCGAGCGCCTGCAAGGGAGTGTTCGTTCGCGACCGTTTGACCGTGCAGATTTCGCGATTCGGCGCGTCGAACAACAGCAACGAGGGGGGCGCAGCGGTCCGCTTCCAGATTGTGTACATCGTACGGCGATACAGGCCCGGGGCGGCGTCCGGCTTGTAGCCTCGCAGGTCGCCGTATCGGCTGGTTTCATCCCAGACGCCTTCGGGCATGTAAGGCCGGACGCTGGGGCCGCCTTGTTTGTCGACCAGCAAGCCGCTGACGAATAACGCCTGGTCCCGGAGCATTTCGGCCGGCAAGCGAAAACGGGGTCCGCGTGCGAGCAGGCGATTTTCGGAATCGGCGTCCGCTGGGCCTGCCTGCCGAGCGTGGCGGCTGCTTTGCCGATAGGCGGCGCTCATCACGATGAGTTTTTGAAACGCCTTCATATCCCACGGCTTGGCTCCCTGGCTGAATTCGACGGCCAGCCAGTCGAGCAGTTCGGGGTGCGAAGGAAACTCGGCCTGGGACCCCAGATTTTCCGATGTTTTCACCAGCCCGGTCCCGAAGAATTTCTCCCAGATGCGATTCACCCAGACGCGCGCCGTCAGCGGATTTGACGGATCGACGATCCATCGGGCCAGATCGAGACGCGTGAGCGGTCCGTCGGAGGGGCGCGGCTGGAAGACGGCCGGCAAGCCGGGAGTCACCTTGTCGCTGCGCTTGTCGTATTCGCCGCGGATCAGCACGAAGGCCTCGCGCGGCGGCCCCTCTTTCATTACCATCACGCTGGGAACCGCGGCCAAAAGATCGGCACGCTGTTTCTTGAGGTTGGCGGCCTGCGTCTCGGCCTGCTTGAACGGGCTGTCGACGTTTGCCTTGAAGAACTTCTCCAATTCCGCCTTTTCATCAGCCGTGCGTGCTTTGGCGTCACGATCCAGGATGACTTTCAACGCTTCGGGAAATTTGGCGACGTCGAGCTTCACCGTCGCCGCGGGTAGCGACGTGAACGACACCCGAAATCGCCCGATATTGTGCTGGCTGATCGCAGCGTGTTTGAGGCGGACCGTCACGGTCGCCTGGGCGGGAACCGTGAGCGGGGACTCAGCGAGGAACATGGCCGATGTCGGGTCGCGGCGCGTCGGCCCGTCGACGGCCCAGCCATTGGACGGCATGTCGTCGAGTACCAGCCCAATCCCCCACCCGGCTTGGGAATACGTCGCTTCCGCCTTGGCGAATTTCATGACCAGCGGATTCGGCAGGCTGGGCGCCGCGACGTCCGCTTCGATTCCGCTCAGCACAAAGTTGCCGTTGCTGAAACGCCCCAGGCTTTGATTGGGCAGGCTGGCATCGGGCAGGCATTCCAAAAGGATTCCGGAGAACGCTCCGGCGGGCAGCGGCGCCGTGATGATGTACGTATCGTGCACCGGGTTGTCGCCGCTGGCGAGATAGGTGCCGTCTTCCTGCTTCGTGAACTTGGCTCCTCCCGTGGACTTCACTTCCGCGGGTTGCAGGACGGACCAGACGGTCCCGCTTTTATCGGCCAGCTTGAGTTTGAACGACGGCTCCCAGGCGGCGATGTATTCCGGCAGTTTTTTGCCTTCCTCTGCGATGCGGAGTTCCGAAGCCTTCGATTCCTCGTCGAGCCGCGCAATGGCAGCGTCGTGATCGGCCGACGGCACGGAGACCGTCGGTTCGGTGTTTCGGGTCTCTCCCTGCAGCGTGCCGCTTTCCGGCACATTGTTGAAGAACGCGAACAACTGGTAGAACTCGCGCTGCGTGATCGGGTCGTACTTGTGATCGTGACAGCGGCAACAGTTGAGAGTGAGACCCAGCCACGTCAGGCCCGTCGTTTCCACCCGATCGATCACCGTTTCCACGCGCCATTCCTCGGCGATGATTCCGCCTTCGCCGTTGAGCCGGTGATTGCGATGAAACCCCGTGGCGACGATTTGCGATCGCGTCGCATTCGGCAGCAAATCTCCGGCGAGCTGCTCGATCGTGAATTGATCGAACGGCATGTTGTCGTTGAACGCCTGGATGACCCAGTCCCGCCACGGCCACTGGTAGCGGCTGCTGTCCACTTGAAAGCCATTGCTGTCGGCGTAGCGGGCAAAGTCGAGCCATTGCTGGGCCATGCGCTCGCCGTAACGGGGCGAATCCAGCAGCCGATCGACCACCGCCTCGAAAGCCTTGGGCGAACCGTCTTGAAGAAACGCGTCGACTTCCTTCGGCGTCGGGGGCAGGCCGGTCAGATCGAGCGTCACGCGGCGGATCAGCGTCACTTTGTCCGCTTCGGGTGCGGGAGTCAGTCCCAGTTGCGCCAGCCGTGAACGCACAAACGCATCGATGGGATTGCGGAACTCCGCCGGGGCGTTTGCAACAGCCGGCGGCACCGGCCGAACGGGCGGCAGGAAGGCCCAATGCCCCTGGTACTCGGCCCCTTCCGTGATCCACCGCTTCAGCAACTCGATCTGCGCCGGCGTGATGATTTTTCCCGACGACTTCGGCGGCATGCGCAAGGTCTCATCGGCAGCGGTCAGCCGGGCAATCAGTTCACTGGCTTCCGCCTTGCCGGGGATGATGGCCGGCGCTCCGGATTCGGCTGGTCGGAACGCCCATTCTTGTCGATCCAGACGCAGATTCGCCTTGCGCTGCTGCTCGTCCGGCCCATGGCAGCGGAAGCATGCATCCGACAGAATCGGCCGGATGTCGCGGTTGAACGAAATGGGATCCGCGGCACTCGTCACTCGCGCTAATGCCAGCAGCACGGCGGCGAACAGCAGTCGTCGGTTCATCATGAAATCCCTGATAACGGCGGACATGCGCGATTTTCCGCAATGAAACAGCAGCGTGATTTCGATGGCCATCAATTCTCAAGTCCCGGACGTCCGTCAGAAATCTTGGAGACCGGCGCGTTCCGCTGGCAGAGTCTATCATATGCGGAAGCAGTCGCCGAATCATCTCAATTTTCCGGGTGCATCCGCTGGTTGGTAGCCTGAACTTGGGACTGAGCAGGCTTGTGCGGGAGTGATCGGCATCGGATTTCGCCCGGAGGGCGGCAGAGTGTAGCCCAAGGCGTCAGCCCTGAGACACGATCTCGAATTCACGCGAAAGCCCGGTTAGGGGCGAAAGAGTCTGTCGCCCCGGACGGGGCTTGAGCATTCCCTGACACGATTCCCAGGACTCACGTCCTGGGCTAAGTTCTGTCGCCCTCCGGGCGAAATCAGAAAGCCGCCGATGAATCACGGAACGCAGGCACAACCACCAACCAGCGGATGCCTCTCCATTTTCCGATCAGCGACGGCCGGGCTGGACTTTCCCAGGATCAGGAAACCCGGTTGTTCAAAGCCAGAGACGGGTTTCGTCCGGCAGAATCCGCCGGTCGTCGCGTTCGTCTAGGGATTCAATGGGGATCGCGGCGTCCTCGGGTCGACACAAGACTGGAGTCCATTGTACGTGCCGGGGGGATGACATGCGGCGAATGATCTTCTGTCTCGGGTTCATCGGCGCGGCGGGGGGATGTTTGCCCGCAGTTGCCGCGGACCCGCAGTTGCCCTACTGGTCGGGAAAGCTAGCCGCGAAGACGAAACCGGCCAGCGTCGTCGCTCCGGCGGATGAGAAAAAAGAGGACAAACCGGCAGCCGAGGCGAAAGAGTCCTCGGAGAAAGCACCGGCGAAACCCGCCGCGCCGCGCGAACCGGAATGGCTGCGGAAAATGGACAAAAACGACCGCGCCACATTGACGGGGGGCTGGGGGCTGCAAAACATCTCCGGCGGCAAGCAATCGTTGACGACGGCCGGCGACCGCCGCGGCCAGTACGCGCCGAACACCTATCAAGGCTCGCAATTTCAGCGGTGGAACAACGTGTCCAATCGCCAGGATGTGCCAAGCTGGAACGGGACGACGCCCCGGTTTCCGTCCGGAATGTGGTCTCAGGGATATACGAGTCCGAATACTTACAACGGAGCCGGCGCGCAGCGCTGGGGGAACATGTCATCCGGGGGGATGGCTCCGAACTCCGTCTCCGGCGGCTGGTCGATGTCGGCCTGGCCTTGATCTGATACCATGCGTCTCCAGGCAGTTTCCAGGAAGGGCGGATGACATGGCGGAACGGGAATTCTCGCGGCATCAGCAGAAAATCATCAAGCGGTACTACGACAACCGCGACCAGATGGACGACCAGCGTTTGAGCGAGCTGGTTGCCGACCTGTACCTGGCCGAGGGGAAGAAACAGGCCAAGCTGTGGGAGACGGCCCGCGAGTTGATGGGCCGCCTCGGCGTACCGGCCAGCCGGCTGGAACACGTTGTTCAAACGGGCGACCCGGCGATCCTCGCGGAAGTCGTGAAAGACCTGCAAGCGGGGAAGATCGTCAAGCCGGCGAAAAAGCCCGCGGATAAATCCCCCTAAGAGCCGTCGCGTGTCGCGGCGAATGATTGATTCCGTAGCGCGATGTTACGGCTCTGGTCACTCAATTTCGGCGATAGCGACGGGGCGGGAATCGATCGCTTCCGCATCCGGATGGCGCAGCGCGATCATCGCATACGACACGCCCATGACGAGGCCGAGCGCGCTGGACGTGAAAAACATCGCCGGGAAGCCGTAGGAGACAATGATCCGGCCCAGCACCGGCGCCAGGGCAAGCTGGCCGAAGTCGACGAAGGCCAGGATGATCGCCGTCCCCGACCCGCGGGCTTCTTTCGGAAACGCGCCGGAGCCGAGCGAAACGACGGCGGGAAACAGCAGCGCGTGACCGAAGCCGCAGATGATCGACGGGATGACGAAGTGCCAGCCGCTGGTCGCAAACGCCAGCAGCAGATGCCCGAGGGTATGTCCGGCGAGTCCGCGGACGAGCATCCAATGGCGGCCGATCTGTCGGCTCCAGGGGCCGGCGAGCAGCCGGAATCCGAACGCCGACAGCGCATACCCCGTGAAAAAGACGCCGATGCCGTCGATATGCTGCATCGTGGCGAACCGGGTGAGAAATACCGTCGTCACCACGACGCCCAGGCCCATGATCATGGCGACCAGCACGACCATGCCGGGCCAGTAATGGACGATCTGCCGATACGCCGGCGCTGACGATTGCCGGCGCTCGGCGTGCTGGCCGTGCGTCATCACCAGGACGACGATCAAGTACACCACGCCGACCAGGGTCGCCCCGCCAAACAGGGCCTGAAACTGCGTCTGTCCCGGCGGCACGGCGCGAATGATCCAATCGCCCACATTGGCGCCGAGGATCAAGCCGACGAACCCGCTGCTGCCGAGGTTGCCGATGACTTCCGTGCGTCGATGGAGCGGAACCTGGTTCTGAATGTGCGTCATCGAGCAGGCGAACATGCCGGTCAGCCCGACGAAATATGCGATCCGCGCGACATACAAGAGGGGCGACAGCTTGGTGCAGAGCAGAAACAACAGGCCGCCGCTGATGAACAGGACCGCGGTGAGAATCCACATTTTCCGCGTGCCGAAGTCATCGATCACATGCGACACCGACAACCGCACGAGCACGGAGACGGCCAGGCCCGCCGCGACAATGTCGCCCGTCAGCCGTTCGTTTCCGCCGAGAAAGTTGACAAGTTCCGCGAATCGGAACGTCAGCGCGTTGGCGAGCACCAGGGCCGTGTTGGCCAGATAGGCCAGCCAGAACGTGCGATTGTAAATCGAACGATCCGCGGACGAATCGTCGTCCAACAACCGGGCGGCAGGTTCGCTCATGCGGGGTTTCAACGCGAGATCAGACATTGGACAATGCGCCGCAAATTTGACACGTTTGCCGCGGCCGGAGAGATCATACCCCGCGTCGGCCCCGACCGTCAGGGACGGGTTTCCGCGGGCAAGATTGGAGATCAGCCGCCGTAGGCGCTGTAACGCTGCAATCCGCGTGCCAATGTCCAGCGGTTCGCCAGGTACAGCACGACCACCCAGGTGAATTCGGCCGCCAGTTCGCGCCCCAATTCCCCGGGCGTGTACTTCTGGAGGAAGATCGCCGCCGGCACATAGGCCAGGTATTTGAACGGCAATAATTGGATCGCCGCGCTCGCCGGACCGGGCAGCCAATCGAGAGGCAGCATATGCCCGGACAGAAAATAATTGAGCAGCATGTAGATGAACACCAGCGAGCTGACTTCGAGAAACCAGAACGCCACCAGTCCCAGCCAGCTTTCAATGAGAAAGCCGATCAGAAACGACATCAACAGCGCCGCGATTCCGCTCGCCCAGGTGAGACCGTCCGGCCAGCCGGGAAAGAACCCACGGCACATCCAGAAGACGAGCGCATAAGGTCCAATCGCGACGACGTAGTACACCAGCTTATGCGCGATCCGGTGCCAGAACAGCCAGTCGAGCAGGTCAATCGGCTGCAAGAGAAACTTCTTGATCGTGCCGTCGCGGACATCCCTGGCGATGCCGGTCGTCAACCCGGGCATGCTGGAGAACGCCCGGCCGACCATCACCAGCAGATAATACGCCACCATGTCGCCATAGCTGTAAGAATTGATGACCGTCTGCCCGGTCGCTTGGGTGCCGGCCTGATAGATCGCGCCCCACAAAAAAATCTGCGTGACAATCGGCAAAAAGCGGATCAATGTGGCGAACGCAAAATCGGCCCGATAGACGAGCCGCTCTTCCACGCAGGTTCGCAGGATGAACCATTTGGTTTTCAGCGAGGCGGTGAAGGTGTTCATCACACGATCCTGCGAAGAGAGGCGTTAGGTATTAGGCGTTAGGCGTTCGAAGAAAATGCCAAGTGCGCGAACCTTTCATTCTTCTAACGCCTAATACCTAGCGCCTAACGCCTATTCTTGAAACATTTCCGCCATGACGTCTTCGAGCGGGCGCTCCTGCACGCTGACGTCGTCGATGGAATACTTGCTCAGCACGGCCGACAGCACCTCGGAGACTTTCTGCCGGGGCACTTCAATCTTCGCGCGCGGCGGCGTGCTGTCCAGCACTTTGCCGAACTGGTGCAGATCGTCCGGCACCAGCATGTCCGCGAACTGCAGGCTGATCTGTTTGAACTGGCTGAACCGGTCGACAATCTCCGCCAGGGGGCCGTCGTGCTTGATTTCCCCTTCGTTGATCACAACCGCCCTCCGGCACAACGCCTCGACGTCTTTCATATAATGGCTGGTGAGCAGCACGGTCGTCTGCTGCTGCTGTTGATACTCCTTGAGAAAGACTTGCAGCTTCCGTTGCGAGACGACATCCAGCCCGATCGTCGGTTCATCGAGCAGCAACAGTTCCGGATTGTGCAGCAGCGCGGCGATCAATTCCATCCGCATCCGCTCGCCCAGCGACAACTCCCGGACCGGCTGCCGGATCAGGTGCTTGACCTCCAGCAGCGACGTCAATTCGTCCAGCCGTCGGTCGAATTGCACAGGCTCGATGCGGTAGATTTCGCGGTGCAGCCGAAAGGAGTCGAGGGCGGGCAAGTCCCACCAGAGCTGGTTCTTCTGCCCCATCACGAGCGAAAACCTTAGACGATATGCCAGGTCGCGCTTCCAGGGGACATAGCCCAGAACGGTCGCCGTGCCCGACGTCGGGTAGATGAGGCCGGACAGCAATTTCAGCGTGGTCGTTTTGCCGGCCCCGTTCGGCCCGAGAAAGGCGACCATTTCGCCGCGTTCAATCGTCAGGCTGACCCCACGGACCGCGCGGACTTCGTTGTATTTCCGGTGAAACAGCCCCTGGACTCCGGCAAACCAGCCGTCCGGCTTGCGATACACGCGATACGTTTTAGCGAGATTGGAAACTTCGATGGCGGCCATGCGGGAATGATAGCCGATGTGGCGACCGGCTGTCGCGTCTCACGGGTCACGAGACACGGCCCCGGTCAGATTCCATATCGGGTTTGACGAGGCTTGGGGAGGGGAACCGGTTCTGAAAGGATGAATGATGAAGTATGAATTATGAATCAGAGAGCAAAGTGAAAAAACAGCGGCGGAACCCGCCCCCCGCCAGAATCCGCAATTCCTGGGGTGTCGCACAAAACAAAAGCCCAGGCATTGCGATGCCTGGGCTTCGCGGTGTCGTCGAAAGTTACTTCTTCGCAGTCTTGGCCCCGGTCAGCAGGCCGACGTAGTCCAGCGCCACGCGGAGGGCTTCGTTGTTGTAATCATTGACCGGGAAGATCGGGCCTTCCTTCGTCCCCGTTTCGTGCTCCTGCTCTTCCTTTTCGATTTCCTGCTCCGCCTTTTCGGCGTCGCGTTCGCTGCGCAGCTGCACCTCGTTCAAGGAGACCGATTTGCGGTTCTTCCGTTCCAGGTAGCGGCTGATGCTCTTCTGGATTTCCGCGAATTTCGGGTCGGCCTTGATTCGCTTCTGGCTGGCTTCCCTCAGGCTGGCGACTGCCGCGGGGTTCACCATTTCGTACATCACGTGCTTGGCGGGCTGGATGCGGTCGAAGGCGAGCGCATTATCCAGGAAAGATTCGCCCAGGTCCATGTGATCGATGATCGACGGCAGGACAACGTCGGATTCGACGCCCTTATTCTGGGTGCTGTCGCCGTTCACGCGGTAGAACTGGTTGATCGTCAGTTTCAGCGCGCCGAGATTCTTCCCGCCGCCCAGCACGCGGAAGACCTGCTTGCTGACGGGCATCACGTTCTGCACGGTCCCTTTGCCGTGCGTCGTCGTATCGCCGATGACGATTCCGCGCTTATAGTCCTTGATGACGCCGGCGAAAATCTCCGAGGCGGAGGCCGACAGCCGGTTGCACATCACCACGAGCGGTCCGGTGTAGACCAAGCCGTCTTCTTCGTCGTCGCGGGTTTTCACGGCGCCGTCCAGTTCCTTGATCTGCACGACCGGTCCCTGGTCGATGAAGAGCCCGGAGACTTCCACGGCCTCGTCCAGCGAACCGCCGCCGTTCATGCGCAGATCGATCACGACGCCATCCACGCCTCCCTTTTCACGGAAGTCGCGCAGCACCTGCTTCACGTCGCGCACCGTGCTCTTGAAGTCTTCCGTCCGCTGCTGCGCGCCGGCGAAGTCGCGATAGAAGGACGGAATGTTGATGATTCCGATTCTCCCTTTCGTGCCTGGCAGCCGCTCTCCGGTATCGAGGATTTCCCCCTTCACGGCCTGGTTCTTGAGTTCGACTTTCTGACGGGTCAGCTCATACACGACGGTTTCGCCAACGCCGTTCACGACTTTCAGGCGGACCTTTGTGCCCCCTTTGCCGCGGATCAGGCGGACCACGCGGGTGAGTTTCATCTCCACGATGTCGACGAAATCTCCGTCTTCCTGGGCAACCGCGATGATCTTGTCCTTGGCTTTCAAGCGGCCGTCTTTTTCGGCGGCCCCGCCGGCGACAACCTCGGCGACCATGGTGTATCCGTCTTCCGACCGCAGCGCCGCGCCGATTCCTTCGAGGCTCAGCCGCATTTGAATGTTGAAATCTTCCAGAGTTTGCGGCGACATGTAGCTGGAATGGGGATCGAAACAATGGGCCAGCGACGAAAGGTACATCTCCAACACTTCGGGAGCTTCCGTCGCCTGGGCGTTCTTCTTGATCGTGTCGTACCGGCGGTGCAACTGCTTGCGGGCTTCGTCCGTCGGCTTGTCATCCAGCTTGAATGTCAACAGTTCATACTTGACTCGTTTGCGCCAGCGCTCGTTGAGTTCGGCGTTGTCGGCGGCCCAGGGCGTTTTGTCGGTATCGGTGGACATGTTTTCGTCGAGCGTGAAATCGTGCGGCGCGTCGATCAGTTTATGGGCCATCACCATCCGCTCTTCCAGCCGATCGCGGTAGATGCCGAACGCTTCATTGGCGAACTCCGTTTTGCCGGCTTTGACCAAGTCATCCAGATGATCGCGGTAGCGATCGAGCTTGTCGACGTCGTCCTGGAGCAGGTACAGCTTGAGGGGATCGATCTCCTTCAGGAACCGCTTGAGCAGCATGGCGGAGATTTTGTCGTCGATCGACTTCTGGCTGATGTGGAACTTGCTGATCATCTGCGAGACCAGTACGGCCGTCTGCTGGTCGGTGGACGCCGGCGCCGCGGCTTGCTGGGCGAAAATCGTCGTCGCCACCAAGGTGGCCAGCGCGACGGTCAAAGTGCAGGTGGTCCGTGAGGGGAGTCGCAGGGTCATGAAGGGGTTCCCGGAAAGGGCGTACGAAAAGGGACGCGGCAAGTCTCTGCGCGCACCTTACTTACGGAATCCTAGCCGAAGCTCCCCAGAGTGACAAGAGGCGTTCTGGACGCTGAAGCAATTCTCAGCCTCCGAGCGTGTCGGGTCGCGGAACTACGTCCGGCAGAGTGCGCGGACCTGGCCGTCGTGCACATGGAGTTGATTCCGGCCCAGCGCTTGCGAACGTTCCAGGCCGTCGCCGGCCCGGTCGCGGACCATCTCGGCCGAGTCGCCGGGGCTGCAGTTCGCATAGCCGAAGCTGGCCGTCACGAGCACTTCCGGGCCGGCTTCGTCGACGCGGAAATGCGAGTTCCGCACCGTCTCGCGGATCTTCTCGGCGATTCTCGTTCCCGTCAACGGCGGCAGGGCAGGACAGAGCAGGCCCAGCGTATCGCCGCTCAAACGGCACAGCACGTCCTGATCGCGGGCCGAACGGACGATGACCGAGACCATCCGAATCAGCAGTCTTTCCACGACGGCATGTCCCAGGCGACGCCTGAGACTGTCGGCTTTATCCATGCGGACGAGCAGCAGGCCGGATTCCAGTTGCGTCTCGGTCCCCTGGGCCAGCAGAGTTGCCAGGTTCTGTTCAAATGCCTGGAGGCCGGGCAAACCGGAACCGGCATCCACGGGGGACTTCACCCAGTCAACCGTGAACTCTTTCGGACGCACGGGTGCCGCGCCCGACTCCGGGGCGATCGTTTCGATGCCGCACGCCTGGGAGATCCGTGAAAATGTCTCGCGAAATTGCTGCTGGACTTTGTCCATCCGCTGCCATTCTTCCGTCGACAGCCGGCTTCCCGAGACGGCGGCCAATTCGGCGAACAGCCGCTGCGCCCGCTCCAGATCGGCCATCACCAGCCCGTACATCTTCTGCAACTGCGATGACGCCCGGCGAACGGCCCATTCCTGCAGCCAGGGGGCGCTCACAATCCCGGCGACAAATCCGCCCCCCACGGCAAACAGCACCACCGCCAAGGCTCCAAACCACAGGAGCGCCAGCGTTGGATTCACGGCAGCAGCAGCCAGCACCGTCATAGACTTTTGATTCCGATTAGAAAAGCCAAGGCTGTCGACAAAACGCCACATCCCAACCATAGCTCACGGTCTGACGGCCGGAAGGGACATTTAACCGGGAGAATCGTTAGAACGCGGCGTGACACAGCGAGCGCCGACGTCGTACGCGGCGGAACCGGGGGTGTCGGTGATTACGCGTTGTTTTGACATGCGAGCCAATGCCAGATCCGTTCCGCGGCTTGTTCCCCGCTGTGAACGGCGTCCGGGATGCCGACGCCGTGATAGGCGTTGCCGGCGATGGCCAGTCCCGGATGTTGTGCCGTCCGGCGCTCGATTTCTGCAACGAGGTCGAGATGTCCGACATGAAATTGCGGCATGGCTCGGGGATAGCGGACGACCAGCGCGAAATCCGGTTCGCCTCGGACGCCCAGCGTCGCCTGCAATTCTTCTTTCACCAGGCCGAGAAGCGCCGGGTCGTCGAGGTCGAACAGCTCCGGCTGCATGGCTCCGCCGACAAACGTTCTCAACAAGACGCGGCCGTCCGGCGCGCGGTTCGGAAACTTTCGGCTGGAAAATGACACCGCGAGAAATTTTCGACGCTCCTGGTGAGGGATGACCAGTCCGAATGCGTTGAGCGGATGTGCCACGTCGGCGAGGCGATGCCCCGTGACGACGATGACGCTGGAAGCATATTCGATCTTTCGGAGCGCACTGGCGATCGCAGCGTCAAAATCCGAAAGGATGTCGGCGGCCCGGTAAGCCGCGGGAGTCACGATCACCGCCGCGAATGTCTCCGGCGGACCGTGCGGAAACTCGGCCAGGAATTGGCGAGACTCCGTGACGCCTGTTGTCGGCAACGCGGAAATGCGGCGAACCGCGGCCTGAAGTCTCACCAGACAGTTTTCAGACACGCGTTGAGTCAGCGCATCGACCAAGTCGCGCATCCCGGTGCGCAGACCGGCAAACAACCCGTACCGGGCTCCGCTACTGGTTCGATCCTCATCATTCGCCTGCGGCTTCGCGGCATAAGCCGCGCGGATCAAGCTCCCGAATTCCCGTTCCTGCTCGATAAACCTGGGCAATGTCGCTGCGAGACTGAGCTTCTCCGGGTCCGACGTATAAATGCCGCCGACCAAAGGCTGGACCAGCCGGTCGAGCGCTTCGGCTCCGAATCGCCGGCGAACGAAATTCGCCAGGCTTTCGTCGGATGTTTCCTGACGTCGCGGCACAAAATATTCCCAAGCCAGCCGGAGTTTCCCAGGCCACGAGAGAATCGGCGACATCATCACCGGCCAGAGCGCGCTCGGGCTGAGGAGTTGAAACCCGTCCGGCACCGGATAGGGCTTCCCATCGCGCAGCACGAGCGCCCCGCGGTATTTCGGCTCGGTCGCCTGCAGCCGGTCTTCCAGGCCGAGCCGACGGCACAATTGCAGCGCACCAGGCTTGTTGGTGATGAACGAATCGGCCCCGGTGTCGATGAGATAGCCGTCCTGCTCGACGGTTCCAACCAGTCCGCCCAACCGGTCGCCGGCTTCGATGAGATGAATCTCCACCGTTCGGCTGGCCTCCCGGCTGAGTTCCATCAACCGGTGTGCCGCCGCCAACCCGGTGAGTCCGCCGCCGATGACGGCAATGCGCGGGCGTGATGACGATCCTTGCGGGGAATTCATTCGATCAGTTTCGCAGCCCACGACCGCGACCGCAACCGCTCGGTGAACTTGCTCGATTCGTTCGGCACGGGTTTCCCTTCACCCGACAATAGTTTTGACACGGCAACGGGCGTACGGGAATGGGTTGCCTGCCGGGTGTTATGGAATTCGAATGAGGTTCTGTATGTGGAGTGAGTTCTTCGACTCTCGTAGGGTGGGTCGAGTCTTCGCGGCCCACCGATTCGATTTCGGTCAAGCAAATTGGTGGGTTTCGTCAAAGCCCTCGACCCACCCTACTGGACTGGCGCTGGTGTTGTTGGACGGGTTGGAGAGTCCCGGCGTCGCCGACGCCGCGCTTTGCGGGCCACAAATCGAGAGCGATGAACGGATGATCTGATTTTTGAGGCATGTCCAGAATCCGTCGGGCTGCGCCAGGGGAATGGTGTATCATGTCCTGAATCGGCAGGAATCCATGGTCATCTCCTTTTTTTGTCCCCAGTTGGCTACTCGTATGACCGCTTCCCACCCCCTCACCCCCGCACTCCCGCACCCCCATACCGCCTTCTCCCGCCGAGAATGTCTCGCCCGCACCGCCGGCGGGTTCGGTTCGCTGGCGCTGGCGCAACTCCTTGCCGCCGAAGACGCCAAACCCGAACTCCACGGCGGCCTCCATCATCCCGCCAAAGTGAAGCGAGTGATTCAGCTCTTCATGAACGGCGGCGCCAGTCCGATGGATACGTTCGATTACAAGCCGGAACTCATCAAGCGGCACGGCGAAAAGGTTGACTTCGGCCTGAAATCCGCGGCGACCAGCGTGCCAGGCAACATCATGAAGTCGCCGTTCGAGTGGAAGCAGCACGGCGAGTCGGGCCGGTGGGTGACGAGCGTCTTTCCGCACATCGCCGGTTGCGTCGATGATCTCGCGTTTCTGATGGCGATGGCGTCGACGACGAACGTCCACGGCCCGGCGAGCTACATGCAGAACACCGGCTTCACGCTGCCCGGCTTTCCGAGTTTCGGGGCGTGGATTTCCTATGGACTCGGCAGCCTGTCGGATGACGTGCCGACGTTTGTCGTGCTGCCGGACAAGCGCGGGTTACCCTATAACAACGCCGGCAATTTTTCCGCGGGGTTTTTGCCGGTGCGGCATCAGGGGATGATCATCCGGCCGACGGCGCCGCTACCGATTGCCAACTTGCATCCGCCAAAGGAATCGACGCACATCACAAAGGCCTCAGAAGCAGACGGGCTGAAACTTCTGGAGCAGATCAATCGCCGCCATGCGGAACAACATCCGGGCGATTCGCGATTGGAAGGCCGCATCAAGACGTATGAACTCGCCGCGAAGATGCAGGTCAGCATGCCGGAAGTGCTGGATCTGTCGAAGGAGACGGAAGCCACGCATCAGGCCTATGGCACGACCGATTCTGTGTGCGGCGAGTTCGCGAAGAACTGTCTGACGGCCCGGCGAATGATCGAACGGGGCGTGCGGTTCGTGCAGGTCTGGAGCGGAGCGTCCGGGGCGTCCAACAATTGGGACAACCATTCCGACATCCCGAAAGAATTGCCCGCGATCGCGCAGCAGATCGATCAACCGACGGCCGCGCTGCTCCGGGATTTGCAATCGCGCGGGCTGATGGAGGACACGCTGCTGATCTGGACGACGGAGTTCGGCCGGATGCCGTTCACGCAGGGCGCCGTCGGCCGCGATCACAACGGCGGGACGTTCGTCACATGGCTCGCCGGGGCAGGAATCAAACCCGGAGTCAGCCACGGGGTGAGTGACGACTTCGCCTATCAGACCGCCGAGCACAAGACGATGTGCTACGACCTGCACGCCACGGTGCTGCATCTGATGGGGATCAATCACACCAGTCTGACGTTCCGGCACAACGGCATCGACCGCCGCTTGACCGACGTGCACGGCGAAGTGATCCGCGAGATTCTGGCGTGATCGCACATTCCTCACAAAGCCCGGCGATGGCATCGACGGGACGCACCTTGATCGGGAGATCCCGCCGTTGCCGACGGCGGGCTTTGATGTGCGGCGGAAAACTGCGGGCAAAAGTCGCTTTTTGCCTCCCGGCATTTTTCGAGCTAGAGTTGAATGGCCTCTCTCATTCAAATCGCTCGGAACCCCTGTCATGCATTGCCCGAATTGCGGCGCGGTCCTGGAATTCACGCCGTTCAGCGATGTCGCGGAGTGTGGGCACTGCGGTGCGACGCAGTCGCTGCGCACGCCGGAAGATGGACTGGACCGCGTCCATTGGAGCGAGGAACTCACCGGCACGGCCTGTCCGCGGTGCGAGGAAGGACTGGTGCAGGCGGTGCTCGAAGGGAATTCGGCGCAGGCCTGCCCGCAATGCCGAGGCGTGCTGCTGACGAACGGCGTGTTCGGGGCGATTGTCCGTTTTCGTCGGGCCGAGTATCGCGGGGCGGAGTTCATTCCGCGGCCATTGGATCTCGAACAGCTTTCTGATCCGGTTCACTGCCCCGGCTGTCAGCGGACGATGGAAGTTCATCCCTATTACGGACCCGGCAATCAGATCATCGATTCGTGCTGCCTGTGCGGTTTCGTCTGGATCGACTCCGGCGAACTGACGGCGATTGAACGCGCGCCGGGATTGCGGTGAATGGAGCGCACGCGGTTCGAGGCTACGACAGCGGCAGCGTGACGACGAACATCGTTCCTTGACCGGTGTTGCTGTGGACGGCGATCGTTCCGCGGTGTCCGCTGACGATGGCGTGGCAGATGCTCAGTCCCAGGCCGCTGCCTCGAACGTCGCTGCCGCGCCGGCGGGACCTATCCGCCTGGAAAAAGCGGTCGAAGATGCGGGGGAGATCCGTCGCGGAGATGCCGATGCCGGAATCCGACACGGTCAACCGCGCGCTGCGCCGCGGGGCGTCCGCTTCCAGCCGGACCTCGATGCTTCCGCTGCGGGGCGTGAACTTGATGGCGTTGTCGAGCAGGTTCGTCACCAGTTGCCGCAGTTGGGACGGGTCGCCGGCGGCGGTGACGGGCACATTGGCGAGGCACGTCAGCGCCAATCCGCGTTCATCGGCCACCGCTTCGAACATGTTGCAAGCCTGCTGGACGATCAAATCGAGGCGCACCGGCTCGCGCCGGGCTTCGATCACCCCGGCGTCGCTGGTCGCTAATTCCAGAACCTGGTTGACCAGTTGTCCCAGGTGATGGCATTGCTCGGCAATGGAAATGAGCAACTCCTGATAGTCTTCGCTGCTGCGCGTCCGTTCCATCGTGACTTCGACGGAACTCTGGATGGCGGCCAAGGGCGAGCGGAGTTCATGGGCGGCGTTCGCCAGGAATTCGCGGTGTTTCAGCAGGTGATCGGCGATCTGATCCAGAAATTGGTTGATCTTCTGGGCCAACTGGTCCAACTCGTCGTCGACGCCGCGCAGCGTCAGCCGTTCTTCCAGATGACTCGGGCGCAGCCGGTCGGTCGTGCTGATGATTTTCTGCAGCGGATCGATGGCTCGATTGGCGAGAAAATAACCGCCGAGCGGCGCCAGCAGGAAGATGGCCAGGCCGACCGGCACCATGATCTCCGTCATCCGAACGATGTCGCGTTCGATAAAAGCGGTCGAGCAGCCGACCCGGACATGCGACACGGGAATTCCCGGCGCCCGGACAGTCCGTTCGATGGAACGGTGCGTCGCCGAGATCCAAGTATTCCGGCCGTTGACGGAGGTCAGCATTTGCGTGAGCGGTTCGTCCGGCGCGTTACGCTCTGAGGTCCAGAGCGTCCCTTTCCGATGTTCGTCCAGCCAGCGGATGTGCCAGCCGTGGGCGTCGTGCACGTCCGACTTCCGCCGCATGGCGCTGATGATCCGGGCCTGGTCCGGGTACGATTCCTGAATTTCGAGGAGCAATTCGCTGACTTCATCATCCAGCACGTCGTCCAGTTCCTGCACGAGGTAATACCGCAGACCCTCGCGAACTCCGATCAGCGCTGCTACCACCGCCAGCAACACGACCAGCGTATTCCAGAATGTCAGCCGCGAACGGATCGACCGAAGCAGCCAGTTAACTCGCCGCCAAGGCATATCCGCGCCCCCGCACCGTGGTGATGAATGACTGGTCGCGGCCTTTATCCAGCTTGCCTCGCAGGCGATTGATGTGGACTTCAATCACGTTCGTCGTGCCGTCCCAGTTGAACCCCCAGACATGCTCGCACAGCATTTTCCTCGTGACGACCTGCCCGGCAAAGCGCATCAGAAGTTCCAGCAGGCTGAACTCGATGGGCGTCAATTCGACGTCGGCGTCGTTCACGGAAACTCTTCGGGTGGTCAGATCCAGCGTCAATTCCCCCGACTTCAGCAACGGCGCCGGGCGGACGCTGCTCCGGCGTACCACAGCCTGAATCCGCGCCAGCAACTCCGCGAAATCAAACGGCTTGACGATGTAATCGTCGGCCCCAGAGTTGAGTCCTTCCACCCGGTCATCCACCGACCCCATGGCGGTCAGCAAGATCACCGGGCACAAGACGCCTTTGTGCCGGAGATCCCTGAGCACGTCCTGCCCGCTTTTCTTCGGCAGCATCAGGTCGAGCACGATGGCGTCAGCCTGTTGCGACAGGGCCGCCTGCAATCCTTCGTCGCCGTCTTGCACCCAGACGGGGCTATGACCGGCTTCGGCGAACCCCTTGACCAGCGACTTGCCGATCACCGGGTCGTCTTCGATGATCAGGATGTTCATGCGTCGGCTCCTCAGGAGATCGATGCCCGCCGACGTAGCGGTTCGTAGCGGCGGCTTCCAGCCGCCGCGGTCGTACGGCGGCGGCTGGAAGCCGCCGCTACGGGGGGAGGCGTTCCAGGCCGCGTTTGCCAATCATACGCTGGAGAGCTACGATAACTCCATCACCAGCCGTTTTCAGGAAACTGTCAATCCCGACAGGGTACGGTGCCCTGTCGAAAAATCTCCTCTGAATCTCAACTCGGACTGCACTGAACCACCATGACTGAATCTCAAAAACCCGCCACGATGTGCCTGCACGCCGGTCAGTCGGTCGATCCCGCGACCAATTCCCGGGCCGTTCCCATCTATCAGACGACGTCCTACGTCTTCAACGACACGGACCACGCGGCACGGCTGTTCGCGCTGCAGGAGTTCGGCAACATCTACACGCGGATCATGAATCCGACATGCGACGTCCTGGAAAAACGGCTTGCCGCGCTGGAAGGAGGTTCCGGCGCTCTGGCGTGTGCGTCCGGGCAAGCGGCGGAATCGATGGCCATTCTCAATATTGCCCAAGCCGGGCAGAATATCGTCTCCGCGACCAGCTTGTACGGCGGAACGTACAACCTGTTTCATTATACGTTCCCCAAGTTCGGGATCGAAACCAAATTCGTTCAGCAGGCCGACCCGGAGAACTTCCGCAAGGCGATTGACGCGAAAACGCGGTGCATTTATGTCGAGACGATCGGCAACCCCCGCGTCGATCTGCCCGACTTCGAAGCCATCGCCAAGATCGCCCATGATGCGGGCATTCCGCTGATCGTCGACAATACCCTGGCGTCGCCGTTCCTGTGCCAGCCGTTCAAGTGGGGGGCGGATATTGTCGTCCATTCCTGCACGAAGTTCATCGGCGGCCACGGGACGAGCATCGGCGGCGCGATCATCGAAAAAGGGGATTTTAACTGGGGCAACGGCAAATTCCCCGAACTGACCGAGCCTGATCCCAGCTATCACGGCATGAAGTTCTTCGACACCTTTGGCCCGATGAAGCTCGCTTACATTCTCAAGGCCCGCACGCAACTGCTCCGCGATCTCGGCGGGGCCATGAGTCCGTTCAACGCATTTCTGTTCCTGCAGGGAATCGAAACCCTGCACCTGAGAATGGAACGCCACAGCAGCAACGCGCTTGCAGTTTCGCAGTTCCTTTCAAAACACCCCAAAGTTTCCTGGGTCAATTACACCGGCCTGGAAAATCACCCGTCCTACACGCTCGGCAAGAAATATCTCCCGAACGGCTGCGGGGCCATTCTGGGCTTCGGCATCAAGGGGGCCACGCCGACGCAGCAGAAAGAAAACGGCATCAAGCTGATCAACAAGGTGAAGCTGTTCTCGCACCTGGCCAATGTCGGCGATTCGAAGTCGCTGATCATCCACCCGAACAGCACGACCCATCAACAACTGACGCCGGAAGAACAAGCTGCCACCGGCGTCACGCCCGATTTTGTGCGGCTCTCTGTCGGGACCGAAGCGATCGAGGACATCATCGCCGACCTCAAGCAGGCGCTCGACGCGGTGTGAGAGAATGAGGGTATGAGTGAATGAGGGTGTGAGTGAAGGAGAGTGGCGACGCGTTGCTTGCCAGACTCACTCCTTCCCTCACACTCGCGCACTCTCACACACTTCCCTGCGAGAGTTCTAAGACATGCCTTCCCCGCCGCCCCTCCACGATCCCACGGCTCTGGCAAAGTTTGGCAGGCTCGAAGTCGTCGCGAAGCTGATCGTCGAGGGCTACCTGATTGGGCAGCACAAGAGCCCGTTCAAAGGGTCCAGCGTCGAGTTTGTCGAGCATCGGCAGTATTACCCCGGCGATGAAATCCGCCACATCGACTGGCGGGCGTATGCCAAGACAGGCAAGTTTTACGTCAAAGAGTACGAAGAAGAAACCAACCTGCGCTGCCATCTGCTGGTTGATTGCTCCGGCAGCATGGGATATCACGGGAAGACGCTGAGCAAGTACGATTACGCCCGGCAGCTTGCCGCGGCGCTGGCCTACCTGCTCTTATCGCAACGGGACGCCTGCGGGCTGATGACGTTTCACACGGCGGTCGCCGATCGGTATGAACCGTCCACGCAGCCGCTGACTTATCAGCACATCGCGCAGCTCTTGGCCAGTCGAAGACCCGGCTCGGAAACCAGCCTTGCGAAGGTCTTCGAGCAGATTCATCCGACGATCAAGCGCCGCAGCCTGATCGTGCTGATGAGCGACTGCTTCGACCAGATCGATCCGCTGATGACGTCGCTCCAGCAGTTCCGAGCGGCCCGGCACGAGGTGCTGCTGTTCCAGATCACCACGCCCGAGGAAGAGGAATTCCCGTTCACGCAACCGACGCAATTCCGGAACATCGAGCAGCCCGGCCGGAGGCTTCTGATCGATCCGCATCGGTACCGCGAGCGCTACATCCAGCGATTTCGGAGCTTCTGCACCGACCTGAAGTCACGCTGCGGAGCCGCGGGAATCGACTACCTGAAATTGAGCACTTCGGAACCGTATGACAAGGCGCTGGGGGCCTACCTGGCATCGCGCAGCCAGGCGTAATCGAACCACGCTTGCGATTTCGCACTCCCCCCCGATTCAGTATCATGCGCGCCATGGAAGTCCTGGCGCAACTCGCGAGTGATCTTCCGTACGATGGTACGGGGCCAGGACTGCTGTGGCCGCTCCTGCTTTTTTGGGGTGCGGCAGGCTTCCTCTCGCTGGCGTATTCCGTTTTCTGGATCTGGATGCTCATCGAGTGCCTGCGATCCGAGCCGGACAAGTATTTCTGGATCTGGCTGTTGATCATCGCCCCGTTTCCCGGCGCAATCGTCTATGCCGTGGTGCGGTACTTTCCGGCCATGAATCAGCAGTCGCCGACGATTTTGCGGAAGTGGACGCGCGGCAGGGAACTGGCCCGGTTGGAAACAGCCGCGGAACAGATCGGCAATCCGCACCAATTCATCCAGTGGGGCGATGCGCTCCGGGATGTCGGCCGCTGGAAGGAAGCGGGCGCCGCTTATCACCGCGCGCTGAAAAAAGAGCCGGAAAACCTGCCGGCGCTGTGGGGCGCCGCGCTCGTCGCCGAGCAGCAGAAACGGTTCGACGACGTCGTTGAATTGACCCGGCGCATTCTCGACAAAGACCCGTTGTACAAGTTCGGCGACGTTTCGCTTGCACTTGGCAAAGCCCTGGACGAGCAAGGCCAGCCGGAAGCCGCGCGGGATCATTTCGAGCGGCACATCAAACGCTGGCGGCATCCCGAAGGGCTTTACCGCATGGCCTGCGTGTGCCGCGATCTTGGTGACTCCGACACGGCCCGGCAAAATCTGCGGATGCTGCTGCAAGACTTGAACGCCAGCCCGACGGCCATCGCCCGCAGACACGGCCGCTGGAAAAGCCGGGCCCGGCAGATGCTGCGCACTCTGCCGAAAGAACCGGCGAATTGATCAATGGTCTCGAACGCGTCATGATGGCGGACAGGCAGCCAGAATCCCTTGACGAAGGCACACTCGAGATGACGAATTCCTTGACCCGCCGCGGCTTTCTTGCTGGCGCGGCCGCCGTCGCGGTCGCCGCGCCGCATCGGGCAGACGCCGACGCCGCATCGAAGCGAACCGACCCCTTCCGGTATTGTCTGAACACCAGTACAATTCGCGGCCAAAACGTGGGGATCGTGGCGGAAGTCGACATCGTGGCGAAAGCCGGGTATGACGGCATCGAACCGTGGATTCGCGAACTCGACGAATACGTCAAGCAAGGCGGTTCACTGCCCGACTTGAAGAAGCGAATCGCCGATGCCGGGCTGACCGTGGAGAGCGCCATCGGCTTCGCGGCCTTCCTGCATGAAGACGAGGCCGAACGCAAAAAGGGCCTGGAAGAAGCCAAGCGGTCGATGGACCTGGTCTTGGCGATCGGCGGGAAACGGATCGCCGCGCCGCCGGTCGGCGTCATCGACAAAAGCGGTCTCGATCTGTTGCAGCTCGCGGACCGTTACCGCGCCCTGTGCGAACTGGGCCAAAGCCTGGGTGTGGTCCCCCAGTTGGAATTGTGGGGATTTTCCAAGACGCTATGCCGGCTGGGTGAGGTCGCTTTCGTCGGCATCGAGGCGGCTCACCCCGCGGCCTGTTTTCTGCTCGATATCTATCACATCTACAAAGGAGGATCGGAGTTCACCGGGCTGGGTTACTTCCCCGTCGACCGTATGCACTGCCTGCATGTGAACGACTATCCTGCCGCTCCGCCCCGGGCCGAAATCAATGATGCGTTCCGCGTCTACCCCGGCGACGGCGTCGCGCCGAACGGCGAGATTTACCGGATGCTGCGCGACATGGGCTACCGAGGCGCGCTGTCGCTGGAACTCTTCAACCGCGACTACTGGATGCAGGATGCGAAACTCGTCTGCGAAACCGGTTTGCGAAAAATGAAAGAGACCGTGGCGAAGGCGCTCGGGTAGAATATGCTGATGATCGGTTGGGCGAAGACAGGTTCAATCCCACCAGGGAGCCTTGGTCATCATGACTCGAATCCCCGCAATCTATCATGACGGCGTCTTCATTCCAGAGATCGCTGTTGCCATCGCCAATGAATCTGCCGTGGAAGTTCTGATTGAGGACTCCTGCCTAATCGGTTCGGTATCGTTAACCGATGCCGACCGTGCGAAACTCCGAAAGGCAGCCGTTGAGACCATGAAACAACGCCGACTCACACCGGATGCGCCCCGGTTTTCGCGGGATGAATTGCATGATCGCCGTTGACACCAATGTGTTGATTTATGCCAGCGATCCGCGCGACCCGATCAAGCGATCGACGGCGATTCAACGGATTGAAAACTTGACGGACGGTGTCCTGTTGTGGCAAGTCGCCTGCGAATACCTGGCGGCCGCCCGAAAACTGGCTCCATTCGGCTTTTCGGAGCAAGAAGCGCTCCGCGAAATGGAAGCCCTGCGACAAGCCAGGCAGACCTTGTTGCCGACTTGGCACGTCTTCGACGCCGCCGCGCAACTCCGCTCACAATACAGTTTGTCCACTTGGGACTCGCTGATTGTCGCCCAGTGCCTGGAGGGCGGTGTCGCGCAGTTGCTGACGGAATATTTCGACGCCTATCCACAAATCGCTTCGCTGCAGATCACGAATCCCTTTGCTCCATGAGAAGGCCCTGAGATGCCAGTCATCTCGTTTTCGAACTACCGCAGGCGTCTCTTCGTTTGGGCAGTTTATGGATTGATCATTGTCAGCCTGACATCGACGCTTTTCGCCGCCGATGACATCGTCGTTGAACACGACCTCACCTACGGCCATGCCGGGGATGTCGATCTGAAACTTGATCTGGCACGGCCGAAGGACGGCGACGGGCCGTTTCCGGCGATTGTCTTTATCCACGGCGGCGGCTGGGTGGGCGGCTCGCGAACTTCGTTTCGGCCGAAGATCGAACTCGCGGCGAAAAGCGGCTATGTCGCCGTCACGATCAGCTATCGGTTCGCACAGCCTGATCCCGACACGCAGCTGGGGAAAGTTCCGTTCCCGGCTCAAATTCAGGACTGCAAGTGCGCCATCCGCTGGGTCCGTTCCGTCGCGAAGACATATCACGTCGATCCCGAACGCATTGGCGTCATCGGGGCGTCGGCGGGGGGACATCTCAGCCTGCTGGTCGGGTTGGCGGATGAGAAAGCCGGTCTTGAGGGAGACGGCGGCCATGCGGAGCATTCCAGCCGGGTGCGTGCCGTGGTCAACATTTTCGGCCCGACCGACCTAGTGAAAGCCTACGAGGAAGCGCCCGCCGCCCAGGGGTTTCTCAAAGCACTGTGCCAGGGAACGCCGAAGGATGCGGGGAAGACTTACAAGGCGGCCAGCCCGGTGACGTACGTGACGAAAGACGATCCGCCGGTTCTTTCGCTGCATGGCGAAAAAGACCCGCTGGTGTTGGCGGCCCAGGCGAAACTGCTGCATGAGACGATGAAAGAGGCCGGCGCGCGGCATGAACTGGTGATCCTGGAAGGCCAGGGTCACGGTTTCGCCGGCGATGCCGCCAAGCAGGCCGAAGACGCGCTCTGGGCGTTCTTCGCGCGCGAGCTGAGATCGGAGTGAGCGGTTGCGTTCTCCCTTCATGTTCGGAGGCAAAGCCATGTCTCGGAAACTGCGGTGGTTGATCTATCTGACCCTGGGATGCGTCTGCCTGGCACTCGCGGCCTACCTGCAGTATCCCGTGATCGAAGACGACGCAGCATTCGCCGCCGTTCCGCGCCGCAAGCCGGCACTGGCCGCGTATCATCAGAAAATCGACAAGCTCGCGCCGCAATTCGACCGGATGCCGAAGCCGAAGGAAGGAGATTGGCTGGCGAAATATCCGGAAGGGGGCCAGACGTTTGATCAATACGTCGCCGGTCGGAAACAGCCGGTTCGGACGGACTACTCGGAGATTCACGTGCTTCCGCTCGGAGAGTTCACCCCGGCGGAAGAGAAACTGCTGACGCGGACCGGTGAGTTCATGGAAGCATTTTTCGGGATGAAAGTCGTCATTCTGGACCGACTTCCGTTGGAAGATATTCCGGACTCTGCGCAGCGGCCTCGAGAAGACGGCCGGCGTCAGTTATTGACCACGTATCTTCTGGACGACGTTCTCAAGCCGCGCCGCGCCGAGAAAGCCGCCGCACTCCTGGGTTTCGTTGCGGAGGACTTATGGCCGGGCAAAGGGTGGAACTACGTCTTCGGTCAGGCTTCGCTCCAGGAACGTGTCGGCGTGTGGTCGCTCTTTCGCAACGGCGACTCCAAGGGCGACGAGGCCGAGGTGAAACTGTGCTTGTTGAGGACGCTGAAAACGGCCGTGCATGAAACGGGGCACATGCTGGGGATTTTGCATTGCATCTCGTATTCCTGCTGCATGAACGGCTCGAACCACCGGGACGAGTCCGACCGGAAGCCGCTGGAATTCTGCCCGGAATGCCAGGCGAAACTCTGGTGGACCTGCCGGGTCGATCCCATCCCGCGTTACGATGCCTTGACGAAGTTCGCTGCCGAGACCGGCCTGACAGCGGAAGCGGAGTTCTGGCGCGACCTCAAGGCGGCGCTAGATGAGCCCTGAAGCCAGCACGCTCAAGGTTTGCCCAGGATTTCCAGGAGATTCACGGCGAGGACTTGACGGCAACGCGCCGCTGAATCAGCCAGGTGGCGCCCAGCACGGCCCCTCCGCCCAGCGTGATGCCGATCAGCGCCGGCCATCCGGACTGGCCCCACGGCTGCTGAGAGACGATCCACGAATAGGCCCCCAGCACGGCCAGCGGCGGCAGTTGCGGCAAAATCGCCTGCGTCCACAGCCGACGGAAGGAGAGGCCGAATGTCCGCAGGGCATACGGCAAGAGCAGTCCCAGTTCGATCACCAGCGCCGGGACCGCCGTCCCCCAGGCAACGCCGACGATCCCCCACCTCTGGCATAACACGATGCTCAGCGACAGATTGCAAACCGCCTCCAGCAGATAAATCATTGCCGGTCCGCGCACCCGCCCGGTGCCGAAGAGGAAGGCTCTTAAAATGCCGCACGGCAACGCCACCAGCTGAGCGCCCAGCAAGATGCACAGAATGTGGTGCGATTCGAGATAGTCCGGTCCCATCCAGGCGTGGATGAGGTCGCCGCCGAAGAACCATCCCCCGAGGAACATGCCACCGATCAGCAGGAAGACGACCCCCAGCGCAGTCGTGAGAAACTTGAGGAGCCGCCGCGGATCGGTTTCGACGCCGAGCGCCCCGGCCGTCGGCATGCAGATGTGTGCGATCTTCTCGATCGGCTGACGGATGAATTGCGTCAGCCTGAGGGCGATGTAATACGGGACGATGGCTTCCGCGCCGAGCATGACGCCGATGACGATGCTGTCGGTGGCGTTGATCATCGACGCAGCGAATTGGCTGACCAGCGCCATGCCGCTGAAGCCGCTGCACTCTTTGAGCACCGACCACTTGAGGTAGGCCGGACGGATCTTCAGCCCGGGGTAGGCTCGAAACGCCAGGACCGCCAGGACAATCTGTTCGCCGAGCGTGATGAACAGGTAAATCGCCGCAATCGTCACGAGACCCCAGGTGTCTCTCAGGAAAAGGAAGATCAGGCCGAATCGCACCAGGTCGAACACGACGGCGACGGTCCGTTCCAGGTCATAACGCCGCAGTCCGAACAGCACTCCGCCGAAGACGCAGCCGCATAGGCTGACGGCGAGATTCACTCCCAGCAGCAGAATCACAATGCGAACCTGCAAGAGTTCCTGACCCTCCCAGCGACCAAACCAGGGGGCCGCCCAGCAGAGGGCGCCTGCCAGCAAGAGCGCCAGCCCTCCGGTGCCGCAGTAGATCGCCAGAACCAGGCTGACGACTTCGTTCACGCGTTCCGGCTGCCGTTCGGCCTCGAACTTCGCCACGTACCGGCTGATCGTTTCGCCGAAGCCCAGGTAGAGCAGCCCGGCATAGGTGACAAACGAATTGACGAACACCCACGTGCCGTACTGGTGATCGCCCAGGATGCCCAGGACATACGGCATCATGAAAAAGCCGAGTCCCAACGCCAGGCCGTGCGCGATCCAACTGGCCAGCACGTTCCGTTTGACGGCGTGCGGCCGAACTGCCGGGGAATTCACGGTCGGTGCAATGACATCGGGCACGGACGGACTCGGATACCAGGGGCGATACGGCCGGACTCGGGGCAAAGTGTCGGACGGGCATCGCAAATCCGGCGACCCACGGAATCCACGCGCAAGGCGTTTCCGGGCATCCGCACGCCGATCTCATCCCTTCGGGGGGGGATTGACCGGCTTGACTGCGAGGAACCACGTCTGACGAATCGAGCGGCCGACGGCGACCCGTTCGACTCGAAAACCATACTCCTCAAGCATACACCTTACCCGGTCAATGGGGTGGTGATATCGCCGAAATCCTGGTCCCGTGGACCATCCGCGCCAATTTTTCACGCCGCAAACGAACAGGATGTGCCGAATAATCCAACTAAGCTGCGTACGCCAGGGAATCGGCTCCATGTTCAACTGAAAGACGAATTCCCCGCCGGGCCGCAATAGCCTGTGAGCGTCTTCGAAGTAACCGCAGAGCGCCGGCCAGGTCAGGTAATAGAAGACCTCGTTGGCGAAGACCGTGTCGTATGCCGCGGCGGAGGCCGGTTCCAGCCGCTCGCCGGTCTGATGATGGAAGCTGAGATGAGAAAGCTGGTTATGAGACCGGGCCATATCGATCAGCGAGCCGGAAATATCGACGCCGACCACCTCGCCGAATTGTTCCGCCAACGCGAAGGCCACCCGCCCGACGCCGCAGCCGACATCCAGGATCCGGCGCTCCGGGCCGATGGTCATCCCAATGACGCTGCGCGCCGCCTCCAATTCTTCCTGGCCCGATTGCAGCACATCGTCCCAACTGGCGTTGGGAGACAACGAACGGTCCATCCCCTGGGCGCCCAGTTCGTCCAGTGACTGATTCCACCAATCTGTCGCCGCGGCGCGAGGCATCTCGCAGGTCCCGATTTCTAATGATTCGGTCGATCCGAGGATGCAGCTCCTCGGACGAACTCGCCAAGCTGTTTTCTTGTTAGCCCCAATCTGGACCGCCGGCCAAGGCGTTCTCCTTTGACCCGACCTGTCACTCCCGCCAGGAGCATTCCAGAATCTAACGATCCTCACGCTGTCGTGCCTAGATTAGCACTCGGGCAGGAACATCATTAGAGGAAGCTGACATCTTTCCTGTCAACCTAACCGATTAACTCGCTGCTGCCTTCCGGATCGCGGTAATCGCTGCAATCGTTTTAATCGGCATTGTCAGACAGTTCACGGAATCATTGGAATCCAATGCCTGAGCAATCCAATCCAGAATACATTTCACGCTACGGCGCGGCGCGGCCTTTCGGCGGAACTTCTGGCAGTGCCTGCAACAACGCCAAAGTCGCCCAGCAACCGGCAGTGATCGAGATGTACTGGTCCTCTCCGTGCGGATAGCCCGATTCGTAATACGTCTGAAACGGCTCGCTCCGCGAACGGACATGCCAGGAGCCGTCTTCCTGTTGGGAGTGGAGCAGGAACGTGCGCCCTCGGCGAGACTTCTCGTCGTCGACTGCCAACCCGCCAGCCTGATGCAGCGCGGCCAGCGCAGTCCCGGCGGCATAGGCGTCGCTGGCCAGGTCCGCGGTTTGAGCCCACCCGCCGTCGGGCTGCTGCGTGTCGAGCAACTCCTGCGTCGCCGTCTTCAGAACCTCGGCCGCGGCGTCGGCCGCTCGTAAACCCCGAAGTCGAAAGACGCGGTCTTCGTTGTCGACGGGTTTCGTTTTGATGAGCCAATCACGGACTTGTTCGCGACGAACTGCCGCCCGTTCCCGTTGATCGGCCGTGCTGAAGGCCCGCAGCGCCTGCAACCCCAGAAAGTTCGCCGTGAAGTGGCTCGCTTCGCTCGGCGGCCGATGCGTATGGCACTTCCAGTGATCGTCATCGGCCTGGAATTTCAGAAAATACTCGGCGACGGCCTCCGTGACGTCATCCGCCGGCCAGTCGCCCTGTTCCAGAGCCCAGAGCGCATAGCCCGCCATGAATGTCTGACCGGCCTGCCCGCGTCCTTCACGATATTTCTCGCGATTTTTCACCAGAAAATCCGCCGTGAACCGCAACTGGGCCTTCAGCCCGTCCTCATCAATCGCCAATCCCCGCTTCCGTGCCGCGGCGAGGACGACAATCGGCAGCCCCTGGTTGTGACAGGTAAAGCACTCCGGGCGTTCCGTCATCGACGTCTTTGCGCTCCGCTCCAACAATGGCAGGGATTTCGCCACGGCGGCACGAATTGCGTCTGGTTCCGCGGTCGGCTCGGCGGCAGCGGAATTGCTGAAGAGCGACAGGGCGATTGCCGCCGCCAGGCCGCAGTATAAAACGCGTTCGCGGGTCAAGCATTTTGGGTTCATTCAAGGATCGTCCTGTTGCTTCCGTCATCGGCGGTTTTCAGATTCCAATGCCGCAGCTCGTCCAGAATTTTGACGATGCACGAGACACAGCGCCAGCAGGATCACACCCACCAAGATGCCGATCTGCAGCACGCTAATGACCAGGAGGACAATCAACCCTATCGGACCAATTCCGTCCATCATCTTCTACTCCTCGGCAGGAAATGACGGGCTTACGGAATTCGCTGCATCAAGAGGACTCTCGAAAGAGTCCGGCTCAACGGGCGCTCGCCGATTCCAATTCTCAAGCCGTGGTTATTCTTCTGGACTGCGACTAGAATACGGCAAATTCAACACTCACGCCAAGGAATCGCGATGGATCCGGTCTACGTTGACGTCATTTCCCGCTGGGCGCATGTCGGTACGGCGATTGTCTTGCTCGGCGGGGCCGTCTTTTCGCGGTTTGTGCTGCTTCCGTCAGCCGCCGAGCTCTCCGAGCCCGAGCATGAGAAGCTGCGGGCGGGCGTCCTGGGGCGGTGGAAGAAGTTCGTCCATGCCGGAATCGCCTTGTTATTGATCAGCGGGTTTTACAACTTCGTTCGGGCCATTCCCGGGCACAAAGGGCAAGGGGCGTATCACGCGCTGGTCGGCACGAAAATTCTGCTGGCCTTTGGTATCTTTTTCATCGCCTCGGCGATGGTCGGCCGGTCGTCGCTCGCGGCCTCGATGCGGAAAGATGCCCGGCGCTGGCTGGGGCTGATCATCCTTTTGGGAGCCGTCATCGTCGCGATTTCCGGCTATGCCAAAACGGCATTGCCCGGCCGAGTGCCGACGGCCGCAACTCACGTGGAGTGACCAATCGGCTTCCACTGTGATCAATTCGTGACGCCGCGAGTCATTCGGACCGCGATCGTTCGCCGTTGGATCATTCTGCCGCGATCTCTGGCGAATTGAAACAGTTACATCCGGGCAGACTCGTCCGACGAAATTGGCAGAGTTCGCGGCCGGTCGCAGGCGGAATCTGCCGGTCGACGCATCCTCCGTTCCGGTCCGGTGTTCCGTCCCGAGTGCTGGTTTTCTCCGAGGCAATCGCCTGCAGACATGAGAAAATCGGCGCGAACGGCGAACTTTTTGCCACACTTTTTGTCAAAAGAGAACGTAATTCTGTTGGTAGCGATTGCATCTCAGAGAAATAGAGGCTGGAAATCATGAGGACTTCTTCGAACATTGGAAGTCTTTAAAAGAAACAGGCTTCGATTTCAGGAATTTTTTCAAGAATTTGCGCAATCGCACGAATTAGACGGTTGGTTTTTGATCCGGCACTCCGTTTGCAGCGTTATCCCAAGGAAGTCAATCCGTCATTGTGACGCTGACGTCACGGTCAGGGATGAATGGAAATGAACAGATACCGCAACCCCGCCTTGAAGCTGCTCCGCGATCAGCAAATTCAGTTCGCGCCGATCGATGTCCGGCTGAAACAGGTCGACCGCGCCGAGCAGTTGCTGGCGAAACTCGATCCTCGGAAGACGTACGGCTACCCCGAGCTGTGCGAAAAGATCACGTCGTATCGGTCGGAAAAGTATCCCGACCTGGTCATCACCGGGGACGAAGCGGTGCACGACTTGCGCTGCTTCGTGGAAGACCTGTCCGAATCGGTCGCCGTGCCCGTCGCTGCCGCGGGCGAAGAGGTGCTGACCGTGAGCGACGTCAGCCGGCGTTACAACGTGTCGGAAAAAACGGTGAATCGCTGGCGCGATAAGGGGTTGGTCAGCCGTAGGTTCAAGGTTGGCGACAAGACCCGGCTCGGTTTCCTGTGGTCGTCGGTGGAGCGTTTCGTCAGGCAGCATGCCCAGTCCGTGGAGCGGGGGGCGAAATTCAGCCAGATCACCGAGACAGAGCGTGAATTGATGATCCGCCGCGCGCGGCGGCTGGCAAGAGCCGGCGGCTGTGCGACGGAAATCAGCCGGCGGCTGGCGAAGAAATTCGGCCGCTCGCCGGAAACCGTGCGGTATACCCTGAAGAACTTTGACCGCGAACACCCGGAGGTCGCCGTGTTCCCCAATTCGACCGACCCATTGACCCTCGACCAGAAAAAGCAGATTTACAAGGCGTTTCGCCGCGGCGAATCCGTGGATGTGCTGTCCGAAACCTGGAAACGGACAAAAGCCAGCATCTACCGGATCGTGACGGAAGTCCGCGCCGTGCTGTTGAAAGATCAGACGATCGACTTCATGGACTGCGACCAGTTCCACCGTCCTCATGCGGACGAACGCATTCTGGGCTCCGCGCCGCCGGAACTGAAGCCGTCGTCGTCGACACGGATTCCGCCGGGCTTGCCCCCCTACCTGGCCAGCCTGTATTCGATCCCGCTCCTCACGCGGGAGGACGAGGCCTATTACTTCCGCAAAATGAATTACCTGCGCTGCAAGGCGGCTCAACTGCAGGCGAAACTCGATCCATTGCGGCCCCGGGCCAAGGATATGGATCAGCTCGAGAAGCTGCTCGAACAATCCAGCGAGATCAAGAATTTCCTGATCCGCAGCAACCTGCGGCTGGTGGTGTCGATCGCCAAGCGGCATATGAAGCCGAACGCCAGCTTTTTCGAGATGGTCAGCGACGGCAATATGTCGCTGATCCGCGCGATCGAAAAGTTCGATTTCAGCCGCGGCTTCAAGTTCTCGACCTACGCCAGTTGGGCCGTGATGAAGAACTTCGCCCGGTCGATCCCGGCGGAACACACGCAACTCGACCGGTTCCGCACCGGGACCGAGGAAATCTTCCAGAACTCGTCCGACTACCGGCTCGAGCATTCCCAGGATGAAGTCACGAATCACCAGCAGCATTCGGCCATCATGAGGATTCTCGACCAGTTGGAACCCCGGGAGAAAGACATCATCGTCCAGCGCTACGGCCTGAGCGAAGGCGCGGCTCCCTTAACGCTGGAACAGGTCGGCCATCGGCACGGCGTCACGAAAGAGCGCATCCGCCAAGTGGAAGCCCGCGCCCTGAAAAAGATGCGCAAAATCGCCCAGGAAGAAAGCCTGGAGATCCCCGGCATCTGATGCAGCCCGTCAATCAGCCGTTTCCGTCCGCAGGGCCGATTGCAGAAGCGCTGCCAGCCCCGCGGAAAACTTGCTGCGGGGCAAGACGTGCTGAAATCCGGCACGAGTCGACCGGGCAAGCTTCTCCTCGTGTACATGCGGGCCGAAGGCGACCGTGACGATGTTCGCGCCTGACGGAAGTTGAGCCATGACTTCCTGCGGGGTGACGCCGGGGAAGTCGAGATCGAGGATCACCAGTCCCAGTCCGCCCGTTGCGGCCGCGTCCTGCACCGGTTGCAGCGTCCCCACGGACCGCACCGTCAGTCCCAGCGCCTGTGCCGTGCTGGTCACCTTGCTGGCGAAAAACAGATCGCGCGTGATGAGCAAGCCGGTGCGATTCATCGCGAAAAAATCCCAAAAGGCAAGAATCTCGCCTTTACTTCCCCATCTGAGCCCGCGAAATCGCGCGGGACAAGTCCTCGACAGTCCGCTGGTCGACGCCTTCCGGCTGGTGCTTGATCAGCCAGGCAACGTCCCGTTCGGCTTGCGGCAAACGGTCAGTCTGGTAGGCGAGCACGGCCCGAAGAAAACGGTCGTTGCCCGACTCCGGGTCGAGGATCAGCACGGTATCGGCATAACGGTACATCTCTTCCGCCTTGCGGGCGTCGCGGGCCAATCCGAACAAATTACGCAACATGCGGATCAGAATCGCTTTCGGCGGCTGGGCGGCGAGAAACTCGTCCCGCCAGGGGCCGCCATTGAGAGCGATCACCTTCGCCTTGGCTTCGTCCACGGTCAGTTTTTTGCCCTGTTCGAAGACGTCGATCAACTGCGTCTCCCCTTCGGCGGGGACATACCGGACGACAAAATGCCCCGGAAGGCCGACCCCTTCCATCGTCACGCCCAACCGGCGGCCGAGTTCCATGTACAGCAGCGACAACGAAATCGGCAAGCCTTCGCGATCATCAAGCACTTCGTTCAGATAGCTATTGGACGGGTTATGATAATCGGTCCGGCTGCCGTGAAAGCCTTGCTCCTCGAACAACACGCGGTCGAGCGCGGCGACCAGCGCGGCCGGGTCCGGCTGCTCCGGCAGTCCGGCGCGGATCCGCTTCGCCAGCTTGTCGACATCCAGGGCATACGCCTCGACATCGACTTCGGGGTTGTCGAGTTTCGCCAGCAATAACGCGGCCCGAAGCAGATCGATTTCCTGATCCGGCCGGTCGATGATCTTCGCCAGTTCGGCCTGCGTGCGCGACCGATGAATGTCGCCGGCCAGATCGCGAAGTCGTTTCGCCTGCAGTTCCAGCCGTTTCGCCTCAGCTTCCAGCCCGGCCCCCTGAACGGTCGCGTCCGGGCTGAGCCGTTCGACCAAGTCGTCCGGTGCAGCCTTGTCGAGCGGCAGCGTCGCCACGAGTTTCCGCACATCGTCCGTCAGGTCCGTTTGGACGGCAGGAAGCGACAACTCCAAACCGACTTGGAACCCGTGAAACTCGGCTTCCGTCTGCCGAAATTTGCAGAGGCCGACTTTTCCAGCCTTGTAGGTGCTGTCCTTCGATTCGATCACCTGCACGCCGTTGAGAAAACAGACGAACCGCTCGGCTTCAACGCGAACTTTCAGCGTGTTCCAGCCGTTGGGCTTCAAGTGGGGCGAGCGAACTTGCGTCAACACCTGCCAGGCATAGACGTCGGCTCCGTCAAAGCGGCTCAATCGTAATTCGCCGTTGCTGGGATAGAAGCCGTAATGCTTGTCGCCGCCGTCGGCTTGAAATACCAGGCCGGCCGCGCCGTCTTCTGGTCCGTACTTCACGCGGACGGCGATTTCATACGGCAATTCCGGAACGGGTGCAGTCGACAGGCAGAGCGCCCTTCCGCCCAGCCCGGTCCCGCGGCCTTCGACGAGAATCTTTCCGGCCCGTTGGCGCCACCGGGCGCCAGGCAACACGGTCCAGTCGTCGGCGTCCAACACGCCGATCGTCAGCCACCGGCTCAGGGCGACCGGGTTCGGTTTCTCAATCAGCGGTTTGAGGGCGTTGATCGGCACGGCGAACCCGAGGTTTTCCGTCTTGAGCGATTTCATCGTCAACAGGCCGTGCACACGGCCTTGACGATCCAACAGCGGACCGCCGCTGTTGCCCCGTTCAATCGGCACGGCAACCTGCAACATGCTGCGGCCTTCGATATCGCGGCGTCCCGACAGCACGCCGGCGACGACGCTGTGTTCCAGGCCAAGCGGGTTGCCGATCGCCACGACCGACTGCCCGTCCTGCAGCTGATCGGAATCTCCGAGCGGCAGCACGGGGAGGTCTTTCGCTTCGATTTTGAGAATCGCCAGGTCCTGGGTCCGCTCGGTGGCATGGATGGACGTCACGTCGAATTCGCGGCCGTCGATCAGCCGGACCTTGATCGGCCGCGCTTCGCCGATCACGTGCAGATTCGTGGCCACCAGCCCTCCGGCGTCGAAAATGAAGCCCGAGCCGAGCCCCTGTTTTTCGCCGTCCCTCCCCTGCACCGTCACGACGACGACGGCTTTTTTCGCCTGCGCAGCCAAGTCCTCGACCGACTTTTCCACCGGGGCTTGCGGGGCGTCGTCGGCGACCAGCACGCTGCTGAACCAGGCCCACGCCAGGAGGGTGATTATCGAGGGGATTCGTTTCATCGAGAGATCATCCTCAATGGAGCGTGCAGGTCTTGACCACCGTCGCGGCACGCGACGGCTCTTGCCGGCATGATCCAGCGTATCAGCGCCGTGAGGATTTCGCACCCGGAAAATTCGCCGCACGACAGCCGCCCCGTGTCTCCGGTATACTGAGGATTCGGCAACACAGAAACAGGAGCAGTGCGTGGCGGAACAGGGCGCGGCGTTTACCGAACTGGCCGGGAAGGTCAGAGAGTTGCATTGCGCCCTCCAGCAATTGCAGCAGGAATCCGCGTGTTTGCCGGTGGGTTCGCTTGCCGACGCCGAGTGGTTTGAGATCATCGAGCGAAAGCTCTTGCCGCAACTCGGTGCCGAGGCGTGGCTGGTCGTCGCGGTGACCGGGGGGACGAACATCGGCAAGAGCGTGGTATTCAATCATCTTGCCGGATTTCGCGCCAGCGCCAGCAGCCCGTTGGCGTCCGGAACGAAACATCCGGTCTGCCTGATTCCCGAAGGGTTTGAAGCCAGGAACGATCTGGCGACGCTGTTCCCCGGATTCCACATCCGCGCCTGGACGAAATCTGAAGATTCGCTGACCGAGTGTGCGGACGACATTCTCTTCTGGCGAACCAGCGCCGAAGTCCCTGAGAATCTGCTGCTGCTCGATACGCCGGACATCGACAGCGACGCTCCCGTGAACTGGCATCGAGCCGACGCCGTCCGCCAGGCGGCGGATGTGCTGGTCGCCGTGCTCACGCAGCAGAAATACAACGATGCCGCCGTCAAGCAGTTTTTTCGCAAAGCCGCGGAGGAAGACAAGGCGGTGATTCTGGTGTTCAACCAGTGCGAACTGCCGGACGACGAAGCCTATTGGCCGCTGTGGTGCCGGACGTTCTGCGATGAAACAGGAATACGCCCGGAATGGATTTATCTCGCTCCGAACGATCGGAAACGGGCGGAAGGACTGACGCTTCCGTTTCTTGAGCGGCGCATGGCAGGGTCGGGAGAACCGCTTGGAATCGAGTCTGATGGCGAGATTTCGTTCCAGGAAACATTATCTCGCTTGCGCTTCGCGGAAATCAAACTCCGCACGCTGCGCGGCGCCCTGCAGCATGTCGCAGGGCCGGAGGGTGTCCAGTCGTATCTCTCGGCGATCAAACTGTCCTCAGGCGATTACCGGTCCGCGGCAGACGTCTTGACGGCCCAGCGTCTGGCGGAAGTGGATCACTGGCCGACCCCGCCGACCGCGCTCTTGATTCACTCCATTCAAGCCTGGTGGTCGCAGCATCGGACCGGCTGGTCGTCCACCGTGCATCAGTTTTACAACACGGTCGGCGTCTGGCTGATGACGCCCGTGCGGCAGGTCAACACCTGGGTCAGCGGCCCATCGGAACCGCCGTGGGACGCCTATCGCCGGCAGGAATGGAACGCCGTCTTGCGGACGGTCGAGAAAGTGTATGAACGGTTGGAATGGCTGACACAGATGGGGCACGAACTGCTGAAGAAATCCCTGGAAGGGGTGCTGACGGGAACCTCGCGGGCCCGCTTGCTGGAGCGATTGTCGCGCGATCACGCCGGCTGCGACTTTGCACTGGAACTGGATCAGCTCGTGTCGCGCGAGTTGGAGAGTTTTCGCCGCGACAATCCGAACTCGTTTCAGTTCTTTCAAAGGCTGGATGTCGCGGCGGCGGCGGCGCGGCCGGGGTTGTCGGTCGTGCTGGGCTTGAGCGGGATCGGCCTGCCGCTGGGGGAAGCCGCCACGCATCTCGCCTCTCATGCCGTGCTGCAATCGGCCCTGCATGTCGTCGGGGACGTCGCCGGGGGGACGATGGCCGCGGCCGTCGGCGAAACGGCCATCACCACGACGGCGTCGAGCGGCATCGGTTATCTGCAGGCGCGGTTTCATCGCCTGCAGGCCGCGTTCACGTCGGGCCGCGTCCAATGGCTGGCCGAACGGCTGGAACGGGATCTGCTCGGCGAGACGACTCGGCAACTTGCCCAAGCCGTCGGCGTCCCCGTCTCGGCGCCGTTCCAGCGCGTCGAGGCGCTATCCCAGGAGATCCGGCAGCAATTGCAGTCTTTCCCAACGCCCAACGCCCAACGCCCAATGACCAATGACCAATGACCAATGACCAATGACCAATGACCAATCCGCATCCCCCCTCCTTCCATTCTCCCTGGCTCCTTCCCGATGCACGCTGACGATCTGGCACATCTCGATTGGCTCGCAAGAATCGACGCCCTTCGCGCCCGGTTCGATGATTGGGTCGCCCAACCCGTCGACTGGGAACCGTTGCGGCCGGCTCAGGCGCTGCTGTTGCGGTTAATGGCGAGGCTGGAACCGCTCCGCATCCGCTGGGAAGCGCCGCTGGTCGTCGCCACGTTCGGCGGCACCGGCACCGGAAAAAGTTCGCTCGTCAATGCGCTCGTCGGGCAGGAAGTCACGAAAGCCGGCAAGCAGCGGCCCACCACGCTCCGGCCGACGCTGCTCACGCATCCCGAGACCGACCTGTCCTCGCTGCAGCTTCCGCTCGATCGCGTGGACGTCGTGCCCAGCGATCTGCCGTTGCTCCGGGACATCGTTCTGATCGATTGCCCTGACCCGGATACCAGCGAATCGGACGCCGAGTCGACCAATCTCGGCCGTTTGCATGAACTATTGCCATTCTGCGACGTGCTCTTGTATGTCGGCACGCAGCAGAAGTACCGGTCGGCGAAGGTCGGCGAGGAACTGGGAAAGGCCGCGGAAAGCTGCCGGCTTGTCTTTGTCCAGACACATGCCGACACCGATTCTGACATCCGCGATGATTGGCGGGCGCAGCTCGAACCGCACTATCGAATTGCCGAGATGTTCTTCGTCGATTCCCGGCAGGCGTTTGCCGAACAGCAGCAGGGTCTGCATCCGACCGGCGATTTCGCCCGGCTGATGACGTTTCTGTCTCGCGAATTGGCGTCATCGCGGCGAGCCGGCATCCGCAAGGCCAATCTGCTGGAACTGCTCGACCAGGGATTGCAGCGCAGCGCGGCGCTCGTGGAACCTGCGCTGCCGGCTCTGGCGCAACTGGAGCAGGCGATCGTCTCTGAACGGCAGAAACTTGGCCGCAAGCTGGCGCAAAATTTCGCCCGGGAACTAACCGAATGCCGCAGCCTGTGGGAACGGCGGCTGTTGGCCCAGGTGACGCAAGCCTGGGGCATGAGCCCGTTTGCCGGTTTGCTCAGGCTCTATCAGGCCCAGGCCATGCTGCTGGCCTCGTGGTCGCTGTCCCGGGCGCGGACCACGGCACAAGTGGCGCTTTGGGGAGCCTGGCAGGGGGCCAGATGGTTCAGCCAAAGACAGGACTCTCATGCCGAAGCGCAGCGGATGAATCAGATCAGTGCCTTCGGGCTGGACCTCGCCGAGTTTCGACCGGCGACAATGACGCTCGCCGGATTCGTCCATGCCGCTCAATTGCGGAACGAACCGACTTCGACCCACTCGACCGAGCCGTGGAGCGAGGCTTCGTCTTTGGCAGGATCCGAGTTCGTGGCCGAAGCGACGCGACGGCTGGATGGCTTGATCGCAGCCCAGGCCGCGCGGAACACCGGCTGGTTTTCGCGGGGCCTGTATGAGCTGGGGTTCATCGTGCTGCCGGCATTGCTGGTGTATCGCGTGGGCAGGAATTTTTTCTACGATTCGTTCTGGCTGGAGAAGCCTTTGCTGGATGTCGGGTTTTATGCTCACGCCGGGTTGTTTCTCGCCCTCTGGTGCGGCCTCTTCTTATGGGCCTTTTTGACCCGGCTGCGTTGCGGCATCCAGTCGGAAATCACAAAGCTCGCCGGAGAACTCGCGGAGAGCACGGCGTTCAGCGGCCTGTTCGCCGGCCTGGAGAGTCGCAGCCGGAACGCGAGGGAAAGTTTCTTGCAGTTGCAGCGGCTGCACGCCGATGTCCAGACGCTGCAGCAAACTCTGGAAGTCGACAGCCGTCTGGGCGGGCGGCTGGCAAGGAGTTGAGGACGGTGGTTGTATCCGTTGTTTGGTGGTCTGATGGGATGTCCCGATTGATCTCAGTCCGGATGGTTTTTCGCCCGGAGGGCATCAGAAAGTAGCCCAGTGCGTCAGCACTGGGAACTAGCAGTCGGCTGAAGTATAGCCCCGGCAGGGGCGGCAGAATCTCTTTCGCCCTTGCGGGCTGGTGTTTTCTTGATTCGGTTTTCCCAGTGCTCACGCACTGGGCTATGTTCTAGCGCCTTCCGGGCTCAAGACGTTCTGACGCCCACCGGGCTGAAGACGACATCTCACGTTCCTGGGGATCAACAGGCTTTCAGACCACCAGCCAGCGGATGCGGCCGAAGGAGGTTTTCGTCCGATGTCCGCCTTGCAGGAAGTCCCTCTGTACGTCATAGTTACGAAGTCGTAATCCGAATCTCGCCGGACTATGCCGCCAGCCAGTCGGTTGAGTGGCCGGTAACGATTTCACTCGCTGGCGCTGGGTTTTGAAGGAAGTGTCGATGAACACGTTTCCGCGATTCGGTTATTGGCTCTTGGGATGTGCGGCGCTTTGCCTGCCAGGCGTCATGGGATGCGGGGCGGCGAGCACGCCGGAAACGGTCTTTGCAAAGTGGTCAGCCGCGGTCAAAGCCGGAAACTTCCGCGGCACGTGGGAATGCCTGTCGCCTCAAACACGAGGCACGGTGCTGCAGATCCTGGTTCGCGACGCCGACTTGCTCTCCTCGACCAATACGACGGCAAAAACGGCTTTGGGACAGGTGTTTGAGCAGCACGGCTTGAACCCGCTGGATCCGGGCTTTGCTCAGCAGCGGCTGGCGGTGACCGATCCGGCCAACCTCGCTGCCGATCTGGACAACGTCTTCCGGCAGTATCTGACCGAGTTGGGAAAACTTCCTGAAAGCCGGTACGCCAAGTTGAATGCGATCTGGACAGCGTCGGCCCAGTCGAGCCTCAGCCTCAGCAGGAAGCAAGGCACCCGGGCGACAGCCGCCGTGCAGGGAAAGATTCCTCACACGCCCGAGACCGCATCGCTGCAAGCGGTCTTCGAGCAAGTGAACAATCAATGGATGTTTGCGGAACTGGAACCCGTGGCCAGCGCGCCCGTGGCGGCCAGCACGACATCGGGGACGCCTGGAACGCCCGGCAGCACCATGCCCGGAATGCCTGCCACGACGATGCCCGCCGGAACGCAAGTGGCGATGACCGGCGATCCCGCGGCGAGCGCCGCATCCGCTGGCACGGCTCCCTCATCAACGTCCCCCGCATCCACGGCACCGGCAACGACCACCGCTCCGTCCAGTACAGATCCAGCCAGCAGCGCCCCTGCAACGACAGCCCCCGCGACCACCACGCCGGCGACCACCACTCCGCCGACAACGGCCACCCCGGCAACTCCCCCGACCACGACACCGGCGGATCCCGCTGTTGCCGGGACGACCCCGGCCGATCCGAATGCGGCGGCCGCGAAGCCCGCGATGGTCGATCCTGCGAATCCGGCCGCTGGGAATCCCGGCGCGGCGGCGAATGGGAATCCGGGCGGCGTCGCGCAACCCGGAGCCCCCAGCGAGAAGCGAGAAAGTCAGCACAAGCAGGGCACACTGGACTACGCCATTACGGAATTCGCGGGCAAGATCGCTGCTGGGGATTACGCCGGACTCGAATACGTGATCAGCAGCAAAGCCAAGGGGCTGCTCGCGGAAATCCGAGACGGAGAGATCAGCGACGATAAGAAAACCGAATTGAAAGCCACCTTTGCCAGCGCAACTCCGCAAGAAAATACTCGGAAGAACAAAGGTTCTACCGTTGAAATCTACCTTAAGGGTAAACTCGGACATATGCTGCAGTTGTCGGTCGGCAAAGAAGACGGCGTGTTCAAAATCAGAGAGCTGAAGATCCACGAGCCGGGCGCCACCAAGAAACGCTGAGCCTGTGCCGGGCAAGAGGCATTCAAGGCCAGGGACGTGCCGCATGAACCGGTTCGGCGATTCCAGCACCCGCGACGGCTTTTCGGCCGTCCCGTTGCGACTGACAGATTCCGCGGTCGTTCTGTTCCGGGTTGATCTGAACCCTTCGTCGGCGGTCGTGGCCGACTGCCAAACGATTCTCACGGCCGAGGAACGCGTCCGTGCCGACCGCTTCGTCACGAATTCGCTGACGCGCCGTTTTACGGTCTGCCGGGCCGTACTGCGACGATTGCTTGCCTCCGCGCTGGCCGTTTCCGCGGCAGAGATCGGCCTGGTCCTGGGACCGCATGGCAAACCGGCCCTGGCGCCGGGCCTGTCGGATGTGGAATTTAACGTCTCGCATACCGGCGATCTGGCGCTGATCGCAATGACGCGGAAGCGGCCGCTGGGCGTCGACGTCGAAACTCTCGACGAGCGGCAATCGCAGGATGAACTCGCGGCCCGCTTTTTCTCGACGATGGAACGCCGGACGTTCTTCGCGCTGCCGGCATCGCAGCGCCTCGCCGCGTTTTATCGCATCTGGACCTGCAAGGAAGCGTTTCTGAAAGCGACCGGATCGGGCCTTTCGTTTCCTTTGGGCCGCTTCAGCGTCTCTGCCGCACCCGATCAGCCGCCGGGCTTGCTGCATGTGGACGACGATCCGGCCGCCTGCGAGTGCTGGTCCTTCGTCATCCCTGATGCCGGTCCAAGCGTCGCCGCAGCCCTCGCCGTCGCCGGTCACGGCTGGACTCTCTCCTGCCGGACTTGGGAACACGAAGAAGTCGGTCCCGGCGTCGCCGACGCCGGGCTTTGATGTGCTTGTCGCGGTTGGGCCCGGGACTACTTGGGGCGAGCGTCTTTTTCCGGGATGACTTTCAGCTCGGCGAGCCAGGCTAGCGACTGCACTTGCCAGGCGTCCCACATAGGGCCCTTGTAACCGTTGAGGCCATGCCCGCCGGAGGGGAGTTCGAGATATTTTGAGGAGATTTTTTGGGCCTGGAGCGCGTCGAACAGCATCTTGCTGTTTTCCGGAGGGACAGGTCCGTCGTCCAACGCATGCGCAAGAAACATCGGCGGCGTTTTCGGCGTGACTTGCTTCTCGTTGGAAAACTTCTCGACCAGTTCGGGCGACGGATCTTTTCCAAGCAGATTCTGCTTCGAACCCTGGTGGGTTTTCTGGCCCATGCTGACCACGGGATAAACCAGGATCGCAAAGTCGGGCCGGCAACTGAGGCGTTCCAGCGCGTCCTTCGCTTCCGCGTCGCCGTCGTCAAAGTGTGTCGCGGCCGTGGAGGCCAGGTGCCCGCCGGCGGAGAAACCCATGATGCCGATGTGGTCCGGATGCAGGCCCCAGTCCTTGGCGCGGGAGCGGGCCGTGCGGATGGCTCGCTGAGCATCCGCCAGTGGAACCTGGGAGCGGCCACGCGGCAGACGGTATTCCAGCACGATCCCGGTGATCCCGTGCCGATTGAGCCACTTGGCGATGCCGTGTCCTTCTGGCCCGGTCACTAATCCGCCGTAGCCGCCGCCGGGGCAGATCACGATGGCGGCGCCGTTGGCAGGTTCCGGCTTGTGAACCGTGATGAAGGCTTCCTCTCCCTTCGCAGTCTCCGCTGCCGGCTCGGTGCGCAACGGCACACGCTTTGGTTCCTCTCCCAGACAGGACGCGGCGACCAGCAGCATTCCAACGATCAGCGAGAACTTCATCAGGTGAGCCTTTCCAGATTTTGCGAACGAACGTGCCAAGCACAACCTCTGCGCCGACAGTTCGGCATCCCCGTTACGGTCCGATCATTCGGGACAAATCCTTCAGCGCAACGACGGCTCCATTCATCGCCTTGCTTTCTTCCGCCGCCTGCATCAGCGAGAAGATTTCCAGCGTCTCGGCGGCACTGACGGGAGGCGGCCCTCCTTTGAGGAACTTGGCCATTTCGATGGCCAGCCCCTCATAGCCTACGTATTTGTCATCGGTCGGAACGACCCCCTTGACCGGGACGCCATGCCCGTAGATGCCGGCCGTAGAGACGCCTTTATCGCCGAACACCGTGGCGCTGTACTTGACCGCTCCCTCTTTGATGCCGCGATACGTCCCCACGCGGCCGTCCTTCCAGGTTGCCGTGATCACCTCGGCGGTCGGCGTCGAGACGCACGTCACCGACACGACGCCCGGGCCCATGATCGCGTACAGCGTTTCGATGCTGTGCAACGGACGGGTGAACTGGTCGGCCTCCGGCGCATTCACAGTCCAGCCGCCGTAGACGTCGCAGCCCAGCACCTTGCCGACTTCGGGATGGTTGCGCATCCCGCTGAAGCCGGTGCTGTAACGATGCTGGGAACTGGCCCAGCACGGCGTCTTCGTCTCCGCCGCCAGTTTGAAGATGGCAACCGCGTCCTCGGGTGACGACGCAATCGGACGGCTGATGAACAGCCGCTTGCCCGCTTTGAGCACCGGCGTCGCCTGCTTCAAATGCTCCCGGCCGTCCATGCTGAAAATCATCACCGTATCGCATTTCTTCAGCAGTTCGTCGATCGAACCGACCATTTCAATCGGCGGCACGGCATCCTTGGGATCTTTTGGGTTCTGATACATTGTCAGTAATTGAGCCTTCCATTGCTCTTGCAGCTTGGCGCTGTCCGGGTAGGTTTCGCTGATCACCGGATACGCGGCGACGACCCTGACGCCGGCAAAAACTCCCTCGGCATGTGGCTTGTTCAAAAACTCGGTGTAGGCGACCGACCCGAAGTTGTCGATCCCCAGCAGCCCGACGCGCACCAAGTCCGCGGCTTCTCCCCGAAATTCCGCGCAAACCAAGTTCAAGGCGAATGCCGAGACGAAAGAGAATATCAGGCGAGACATGAACGGCTCCGGTGTGTGGGCGGGAACATCATGGAGAGGCTTGACATCAAACAGCAGGCTATCGACTGCAGTAGAGGCCGGCAAGGGAATGATCCCATTGTCGACAGAAGGGTAGTGTCCGTTTTTGAAATTCTTGGGCGTGAACCCGTTTTCGGGTGTCGTGTCTTTCGGTCAACGGCTGTCGGCGGTCTGACCCCGCCTGACAGCCGGGCGGGTGTCCCGCGTCTTGGTTGGCGCATCGGCTTTATACACCGGCGGAGGGGCGTGACTCGTTGCGTGGGATCGTAACCCATGCCCGCCGCTCACTTGGACACGGGCCACGTTTTTATTGCTAACTGCGATAACCTTTTCTGCCGAGCGGCAATTGCCGCTTCGTTCCAGTCGCTACTCTTGGCAATATCTTGAGTGATCGCGAAATTCGACTTGGCGTATACCTTTTTGGCATCCACGAAGGAAAAAGGGGACAGGTCCATTATTGACGGGGCGAGGAGCGGCGGGTATCGTCGGGGGCATCATGCCCAGAACGAGTCGCGCAGCGCCGGACGGAATGGTGTATCACGTGCTCAATCGGGGCGTGGGACGGCAACGGCTGTTTGACAAGCCGGCGGATTACGCCGCCTTCGAAGACATCCTCGCCGAATGAATTAAATGGACCTGTCCCCTTTTTCGGCCCCCATCTGAATAACGTCTATTTGACACTGGCTGGGGAAACGACTTTGTAGCTGCGCGCCGATCTGTTGTTTCCCAAGGACTATTCGCTAGTGTAGTCTACAAAGTCCTCAGCCTTTTCAACGTTCACCGTCAAAAGCCTTGCACCCCTTAACGAAATGGTTCTCGTATGATCGATACCATCGTACTTTCCTGACGTGCTATCAGATCTGAAAAGAGATTCACTTTCGTTAGATGAATGATTAACCGACATCGGCTCATTCGTCTTTGATGTCATATCAATGCCGATCCATTTCTCTATCGATTCGCCACCGTCGACAACGATTTCGTCAGCGACTAAAATGTTCATCGTTTGTAGAACATCAGAATTGGTGAACACTACGATGTCTGTCAGTTGCACTTGACTCTCCCCTCCCACATGGACGCAACGAAAAGATGGGTCTGTAAAAAGAAACAATGTGATCACTGCGTCGTCTGCAGAAGTTTTGTTTTTCCAGCGTGTTACGTTGCTCGGTTGCGGATGTTTTTCACTCACAATCAATTCCAAATCTTTGTCGATCTTGGTGAGTTTGCAAGTATCAATTCCTACCCACAACGGTGATTTCGACTGATTTGAAATCGTCATATCGAGCGAATGCTTGAATGCCGGAGGTTTGCTGTTGATTGTGTCCTTTAAAACGGCGCGTATTGACACTCGCTCTAGACGATTCACATCGGGCTCCGAACTAGTCATGTTCTTCTCGGATTGCTGGGGCTCTGCGCAACCTAAACATAAGATAGTGGTTATTGCAATAAATGACGCCATTCGAGCAAACATTGTAATATGCACCGTTCATAAAACTATGATTTATTCTTTGCAGTATGGATTGTACCGGCATAAGAAATTGGGTGGAACTTGGTTTTTAATACCTTCTTCGTCATACAAACGCGGTGCCTGAATCCAGCACAACTCTGGCTCTGGCGTCGACTTACCGCATTCTTTGAGCTTTTCTTTGAGAGCTTCGAGTATTTCTGCTTCGTCCAACTCACCAAGGTCATGTGCGCAATACTTCCCTTTTCCTAAATAGATTGCATTCTCGTAACGCCATGCCGATCCTGTGGGGCATCCTTCGTTGCAAAATACAACCATATCACCTGGAATTAACGCCGGGTGCCACTGGCGGTCGCTTTGGGCCGCCAGTGTTTTCCATCACGTGACTATCGACAAGAGCACTGGCGAGTCAAGGCCCTCGCCAGTGGCACCCGGCGTTCACCGGGTTGCGGCCGGCGGATGCTCGAAAAACAGAAAACCCGCCGGCCGCAACTCCGGTGCAACGCCTTGTTAGCTGCCTTTTACTGTGCTTCAAGAGGGTTCATTCACCATTCTATCGCCGAAACACTGTCAGTGAGAATCGGGAACTCGTATTCGTTTATCGGACACCAATTGAACATCGCAATGGCAACGTTTTCACCGTCGCTGTAGTAATGACTGCCAAACGCCTGACAGCAATCTGATTCAACGCCCGAAACACCTGAAGTAAGCAGGATCTGAACCTCACGCGCACCGTCGGTTTCCGTAACAATTCGGAGATTCGTTGAGACAGATCGACAGAACGGTGAATTTAACACAATGTCGTCGTTGCCTGTCGTAAAGTAGAACTGGAATCCAGAGATCAAATGTGCCTGGTCGATTGATCTGCGGAGATGATTCCAGAATGTCACCTGAAAAGGACCGTTCGTCGGGTGAGCGATGAAATGGTTGTCGTGAAGTAAAAAGGCTGTTGGGAACTGTTTCCGGGCACTGGAAAATGAACGAGGAATTCGGGACGCAAGTATTGATTTGCTGTAGGTGTCACGATGGAGCAAGAGAATCTCACGGTCATCGACTGTCATCTTGGTGTTCTTGTTCTTGAGTTCAGCAGCGAACGACCAAGGTAACCCGGCGGCGGCCGAGAACCGTTGATTTGCAAACCCGCCCGAACCGCCGCTCGGGTTGACCGCTTTGTTCGCCGTCTTTCGCGATGCGCTACTCCGTGACGCCGTAGATATTTTTGTTGTGATAGTCAACGAACTCTGGTGCAACTTTATGGCCGTCAACGAAACGAAGAGCGGACATTGATAATTTGACAGCGC
>CAYMAO010000035.1:0-70081 GCA_964388415.1 uncultured Planctomycetaceae bacterium | reverse complement strand
CGCGTAGTCGGTCCCGTTGGCGATGGTCAGCGCTTCGGTGAGATTCTTCGCTTTGAACACGACCAGCACCGGGCCGAAGATTTCTTCCTGGGCGATCCGCGCGTTCGGCGGGACATCGACAAAAATGTGAGGGGCGACGTAGCTGCCGTCTTTCGCGAGCTTGCTGACATCGCCGGCAAAATGCAGCGTGCCTTCCGTCTTGCCGAGCTCGATGAATTCCTGAATCCGCTCAGCGGCTTCGGCGTCGATCACCGGGCCGAGCCCCGTTCCCGGATCTTCCGCCGGGCCGATCTTCAATGACTTGACCGCCTCGACGAGCCGCTTCAGGAATTCGTCGTACGCCTCGGCCAGCACAATCGCGCGGGAACACGCCGAGCATTTCTGGCCCGAATAACTGAACGCGCTGTGCAGCACGCCCAGCACGGCTTCATCGAGATCGGCATCACTGTCGACGATGATCGCGTTCTTCCCGCCGAGTTCCGCGACGACGTGCTTGATCCCCTGCTGCGCGGCAAGAGTCTGGCCGGCCTGTTCGTAGATCGCCAGGCCGACCGGCCGCGACCCGGTAAATGCGATGACGTCGACATCCGGGCTGCCGACAAGAACCGGGCCGACTTCCTCGCCGATGCCCGGCAGAAAATTGACGACGCCGTCGGGAATGCCGGCAGCGTGAACGATTTCGATCAGTTTCGCGGCGACAACCGAGGCTTGTTCGGCGGGCTTCATCACGACGGTATTGCCGGTGACGAGCGCCGCCGCCGTCATGCCGGTGAGAATGGCGAGCGGGAAATTCCACGGGGCGATGATCACGGCGACGCCGCGCGGCCGGTAGAAATACTGGTTCTCTTCGCCTGGCAGATCGAACTCGCTGCCCTGCGCCAGTTCCCGCATCTGCTGGGCATAATACATGCAGAAATCGATCGCCTCGGCGACGTCGGCATCGGCTTCTTCCCACGGCTTGCCGCACTCCGCGATCTGCCAGGCATTGAGTTCAAACCTTCGAGTCCGCATCTCGCGAGCCATCAGTTCAAGGTATTCGGCTCGGTACGAGACTTCCACGCGCGACCATTCCGGGAACGCCCTGCGGGCGGCGTCGATGGCGGCCAGCGCGTCGTCCGGCTTCGCCGCGGCAACCCGGCCGACGATCTGTTCCTTGTGCGACGGATTGCGCGACGTGATCCATTTGCGGTTCTGAATCGCCTTGGCGCAGATGACGATGGAATAGTCTTCCCCGAGGTTGTCTGCAAGATCGTCCAGCGCCTGCTGCATCAGATCGCGATTGGACTCCTTGCTGAAGTCCGTCGGCGCTTCGTTCACGAACTCCAGTTTCAACGCTTGCGGTTTCGCAGACTTCCTATTCTTCACTTCCATGGGCTTCATCAGCAAATCCTCGAGTTGAACCTGTTCGTCATAGGAATGACGCAAGAACGAATCGTTCGACGTGTTTTCCAGCAACCGGCGGACGAGGTAGGCCATGCCCGGCATCAACTCGCCGAACGGAGTGTAAATCCGGACGCGGTGCCCCTGCTCGACGAATACCTGGGCCTGTTCGCCCGCCATGCCGTAGAGCATTTGGATTTCATACGCCCCCTGAGGCACCTCCAGGGCTTCAGCCCATGCAACGGCGTGCGACAAGCTCCTCAGGTTATGGCTGCCGAACGCCGGCCGCAGCAGTTGATAATTCTCCAACAGCAGCCGCGAGAGCTTCTCGTAGTTCGCGTCGGACTCCCATTTCTCCTGGAACACCGGCACAGGCCAGTTGTGCGAGGCCGAGGAAATCGTTTCAAAATCCCAGTACGCCCCTTTCACCAACCGGACCCACACAGGCGTCTTCCGCTTCTTCACCCACGCGAGAAGATTCCGCAAGTCCTGCTCGGCATCGTGCAGGTACGCCTGGATCACGATCCCGACGTCGGCGAATTCGCGGAATTCGTCTTCGAGCAGAGTCTCCTGGAAAATCTGCAGCGTGAGATCTTTGAAGGAGTATTGCTCCATGTCGACATGTACGTACGCCCCGGACGCTTGCGCTTCGCGAAGTATCGGCCGCAGCCGTTCCTTCACAGCGTTCGCCGTCCCGACAGGATCGACTGGCCGAAAATGGCTGACCAGCGCCGAAAGTTTCACCGAGAGGTTCACGCGCGGGATTGGGCCGTCGTGATCACGGTCGGCCTGAGACAGTTCGGGGCTAAGACCGAGCGTTTCCGTTAAACCGTGTATCAGCCGCAAGTACTGCTGCTGATACGCCTCGGCCTCTGCCTCGCTGATCACGGCTTCGCCCAGGAGGTCCAGCGTGAAGGCGAACCCCTGCTTGCGCAAGGCCGTTACAGCCGCGAGAATTTCGCTCACGTTGCTGCCGGCGATAAACCGCTGGGCCATCCGTGCCGCATTGCGCCGCGCGTTGTAGGCCAGTGCGCGGGACAGCACCGAATCGGGCCGCAAATGTTCGACGCCGAACTTCACCAACTCGACGGCCCACGGCAGATGTTCGCGAATTTCCTCGAAGTATTCCTGCAGATGCCGCGTCACATCCTGGTGGGATCTGAGCCGGGGCAGCACGTCGACGAACCGGAACATCTGGACCTTGACCGATTCGTCGGCCATCGCCACGCCGAGGATGCGGTCATCCCACCAGCGGCGTTCAAACACCGAGGGCTGCCGGCGATGCAGTTGCGACCAGACCTGCCTGCCGAGTTCCAGCGTTCGCGCTTCGACGCGGTCTTCAAGAGAGACCCCCTTCGCTTTCCCCACGGTGGCGTTGACTCCGTTCGACGGTTGGATGAATCCGGAACGACGAAGTCTACCACAAGTTCAGCCGCTCACGTAGCGAGCACCCGCTTCACGACACATCCGAGAGCGTCTCTCGAATTCCCACGCTGGCGTTTTCTCTCGCCGCTCGCGAAGATGAGCGGCAAACATTCTGTGCAGGCCCTGACTCTCTGAAAGACATTCCCCGATGACGCGACATCCCATTCTGCTGGCCGGACGCTGGACGGCTTCCCAGGGCAAGGCGACGTTCCAGGCCATGAACCCCAAGACAGCTGAGCCGTTGCCGGACGAATACCCCGTGAGCCCCTGGCCGGAAATCGAACAGGTGCTTCAAGCCGCGGCGGCCGCGGCGCAAACCGTCGCAAGCTGGCCTGGCGAACGGTTTGCCGCGTTTCTGGAACGCTATGCCGACCGAATCGAACAACGGGCCGCCGACTTGGTCGCCATGGCTCACCAAGAGACGGCGTTGCCGGTGACGCCCCGTTTGAAGGACGGCGAACTCCCGCGGACCACGAATCAACTGCGGCAAGCTGCGACGGCGGCGCGCGACGGTTCCTGGGCGACGGCGACCATCGACCGGGCTTCCAACATCCGCAGCCAGTTCGGACCGATCGGCCCGGTTGCGGTCTTCGGACCGAATAATTTCCCGTTTGCGTTCAACAGTATTGCCGGGGGAGATTTTGCCGCGGCCGTTGCCGCCGGCAACCCGGTCATTGCAAAAGGGCATTCGGCCCATCCCGGGACGACGCGGTTATTCGCCGTGGAAGCCCAGGCCGCCGCGGAAGAAACCGGCATGCCGGCCGGCTTCGTGCAGCTCATCTATCGCACCCGCCACGAAGACGGATGCCGTTTCGTGTCACACCGCTTGCTCGGGGCATCAGGCTATACGGGTTCGCGAACCGCCGGGCTGACACTGAAGCAGGCGGCCGATGCCGGTGGAAAACCGATTTATCTCGAACTGTCGAGCATCAACCCGGTCTACATTCTGCCCGGCGCGCTGCGTCAAAAAGCCGGCGAACTTGTCGATCAATTCACCGGAAGCTGCCTGATGGGGACCGGCCAGTTCTGCACCAATCCGGGACTGGTGCTGCTGCTCGCCGGACCGGGGACAGAGGCGTTTATCAGCCAGATTGCCGAGAAATTCCGCACTGCTCCCGTCGGCACGCTGCTGGGAGAAAGCGTGCAGAAAAGTCTGGCATCCGCCGTGAAGACGCTGACGGCTCACGGCGCAGAAGTTTTGGCCGGCGGACAACCAGGCGGCGGCGCCGGCTTTTCGCATCAGAACACGCTGCTTCGCGTGTCTGGACGGAAATTTCTCGAAACCTCGGAAGCATTGCAAACCGAAGCGTTCGGCAATGAATCGCTGATTGTCGTCGCCGAGAACGAAACCGAATTGGCCGCCGTCACGGCAGCCCTGGAAGGAAATCTCACCGGCTGCATTTACTCAGCGACTGACGGCGGCGATGACCCGATTTACGACAAGATCGCCCCCATTCTCAGAACCAAGGTCGGCCGGCTGCTCAACGATAAAATGCCCACGGGAGTCGCTGTTGTCCCGTCGATGAACCACGGCGGACCGTTCCCGGCCACCGGCCACCCCGGCTTCACGGCCGTGGGCATCCCGGCCTCCCTGCATCGCTTCGCCATGCTCCAATGCTATGACGGCGTCCGGGCCCATCGCCTGCCGAGTCCACTGCAAGATAAAAACCCGACTGGAAAACTTTGGCGCCTCATCGACGGGCAATGGTCGCAAGGAGACGTTTAGCGACACTTCGCAGAAGCGTTGTTTTCCTCGCACTTCAGGGCACCGCAAGCCCCGCCAGCAGGTGCTGGCCGGTGAGAATCGCCCCGATGATCAGTCCCAGTCCGCACAGAAACAGGATCGACGGCTGGGCCATCCAGCGCCACCGAGTGACGCCGTAATACGCCATGTACGGAGGGAACAGCACAAACAACGCCCCGCACTGGGGGCTCTCCGTGAGGGAGATCATTGCCCCCCAGGCGGTGGCAGCAAGGGTGAACATCAACCCGACGGTGGTCATGAACAGAACATAGGTGATGACCCAGAACAAGCCGCCCCGTTGCGCTAGCACGAAGCCGGTCGCCAGCAGCAGCGCCGAGCCTGCGATCGTCACCCCGGAGAACGGTTTCCACGGACAGACATACCGGCCCGGATCGCGGAGATTCTTACGTGAGACCGGACGTTCGAGACCGTCTGCCAGGGATTCTGTAACGGATTCAGTCATGGTGAGAGCCGGTTGAAAGGTGACGAAACCCGGAGCAGCTTGGCAAGCTTCGGAATCCGCGTCAAATGCCCCTCTCGGGATTCGATCTGGGATGCGAATTGACCCATCGCCTGTCACCGGATTGGATTCATCGGGCCTCCTTTTTTTGCCAGGCAGTCGGATTTCGTGATTTGCCAAGTGGGGATTTACGGAATTCCATCCGTCTGCCTGCCTTGACTTCATTTTTGACTTCGCCGTAAGATGCACGGGAGAAATCGCATCGGGTCTCTTTGGCGATCCGATGCGTCATGAACAAAGACGACCGCGTCCTTCTTGCTAGAAAATACCGTCATGGCCGTTCCTGATCGACGACAGTCGCATTCCCGTTCCCGGAAGCGCCGCAGTCATAACGCCTTGAAGCTCATGCAGTTGCAGGCTTGTCCGCAATGCCAGACCCGCGTGCCTTCGCACGTGGTCTGCCCGACGTGCGGCCATTACCAGGGGCGCCCGCTGGTCGCCACCGAGGAATAACGGGCCATGCGGATCGCACTGGATGCGATGGGCGGCGATCACGGACCAGAGCCGATTCTCACGGGAGCAGTCCGCGCATTGGCGGAGAATTCCTCGTTAGAGATTCTTCTGGTCGGCGATGTCCCGATCCTGGAACCGCTCATTGCGGCCCTGGGAACGTCTCCGGAGCGGCTGAAACTGTCGCCGGCGGACGGCTGGGTCCTGATGGAAGAAAAGCCGACCGACGCCCTGCGAAAAAAGCCGAATTGCTCAATTTCCGTCTGTTGGCAACTGATGGCCGGCCAGCAGGTCGACGCGGTCGTGAGCACCGGAAATACCGGTGCGGTGGTCGCCGCCGGGCTGCGTACTCGCCTGTTTTTGACCGGAGTGAAACGTCCGGGCATTGCCGTGGCGCTGCCGACGCTCAAAGGAAAATCCGTGCTGATGGACGTCGGGGCCAACCCCGCTGCGCGGCCCGAACATCTCCTGCAATACGGCGTCATGGGCTCGATCTACGCCCGTGAGATGCTGGGGATCGAAAAGCCCCGCGTCGGGCTGATGAACATCGGCAGCGAAGACGGCAAGGGAACCGACCTGGTCCGCGAGGCCCATGCGCTGTTTGTCGCCAGCCCGTTCCAAAACAATTATGTCGGCAACGTGGAAGGCCGGGATTTGTTTCATGGCCATGCCGACGTCGTCGTCTGTGAAGGATTTGTCGGCAATGTCCTGCTGAAGGCCAGCGAAGGCATGGCCGACATGTTTATCCGCACGGCAGCCCAGGAAGTCATGCAGTCGCTGGAGAAAGAGCAGCACCTGGCGAAAAAGGCGTTTGAGAATCTCGACAAGCGGTATCAGTATCACGAGGCGGGCGGCGCGCCGCTGCTGGGGATCGACGGCATTTGCATCATTTGCCACGGAGCCAGCAACGACCGATCGATCTACAATGCCCTCAAAGTGGCCACCACGCTGAAGCATCGCCGGCTCAACGAACAAATCGTGCAGGAACTGGCCCTGGAAACCCCGGCCGCCGCGTCGTGAATCCAGCCGCGATCTGCAATCCCGGCCGTCGCTGACGGCACGCTTTGGGGGGAGACCTTGCAAATGACCCAATCGGCCTGCTTATTTCCAGGTCAAGGGGCGCAGCATCTCGGCATGGGACGGCAACTTGCCGAGCGATTTCCCGCCGCGAAAAAACTGTTCGACCAGGCTCGGGAAGTGCTCGGCTATGACCTGGCCGACCTCTGTGCGAACGGCCCTGAAGAACGGCTGAATGCAACGGTGATCTGCCAGCCGGCGTTGTTCGTCTGCAGTCTGGCTGCGCTGGAACTTCTCAAAGCCGAACATCCCGGCGCTCTGGAATCGTGTTCGATCGCCGCCGGACTGAGCCTGGGTGAGTACACGGCCCTCGTCTTCGCCGGGGCCATCTCGTTCGAAGATGGCTTGCGTGTCGTCCGTCGCCGGGGTGAAGCCATGCAGCAGGCCGCAGATGCGGTCTCTTCGGGCATGGTCAGCGCACTGCTGCTGGACCGCGAGAAAGTGGAGGCTGTCCGTGCCGGGGCCGATTCCGCCGGGCGGATGTGGATCGCAAATTACCTCTGCCCGGGGAACACCGTTCTTTCGGGCGAACAGGCCGGCTGCCGCAAGGCGGAGGAACTGATCGAACAGGCCGGGGGAAAACCGGTCGCGCTGGCAGTGGCCGGGGCGTTTCACACACCATTGATGGAATCGGCCTGTACGGCCCTCGGGGAGGCTCTGAAGTCGGTGACGATCGTGCCGCCCAGGATTCCGGTGGTCTCCAACGTCGATGCCCTCACTCACAGCGATCCGGACGAAATCCGCCGGCTGCTGATCTGCCAGGTGACGCAGCCGGTCTTATGGGAGGACGGCATTCGGTCGATCCTGGGCCGAGGCATCAGCCGGTTCTATGAAGTCGGTCCCGGAAAAGTGCTCAAGGGCCTGTTAAAACGGATCGACCGCAAGGCCGACTGCCAGACGGTGAACGACAGCGGGCGATCGTGAACCGAGCCGGAAGCGTCAGCGACGGAGCATCCCTCCCGGGAAAAATCTCCCAAAATCCGTACCTGTCTGGCGTTTACATGCAACGGAAAAGGCGTTATATCTTCACAAACTTCCGGTTAGACGGGACCAGGGGTGGGCCGAGCCTCGCCGGTGAATTCCGAACATCCGCATGAACAGAGATTTGGGTAAAAGGAGTTTCGCGTGTCGTCGTCGGTGGAAGAAAAAGTCATTGCAATCGTCAGCGAACAGCTGAATATTCCCAAAGAGGACATCAAGCTCGAAAGTTCGTTCGTGGACGATCTGAAAGCCGATTCCTTGGACGTCGTAGAACTTGTGATGGAATTCGAAGACGAATTCGGCGTCACCATTCCCGACGAAGACTACGAAAAGATTAAAACGGTGGGTGACGCGATCAAGTACATTCAGGAAAAGCAGTGACGGATGGCCAGACGAGTCGTCGTGACAGGGATGTCGGTCGTCACCGCACTCGGGACCGAACTCGGTGAGTTCTGGGAGCGTTTGTGCGCCGGCAAAAGCGGGATCAGCAAGATCAGCCGCTTCGATTCCGCGGAATTCAAAGTGAATTTCGGCGGCGAGGTGAAGGACTTTACCCCCGGGCAGCATCTCAACCCCAAGGAAGTCCGGCGTCTCGACCGTTTCTGCCAGTTTGCGCTCGTGGCCGCCGATAAGGCCGTCGCTCAGTCCGGGATGAATTTCTCGAGCTATTCCGACCCGTATCGCTGCGGCGTGATTGTCGGCTCGGGCATCGGCGGCCTGAACGAAATTGAAGAGCAGCACACGATTCTCTTCGACCGCGGACCGACCCGCGTTTCTCCGTTCATGATCCCCAAGCTGATGGTCAACGCCGCCAGCGGGAATATCTCCGTCCATTGGGGGCTGAAAGGCCCCTCCAGCGCCGTGGCCACCGCGTGCGCTTCCGCCAGCAACGCCATCGGCGACGCCTTCCGCATGATCCAGTGCGACATGGCCGACGTGATGGTCACCGGCGGCAGCGAAGCGGCCATGACGCCGATGGGCCTCTCCGGTTTTGCCCGGATGAACGCCCTCTCCACACGAAACGATTCCCCGGAAACCGCCAGCCGGCCGTTTGACCGAGACCGGGACGGCTTTGTCCTCGCCGAGGGGGCCGGCATCGTCGTGCTGGAAGAATATGAACATGCCCGCGCCCGGGGCGCCGAGATTCTCGCCGAAGTGCTGGGCTACGGCCTGTCATCCGACGGAAGCCACATGACGGCCCCCGATCCTGCCGGCGCCGGAGCCGCCCGCGCCATGCAGGCCGCCATTCGGGACGCCCGGCTGCAGACCAGCCAGATCGATTACATCAACGCCCACGGCACCAGCACACCTTTGGGTGATCAGGCCGAGACGAACGCGATCAAGACGGTCTTTGAATCGCACGCCAGGAAACTCTGCGTCTCCAGCACGAAAAGCCAGCTCGGCCATTTACTGGGAGCTTCCGGTGGCGTGGAGTTTGTGGTCTCCGTCCTTGCGCTCTTGAATCAGGTCGCGCCGCCAACGATTAACATCGAGCATCCAGACCCCGTCTGTGATCTCGATTATATCCCCAATGAAGCCCGTCCCCTGATGCTGAATTCGGTCATGTCCAACAGCTTCGGCTTCGGCGGCCACAACGCCTGCCTTGTTCTCGGCAAAGCGGCGTAACAGAACCGTGGCGACCTGCTGAGGAACTCCAGATCGGCACAGACAAGAACGTCCGCGCATCGTCACCGTACAGGCACGGCCTGCTTCCGTCCGGCGACGACGGCTTGCAGCCGCTCCAGAATCTTTCGCTGTGTGGCCAGGACTTCCTCGAGCACGTGCACGCCCTGCGGATCATCCACGCCCGTGTGGACCGCTTCTTCCAGGTCAACGATCGTGGCCTGCTCGCCGGCCACGATCCGTGCCAGCAGGTAGTCCAGCGACATGAAATGCAGATCGGTGTAGTCGGTCGGGTAACCGCCGAAATCGACCGTCTCTTCCCTCTGATCCAGGAGTTCGGTCAGCGCGGCGACTTCCTGACGCTGAAGCGCAGCAAGACGGCACAACACCCCCTGCGCCTCGCCGTCCGACAGGCCGGACCACGGCCAGCATTCGTCGGCGTACTGCAACAGGCTGCGGCCGATCGAAACCACGAAACCGTTCAGCCGGGCATTATGCTGGATGTCGGCCATCGCACGCGGATTCCTAAAAAACGGCTTGCTCATTGGAAGAACGACGTCGCCACGTTGCGGGCCGCGCGGCTCAGCCAGTCGATGTTGATGCCCAGAAACACCACCGGGAACGACACCAGCAGGACGTATATCCCGGGGACGGAGTTGATCGACAGTTCCAGCTTCCGGGCGCCGGCCGGCCGGGTGTCGATCAGCATCGTCTTGAGCACGCGGACATAATAGAACAGGCTGAACACCGTGTTCGCCAGGCCGATGACCAGCAAAACGAACATCAGCGGAGAGACTTTGCCGGCGTCGTAGACCGAGGCGAAGATCACCAGCTTCGCGAAGAAGCCGCCGAGCGGCGGTAAGCCGACCAGGCTGAACATGCAGATGGCCATGCACGTCGCCAGTAAGGGCGACTGATAGCCGAGGCCGCGGTAATCGTCGATTTCCTCGCTGAAGATCTGGTTGCGAATCAACGCGATCATGGCGAACGCGCCGAGATTCATGAAGAAATAGACGCTGAGATAATACAAGAGGCCTTCCAAAGCTTTGCTCGACGAAGCGGCGATGTCCTCCGAGGGCAGGCTAGTCGACGCGTTCAGGACAATCATCGCGGAGACGGCCATCAGCATGTAGCCGGCATGGGCGATCGTCGAATAGGCCAACAGCCGTTTCATGTTCGTCTGGGCGTAGGCGGCGAGATTGCCAAACGTCGACGTGACGGCGGCGATTACGCCGACGCCGATGCCCAGCGACAGATACATCGACGCCAGAGCCGGAGCATCGGGCGATACGAGCGCCATCGCGACACGGACCAGAAGCGTAAAGGCCGCCGCTTTCGACGCCACGGAGAGAAACCCGCCGACTTCCGCCGTCGCGCCGTGAAAGGCGTCCGGACACCAGAAATGGAACGGCACCACCGAGAGCTTGAAGGCGAAACCGGCCAGCACCATCACCAGGCCCAGGATCAGCGTCCGAACCGCCGCCGCCTGCATGCCGACGACATCTCCCGCAAACACCGCCTGCATCCGGCCGGCGAGTTCCGGCAGGCTGGCCGTCCCCGCGATGCCCGCAATCAGGCTGAGGCCGTACAACATCACCCCCGCCGCGCCGGCGCCGTAAACGACGTACTTGAGCGCGGCTTCGCTGCTTTGCCGGCGGCCCTTCGTGAATCCGACCATGGCATAGCTGGGCACGCTGAGCATTTCAATGCCAAGGAACACGATCAGCAGGTGATTGGCCGACACCATCAGCAGCATCCCGACGACCGATCCCAACAGCAGCGTGTAAAAGTCGGGGCCGTCTTCCAGATCGGGGATGCCGCCGAGCACGGTCAGCGTGATCGTCATGACGAGAAAGAGCAGCAGGAATAGCTGGAGAAATGCGGTCAACTGATCGAAGACCAGCATCCCGGCGAAAAATTCCTGCGCGGAGCGATTGGGCAGACTCCAGTTCCAAAATTGCAGCAAGGCCAGGGCAAAGGCGACGACGGCCCCTCCCAGGGCCGTGCCGTACGCAGGGATGCGGCGGTCGAGTCCGCAAAGCCGATTGAGGAGCAGGATGACAATCGTCGCGCACAGCGCCAGCGCCGGCAGAAAGAGTTCCAGAGAACTCTTCGTATCGGTCAGATAGCGGGCCAGCAGCACGTCAAACGTCATGATCTCGTCTTTGCTTCCAAAGGCGGCCGTCGCGATGTCATCTCGGGCAGGAGGCGTGGTTCCAAGGCAAACGGTTCAAGGCAACAGCGACGTCCGGATCGCCGCTTCGTCGATTTGGTGCAGGCCGGAATACGCGGAATCCAAGTTCTGCACCAACCCCGCGATGGTCTCGTGCATCAGTCCGAACAGGCAATCCGGATAGACCCCCAGGAGAATCGCCATGCCGAGCAGAACGTAGGCCACCGTCGTTTCGCGGCCAGAGAGAGGCGTCAGCGCTTCGCCGTGCGGCCCTTTATACTCCGGTCCAAAGTAGACCCGTTGAATCGTCCAGAGGATATAGCCGGCCGTCAGGATCACCCCCGCGGCGGCGATGATCGCCATCAAACGGTCGAAATTCCAGGCGCTCAGCACCGAGAAGACTTCTCCCACGAATCCGCAAAGCCCGGGCAGGCCTAACCCGGCGAAAAAGATCCCCGCCGCGAGGCCCGTGTAATGCGGCATAATTCCCGCGATGCCGCCGAACTGGTTCAAATCGCGATGGTGGACCCGGTCGTACAGGACGCCGACCATGAAGAACATGCCGGTCGAGGAGATGCCGTGGGCGATCATCTGAAACATGGCCGCATTGATTCCGCCTTCCCAGTACTCCGGCTTGATCGTCGCCCCGGTGACTTCATTGATCTTCCAGACGGCAATCCCGAGAAGGACGTAGCCCATGTGGCTGACCGAACTGTAGGCGACCATGCGTTTGAAGTCTGTCTGGGCCATCGCCGCAAAAGCGCCGTAAATGATGCTGAACACGCCCAGCGCCACGAGGAAATACGCCGCGTATTGCGCGCCGACCGGGCACAGTGGGAACGCGATGCGGATGATGCCGTAGCCCCCCATCTTCAACAGCACCCCCGCCAGGATCATGGAGATCGGCGTCGGGGCTTCCACGTGGGCGTCCGGCAACCAGGTGTGAAACGGAAAGCTCGGCAACTTGATGGCGAAGCCGATGAACAGCAGAACGAACGCGGTGATTTGCATCGTCCGATCGAATTCGAGGCCGTTCACTTTGCCCTGGCCGATGGCCGCCAGTTTCAGCAAGTCGAAGCTGTACTCGGCCGGCGTGCTGCCCGAGTTGAAGTAGAACATCAGCATGGCGATCAGCATCAAGATGCTGCCGGCCAACGTATAGAGGAAGAACTTGATCGCCGCGTACTCGCGCCGCGGTCCGCCCCAGATGCCGATGAGGAAATACATCGGCAGCAGCATGACTTCCCAGAAGACGTAGAACAGAAAGAAATCCAGGGAGAGAAACACGCCCATCATGCCCGTTTCCAGCAGCAAAAAGAGGACCATGTACCCCTTCACGTGCTTCTCGATGCTCCACGACGCCATCATCGCGAGGACGCTGACGAGGCCCGTCAGCATGACGAGCGGCAGGCTGATGCCGTCCACCCCCAGCTTGAAAAAGATGTTCCAGCCGCGAATCCACTCGTGCGAGACTTCCATCTGGATGCCCCCCTGGGCCGGATCGAACTCCAGCCACAATTGGAGGGTCAGCAGAAACGTCAGCAGCGTGCCGAACAGCGAGAAATACCGGAGGGCTTCCTTGTTCTTGTCGTCCACAAAGACCAGGAGCGCCGCCGCGGTGATCGAGGGCAGGAAAATGATTCCGCCCAGCAGGAACAGGGGACTTAACGTCATAAAATCACGATCCTTGGCGTCGCGACGGCCGACAGCCGCCGCTTCAAAAAGCTTGCAAGGCGACAAACACCGCCACAAACAACACGAGCACCCCGCAGGCGATGCCCATCACATATTGCCTGAGCCGGCCGGTCTGCACCACGCGCAGCGACCGCCCGGCGACATACGTCACATTGCCCACCAGGTTCACGAACCCGTCAATCATCGTTTCGTCAAACAACCGGTCCCACTTGGACGTCCAGAGCATCAACTGGGCTGAAAAGTGCAGCACGGCATCCAAAACGGACTTGTCAAATGCCGTGCACCAGCGTGCGACCACATGCACCGGCCGCACGAACAGCACATCGTACAGCGTGTCAAACCGCCATTTGTCGACCAGGAATCCATAGACCCCCGGCAAGGCCCTTCGGACTTCCGCAGGATTCAACCACCGGCCGACATACAGCACATACGCCAGGCACATCCCCGCCACCGCAGACATCAAGGCCAGCATGCCGGCCCGGGCATGAACCGCGTGGACCTCGTGATGGCCGGGCAGAGCCAAGTCCACTGAACCGTGATGCCGGTGCACGTGTTCCGCAGGCACCGTTTCGCTGTGCGCGATCAACTGGTACAGCGGCCCCTCTTCGCCTCCGAACGCGCAGAACATGGCGAAGAACGACAGCAGCACGAGCGGCCCCGTCATCACCCACGGCGTTTCATGGCAATGATCAAAGACGTCCTGATCCTTCGGCGGACCGGCGAACGTCATGAACCACAGCCGGAACATGTAGAACGACGTGATCCCCGCCGTCACCAAGGGGGCGAGAAACAGCAGCGAATGGAGCGGATTCAGTTCGGCGAACGACAACGCCGACGCGACGATTGCATCCTTCGAGTGATAACCCGAAAACGCAACGGTTCCGATGATTGGCAACTGCGGCCCCGGGATCGCCAGCCCGGCTATCGCGATTACGCCGACGAGCATGGCTCCCGCAGTGATGGGCATCTTGTGCCGGAGGCCTCCCATGCGGGTCATTTCCTGCACGTGATGGCAGCCGGCGATCACGCTGCCCGAGGCGAGGAACATCAGCGATTTGAAAAACGCATGGGTGATCAGATGGAACAACCCGGCCCCCACCCCCGCCACGCCGATGGCCAGCATCATGTAACCCAATTGGCTGATCGTGGAATAGGCCAGCACCCGCTTGATGTCGGTCGCCACCACGGCGATCGTCGCCGCAATAAACAGCGTGATGCAGCCGATGTAAGCGATCACCAGCAGCACTTCCGGCGTGAACATCGGGTAGAACCGCCCCGCCAAATACACTCCCGCTGCGACCATTGTCGCCGAGTGAACCAGCGCCGAGACCGGCGTCGGGCCTTCCATCGCGTCCGGCAGCCACGTCTGCAGCGGGAACTGTGCACTCTTGCCGATGCAGCCGCCGAACACGCCCAGCCCGGCGACGATGAGCAGCAGATAGCTGATCGTCTTGGGCTCGCCGGTTTCCGAATCGATGATCCAATCGCCGTGCGTATCGTGCAGCAGCACGTCCCGGCCGTCATGAGTCGTGTCGATGGTCCCGGCGACTCCGCGAACTTGGGTGAACAGACCCGGATGGTCGCCGTCGTTGAAAAACTGAAACGTCCCGAGCGACGTCCAGACAATCATCAGGCCGATCAGGAACCCGAAGTCGCCCACGCGGTTCATGATGAACGCTTTGTTCGCCGCCGTGCTGGCCGACTTCCGCTCGACGTAAAATCCGATCAGCAGATAACTGCAGACGCCGACGAGTTCCCAGAAGATGAACACCTGAAAGATGTTCCCGGCGAGAACCAGGCCCAGCATCGAAAAGCAGAACAGCGACAAGAACGCAAAGAACCGATGAAACCGGCCCGGACGGTGGAGATGATGGCCGTCGCGGGTGTGAACTTCATGGTCGACGTACTCTTCCGTCAGTTCGTCCGTCATGTAGCCGATAGCGAAGACATGGATGCTCGTAGCGATCAGCGTCACCATGGCGAACATCAGCAGCGTGAGACTGTCGATGTACCAGTCCAGGGAAATCGACAGCGGCCCGAACTGCGCCAAGCGGTAAAACGTGCCGTGATACGGGCCGACAAACGGGCCGTGATGACCGCCGGAATGCGGCGCCCCGGCGGCATGATGGCCGGCTTCATTCGGATCGGCATGAGCGCCCAGGTGCTCGCCATCATCCGGAGAGTGCTCTGCGGAGTGGGCAGCCTTCTCGGCATCCGCCGGTTCTTCGGCGGCTACGGCGAAATGCCCCCCCTGCGGGGCGACGTCATGCCGCCCCTGAGGAGCGATGTCATGGTGTGGCCACGCGTCGTGAGCCTGCCCGGCGGAATGCCCTTCGGCCGCATGGCCTTTCAGCCCGGCCCACTCGGTATGGCGGCCCCACGTCACCAGTGCGGCCAGACTGCACAGAAACCCGAACCCGATGCAGCCGACGGCAAGATAGGCCGGAGCCTTGCTCAGCCTGTGAGTCCATTTCCCCTGCAAGGCATAGATCTCGATCACGAACCCAACAAGCGGCACGAGCCATGCCAGCGTCAGCAGGTTGCGTAACGTCAAACCGAGTGTTTCAGCGTCCGTCGGCATGATGATTCTCAATGCAGAGCACTCGTTCCGCAAGTGCAAATCCGCTTGCGGAGCAAGCGGGCGACATTACCCGTGCAGTTCCTTCCCGCGGTCGACGTCGATCGTGAGATGGTTGTTGTAATAATTCAACGCAATCGCCAGCGCCACCGCGGCTTCCGCCGCCGCCAGCACGATGACAAACAACGCCACCGATTGCCCGTCGATCCCCAAAGGGGTGTACCGCGCAAAGGCGACAAAATTCAAATTGGCCCCGTTCAACACCAGTTCCACGCCCATCAAGACGCCGATGCCGTTCCGCTTCGTCGCCATGCAGACGATGCCGCACACGAACAGCACGGCCCCGACAAACAGGTACCAGTTCAGGCTGACATGTTCCATTGCGAGATTCCGCTGCGATGTCTCTAGCCCATAGTCATTGGCCCTTTGTCCTTTGCCAATGACAAAGGACCAATGACTAAGGACTCTCACCCCAAACCTCACGGCAACCCTTCTTCCGACGCAGCCGCTCGGCGTTTCGTCCGCGCGAGATACGCCGCCCCCACCAGCACCACCAGCAAATGAATCGAAACGATTTCAAACGGCAACAAGTAACCCGGCGTCAACCGCGAACCCGTTTCCGGACGACCCAAGTCGCGATCGGGCCGCAGCCCCAGAAATCCAAACCCCAGCGTGCGTCCCGTTCGGCCAGACTGGATCGCGGCCTGCTCGGCGGGAGACTTGCGCTGCCGGGCGTCATCCTGCTGGGCCGGCGTACTGGCGATCGGGACCGACAACACGCCCCAATCCGTCGCACAGACCGAATACAGCAGCAAGGCAAAAAGCAACAGCCCGACGCCCGCGCCCAGAAACAATTCACCGGGCGAGGTCTGAATCTTCAAATACGGCCCGCTGGCGGTGAGCATCACGCCGAACACCAGCACGACCACGGTGCCTCCGACGTAAATCAGCAGTTGGGTCGCCCCGAGAAAATCGGCGTGCAGCAGGAAAAATAGCGCCGCGACCGAACCCAGCGAAATGACCAGCCAGAACGCCATCCGGACAATGTTCTGCGTGGCGACGACCAAAATCGCAGCCCCGCAGGTGATAAACGAAAAAATCCAGAAGAGGAACTCCTCGAGGTTCACCGCGAGCCCTCCTCGTGTTTCAAGCCAGCCAACTGAACCGACGACTTCGAAGTCTCCGCGCCGACTTGCGAAACCTTAGTCCCCAGCGGAGGAGCAAGCGGACCTTCCATCAACGTGGTGCGGCCCAGCGAAGTCGCCAGAATGAGCGGCCACAAAACGGCCCCGAGAAACAGGAAGCAACTGATTGGCACCAGGTATTTCAGGCACGTCGTCATGACCTGGTCAATTCTGAGACGAGGCAGCGTCCACCGCACCCAGATCTGCACGAAGACCAAGAGGCTTCCCTTGATCAGAATCACCTTGACGCCAAACACGTTCAGCAGGAATCGACCAACCCCTTCGTCGCCCGTCAGCCCGAACACCCACAGAATGTTCCCAATCAGCCAATGCTCGGCGTCAATCCCCGTGTACCAACCGCCAAGGAACAGCAGCGAGGCGATGGCGCTGACGGCGAACATGCTGGCATACTCCGCCATAAAGAAGAACGACCAGCGCAAACCGCTGTACTCGGTATGAAATCCGGCGACCAGCTCCGATTCGGCTTCCGCCAGGTCGAACGGCGCCCGCTTGACGCTCGCCGTCGCCACGGTGAAGTAGGCGAAGAACGCCAGGAACGTAAACGGGTCGTGAAAAATCAGCCAATTCGTGAACAGCCCCTGCTGCAGCACGGCGACTTCGCGAAAGCTCAGCGTCCCGGCGGTCACCAAGGGAATCAACACACAGAGGGCCATCGGGATTTCGTAGCTCACCATCTGGGCCGCTTCGCGCATCGCCCCGAACAGCGCCCATTTCGACCCGCTGGAATAGCCGGCCAGAATAATCCCGAACACTTCCATCGACATCAGCGCCAGGATGAGAAAAATGCCGGAATCCATCGCGACAGCGACCGCATCTTCCGCGAACGGCAGCACCATGAACGCCGTGAACGACGCCACCACGGCCATGTAGGGGGCGATGCGGAAGATCCAGTTGTCCGCCGCGCCGGGGGCGAGATCTTCCTTCTGGATCAGCTTGATGCCGTCGGCGAGCGTCTGCAGCCAGCCGAACTTCCCGCCGACGCGCGTCGGCCCGAGACGGTCCTGAATCCGGCCGGCGACTTTGCGCTCCAGCCAGATGTAGAACAGCGGCAAGGCGCCAAACAGAGAGATCAACAGCACGGCGTGGACGACCGCGCCCAGCACGGCCGACCATCCTGCCGAACCGTCAGCCTCTCCCAGCCATGACGCAATATAAGACTGTACAGTCATGTCGTCATCCGCAGGTCACATCCGCTGCATTTCTGGTTGCTCGCTTCCGACGGGCGCTTCCCGTCACGGCACCATTTCCGTTGAGGAAATTCCCGTCACAACACCGGGCGGCCGAAAAACAACCCCGAGGAGTTGCTTCTCTGGTGGTGAGGGGTTGGCCGGGTTGTTTCCCTGATCCTGGTGCGCAGGAAGTCGCGGCAACTATGCCAAACCCCCCCCGATGATTCAAGCGACGCGGGATTCGATTTCTTGCCATTCCCACGTTTGAGAACATCAGTCGATGCGGCGGCATCCCGTCTCGACGCAGAATCGACGAGTGAAGCGGCGCACGTGGGACGGGCGCCGCGATACCGGGTGGACTGCGTGAACTTTACGGCGGCGTCTTCACCGCTTACCGCAGCATCAGGTGATCGAGCGCCGCGCTCACCGGGAGAATGTAACTCACGTAAAATGGCCCGAATTCCGCGTATTTCGCCGAGGCCCGGTCGAAGCGCATCGTGTAGACGATGTCCTTCAGATACTGCGGCGTGCGGCCCCACAGCGTGACGCCCCATTCCCAGTCGTCGAGCCCTGTGCTGGCCGTGATGAGCTGACTGGCCTTGCCGGCGAACTTGATGCCGCTCGTGGCGTGTTCTGCCATCAGGTTGGCGCGTTCGCTGAAAGGTTCCGTGAACCAGTTCGCCAGGGGATGCCGGGCTTTGTTCATCGGATAAAAACACGTGACGGGCCACGGTGGGAAATCGGGCTCGAGCCGTTGCTTGTTCATCATGGGCAGCCGCTGTTCATAGGCGCGGACTTTGGCGGCGAACGCCGGGTCGTCGGCTGGCGTTCCCTCCAGTTGCAGGCGGGCCGAGTATTGTTCCACGCTGGGCACGTACTCGGAGATCTCCGTGATCGAGACGAACGAATACGTCGACTGGAACACGGTTCCCAGCAGAGAGCAACGCAACCCCTGCTTGACGGCGTCGATCTTCAACGGATCGGGGTCCATGACCATCAGCGCGAGATCGCCTTTGTGGCCAGAGACGACAGACGTCTGCAGCCGCAGCGGCCCTCCGTTCCGGCCGGGATCGAGCAGCGCCGTGACTTGTTCGACCCCCTGCTGTTTTTCAGGGGACGTCAATCGGTTCCACGCGGCCTGATCGACGCGATAATAAATATGCAGACAATGCCAGCCTTCGGTTAACCGAACGGAAGGTTCCGGCAGATCAGTCGGCGCAGGCGGGCGGTTCATACAGAGGGTCCAATCAATGTTGGCAGAGGTCGGGTCGCAATGGAAAAGATAAGGATCAGGATGCGCTGGGAACGGAGTCTCACGAAACGCTCAATCACGAAAAATCGTCTTCCTCAGGCAAGACTTCGGGTTTCGGATAGCCGTCCCAGACCAAGGGCTTGGCCGCCATCGGAACGGAGCCCGCTTCGAGGATGCGGAGCACCAGTTGGACGGTTTCATTTTTCGGCAGTTCGCGTTTCAGTTTCTCGGCGGCCTCACGGGGCACATTCTGGAAGCCTCGCCCGAAATCTCCTTCGATGAAGGCGCGCTTCTGGTCAAAGACGGCGTAAAAAATGGTCCGCGGATGCCCTTTGGCTCCATCCCGGGCCTTTGCCGCTTCCCACCCCTTGGCCCTGTTCCCATTGACCCGGTACGAGTCCTTTTTCTCGAAGATGACGGCGATCACATTCCAATCTTTTCCGCCGAACAGGCTCATGGCGGCTCCTTGATGGATGTTCGATGGATTTACTCCGCCCACTTGCGTTTCAGGGGCTTTGTAACACGATTCCCGTCGTTTCGCCACCGGTGAGCCAGCCGGGTAGTGGGTCAGTTTGCCTTTCAATGTAGGACACTTGCTTCGCAAGTGCCAATCACACTTGCGAAGCAAGTGTCCTACATTATTAAACTGACCCACAACCGCCAGCCGCTTGCGGCGCCGGGATGTGCGGCGCACTTCGCGCGCCGGGGCAATTCCGCGCAGAGGCGCCGAATCGGACGCAGAGAGAATTCGCCTCGTCGGCGGCGAGGCCGGGAATGCGGTTATCGCTTCGGGCGGGCCTGCGTTCCCTGCGTCAATTGAATTTCAGCTCGCTTGGTCAGGGCCGCCTGCAATTTCTTCTGATAGGCGTCCGCTTTGGCGAAACCCACGAACTTCAAAAGCAGATCGGCCTGAGGGCTGAGTACGACCGTGCACGGCAACTGCTCGACTTCCAGCACTTCGACCACTTTCGTTTCTTTGTCGAAATCGAGAGTAATTGGAATGAATTCCCGCTCGATCAGGGCGATCAAGTTCCGGTCGGTAAACGTCTCGCGGTGCATCTTGTGACAGAATGTGCACCAACTGGCGCCGAAGACGAGCAACAAGGGCTTGTCTGTCTCAACGGCTGCATCATGGGCCGAGCGTAAGTCCTTTCTCCAGTTGATCTTTGACCTGGAGCCCGGGATTGCTCCCTGAGCGGCAGACCACGCGGCCAGACCTGCCAGAGAGCTGATCACACTGCTGCCAAACTGTCGGCGATTCATCCCCGTTCCCCCCGAAGCCCTGACGTGATACGTCGTGCTGCGAGGGATATCGGACTTGGGCCGCTCGCGAAATGATGCCAGGTGACCAACTCGCCCCAGGGAGCGCCGGAAAGTTTGTTACGTTCGGAAAACTAGCCCGCGAAACCCTGGGTCAACGCATTTTCCCAAAACAGCGAAAGCGACCCATATTATGAAGCGAGTCCGTTCTCGCGAATCCAGGGACTTTACTCTGGCTTCTTGGTCGATTCAGAGGTTTCTTTCGATTCTGTTGCAGACTCTTTCGGAGCAGCGCCGTCTTCCGATTCGGAATCGCCCTCGCCGGGAGGCTGCTCGCCGTCCGGCTTGGTCTCCGTACCGGCCTTCGGCTTCACCAGAGTCTTGCGGCCCTGGCGCAGATTTTCAAAGCTCTCTGCGGAGATCACGTAATACCAGTCGGCGAATCGGGCGTTCAGAACCTTGACCTTTTCCTCAGCATCCTTGAGCTTGTCCGCGCGGGCCTTGAGATCGGATGCAAATCTCTGCTTGTCGGCTTCGTATTTCTTCAGGGCCTCCTGGTGGGCCTTTTCGGGATCGACTTTGGGAGGCTGAGGCGGTTCGTCCGGCTTGTCGCCTTCCGATTTTTCGGTGTCCGATTTCGAATCGTCCGATGCGGCGGCGTCAGATGGTTCTTTGTCCGACTCTTTCTCATCGGACTTGTCTTCACTCGACTTCTCTTTGGGAGTTTCCTTGGGCGTTTCTTCGGCAGGTTCCTTGGAGGGGGGTTCGGGTTTGATCGGCTCTTCCGGTTCGGGACCCAACAGTTCGGGATTCACGTGGGCCGTCACGAACAGGAACCGGCTCTTTTTCTTCGAGCCGGATTTTTCGTCAGGCTTCTTGTCGCCGTCAGGTTTTTTCTCGCCGTCTTCCGACGACGCCTGCTCGGCGGGAGTCTCCAGGATGCCCTTTTCGATGTCCTCTTCCGACCCTTCGAACGCATCCCCGAAGTGCATATCATATTCGACGCCCTGGTCGGTGCCGGCCGTCATGTCCCCTTCCATCGCGATCATTTCCAAGCCGCCGCGCGGATTCGGCTGAAAGAAATATCCGCGGCGGGCCATGTCGACCTGGGTTTCCTTGTCGAGCGTGATGCCATCGCTGGCCTGCAATCCCTTTCTCAAGGAGTCGGCTTTCGGGCGGACGCCGACGATCTTCAAGTCATCGAGCGCGGAGACAAGCTTGCGGACTTCATCCTGATTGATTTCCTCCGCCGCATCGTCCAGGTCTTCCAGCTTCCACGGATCGGCAGGGATTTTCCGCGTCAGGAGATTCCGCTCCCTGTCGCCAATCCGGCCTTCGCCCCTTTCGATTTCGATCGAATGCTTCCGGATGTCGATGTGCGTCAGCTTGTTACCGTCGAGATTGAGCACGTCGGACTCGATCCAGTCGGTGAACTTGGTCGAGAGATTCAGCTCCAGCTTGGCGATAAACGTCGGTTTTTCGTCCGGCCGGCGGACGTAGTAATAGCCCGACCGGCTGGGAACCTGCTTGCCGATGATGTAATCGGCCAGCACCGTTTCGCCCTTTTTCAGCGTGAGCCGGTTGCCGATGCCTTTGAGGCTTTCCGTCTTGTCCGACTTCGGGTCGAGGACCTGGAATTCAACTTGCTCGGTTTCGGTCCGGCCGGCGAGGGCTTCCCGTTTCAGGCCAATGATCGACGCGGCGACTTTTGCCAGCCGGTCCTTGGCGTCGGCAGGGTAGTTGTAGCGGGTCGGAATCCGCCACAGCCCGTCCTTGAACTCGACGCCGAACGGCGTCGGCGTCGCTGTCGCAGCGTCATAGCTGATGACTTCGATCGACGTCGCCTCCGACGGGTTCTTGAACCCCTTGTAAAACTCGGCGCCGATCAGAGCCTCCAGGCTGTCCTTCGGCGCCTGCGGACCGCGCGGGGCAAGTACGCCGCCGGCGACGGCCATCAATGCGGCGGCAACGACATACATCAGCGTTTTTTGCGATTCGGTCATGGGAGATTTTTGGGCTAAGGGTTGTTGGGCCGTGCAAAAGGGCAAGAAGTTCGAGGCGAGGGGCAAGTGTCGAGTGGCAAGAAACCAGGGGCTGACTTGGGTGGCGTATCAATGGGATTGTCTGATCTCTTGCCTCTTATCTCTAACCACTTGCCTGCTGCCATTGATCACTCACGATCTGCGTCTCGTTGCCGCAATATCATTTCGTTCGGCGGCCAGGCGGCGCATCCAGACGATCAGGCCCAGCACGACTGCCGGAATCGGCGGGACGGCAGACGCGAACAGGTAAAACAGGTTCTCGATCGACCGGATTTTTCGTTCGGACTGGATCCGGCTCTTCTCGACTTGCTGTTCCTTCTGCTGTTCGATGTTCGTCCGCTCCACCTCCAGCATTCGCGACTGGTTCGCTGTGGCCGCGCTCAGCTTCTGAATCATCTCGATGGGCGAGATCGACTTGTCTTCCTTGATCTTGTCGACTTCCGCTTCGAGTTCCTTCTGGCGCTTGTCGAGCGCCTCTTTCGCGGCGGTGGCGGCTTTTTCCCGCTCCTTGCTGCGTTCCTCGACGAACTTCTTCGTCTGGGCTTCCACGGCGGTCAGGGTCCGGTGTTTGGGACGCCGCTTCCTGAGGTCGATGTAGGAATTGTCGCCGGCGAGATAGTCCAGGGCGTTTAGAATGAACGTCACGTTGTCGAGGTCCAGATTGTACGCCTTGCGTTCGCGGATCGAGAAAAACTGATCGGAGATCAGGTCGATATCGGCGAGAAAAATGGCGTGGACTTTCGCGGAATCGGTGCTCCCTTTGACCTCCGCGGCAATCACGTGGGCGTACTCGTCGGCTTTGCGGATCGGGTTGTCGTTGATGTTCATTCCCATGAAGCTGTTTTTCACGAGTTCGTCCCAGCCCAGCAGGCCGGACCGGGTGCCCGTGATCAGGAGCGGCGTGAAATCGAGTTTCGTGCCGTCTCGCTTTTGAATCGTCCCGGAGTAGAAAGCGAGCACTTCCTGCAGGCCGCTGGTCACTTTGCTGTCGGGATTGAAGGCCTTCGCGTTGCCGCTCTGCCGGCTGATGGAGATCACTTCTTCCTGCATGAGGTCGCTGAATTCCGGGTGCAGCGTTTTCATCGTCTGGTCCCAGACGACCTCGTCATAGTTCCACTGAATTCCCAGTAGGTTGACCAGGCTCGTCGCACGGCCGCCGTCGGCTTTCTGTTCCGGCGGCATCCCCTGCCCGAACGGACCGCCTGCCTTCTGCTTCGGCTGCCTGGGGGCCAGCCCAGGGTTGATCAGCGCCGGCAAAGGATCGTCGCAGATGACGACCGGCTTTCCCTTCTTCACATAGGTGACGAAGTTCGCCAGGTCTTTATCGCTGAGCGACGACGGCAAGACCGCGAGGACCACGTCGTATTTGGATTCATCGATCGGACCGGCAGGCGATACCGTCTCCACGGTGTATTGTTTCTTCAGCTCCGTCACGATCCGCCATTCAGGCGTGCTGCGGAATGAACTCATATCGAACCCGCCGTTGATCTTCGCCTCGGTCTCTAAAACGCCGACGGTCAATCGCTTCTCCGTGGCGACCGTGCGGACGGACCGGGTCAGTTCGTATTCGATCGGGATGGCCACCTCGAAGAACGGGATCACAACTTCATTCGTGCCGCTGGTGACGACGGCCCCCAGGAAGACGTCGTCCATCTGCTGGCGGCCGCCTCGTTCGGAGACGATTTTCTTCGCATCGATGCCGAAGGCTTTCGCTTCGTCGGCGGCTTCGCTGAAGGGCTCGACCGTGACCACGCGGACGCCGATCTTACCGCGGCCGTATTGCTTGTATTGATCGAGCAGCCCGAGCAGCGACGTCCGCACCGGGACGTATTCGCGCGGGACGGTACTGCTGACGAAGGCCTGGATCATCACCGGGCGCTTGCCGTCGAGTTCGCCCATCAGATTCTTCGTCACGGGGGTGACTGTGAAAAGCCCCTCCGAGGTGAAGTCGGGCTGGACGTTGGCGTTGGCGAGCACGGCGTTGGCTCCGATCAGCATCACGCCGACGGCCGCCGCCCGGGCCAGGTAATGCCAGCCCATTTCCGAGCCGTGCTTCCCGCCGGCCCAATGCCGGCGTCCGATGAGCACGAAGTTCAGGTACAGCATGAACCCGGCAAACGTGATGAAATAGAGGATGCCGGACAACGGGGCCACGCCTGTCCCGAAAGGATGAAACTGCCGTTCGATGCTGAGGTCTTCGAACAGCCGCTCGCCGAGGACTCTTGACAGAAAGACCGGCATGGGGACCTTGCCGATGAATACCGGGATCGCACACAAAAGCGCTCCCAGAACGAATGCTACCGTGCCGCTGTTTGTCAGGTAGGAGGCAGTCATCCCGGCGGCGAGGAGTGCGCACCCAGTCAGCCAGTAGCCGAGATACGTGGTGGCAACCAGGCCCCAATCGGGCTGGCCGATCAATTGCAGCACCAGCGCATGAGTCAGGGAAAACGCCAGGGCCGTGGAATAAACGGCGACCACGGCGAGATATTTGCCGATCAGCACTTCCAAGTCGGAAACCGGCAGCGTGAACAGCAGTTCTTCCGTGCCGAGCTTCCGTTCCTCCGACCAGACGCCCATCGTGATGGCGGGGACGATGAACAAGAGCAGCATCGGGAAATACTTGTTCAACTGGTCCAGGTTGGCCAGGTTGTTCGAGAAGAACTGCGGCTGAAACGCCAGGAGCGCCCCGGTCAACACGAACAGCACGATGAACAGGTAGCCCAACAGCCCGGAGAAGTAGCTCCAGAAGTTGCGTTTGAACACGGCAGCCACGACGTGACGGCGCAACATAGGGGGAAATCCTTAGGAAAAAAAAGGTGAAAGTTCTGGTGGAGTTGTTGTCAGTCGTCCGACGTTGTCACTGAATCGGCTCTCGTCCTGGCGCCGTGGAACGGCCTGCCAGGGATCGATCTAGGCCGCCGTCATTTCCCGGAAGCGGGCTTCCAGGTCGTGCTGTGTTCCTTCCATCTCTTCGACCGACCCGTCGAAGACGAGGCGGCCCTCATGGATCAGGATCACGCGATTACAGACGGCCTTGACCTCGGTGAGAATGTGCGTCGACAAGAGAATCGTCTTCGTCTTGCCGAGGCTACGGATCAATTCGCGGACGTCGTGCGTCTGGTTGGGGTCGAGGCCGCTGGTCGGTTCGTCGAGAATCAACACTTGCGGGTCGTGCAGCAGCGCCTGGGCCATGCCGACGCGCTGACGATACCCCTTGGACAATTTGCTGATCGGCTTCCCCCACACGCTGCGAAGCGAACACTTCACAGCGACGAACTCCATCCGGTCTTTCAGGTGCGCGCCGGACAGGCCGCGGGCTTCGCCGATGAATTGCAGCGTCGTCGCCGGCGTCATTTCGGTATAGAGCGGGCCGTTTTCGGGAAGGTAACCGAGGATATTCGCGGCTTCCAGCCGATGCGTGGCGACGTCGAACCCGCCGATTCGGGCGGCCCCTTCGCTGGGCGACAGAAAACCGGTCAGCAGTTTCATCGTCGTCGACTTGCCGGCGCCGTTCGGGCCAAGAAACGCCGCGACCTGGCCTTTCGGAACGGAGAACGAGATATTCTGCGTGGCGGCAAACGGACCGTAAAACTTGCTGAGACCAAGCGCCTCGATCATCGGGGCGGGGGCGGAACCGGAATCACTCATGGGGCAATCTCGCTGGGGATCAACTGTAGCGGAAGGCAAGGCTGGTAAAGTCACGCGTCGTCAGACTCGGATTCTCCATAGATATGCGCACTGCCGCGGTTTCTGTCGAGTCAACCGGCACGCATCATTTGTGCAGTCTATCGAAGACGGCCACGGAATGCGACGGACTGGAACTCGGTGTTCTTCGCCAGCCCGCGCGGGGTTGGAGTCCTCCACAATAAGGCACGGACCTCGTTCAAACCAGTCTCACAGACCAAATTTGATACGGCACGGCGGGCCTCGGCGTTGGAATTCGGATCGGCGCACCGGAACTACTGCGGTCGTGTCCGCCGGCCCATGCCCCGGTTGGCCGGGTCGAGGGCGTCCTGTTCGATCCCGTAACGTTGATCGAACGACTTCATCCATTCCTGCTGCAGACGCATGAACGAGTTGGTCATGATCACGTTATAGGCCCGGGTGGCGAATCCAAGGCGATCCGAGCCGATCAGCGAGAAAAACTGATGCCGCAATTCGTCAGCAGATTTGTAGCCTTCCACGCCGTCCGGAACCGGCTCGACAGCGTCCCGTTCGCGGACCTGAACCAGGTAGGCGACTGTCCGGGGATAGTTCATCGCCAGGCCGGTCTCTCCGACTTTCAGTTCCTCGAACACCGTGCGCATGAAGTCCTCTCCCTGCTGGTCGACGCCGTCGATGAACGACAGCCGAGGGTTCGAGGAATCTCCCATGAAGAAATTGGCCGGGGTCGTTGATTCGGTCGTCAGCCAACTGAAGCGCGGCGTTTCCTTGATGACAACCCCCGCCGTTCCCGGTTCCCCGGTAACGGTCTGCCCGGCGAGTGCAGCGCTCAGATCGTTCGGCTTCTCCTTGGCCAGTTCCAGCAAGGTTTGCGCCCGGCGCTGCGTCATTTCCCGGGCTTTTTGGAACTTCCACGCGGTCAGCACCTGGTCTTTGACTCCCGATTCCTTCAGTTCAGGGACGTGCTGCGGCACATCCAGGATCTTCCAGTAGGCGAATCGTTGAGTGCCGATGCGGGAATCGGCTCGCTGCGGAACGTAGGACGGGCCGGCCTGGCCTCCCTGGGGAAACAGATCGTCCAACACCGTCATGACCTGAAACTGCGACGGGTTCTCCGTCGCCAGCAGTGCGGCGCCGATTTTTTCATTGGTGGAGTTTTGCAGCTCCAACTCCGACATCAGCGACGTTTCGACATAATTCAGACCGTGATTGACGGCGTATTCCTTCAGAACCACGGCAAACTCTTTGGCCAGAGCCGCTTGCTCCTTTTCGTCTTTCCCCTGATATTGAAACGACTTGTCTTCCATCATCTTCTGGGCCTTGTCCGCCGCTTCGCCCATCTTGGCATAGGCGCGGTCCCTCAGAATCTGGATGCGAATCGTATCCCGCAGTTCGTCGTCCAGATCGCGGTAGCGGACCTGCGTCTTGTCTTCGCCGCCGGGAGACGGCAGATCGACCGGAAAATCTTCGTCTTCGTCGTCCATCTCGGGAAGCTTCGGTTTCGTGTCGGACGGTTCGTCCGGCGTCTCGGTCTCGCCGGCTTTCTCCTTGGCCGGGGTCTCTGACGATTCTTCCTCTTGAACAGTCAGCGACACCAGCCGGATCGGCGATGTCGGGCCGGCCGCCGAGGCATCGCCGTCCTTCGGCTTGGTATCGCCGTCCTTCGGCGCAGCTTCTCCGTCCTTCGGCGCGTCGTCGGAGGGGCTGTCTTCTGAAGACGGTTCTTCCGGAGCCGGAAAGGCCGGGATCAGATTCTCAGGAACCGTCGCATCCGCCGGCAGATCGTTCTCCGGAATTTCGCGGATCCGGTAACGGGCGTCCTTGTTCTGCTCGTAGTACGCCGTGATGTCATCATCGGTCGGCGGCACGGCTTGCGATTCGAACTTGTCGAAGTCCGCCGAGAGATACGCCACCTGCACGCGGTGCGGCTGAAGAAACCCGGGTTCCCCCTGCATCCCCGGCAGTTTTCCCTTGGCGAGTTCAAAAAACAGTTCCAGGTCTTTGTCGCTCGGCTCTTCGACCTTCGTCATGAAGGCGTTGACCGGCAAGGCGACCACCGACAGGGATTCTTTCACGTTCATCCGGCAGAAATATTGCCACTGCTCTTCCGGCGTCGCCCGGTGCATGGGCCGGTAATACATCTGTCTCGATTGCGGATCGAAGTCGAGCCAACTGTCGTACGGCGGCGTCTGCACGCCCAGGGCGAGGCGAACTTCGAGTTCCTCGCGCAGATAACTGAAGAGGTCGCCTTCGCTCAGCCCCAGGTCGCGAAGGATTTCCGTGAACTCCCGTTTGGACAACTTGTCGTCGGTGACATCCTTGAGATATCGGTTGACCGCGGCGTCGGTCAGGGAAACCCCAAGCCGCTGCGCTTCTTTCTGCCCCATCACGAACTGAAGCATGGACCGATCGTCGGTGGCGCCAAAGCCCTGCGCTGGCCGGGCCGCCTTAGTCACTCGGCCCGCTTCATATACGAAGCGATTGACTTTCACCCGACGCTCGGCCAGTTTTCTCAGCGAGCTGTCCGTGACTTGGATTCCCTTCCCTTGAATGACCGACTCCGTTCCGGTACTGCGGACAAACAGAAACGCCGCCACCCCGCCGAGCACGGCTCCCCACAGCGCCCATTCGCTTCCCTGACCTCGCCGCGAACCGACATACCACAGCCCCAGGCCGCACAGTGCGGCAAAGAGCGCGACAGTCAGCGCTTTCGACGCCCCGCCGGATTTCATCGTGGTGACGTCGAAAAACAGGAACGCAAACATCGACAGGCCGGTCAGCACGACCATCATGATTCGCTGATTGCGGCGGAAAATATTAAACGGAGAAGCCATCAACTCATCCTTCCTGAAGCGTGATTCGGACGGCAATTCCACCGGCTCGACGGATCGGCCGGCTCGGACACCGGCCTTGACAGCAGGGGAAACGATCCTTTATGCATGGCCGGGGCAGTTTGCCCGACGGCCGGGAAGCATTCTAGCTTGACGAGTCGCTGGTACAAGGTCAACAACGGCCGGGAAAAGGGCTTCACGGCACGAAAAAAACGAAAGTTGTGCGGCGTTTCGCAGCAGCAGTCCCGCCGTCACCGACGGCGGGCTTGGATGAAATCGGCGGCGAATGGGCCGCACCCCGAAAGAAAGAGAATCCTCCCACGTGGCGGCAAAAACGATCAAAGGCCTGGTGATTGTCGAATCGCCGGCCAAGGCGAAAAAAATCGGCGGCTATCTCGGTAAAGACTATATCGTCATGGCCAGCATGGGGCATGTGCGCGACCTCCCGGAAGGGGCCAGCGAAATCCCCGCCGAGCTGAAAAAAGAAACGTGGGCCACGCTGGGCGTGAATGTCGACCGCGAATTCGAGCCGCTCTACGTCGTTCCCAAAGAAAAGAAAAAACTGATCAAGGAGCTCAAGGACGCTCTCAAGCTCGCCAAAGAACTCATCGTCGCGACCGACGAAGACCGCGAAGGCGAGAGCATCGGCTGGCATCTCGTGCAACTGCTGGAGCCGAAAGTCCCCGTCAAACGGATGGTTTTTTCCGAAATCACCAAAGAAGCCATCCTCCAGGCCATCAGCCAGCCGCGCGATCTCGATCAGAGTCTCGTCGCTGCCCAGGAAACCCGCCGGGTGCTTGACCGGCTGTTTGGATATCGCCTGAGTCCGCTGTTGTGGAAAAAAATTCGGCCGAAACTCTCCGCCGGCCGCGTCCAGTCGGTCGCCGTCCGATTGCTGGTTCAGCGAGAACTCGATCGGCTGGCCTTCCATAAAGGGTCGTATTGGGACTTGAAAGCCGCGCTGGCGACCGCCGCCGGACAGAGCTTCACGGCCGAACTGCAGACTCTGGGCGGCAAACGCGTGGCGTCCGGCAAAGATTTCGATGAAGCCACCGGCCGGATCAAAGCCGACGTCGATGTCGTGCTGTTAGAAGAGCAGGCGGCAAGAGATCTGGTCGAGAGGATTGGTCCGCAAAGCGAAAGTGGCCGCGCGGGATGGACCGTGTCCGAAATCAAGGAGCGCGACGAAGTCCGCAGGCCGTATGCCCCATTCACCACCAGCACGCTGCAACAGGAGGCTAACCGTAAGTTCAACCTGTCGGCTCGCGAGACCATGCAGGTCGCCCAAAGGCTCTATGAAGACGGCTACATCACTTACATGCGTACCGACAGCGTGAACTTGTCTGGCGAAGCCATCACGGCCGCCCGTAAGCGCGTGCTCGACCAGTTCGGCAAAGACTACCTTCATTCTGAAATCCGGCAATTTACGACGAAATCGAAAAACGCGCAGGAAGCCCACGAGGCCATCCGCCCGGCCGGGACCGAGATGAAGCCCGCCGCCGAACACGGCCTCTCCGGCCGCGAAGCCCTGCTGTACGACATGATCTGGAAGCGGACTGTCGCCACCCAGATGACCGAAGCCAGGCTGAAATTCCGCACTGCGACGATCCGGGCTGGCGACGCCGAGTTCCGCGCCACGGGCAAGCAAGTCGTGTTCCCCGGCTTCTTCAAAGCCTATGTCGAATCGATTGACGACCCCGATTCGTCCAGCGAAGACCGCGAAGATTTTCTGCCGCAACTCGAAGTCAACGAGACTCTTGCCTGCAGGCAGCTCGACCCCGTCGGCCACGAGACCAAGCCCCCGGCACGATTCACCGAGGCCACCTTAGTCCGTGAGCTCGAAGCCGACGGCATCGGCCGGCCCAGTACGTATGCCTCGATCATCGGCACGATTCAGGACCGCGGCTATGCCCGCAAAGTCGGCAACCAACTGGTGCCGACGTTTACCGCGCTGGCCGTAACGAGACTGCTCGAGGAACATTTTCCGAATCTCGTCGATTTTGGCTTCACGGCCAAGATGGAGCAGACGCTCGACGATATCTCCAATGGCGCCACGGACCGCCTGCCGTATCTCAAGGAATTTTACTCCGGCCACGACGGGCTCGATGTCCTCGTGAAAGCCCGCGAGGAAAATATCGACCCCCGCCAGGCCTGCACGCTGACCCTGAGCGGCTTGAGTTCCAAGGTCCGCGTCGGCAAGTTCGGCCCGTACTTTGAAGCCGAGCACGACGGCGCCCCGGTGACGGCGTCCATTCCCGACGACACGGCCCCCGGCGATCTCACCGAGGAAATGGCGACGAAACTCATCGAGCAGAAACAGCGCGGCCCCCAGACGCTGGGCGTTGACCCCGACACCAGCCTGCCGATTTACCTGAAAGTTGGTCCATTCGGTCCGTACCTGCAACTGGGCGAGATGAAGGAAGGCGAAGACAAGCCGAAACGGGTTTCGGTTCCCAAGAACAAGGACCTCGCCGCGATCACGCTGAAAGATGCTTTGGACTACATCGCGCTCCCGCGGACGGTCGGGATGCACCCGCAGACAGGGCATGTCGTCAAGGCGGGCGTCGGCCGGTTCGGGCCGTATGTGCTGCACGACAAGGTTTACAAGTCGCTCGGCAAAGAGGACGACATTCTAACGATCGGCCTGGACCGGGCCGTCGAGTTGTTGAGCCAGGCCCGTGCGAAAGCTTCCGTGACGCCTTTAAGGGAACTGGGGCCGCATCCCAAGGACAACGAGCCGGTCAATATCTTTGAAGGAAAATACGGCGCGTACGTCAAGCACGGCAAGATCAACGCGACGATTCCGAAAGAGAAAGACCCGCTGGCGATCACGATGGAAGAAGCTGTCGACTGGCTTGCAGACCGCGAAGCCAAGGGAGGCGGCAAGCCAAAGCGCGGGCGCGGCGGCCGTGCCCCGGCGAAAGCGGTGAAGAAAACCGTCGCGAAACCGGCTGCGAAAAAAGCGGTCAAGAAGACGACAAAGAAGAAAACGCCGAAGAAATAATGTCGGCGTACCACGCTTCAGCGAAGCGTCGCTAATTCCGCAGTTGCTCGTCTTTCGGCACGTACCACTCGGAGAGGTCGTAGCCTGGCCGGAGCCGGTACCATTTCACGCCGCGGAACCGCTGGTGATACGCGCCGAGGTCTTTCGGGCAGTACAGGAACTGGTACGGCTGTTCGGCATCGACGAGGCGATGAAAGGCTTTCGCGATGTGCTGGCGTTTTCTCGGATCGAGCGTCACCCGCATCAATTCGATCAGTTCGTTCGCCTGCGGATGATTGAACGACACGTGATTGCTGCCTCGGTTCTCTTTCCCGGCGCCCGACCCGTGCCAGATCTGATACGGGTCGTTCTCCACTGCCATGGCCCAGCTCAACGTGACCACGTCGAAATCCCGTTGTTGCACGAGTTCAATGAACGACGCCCATTCCATCGGGCGGATCTCCATTTCGATGCCCACGCTTTTCAGGTCGTTCTTGAGCAGCGCCATCCGGTCGTCGCCGATGGGGTTCCCCTTCGGCATCAAGGCCTTGATCGAAAACGGCTTGCCGTCTTTGTCGAGGATGCCGTCGTTGTCGCTGTCGATCCAGCCGGCTTCCGTCAGCAGGTCGCGGGCGGTCTCCGGGGAATAGTCGAGCGGGGCGACGTCATGGTCGTAACCCGGTCCGAAGTAATACTCCGGGCCGGAGACGATCATCGCCGAGTTGTGCAACTTGGTCTCCAGGAACCGCTGCTTGTCGAACAGCATCCCCAGCGCGATGCGCACCCGGCGGTCCTGAAATTCCGGCTTCAATGCATTCCAGCCGACGTAGCCGAACGCCGGCGTGAACCAATCGGCTTTGACAAAGTCCTTGGCGAACCAGTCGGGCGGGCCTTTCAGCACTTCAAAATACTGTTCGGTGGTGAGCCTGGGGATGAAATCGACAATGCCCGTCTGCAGCGCCGGCAACCATCCGCTGGCGTCGATGATGAATTTGAAGCTGATCTTGTCCAAAGAGCCGGCTTTTTCCGGCAGCCAGTAATTCGGATTCCGGTTCAGCTCCAACCGGTCGCCGTTCTCCCAAGTCGCCACGGTATACGGCCCGGTCCCGAGCGGCGCCCGGTTGTACTCCTGATCCTGGTTGAAGAACTGCCCAAATTCCTTCCCGTGCACGCTGAGCTTCTTCTGGGCATGCTCTTCCTCCGGGGTCAATACTTCGAGCGTCAATTCCTTCCCCTGATCCTGGAAGCGTTTCACGTAGACATGCCACGGCGGTGTATACGCCGAGATCCCCATCGTGAACTCAAACGCCTTGAAATACTGCTGGCGATACCGCATCCGCACCACCTGCGGGCTGAGGGCCAGGCATTCCACCAGGTCGCTGTAATAGACCCGGATATGATCGCCGTCCACCGTCGGATTATTCAGCAGGGCGTACGCGAATTCGAGATCTTTCGTGGTGAACGGCGCGCCATCGGACCATTTCACATCCGGCCGCAAGTAATACGTGAAATACGTCTGCTCGTGGCGGTCGATCCATTCGCCGGGCTTGAGCGTCAACGTGCTGTTGGGCGTGGATTTCAGTTCCTCGTGCAACGGGTTCTCGTCGGTGCCGGGCGTCACCACCAGCGTGCCTTCGGCCTCTTTTTCCGTCTTGCCGTAAACTTCCGCGCCGACTTTGACGAGGTAAGTCCCCGTCGGATAATTGCCCAGATTGGCGACGCCCTCGGCATCGCTCCAAGTGTGATAGCCCGTCGCCGAGGCGCCGAGAATCTTTTCCTTCGGGTACACGCCGACCCACACGCCGGCGAGCGGCTGCCCCTCCTTGTCGGTAGTCGTCACCGTGATCACGGGCGCTTCCGCGGCCGCTTTTCCCTTCGGCGGCAGGGGTGCCGTGTACTGGATTTCCAGTTGAGCCTGCGGTTTGCCGTCGGCCAATTTCACGCGGCGTTCCTTGCCGGGATAGTCGGGAGAAAGCTTGACGGAATCTTCCGGCACCCAGCGCTCGGCGAGGTGCGGCTCGTACTCGAAGGTTTCCGGATTCTCCCGCGCCAGACCTTCGTTCACATATTGCAGGATGTAACTCTTGTACGCCGAGTTTTCGGTGATCGGGTTCAGCGTTTTCGGCTCGGCACTGAACAGCACGACGACCTGATCGCCGGTCGCTTTTTCGCCGGCGACTTTCTCAGCCCTGGGATTTTTGTCGTCCACGGGGAGCTTGCCGGCGAGCTGCATTGTCTTCGAGGCCGTCTTGAGCCTGGGAATTTCGATGCCGTCGACTTCTTTCATGAGTTCGATTTTCGGGAGATCGGGATACTCGTCGTCAGCGACTGAGGCGGAGGTCCCGTTCTCGGGCACGGACTGGCCAGGGGATGCTGAATCGCCGTTGGAATTGACCGTCCGCGGAGTTGCCGAGGGACTGGCGGGCTGGCTGCCCGGCGGCTGGCTGGACGAGTAACAGCCGGCGAAGAAGACCAGGGATAACCCGAGCACGAGGGACGAAAATCGATGTGGCATATTCAATGGGTCCTTCCGAAAGACAGGCAAAACCGCCAGCGTGGTGGATGACAACTGGCGACTACAGACAACTACTTCAACTCGATTCGGTAGGGCATGACCGTCAGCACGTGCTCATTGGCCAGGAGTTCCATCACCGACAGCTCGCGGAGCGGGCCGGTCCAGGCAGAGGGGAGGCGGCGGAGCACCAGATTCCTCAGCGCCAGTTCCAGGCCGGTTTCCGGGTCCAACGGGCCGAGCAATTGTTCAAACGGGCTGGTTGGCTTGGGGAGCATCAACCGCTCCACGCGGTCTCTTTCGCCCAGGCCGGCGGCCGTTTTCGCCGCGGCAACGGCGTCGTCCAGCGTGCCGATTTCGTCGATCAGGCCGAGTTTCTTCGCCTGCTCCCCGGTGTAGACGCGGCCTTTGGCGAGGGCGCGGAGTTTTTCGACGTCCATCTTCCGGCCCAATGCCGCCTTGCCGGTGAACTGGTTGTAGATGTCTTCGAGCAGTTTTTGCATGGCGTCTTTTTCGGAGTCGCTGAACGGCGTGGTGAGGCTCATCACACCGCCGTTTTTCCCTCGCTGCAGCACCGTCATCGTGAGGCCGATCTTGGCGTAGAGTTTTTCCATCGCGAGTTTTCCGCCGACGACGCCGATGGAACCGGTGACCGTGCCCGGCTCGGCGTAGATTTTGTCGGCTCCCATGGCGATGTAATACCCGCCGCTGGCGGCGACGTCACCCATGCTGGCGATCACGGGCTTCTTGACGGTTTCGAGTTCATGCCACATCAGGTCGCTGGCCAGCGCGCTGCCGCCGGGGCTGTCGATGCGGAGCACAATCGCCTTGACAGTGGCGTCATCGCGGGCCTGGCGAATGGCCTTGATCATCGTCGTCGAACCCATCACCTCGCCGGAGAGGAAGTCCGACTGGCTGGTGCCGGTCATGATCGGACCGACGGCGTTGATGATCGCAATTTTGTCGGCTTTCGTTTTGCGCGGTTTCTGGTCGACGCCCATCATCAGGTTCATCAGGGTGATCATGCCGTTCAGCCCGCTGAGATCGGCGTCCAACTTCTTCTTGCCGTAGTTCATCACGATTTTGACTTCGGCGTCCTTCTGCTCGCCGCGGAGCATGGGCTTGATGTCGTCTTCGTAGGCGATGAGGTCGATCAGCCCGTGTTCTTTGGCCGCGGTCGCTGTGCACAGCCCGATGTCGATGATGGCCTTCACTTTGTCAGCATCGAGTTTGCGTCCTTCGCTGATCGTGGCCACGATCTGGCGGTAATAATCATCGAGCAGCGCGTCCATTTCCTCGCGGAAGGCGGGACTCATTTCAGTCCGCATGTAAGGTTCGCCGGCCGCCTTGTATTCGCCGATGGCCATCATCTGCGGCTGCACGCCGATCATGTCGAACAGGTTCTTGTAAAACGTCACCTCGGCCCTCACGCCGAGCAGCATCAACATGCCGGACTCCGGGATGACGATTTTGTCGCAGGCGGCGGCAAGGAGATAATCCTTGGTGGATCCGCTTTCCATCCAGGCGGTGACGGTTTTTCCGCTGGCGCGCACCCGGCGAATGGCCTGCTGAAATTCATGCAGCTTGGCCCAGCCGATGGCGGGCCCATTGATGTGCAGGACCACGCCGGCAAGGTCGTCGTCTTTGGCGGCTTTGTCGAGCCGCTTGAGGCCGACGGTCAGCGTTTCCAGGATATCGCCGAATAACCCCGGGGCTCCGGCGCCTTCGGGATAAGCGCCCTGCAGTTCGATGTGACCGTAGGTCAGCGTTTTTGCGTCGTCCTTTTTCGCCTTGTCGTCGCCGATTGCGGACGAGGCCATCAAACCGATGGCAAAGAAAGACGCCAGAAACATCCCAGGACGATTTCCGTGAAAAATCATCACACGGTCCCTTGTTGAGAATGACGAGAGAAACCCCTTCCTCACGGCCGGGGCTGTCGAACGTTTTTCATGTCGTGCGTTCAGGATGCAGGATCGTGAGGAAATTGACAAGAGAGGATGCCAATTGACGTAGCCGGGATTTCGGCCGCGGATACAATGGCGGCGAACATTTTGCAGCGACCGGCGAGCCTGGAAAAGCTCGGTCCGGCTGATTTCGTTTGCGCAGGCGGTGAAGCCCGGCTTCACTGTTGGTCTACGGACGAACCAGGGATTCGGAACACAGAATGTCCACGGCGACATCCAACACGGCGGCGACGCTCTCCGCGCTGGCTCGCCGTGCGCGCCGGTGGCCGGGATTCAACGACGTGACCGGTGCGCTGCGGCTCGGCAAGCCGGGCGGCATTGACGGCGCCTGGGGATCGTCAGGCGCGCTGATCATTGCGGCCCTGAGTCATGAAACGGACGGGCCGATTGTCGCCGTGCTGCCAAGCGAAAAGGAACTCGACGCGTTCGCCGCGGATGCCGTCAGCTTCGGCGTCGGGTCGCAAGTCATTTTTCCGGCGTGGGACCGGCTGCCGGAAGAAGTCCGGTCGTCAGACCCGGTGTGGGGCAGCCGGTTGCGCGTCGTCTCGGCGATGGAAGCGGCGACGGTTCCCAAGCTGATCGTCACCACCTTGCCGGCCTTGCTGCAACCGGTTCCGAGTCGACAAAGCCGGTCCGCGGCGTCGAAATCTTTGAAAGTCGGCCAGAGCCTCGACGTCGACGGGTTTCTGCGCTGGCTGGTCGAACAGGGATTCGAACGAGTGTCTACGATCGCCGGTGCCGGCGAGGTCAGCCTGCACGGCGGGATTCTGGATGTCTTTTCCCCTGACGCCGCCGATCCGGTGCGGATTGAACTTTTCGGCGACGAAATCGACTCGCTGCGAACCTTCGACGTCGATACGCAGCGGAAGCTGCGCGACTTGAACGAAGTCACGCTGACGGTCGTCGTGCCGACGACAACCGTCTTAGCCCCTGCCGAGTCGCCGGGGGCTAAGACAACGGAATTACAAAACCCGGTTCGGGCCTTGACGAACCGGGTTTCGTCATCGGAGTCGTTGCCAGACGAATCCCGGTTACCCAAAGCCGGAACCGGGATTCTGAATGCCGACGCCGGGTCGGCCCATTTTCTCGATGCGCTGCCGGCGAACAGTTGGATTGCGCTGATCGAGCCGACGGAACTCGTCGAAACAGGGCAACACTATCTGGATCGGCTCGATGACGTCCACGGATTGTTCGGCGTTCAGGAGACCCTGGCAAGAGCCGGCCGGTTTGGCACGGTGACTCTGGCCGCGCTGGCGACGGGGTCGCTGGGCGAGACGGCGCATTTGCAGGTCACGTCCATCGAACGGTTTACCGGGGCGAAAGGCGAGGCGCTCCGGGAACTCGCCGAGGTGGTCCAACGCGAAGAGACCGTGCTCATTGCCTGCCACAATGAAGGGGCGAAAGAACGGCTCGGCGAACTGCTCCGGGAAACGGACCCCGACCTGGCCGGCCGGGTGGAACTGTGCATCGGCAGCGTCTCGAAAGGCTTTCGTCTCGTCGCTGAGAAGACGATCGTTCTCAGCGATAATGAACTCTTCGGGCGGGCAGAAGTCCGCCGGCTGCCGCGCAAGCGCCGGCACGATTCCCGGGCCATCGACAGTTTTCTTGAACTGGCCGAGGGCGACCTGGTCGTGCATCTGGCACACGGAATCGGCCGGTATCGCGGGATGAAGCTGCTCGAAAAGGACGGCACGAAAGAAGAACACCTGCATCTCGAATTTCGCGACAACCTCAAACTGTTCGTCCCCGTCACGCTGATCCATCTCGTTCAGAAATACATCGGCGGCGGGAAAGTGGCGCCGGAGCTGTCGAAGCTCGGCGGCACAACATGGGCGAAGCGCAAAAAGCAAGTCGCCGAAGCCGTTGCCGATATGGCGTCGGACATGATTCGCTTGCAGGCCGAACGGGAATCCAAGCCGGGCGTCGCCTATCCGCCGGACAGCCACTGGCAGCAGGAGTTCGATGCCGCATTTCCTTACACGGAAACCGACGACCAACTGCGGGCCATCGCCGACTGCAAAGACGACCTGATGCGGCCCCGGCCGATGGACCGGCTGATCTGCGGCGATGTCGGGTACGGCAAGACGGAAGTCGCCATGCGGGCCGCTTTCAAGGCCGTGGATGCCGGAAAACAAGTTGCCGTGCTGGTGCCGACGACCGTTCTCGCCGAGCAGCATTTCCGCAGTTTTTCCGAGCGAATGGCCGAGTTCCCCGTCACGCTGGCGTCGTTGTCCCGGTTCAAAACCAAGGCCGAACAGCGCAAGATTCTGCAAGGAATGGAACAAGGGACGATCGACATCGTCATCGGCACACACCGCATCATTCAGGCCGACATCAAGTTCAAAGACATCGGCCTGTTGATCATCGACGAAGAACAACGTTTCGGCGTCGAAGCCAAGGAAATGCTGAAGCGGCTGCGGTTGGAAGTCGACGTGCTCACGCTCACGGCGACGCCCATTCCCCGCACGCTGCACATGTCGCTGGTCGGCATTCGGGATATCTCCAACCTGGAGACCCCCCCGCAAGACCGGCAGGCTGTGGAAACGCGCGTGAGCCGGTTCGACAAGGAACTGATCCGCCATGCGATTGTGCGCGAACTCAACCGCAACGGGCAGGTTTATTTCGTGCACAACCGGGTATACAACATCGAAAGCATTGCCGACCGGATTCGGACCATCGTGCCGGAAGCCTCGGTTGATATCATTCACGGCCAGATGGATGCCGACGACCTGGAGGCCCGGATGCTGGGCTTCGTCACGGGCCGGACCGACATCCTGGTGGCGACGACAATCATCGAGAGCGGCCTCGACATTCCGAACGCGAACACAATATTCATTCACCAGGCGGATAAATACGGCCTCTCGGATCTGCACCAGTTGCGGGGCCGCGTCGGGCGGTACAAGCATCGGGCCTACTGCTATCTGCTGCTCGAAGAAGGCCGAACGTTGACGCCGCAGGCGTCGCGGCGGCTGAAGGCCATCGAAGAATTCAGCGAACTCGGCGCGGGCTTCAAGATCGCCATGCGGGATCTGGAAATCCGCGGCGCGGGAAACATTCTCGGGACCGAGCAAAGCGGCCACATCGCCGCCGTCGGCTATGAGCTGTATTGCCAACTGCTCGAGAACGCTGTCCGGGCGCTGAAGCAGGAGCCGTTGAAAGAACACCGGCATGTCGCCGTCGATCTGCCGATCACCGCGTATCTGCCGGACACCTATGTTCCCCCGGGCAAGTTCAAAATCGAGATGTACCGGAAGCTGACGGGAGTCCGCAACTCGGAACAGTTTGCCGAGCTCCAGGCCGAATTCCGCGACCGGTTCGGTCCCTGGCCGCCGGAGACGGAACGGCTGTTCCAAATCCGGGAGTTGCAGCTCTTAGCCCAAGGCTGGCAAGTAGATGAGATTCGCTTGGAGGAAGATTACGCCGTCTTTGGCTACCGTAATCCACGTAAAATACAGAAGCTGGCGAAACGTTCGCCGCAGCCGCTGCGGGTGGTGGACGACCGACATGCCTATCTCGTCCTGCCTCCGGGACTTGACCGGAAAGTCGGTCTCATCGAACTCTTAAAAGCCGTGTTGCAGCGAAGTTGAGGTCTGGCATATAGTTCGGCCCAATTCACGGACAACTTAGCGACGCTTCGCAGAAGCGTTCCCGCCGTCGCCGACGGCGGGATTTGAATTCATCCCTCATCTCTCATCCTTCATCATTCTCGGCGGAACGGACTCCGACATGCTCGAGTCATCCCGTTGGCTGTGCGCGGTTTGCCTGGGGCTGGCTCTGATGAGCGGCTGCAAGAGCACGGCCAAGCACGACAACCCGGTCTTCGGGGCGTCTCCGCGCCGCTCGTCGCTCCATGACGCTCCCGACGCCAAAGCGATTGTCGATGCGGAAGACCTGGCGTCTCCGGACGACGAAGACCAGGTGCAATTGGCCGGCAGCAGCGACGAAGACGATGACGACCTCTTCAACGCGACAGTTGTCGCCAAGGCGAACGGTTCGCCAATCTTCGCCGGCGAAGTGCTGGAGCGGTACGGTGATTATCTGCGTCAGGTTCAACCAAAACTCTCCCGGGACGACTATCTGAAACTGCGAGACGAGATCATCCGCCGGGATTTGAAAAGCCATATTCAGAAGCACCTGCTGGTCGAGCGGACCAAAGGGGAACTGAAGCCCGAACAGGTGAAAGCCCTGCACGCCCAACTCGACAAGATGTTCGATAAGAAAGTCGAACAGTTGAAAAAAGAACTCAACGTCGCGACCCGCACGGAACTGGAGCGGGAGTTGAACGGCCGAGGCACCAGCCTGAACGATATCCGCAACACGTTTATCAGCCAGGGCATCGCGCAGGGCTACCTGGAATCGCGCGCCGAACGGCCGAAACCCATCAGCAGGCAAGATCTGGTCGACTACTATCACGATCACGCCGACGATTACAAAATCAAGGCGAAAGTCCGCTGGCGGCAGGTCCAGGTGTCGTTCGGCAATGCCGGCGGACGGACCAAGGCGGAAGAAAAGCTGCATGCCGCGCTCGCAGAATTGGAACGCGGCGTGCCGTTCGCCGAGGTGGCGGCGAAATACTCCGATGGACCGACAGCCGACGCAGCCGGCGTCAGGGACTGGACCCAGCAGGGAAGCCTCGCTGACGAAAAACTCGATCAACTCCTCTTTTCGCTGCCGGAAAACGGCGACTACGAGGAGTACGTCGGTTCGCAAGCCTGCCAGATTGTGCAGGTGATCGAGCGCAAAAGGGCCGGCATGACCCCCTTCGCCGACGTGCAGGATGAAATCCACGGCAAACTGCAGCGTTCGGCGCCGACGAACGTCAAGGAGATGATCGATGGGATCTACGCGAACGCCGTCATCGAAACCAAATACGATCTCTCCGCGAGCAACGAGGGATAACGGGCTTCGTACCCCGCTTCTGCAATGCGCTGCGAACTTTCGCTCGGCCGGCTGTTCCGGCATGATGCACCATCATGGCCGAATTCGCATTCATCGACTGGATTCGCCGGCGGGTCGTGGACCGGCCGCCCGTGCTGCTGGGCATCGGCGATGACGCCGCCGTGCTGGAATCGTCAGATCGGCCGCTGCTCGTCACCACCGACATGCTCATGGAAGGGACCGATTTCACGTTTCCGGAGACGTCGCCGGAACTTGCGGGGCGGAAATCGCTCGCGGTGAATCTCAGCGATATCGCCGCGATGGCCGGCACGCCGACGGCGGCGTTTGTTTCGGTCGCCTTGCCGCAACAGCGCGGCTCCGCTTTTGCCGAGGCGTTTTTCACGGGGCTGTTGGACCTCGCCGATGAATACGGCGTGATCCTCGCCGGCGGCGACACCAACACCTGGAACGGCCCGCTGGTGGCGAACATCACGCTGCTGGGATATCCCGTTGGGAAGGCAGCAGTAACACGGGCCGGCGCGAAGCCGGGCGACAAGATTTTCGTCACCGGGGAACTCGGCGGCAGCATTCTCGGGCATCATCTCACGTTCACGCCGCGGATTCAGGCAGCACGGGAATTATCCGATCTGGTCGATCTCCATGCGATGATCGACATCAGCGACGGATTGGCCGCTGATTTGCATCACATCTTGCAAGCCAGCGGTGTCGGGGCCGTGATCGAGGCGAAACAGCTTCCCGTCCGCTCGGCGGCAATGCAGATGCCCGATGGCCAGTCACCCCTGCAACACGCCCTGAGCGACGGCGAGGATTTTGAATTGCTGTTCACGGTGTCGCCGGCCGATGCGGTGACGCTGCAACGAGAATGGTCTGGCCCGACGCGGTTGACGTGCATCGGCGAGATCACGGCGGATCGACAATGTTTTCTGAGGGGCGAGCAAGGGATATTGCAGCCTCTGCCTGCGCTGGGCTGGCAGCATCGGCTGTGATACCAATTCCAACAATTCACAGCGAGTCAAGATTTCACCAAAGCCCGGCGTTGGCAACGCCGGGACCGATTGGCGGAGCGCTGTCAATTGTTGGGATTCGTATGAGTTGTCAGCGGCCGCAGCGAGAGATCGGCCTTCACCGCTTCTCATACTTCCACAACGAATACTGGCCCGCTGTTTCCCCGCGAACGATGATCGGGAACGTGCCAAGGTGTTCCGGCAGGCCGAAGCCCCGCGTCATTTCCGGCAGCAAAGCCCGGTCGGTCACCACGTAGGCGGCGGGGACGTCGGCCAGGTGCTGCGGCGGGAACGAGTAATGGCTGGCGCGGAAGTTGGCTTCCTGGCGCGCGTCGACGCCCCAGAAACGAAGCAGGGCCGTCATTTGATAAGTGGCGGTGAACGTCGGGATGGCTTCGCCGCGGGCTTGAATGGACTGCGCAATCTGCTGCACCGTCTCCCAGCGGCCGCGCTGCCGGTTGAGCCGGTCGGCTTTGGCCGGCAGGATGGGAAACGGCGAGAACAAGAGCACGGCCAATCCGACAACGCAAACGGCCGGCGGCAGAAAGGCCGCCGTCGTCATCGCTCTCCAGAAGCGAGACGCACGGATCGTGTCATACCACGCCGCGGCGACCGGCCAGACGCTGACAAACATCACCAGGGCCCAGTTGCCTTCGAGTTCGGTTTTCGCCGCTTTGTAGACGAAGAAACACAACGGGAGAAGATACAGGCACATGCAAACCCGCAAATGTGGCGAGAGATCGCGAGAGAGCAATTGACGAGTCGTCCAGGGGGCGAGGAACAACGGCAGCGAGCCGAACAGGAGCCATTGCACAGCCCAGAATTCGCCGAACGATTGCAGGCTCGCCGGCTGATCGTGCATCGCATGACGCCATTGAAACAACAGCGGCTCGAAATTGTGCTGGACGTTGTAGAGCAAAATCGGCGAGGCGACGATCATCGACACCACGCCATGCCCCAGATAGCCGGCCAACCATTTCCGCCAGGAGATTCCCGAGAGCAGAAAACTGGCGAACCCCGCCGGGACGGCGAGGACCATCGTGTATTTGCTCAGTCCACCCAGGCCGAGAATCACGCCGCCCAGGAGCCAGTCTCGCCAATGATTCCGGGCACGACTGGCATCGGCCAACTTTTCCTGGATGACAATGAGCCAGAGACAATACGCGGCCCACGCGGAGAGCAACGGAGCATCCGGCGTGATGACGATGGCCCCGAATGTGAACAGCGGTGTCAGCAGCACGCCGATCATGATAAAATGCACGTGCGACTTAGCGACGCTTCGCAGAAGCGTTCCCGCCGACGCCGTCGGCGGGCTTTGCGGGGCGCGCGTCACGAGAAAACAAATCACGGCGAAGACGAACGTGAGGCAGCAGCACGCCGGGAACCGCATCCCGAGGACCGTGTCTCCGAAGACCCTGGTCGCCAGCCAGATCAGCCAGGCGACCATCCCTGGGTGATCGAAATAACTCAGTTGCAGCGACTGCGACCATGACCAATAGTAGACTTCGTCATCCAGCGGCGGCAATACGGAGGCCAGCGCGGCATAAGTCACGAGCTGGATCAACCAGATCAGCCATGTCCTTCGCCAGTACGCAGCGGGCGATTCTCGAGAGGCGTTCATTCCGTTGAGTGTTCCTGATCGCCGGCTTTCCGCGTTCCTTCAGACCTCTTGCGTCGGAAACCATATCCCTTTCGAAGCTAACCCTCAAGACGGGGTTGTGAACTCGAGTCCGAATCGCTGCGATTCTGGCTTTCCCAGCGAACGGCTCTGGGCTATTCTCCTCGTGCGCTGAACCACGCTTCTGCGAAGCGTCGCTAATTTTTCTTCCGAACGCCGAAAACCGAACGCCGACTATGTCCACTGCCACGCCTGTTCGTTATACCGCCGACGACATCGAACTCATGGAAGGCCTCGATGCCGTCCGGCGCAGGCCGTCGATGTACATCGGCGGCGTGGATACCCGCGGCCTGCATCACCTCTTGTGGGAGATCGTCGATAACAGCGTCGACGAATTTCTTGCCGGCGCCGCGAACGAAATCAAAGTCATCCTGCACAAGGACGGCTGCTCGGCGACCATCGAAGACAACGGCCGCGGCATTCCCGTGGATATTCACAAAAAGACGAAACGCCCGGCGCTCGAAACCATCCTCACCACCCTGCATTCCGGCGGAAAATTCTCGAACAAGGCGTATACCCGCAGCGGCGGCTTGCACGGCGTCGGGTCGTCGGTTGTGAATGCGCTGTCCATTGAGATGGAAGCAACCATCCACCGCGATGGCTTCGAATGGTCGCAGCGCTACAAGCGCGGCAAGCCGACCACCGATGTCAAGAAGGTGAAGCCGTTTCGCGGCCACGGCACGGCGATTTTCTTCCGGCCCGACGAACAGATCTTCACCAAGACCAACTTCCATCCCGACACCATCCGCCAGCACCTGGAAGACATCTCCTACATCCACGGCGGTTTGAAGATCGCGTTTGTCGATGAATCCAAAAAGGAGACGACCGAGTTTCACCACCCGGAAGGGATCGTCGCCTATCTCGACAAGATCATCCGCGAGAGCCAGAAAAACGCGACTCACGAGCAGGTCTTCAGCGTCAGCCGCGATGACCAGCAGGCGAAAATCGAGGCTGTCCTCCGCTGGACCGAGGCCACCGACGAGCAGATTCGCAGCTATGTCAACGGCATCCGCACTCATGCCGGTGGTACGCATGAATCGGGACTGCGAACAGCAATCGGCAAGGCGGTCCGCAATTACATGGACGTCCGTGACATCAAGATCAAAGGTGTCACCATCGAGAACAACGACATCCGCGAAGGGGTGATCGGGATTCTCTCGGTCTTCGTGTCCGACCCGATGTTTCAGGGGCAGACGAAGGAAAAGCTCAATAATCCGGAAATGACGAACGCCGTCGAAAGCCTGATTCGGCCGGCAATTGAAACGTGGCTCAACAATAACTCGACAATTGCCGACGCCATCATCGGCCGCATCGTGCTGGCGGCCCGCGCCCGCCAAGCCAGCCGCGAGGCCGCTTCGGAAGTTCGCCGGAAAACGCCGGCCGGCCGCAAGACGAGTTTGCCCGGCAAGCTGCTCGATTGCCGGTCCAGCGATCCCGGCGAATCGGAACTGTTCATTGTCGAGGGTTTATCCGCCGGCGGCACCGCGGCGATGGGCCGCGACAGCCGCATTCAGGCCGTGCTCCCTTTGCGGGGAAAGATCCTCAACACGGAAACGTTGACGGCCGGCAAAAGCCTGGAAAGCCAGGAGATCAAGGACCTCGTCGAAACGCTGGGGACCGGCATCGGCCCGAATTTCGACATCCGCCGGCTGCGGTATGACCGCATCATTCTGATGATGGACGCCGACAGCGACGGCTACCACATCAGTACGCTGCTGCTCACGTTCTTCTTCCGCCACATGCGGGAACTGATCACGGCCGGCAAACTCTATCTCGCCCAGCCGCCGCTGTACCGGTTACAGATCGGCACGGTCACGCGCTATGCCAAGGACGACGTCGACAAAGAGGAAATCCTCGCCGCGCTGCCGGAGAATCGCAAAGTCGAGATCTTCCGGTTCAAAGGCCTCGGCGAGATGACGGCCCAGCAACTGAAGGAAACCACGCTCGATCCGAAACTGCGGACGCTGCTCCGCGTGGACATTGAAAGCCTCGTCGAGGCCGACCAGACGTTCTCGCAACTCCTCGGCAAGGACGCCAGCGAGCGCTACCGCATCATCATGAGCGAAGCGAACCTCGTCGACGATCTCGATGTGTGATCGCCAAGGAGAGCCTCGCACCGCCAAGGAACCGCGCACGAAGTAAGCGGTGTTTCATTCCCGCTTACTTCGTGCGCGGCTCTTGTTGGCGTCGCCTGATCCCGCCGATTACAATCACCCCAATCACATTCCCGCCCGAACCACCGGCCTTGAAGGACCCTGCCATGCAACTTGCCGACATCACCTGGCCTGCCGTCGATAAGCTGTCCCGGGATGTCCCCGTGATCATTCCGATCGCCGCACTCGAGCAGCACGGGCATCACATGCCGGTGTTTACCGACAGCATGCTCCTGGGGGAAGTCGTCCGAAGGGCGGTCGAGCCGCTCAAGGACAAGGCGCTCTTCACGCCCATGATGTGGTGGGGCAATTCGCATCATCACATGGATTTCCCCGGCACGATGTCGGCCGGGCCCCGGCTGTACCTCGACATGCTCAACGAACTCCAGGAGAACATGCTGACCCACGGGTTCAAGCGGCTGCTGTTAATCAACGGCCACGGCGGCAATGTCACGCCGGCGAAACAATCGGTGTTTGAAATCCGGCAGAAATACCGGAGTCGCAAAGATTTGCTGCTGCTCGGGTCGACGTACTGGGACCTCGGCAAGCCGTTTGAAGGCCGAACCGATTTCGTCCAGAACCAGATGGGCCATGCCTGCGAATGCGAGACATCGATGATGCTGAAACTCGCCCCGCACCTGGTTGTGGGCGATGTGAAGCAGTTGAAGTCGGTGGAGTTCGGGTTCGCGTTTGAGCCGGCCTATCGGGGATGGATCACAAAAGACCGCACGGTGCCGGGGCATATCGGGCATCCGCAGCACTCCACGGCAGAGAAAGGCGAACATCTCTTCGCCACATATTCCGCCGGGCTGGTGTCGCTGGTGGAACGGATGATCGCCTGGGACGGCGCAAGCTGGGACGAAAAACGATAACCATCCTTAGCGACGCTTCGCAGAAGCGTTGTCCTTCGAAGGGCGTACTTCGTGACAGACGATCAGCCGGCCCGTTCGCGCCTCTGGACCTGGTGGATCTGCGCGCTGCTGCTGTTCGCCAGCACGATCAACTACATGGACCGGCAGACGCTGTCCAATGCCGCGCCGGAGATCAAGGCCGAATTCCAACTCAACAATCAACTGTACGGCCGCTTGGAGTTTGTCTTCGGCTTGGCCTTTGCTGTCGGCTGCACGGCGTTTGGATTCATCGCCGATGCCGTGAATGTCCGCTGGCTTTATCCCTGCGTGCTGTTGTTGTGGTCGGCGGTCGGCGTGGGGACGGGGTTTGCCCGCGATTACAACGACTTGTTGATTTGCCGCGCGTTGTTGGGCTTCTTTGAAGCCGGGCATTGGCCGTGTGCGCTCAAGACCACGCTGCGATTGCTCGAACCGAAAGACCGTACGCTGGGCAACAGCGTGCTGCAAAGCGGTACGGCGATCGGGGCGATCATCACGCCGCAGATCATGAAACTGATGATGACCGACGACGTCGGCAGCTGGCGGCCCGTGTTTCAAATCATCGGCGGCATCGGCATTTTCTGGGCGATCGCCTGGCTGCTCTCCATCCGCAGTCGCGATCTGGCTCTGCTGGATGAAAACTCCATGGGGGTGAATGTCCAGGCCGGACCATTTCCCTGGCGGCGATTCGGCGTACTGATCGTGCTGGTCGTCTTGATCAATCTGTCGTGGCACTTTTTCCGCGTGTGGCTGCCGCTGTTTCTGACGGAGGAGCACGGTTACTCAATCAATGATCGCTTCAACATCAATACGCTCTTCAACGTCTTCACCGATATCGGATGCCTGACCGCCGGGGCAATAACGACCGTCCTGGTCCACCACAACTTCAGCGTTCACCATTCCCGCGTGACGGTCTTTGCGGGATGCGCGCTCTTGGCGGCATTGGCAGGTCTGTTCCCGTGGCTGCCGCGCGGTCCGTTGCTGCTGGTCGTGCTGATGCTCATCGGCGCCGGTCTCTTGGGACTTTTCCCCTGTTATTACGCCTTTGCGCAGGAGTTGTCGAAACAGCATCCCGGGAAGGTGATGGGAATGTTGGGCACAATTGCCTGGATCGCGGCTGCTCCCGCCCACGAGATTTTCGGAAAGTACCTGGACGAGAGCGGCTCGTTCAGCACCGGCATGGCGATCGCCGGCGTCCTCCCCTTGGGGGCGGCAGCAGTCTTGTGGCTGTTCTGGGGTAAAGACGAAGAGCCCGTTTCGGTCGAACAGACAGCATCAGCCGGATGAACTTCCCTGCCGGCGGTCGCGCGTCGTATGATGTGGGGGGACGCGAGTTCCCATGTGATGATCCCTGTTCCGACTCTTCCTCGAAGTGACGTGCCATGGCAAAAAATGTGCTGGGAACCGACTTGCAGGCGTGCAGCCTGGAACCGTTGACCGGGTGGTTTCGTGACGGCTGCTGCCGCACCGGGGCCGACGACACCGGCCTGCATCTCGTCTGCGTTCAGGTGACCGACGAGTTTCTTCAATTCTCGAAAGCCCGCGGCAACGATCTCTCGACGCCGCATCCCGAATGGGAGTTCCCTGGCCTCGAAGCGGGCGACCGCTGGTGCCTGTGCGTCCAACGCTGGCAGGAAGCCCGCGCGGCGGGAAAAGCTCCCGCCGTGGTGTTGGAATCCACGCACATGTCGACGCTGGAATTCGCCACGCTGGATGAACTGCGGGAACATGCCGTCGAAGCGTGACCGGCCCCCCTGAACCGTGAGGCACGAGATGTCCGCACTGATTGATCCCCCGAAAACCGTTTGGACGGCCGCCGACCTGGCCCGGCGGTTCGGCCCCATGCCACTCTGGCGATTCTGCTTCGACCCTCCTCCCGGCGACGCCACCGAAGAGGATGTCGACCGGTTGGACGTGCATCTCAACCTGCACTGTGAACTGATCGACGGCGTGCTGGTGAGGAAGACCATGAGCAGTTATGAATCGTTACTCGGCATGCGGCTGGTGACCATGCTCAATCTGTTTGTGCTCCCTCGAAAACTCGGGTGGATTCTCGGCGAGGCGGGCCAGTTGCGGCTCTGGCCGGGGCGCGTGCAGATTCCGGACGTTTGTTTTATCTCTAAGGATCAAACGCCCGATGGAAAGTTTCCTCGCGAACAGCGGATTGCCGATCTGTATCCCGATCTCGCCGTCGAAGTGCTCGGCAGTTCCAATACCGACGAGGAAATGGCGGAGAAACGCCGCGACTATTTTCAGGCGGGAACCCGGCTGGTCTGGATCATCGATCCGGTCAAGAAATCCGCGGAAATCTACACCGCCGTCGACCAGCACCGCACGATCGCCGACGACGGCGTGCTCACTGGCGATCCCGTCCTGCCGGGACTGACGATCTCGCTCCTGTCCGTCTTCGACGTCGATGGCGGCTTGTGATTTCGGCAAACCAGCCCGCAGCGCGAGCAAGAGTTCATCATTCGGCGCGTGAGCCAATGTTTCTCCCATATGCCTTGATGCCGCGAGCCATTTACTGGCTGGCCAGTGTGTTGCTCGTCTGGCTGTTGATGCAGGCCGTGCATGAAAGCGGGCATGTCCTGGGGGCCTGGCTGACCGGCGGGCATATCACGACAGTCGTATTGCACCCGTTGGCCATTTCGCGCACCGATGCCTCGCCGAATCCGCATCCGCTGATCGAAGTCTGGGCCGGCCCGCTTGTCGGCGTGTTGTTTCCCGTCGTTGCGTGGCGGATCAGTCTCCCTGGTTTGCGCGGCGGGCTGGTGAGTTGGCTGCGGTTCTTCGCCGGATTCTGCCTGATCGCCAATGGCTGTTATCTGGGTTACGGCGTCATCGAACCGATCGGCGACGCCGAAGAACTCGTCCGCCTCGGCACCCCACCGTGGACGCTCGGCCTGTTCGCGCTGCTCACCGTCTCGTTGGGACTGAGCCTCTGGCACGGCCTCGGCGCTGAATTCGGCCTGGGACCAAACGGCAAGCTGATCTCCTGGACGACGGCACTGATCGCCTGCAGCACCCTCCTCGCAGTCATCATTCTGGAGTTCACCCTCAGCCCCAGTTCTTGAATATGTCTTCCGATCCGCAAGCCGATCTCAGGTATTTCGGACCTGCGAAATCGCAAGCGACTTTTCGTCCTGAATAGTCTGAGTCGCGGCAGGCAACTATACTGCCATCAAACCACAAACCGTTCTTCCCCACCGGACCTCCCTCCATGCATACCACCGACGTCGCTATCCTCGGCGGCGGGATTGTCGGCCTTGCCACCGCGTATCGGCTGCTCGAACGCTATCCCGGCACGCAGATCACGCTCCTCGAAAAAGAACGCGAACTCGCCCATCATCAGACCGGCCACAACTCGGGCGTGCTTCACTCGGGCATCTATTACAAACCCGGTTCGCTCCGCGCCCAGAACTGCCGCGAGGGCAAACTCGCCCTCCAGGAGTTTTGCCGGAAGGAGAACATTCCGTATGACCTGTGCGGCAAAGTCATCGTCGCCGTCGACGCCTCCGAACAGCCGCAACTGATGAAAATCTATGAGCGCGGCCGGGCGAACGGCGTCGCGTGCAGCCTGATTGACGCCGTGCGTTTGAAGGAACTCGAACCTCACGTCTCAGGCATCCAGGCGATTCACGTCCCCGAGGCCGGCATCATCGATTACCGCCAGGTCTGCGACCGGCTCGGCGAAAAAATCACCGCCGCCGGAGGAAAAATTCTCCTCGCGGCAAAAGTCCAGTCGATGTTCCGCCGCCAGGGCCGCATGATCGTCGACAGTACGGCCGGCGACGTCGAAGCCCGATGCGTGATCAACTGCACCGGACTCCACAGCGACCGGGTGACGCGCCTGTCTGGCCAGCAACCCATGGCCCAGATTGTCCCGTTCCGGGGCGAGTATTTTGAACTCAAGCCGACGGCCCAGCATCTCGTCAATGGCCTGATCTACCCCGTGCCCGACCCAAACTTCCCGTTCCTCGGCGTTCACTTTACGCGGATGATTCACGGCGGCGTGGAATGCGGCCCGAATGCCGTGCTCGCCTTTGCGCGCGAAGGGTATTACAAGACGAGCCTGAATCTGTACGACTTGGTCGAGTCGCTCACCTACCGCGGGTTTATCCGGCTCGCCTGGAAGAACTGGCGGGCCGGCTGCCACGAGATGTGGCGTTCGCTCAGCAAGCGGGCCTTCGTCGCTGCGCTGCAACGGCTCGTCCCGGCAATTCGCTCGGAACAGCTTGTCCCCGCTCCCGCCGGGGTGCGCGCTCAGGCCGTCACGCCCGACGGCCAACTCGTCGACGATTTCCTGATCCTGGAAAACGACCTGGTGATTAACGTCTGCAACGCCCCTAGCCCGGCAGCGACGGCGTCCCTCAACATTGGAAAGCTGATCGTCGATAAACTCGGCGACCGCCTGGGCAGCAAAGCAGCGTAGGCGATTCTATCTCATCCCGACACGGCCGATGGTCAGAACCGGCCAAGCGCGTCAGCTACTTTTGCACGATTTCGGCGTCTTCGAGGCGATACAGGCCGAGCACCAGGTCGTCGTCGGCCTGCATTTCGATCCGCAATTTGCCCACGACGTCGAACGGCCGGAGATGGATGTAATCGCAGGTCTTGCCGGCCCTCATTTCGACGGCGATTAAATCGTACACCTTGGCGTTGGGGCCGAAGCAGCACTTCTCGGCATCGCGGGCCAGCACGAATCGTTCGATGCCAGTCGATTCAAACGTGGGAAACATAAATCCCCGCAGGCGAATCGTCTGACCGTCCAGTCCGCGCAGCCAACCGGGCATCAAGCCCACGGCATCGGCCGAGACGGGGTCCATGTTGAGGACTTTCAGCAGATCGAGATCATCGAAATTCACCCGCAGCGCTTTCTGCGCTCCTTCCGGGCGAAACTCGCGAGATTTCACCAGCAACTCGACCTGACGCGGCACGGCCGGCTTGGCGGACGGCGCCGCGCCGGTTGTCGCGAGGACCGATGCAAATCCCTGGTCGCCGCCAGGGGAAGGCGTCACGCGGAGAATGGCGCCGACATTGGTGCTGTCGACGAGGTTCACGGGAGCCAGCGCATCGACCGGCAGGTCGGGACCGGAGTCTTCCGGCTCCAATTCCGCCACGAGCGGTTCCTCATCAGACGGCTGGTCTTCGCTGGGAAAAGACGCGGGGAACACCGAACCGGTCTGCTGCTTCTGCTCGAAGGTCTGATAATCGCCGGAGTTCTCCTGCTGACAGCCGATCAGCAGGGACAACCCGAACGCCGTGCCGCAGTACCAGGAGAACCAGCGAGCCTCCAGACGGACCATGTCTCGCTCCATCAAAGATACGGCTCGGAACCAATTCTTCGCCGGCCTGCAGGAATTCCGTCACGACACGCGACGGCTTTGGCCTTTGCTAATACGAGGTCTTCGCGGTGCTGAAAAACGAACATTCGAGCTTGTAAACCGGATTCAGCCCGGCGGCTCCGACATCGGCATTGGTGCGAAACACGCCGGCGACCGACACCATGCCTGTTCGTATATCGACGGTCCGGGGTTTGTCCATCTCAACGACGATCATATCCGTCGGCTTGGGGTTACCGCCGAAACAGCATTCGCCCATGTCTTTGCATAAGACGAATCGCCGCTTGGAGTGCATCTCGCGTTCGGGATACATGTAGCCCTTGAGAAAGACAGGTTGGTCGTGAAGCTCCTGCACCGGCTCAGGAATCTTCACTTCGCCGTGCACGGTCTTGAGTTCATATTTCGAGATATCGTTCGCAAAGCTGACGCGTTGAAAGCCCTCGGGCACCTCCGTCGCATAACTATACGCATACAACGCCGCCGCGCCGCCGAACTCCAGGAACATGACCGCCGTCAGCAGCCAGGTCGCCAGCCAGCCGCCATAGGCGCCGCGGCTTTGGCGAATCTGCCACAACGCCGTCGCGGACAGCAACAATCCGACCACCGGCACCAAGAGCAGCCAATCCATGATGAAGGCGGTCAGCGAAAAGAATGCGAAGGCGCCGGCCACCGACACCAGCGCGGGCGTCGGACGATATTCGAAATCGTCCATGGTTTTCGACCAGGCGGCCGCCTGTCCGTCGGTTCCGCTTTCCATCGCCTGAGTGGCAGACATCATTTCCTCTTTCGGGAACAGATCTTTCAGGAACAGAAGAGGCCTAATTCAACAAACTACGACTCCGCAGCGGAACTTGCAACGGTCCACTGCGGATCTGCGCTGTCACAAGATCTCCATGCTGAAATTCTACACCCGATGCGGCCCAAGTGTGGGAATGTTTTTTGAATTTCGACGTCTCGTTCAGGCGGCGATATCCCTTGCAACGAGCATCCCTGGAATAGGTTGCGGCGAAAACGTCCGTCGGAACCGGTCTGAAAACTCCTGAATTCTCCGCGTGGCGCCCACTGGATGTTGGAGGTCATTCCGAATCGCGACCATCCCGGGAGAGCGTGCATCTCGTTTCTGGGTAGATCATGGTCGTCACTGGAATCGTCAAGCCAATGCAAAATGCAAAGTTCAAAATGCAAAACGGGTTATGACACGTGACAGTCAGCAATTGTTACAGCAACTGCCCCGTCCATTTTTCATTTTGCATTTTGCATTTTGCCTTGCATTCCGATCGAATCCTGCAGACCCGCCTATTTCCACCCAAAATCGAGCCGCACACCCCATTCCAGACGGTACTCTCGGCAGGGTTTGCCGATCCGTAAAAGATTTCGCAAGGAGATCGTCCAAGACAACGAAAAAATCGCTGACCCGTCTTGACCCTCTTGGCGTCATGAAATATGACACCGCCGTCCATCACGTCTCCCAGGACTCGTCACACAACTTTTGCGCTGGAGCTGGCGGCGGTTGAAGCCTTCGTCAGCCCGGGATTTCACCGAACGACCGCGAATGACCGCTTTCAGCTTCACGGCGTGCGACTGCAGGCCGTTGGGGGAGACGACGGTGATTCACGGAAATACCGGCAAGAACACAGCACGTTTCACGCTCTGGAAAAGGAATTTACCTTGGGCAGGATCATCGGACTGATCGGCTGCACGTGCCTGGTGATCGCCGTGCTGCGACTGGCAAACTTCGAGCACATCGACGACACGCTGAAAGGCGGCGTCGAGAAATCGCCCGCGGCGAAGGGGCAATCGGCACGCGAACATTATCGCCGCGGCAAGGAACTGTACCTCCGCGGCAGGTATGCGGAAGCCGTCACGGCTTTGGAAGCCGCCGTCGCCAGCAAAGCGGGACTGACCGCTCCAGAGCACCGGCAGGCACAAGACTACCTGGCACGGTCCCAGGCCAAGGCCAACGGCTTGCCGTCGGTGCCGGCGACCTTTCGGGCTCAGTCCGATGAGGCCGACGAGGAATTCACGCCTCCGACGCGTGCGGCTTCCGGCAAAATGGAAGAAGCCACCCGCACCCGGGTCGAGCGGCTGATGATGCAGGCGCAATCCGCCCTGAAGCAGGGAAAACCGACGGAAGCCCGCAAATTGGCCCAGCAGGCGGTGCAGTTGTCTCAAGAAGCGAAATTAAAATTCGATTCCCGCGATGTCACGCCGGCCCAACTGCTGGCTCGGCTTGACCAGACGGCTAAGCCGTCGCCGTTCGGAAAGATTCAGCCCGCCGGCGGACCGCTGCCCGAGGACGAAGGAATCCAGTTGACCGCGGGCGAGAAGCAACCGGCGGCCGCTGCGGAGGATGCCTGGGAAGAATCGGAAGAGGGCGGCCAAGAGTCGGCGTCGGATTCCGGGGCGCCGGTGGAATTGGCGAAGAAGCTGATCGCATCGGCTCGTGCGGATGTGATCGCCGGCCGATATGACGAGGCGCGCACCAAGGCGCTGCAAGCCGACGAACTGGATGTCCCCTGGTCGCTGTTTGAAGACCAGCCGATGTTGATTCTGGAAGAAGTGAATCGCCGGACGGAGTCGACGACGTATGCCAAGTCGTCACCCGAACGGAAGCCGGCCGCTGCCGCGAACAGCCAGCAAAACCGCGCCGCCGCGTTGACTTTCATGGCGCAAGCCCGCGAGGCGCTGGAAGCCGGGGACCTGGCAACCGCCGAGGCTCACGCTGCCCGGGCGCAGGAACTCAACGTGGCGTTCAAGACGTTCGATGACCGGCCGGAACTGATTCTCCAGGAGATCGCCGCCAGGCAGACCGAGACAACGGACGACTGGGCGACGGCCAGCGAAGATACGGACGCGCCGGCCGACGATGCCGCAATTCCCGACGCCAAACAACGCAAAGCCCAGGTGCAGGCGCTCTTGGCCCAGGCGCGAAAAGCGATGGAAGCCGGCCGGATTGACGAAGCGCGGGACCTCGCCGTGCAGGCAGATCAGTTGAAGGTCGTGTTCAACGTGTTCGACGATCGGCCGGAAAACGTCTTGGCGGACATCGCCCGGACGGTCCAACGCCCGTCGAACGAATCGGACGATGGTCCGTCGGACAGCCGCGGGGCCTCTTCCACGCGTTCGGAAGGCGCGCAGATCGCCGCGAGAAAACTGGCCACCGAACTGCTGAAGCAGGCGCAGGCCTTGACGCAGGCCGGCAAGCTGGAAGAAGCCTACCTCAAAGCCCAGGCGGCAGCGAAGTTGAACGTCGAGGAAGATCAACTCTCCGAACATGCCGCGACGTTGATGACGCAGATCGAAAAAACCTACGGCTCCAAGCCGGTGGTTCGCACGCAGACGACCGATCCCGAAGTCCAAGCCGTCGGATCGCACGGCGGCAAGGGCCGGGCCACCAACGCCGGGCTTGAGGACGCCGAGGGTTCAGACGAATTCTCGCCCGTCGGGTTGTCGGCCGTGGAACTCTTCAAACGGGGCCAGGCGGAGTTGAACCAGGGACACCGGAAGGAAGCCTATGCCGCCTTCCTGGCAGCCCATCAGACGGGCCAGAAGCTGGACCGCCGCCGTGCCCAGAGCTTGCAGGATTACCTCCGGGAGCTTGCTCCGCGGGGCAAGAACGGCGTCCGCATGGCGGCGCACCAGGTGACCGAAGAGGGAGCCGAAACGGCCGTGTCCGCCGAGCCCGACCTGATCGACACTGTCGATCAGGAGGCGAAAGTCGCCCGGGATCGGTTGCGGAATGACGTGCTGAGCGCCGTCTTCAAAGCGGAACGTCTCAAAGAAAAGGACCCGGAAAAAGGCCTGCAGTTGATTGACCAGACAATTGCGCTGGTCGAAGGTTCGAATCTGGAGGGCGAGCCGCGTTACACGCTGATTCGCCAGTTGCAGCGGACCCGTGGCGGCCTGGAAACCACGATCACCGACCAGCAGCCGAATCTCGAGCAGAAGCACCGCAATGCCGAAGTGAAGAAGAAAGTCGAAATCGAAACACTGAGCCAGATCCGCATTGAACAGGAATTCGCCAAGCTGGTCGAGGACTACAACGACCTTTACAAGCAGCGGCGGTTCGCCGAGGCGGAAGTTATCGCCAAGAAGGCCCAGGAATTGAATCCCCGGGAACCGGCGGCGGTGACGATGTTTTGGAAGGCTCGTTTTGCCCGCCGCGATGCGGACAACTCGAAGCTCCGGAACGACAAGGAAGAATCGTTCTTTGATCAACTGGACGATGTTGAAAAATCCGTCATCGTCAAGGTGGGAGATGACAAGCCGATTCACTTCGGCGACAACTGGAACGACATCAACGAACGCCGCAAAGGGAAGTACCATGCGGATAATCGCATCCGAACCGACGCTGAACTGCAGATCGAAAAGAGCCTGGGCAAGCGAATCTCGCTGCACGAAGATCAGGTGCCTTTGAACGAGGTGCTGCAGAAGGTCGCCACGCTGGCCGGCTTCAACGTCTACATCGACGACCAGGGCCTGGAAGAAGAAGGGGTCTTCACGCAGACGCCGGTCTCCATCAACGTGGAGGCCATCACGGTGAAGAGCGCCCTGAATCTGCTGCTCGAACGTTACAACCTGGCGTACACCACGCAGGATGAAGTGTTGAAGATCACCAGCCGTTTGCGTCAGCAGGGCGACATGGTCGCACGGACGTACCCGGTTGCCGACCTGGTCGTTCCGATTCCCAGCCAGGCCATGGGCTTCGCGCCGGGCATGTCGGGGATTCCGCAGAACAACGTCTACGGCTCCATGCCGGGCACAGGCGGCGGTCAATTCAGCGTGCCGCCCAGCGCCGTCCCCGGGCAAGGATTCCCGCAGATCGGACCAAACGCCGATGTCGGCCCGATGGGCCTGAACTCGGGAAGCCCCCGCGTCGCGCCCACGGCGAACAACTACGATTTCGACACGCTCACCGACCTGATCATCTCGACGGTCTCACCAGAGACGTGGGAAGCGGTCGGCGGGCAGGCTTCGGTCCGCCATTATGAGACGACGTTGAGCCTCGTCATCCGTCAGACCCAGAAGGTGCACGAAGAAATTGCCGACCTGCTCGGCCAGTTGCGGCGGCTGCAAGATTTGCAAGTGACGATTGAAGTCCGCTTTGTGACAGTGTCCGACCGGTTCTTTGAACAGATCGGCATCGACTTCGACTTCAACGTCCAGGATACGCTGGGCAGTCCGAAGACCAGCGGGACTGGCGACCCGATTCCGAATTTCGGCACCGTGTTGCTTCCCGCCATGGGCCAAGCCGCCGCGGGAGCCGCAGCCGCCGGGGCCGCCGCCGCGGGAGCCGCAGCCGCCGGGGCTGCCGCCAACCGGTTCTTCATTCCGGACCCGGAGCGCAGCCGAACGAACATGGACAAGTACCGGTCGCCGACGGTTGTCGGTTTGTCGGCGCCGGGCCAGTTCTCGTCGGATTATGACGTGCCGTTCCGACAGGGGTCGTTTGAAGTCGGCGTGCCGACGTTCGGCGGCTTCAACCCGAACGCCGGCGTGCAGGTCGGCTTCGCGATTCTGAGCGATATCGAAGCCTTCTTCTTCATCCAGGCGGCCCAGGCGGATCAGCGGACCAACCTGCTGTTTGCGCCGAAAGTCACGTTGTTCAACGGCCAGACGGCCAGCGTGAACAGCAGCGTGACACGGCCGTTCGTGATCAGCCTGATCCCCACCGTCGGGTTCTTCTCGACCGGGTTCCAGCCGATCATCCAGTTCATTCCCAGCGGGATCTTCCTGTCGGTGACGGCGGTGATCTCGGCGGACCGAAGGTATGTCCGGCTGACGGTCTTCCCGCAGTTCACGAACATCACCGACGTGTTCACGTTTTCCTTCTCCGGCGGAGCCGGCGGCGGCGGCGGTGGTCAGCAAGGTCAACAGGGCCAGCAAGGCGGACAGCAGGGCCAGCAAGGCTTCGGCGGCCAGGGCTTCGGCATCGGCGGCCAGCAGCAGCAGGGACAGCAGCAGCAGGGACAGCAGGCCCAGCAAGGCGGCGGAGCTGGCGTCGTCACCATTCAGCAGCCGATTACCGAAATCGTCACCGTCAATACCACGGTTAGCGTCCCCGATGGCGGCACGGTGCTCCTGGGCGGCGTGAAACGGCTCCGGGAAGGACGCAGCATGGCCGGCATCCCGATTTTGAACAAGATCCCCTATCTCAGCCGGCTGTTCAAGAACACCGGCGTGGGCCGTGAAACGGAAAGCCTGATGCTGATGGTCACCCCCCGGATCATCATCCAGGAAGAAGAAGAGGAATTGCTGGGAATTCCCACGAAGTAATGAGCCGTTCGCAACCGTCGGCTGTCAGTGCTCAGCGGATTGGCTGATCACTGACGGCAAACGGCAACGGCAACGGCTGGAAAAACCGAGGGTTCTGTCGCAAGTCCTCGGCCGCAGCGGTCTTCACGGGCTGACCGCTGCGGTTTTTTTATTGGGTCTTGGGTTGAGATTCCCGGGTCCACCGCAAAGCCCGGCGACGGCGTCGCCGGGTACTTTGCTTGGTTCCGAAGCGGCCGGATCGTCCCGCAAGACGAGTTTCTCCGATACCCGCCCCGAACCCTGCCTCCGAAACTGGCGTCCCATTTAACGCAGCCAGCCGTTAAAATTTGCGAATCGCTCTTGCAGTGGAATTCGTGCAGGCGATAAGGTTTGGCGCTTGCATGACACAAGCGGGCTGATATAGTGAGCCGCTTGCGGATGGGGTGTGTCAATCGGCTAGCGTAGCTCAACGGCAGAGCTCCGGTTTTGTAAACCGGGGGTTGTGGGTTCGAATCCCTCCGCTAGCTCAAGTCAACGTCGAGAGACAAGAGTCAAGAGTCGAGAGCCAGCAAGGCCGAGGGTTTTTCTGGCTCTGGACTCTCGTCTCTTGACTTTCGACGGAAAGCGGTGGGATTCCCGAGCGGCCAAAGGGGCCAGACTGTAAATCTGGCGGCTTATGCCTTCACAGGTTCGAATCCTGTTCCCACCACTGGAAGGTCGAGGGTTGAGAGTTGAGGGTTGAGGGCCAGAGGCGATTGCTTTCCGGCCCTCAACCGTCGACCCTGAACCCTCAACCCTCCCGCGGGTGTAGCTCAATGGTAGAGCTCCAGCCTTCCAAGCTGGTGGTGAGGGTTCGATTCCCTTCACCCGCTGTTGATGGACGGTTCCAGTAATGCCTGGGAAATATCGGTCTGGTTGAAAAAAAAACGGCTCATGTTTATTCTGAGTCTGTTCTGGTGGGTCATCGAGCCGGGCTCGATGAGTGATGGCCGGTGATCAAAGAACGGTTCACAGGAAGCGGATTGGTATTGGAAACGGGATCGTGAGCAAAGAGTTCGGAAGTCCGGCGCTGCTGTAGCTCAGTTGGTAGAGTGCGTCCTTGGTAAGGACGAGGTCGTGGGTTCGAATCCCACCAGTAGCTTTCCACGCGGCTTCAAAGTACCCGTTGTCTCTGAAAACGAAAGCGTCAGTTGCGCATCGCTTTGTCAAAATGAATTCCATGGTGTATGATCTTCGGTCGGTGGAGACCGAAGTGGCAATGACCGGGTCGCAGCAGTGGGCCCCGGTCGGGCGGATGGCCCGCTTTTTGGACACTCAGCAAGAGTCAGAACAGGCTTAGGAGCAATAATGGCGAAGGAAGTCTTTCAGCGAACCAAACCGCACGTCAACGTCGGCACCATCGGCCACATCGATCACGGCAAGACCACGCTCACCGCGTCCATTCTCGCGGTGCAGACGACCAAGGGTCTCGCCAAGATGAAAAGTTACGCCGATATCGCCAAGGGCGGCACCGTCCGCGATGAAACCAAAACCGTGACCATCGCGGTCTCGCACGTGGAATACGAGTCGCCCACCCGGCACTACGCCCACATCGACTGTCCGGGCCACGCGGACTATATCAAGAACATGGTCACCGGCGGCGCCCGGGTGGACGGCGCCATCCTGGTGGTTTCCGCCGCGGACGGCCCGATGCCCCAAACCCGCGAGCACATCCTCCTGGCTCGCCAGGTGAACGTGCCGGCGCTGGTGGTGTTCCTCAACAAGTGCGACCTGGTCGACGACGAGGAGCTTCTCGAACTCGTCGAAATGGAAATCCGCGACTTGCTGAATAAGTATGATTTCCCCGGCGACACCATCGCCATCGTTCGCGGAAACGCCAAGGGGGCCCTGGACAATCCCGGCGATCCCAAGTTCAACAAGTGCATCGGCGACTTGATGGAAGCGCTCGACAGGGACATCCCGGAGCCGGAACGTCAGCGCGACAAGCCGTTCCTGATGGCCATCGAAGACGTCTTCTCGATCTCCGGTCGCGGAACGGTGGTCACCGGCCGTATCGAGGCGGGCGTGGTCAAGGTCAACGAAAAGGTACAGGTCATCGGCCTGGCGCCCACGCAGGATACGGTCTGCACGGGCGTGGAAATGTTCAACAAGCTGCTCGACGAAGGCCAGGCCGGCGACAACGTCGGTATCCTGCTCCGCGGTATCGACAAGGACGCCGTGACGCGCGGCCAGGTGCTGGCCAAGCCCGGGTCGATCAATCCGCATACGAAGTTCGAGTGCAACGTTTACGTGCTGAGCAAGGAAGAAGGGGGGCGTCACACGCCGTTCTTCTCCGGCTACAAGCCGCAATTCTACTTCCGCACAACCGACGTCACGGGTTCTTCCAACCTGCTGGACGGGGCGGAAATGTGTATGCCGGGCGATAACGTGCGGCTGGAAGTGACGCTCGGAAAGCCGATCGCCATGCAGGACAATGTCCGGTTCGCCATTCGCGAAGGCGGCAAGACGGTCGGTTCCGGCGTGGTGACGAAGATTCTGGAATAGTAGCCGTTCCGTGCAGGGATCTGGACAGCCGCGACCATCAGGGGCGGTTCGAAAGATTTGTGAATCGAAGAAGAGTGATGCCAATCCTTTCGCCCCCAGCCTCGACCGAGGCTGGGGGTGTTTTGACTTGAGTGGAGAGAACATGGCCCGCGAATATGTCTGGCTGGAATGCACGGAAACAGGCCTTCGGAATTACCGCGTCAACAAGGAGACCCGGGGGACCGAACGGCTGCAATTGAAGAAATATTGCAGCAAGCTGCGCAAGCACACCGTGCATAAGGAATCGCGGAAGAAGTAAGTCGGCAGCGGGCGGTGGACAGTGGACAGAAAACCCAAGCTGGCTTGCTGTCCGCAATCCACTCAACCCTGTCCACTCTGTCCTACGGGCGTAGCTCAATTGGCAGAGCAACGGATTCCAAATCCGTAGGTTGGGGGTTCAAGTCCCTCCGCCCGTGTTCGGTCTGGCGGTCGCCGCACGACGCGGCAGGCCGCGCGAGAGTTTTCTGTTTTCCAGATGAGAGTCCTATGTCCAAAGTCGATCGCGATACTTCGTACTGGACGACCCTCTTGCACGCCGGTCTTTACAAGCGAAATCAGGGACGCCTGGTGCGGCAACTGACGGCCGGCGCTTCGCTGGCTGCCGTATTGCTGGCCGCATGGGCCATGTCGATCCACGTGCTGGATGACTCCTACGGCAAGATGCAGATCGGCCTGCCGATCGCGCTGGCCCTGGCGGGCGCCTGGGCTGTCTACCGGGTCGTCAATTATCCGCCGTTCGCCGATTTTCTGATCGATGTCGAAGGAGAAATGACCAAGGTGTCCTGGCCGAGTTCCGGGGAAGTGAAGCGGGCCACGATCGTCGTGATGACGACCATGATGACGCTCAGCGTGGTGCTCCTCCTTTACGACTTTGTGTGGGTGTGGGTGCTGAAGTGGATCGGCATTCTTCGGTATTGACCTCGGGCGGGCGTCGCTCCGGCCTGAAAAGCCGGGTCGTCAGACACCAGCGCCGCAACTTTTTGCCGCGGCCTCTTGTTTGATTCAACAATTTCAGGGCGGTGTCCTTGCAAATTCCGGCGGCGAACGGCATGATGGCCCGTTCCCGTTGCGAGGCCCGTCCCTTGGGTGCAGGTGTTCACTTGAGCCGATCAGCCGGTTCGAGCTTCGTCGAAGAAGGGCGTGCCATGGAATTGGGTCAGGCGGACGTCACCAGTGCACCGGAGCAGCCGGTCGGTAAGCGTTGGTATGTCCTGAAGGTGCAGAGCAACCGGGAGCGCACGATCCGCGACTCGCTGTTGCGGCGCATTCGGCAGGAAGGCTTGGAGGAGTTTTTCGGGGACATCGTGATCCCGACGGAGAAAGTGGCGGAGACCAAGGGGGGAAAGAAGCGGATCACCGAGCAAAAACTCTATCCGGGCTACTTGATGGTCCAGATGGAGCTGAACGACGAGACATGGTACCTCGTCCGCACGACTAGCGGCGTCGGAGATTTCACGGGGGCGGCCGGCAAGCCCATCCCCATGGAAGATCATGAGATTCAACGGATGCTGGGGCAGGCGGAGAAAGCCGCCAAGCCCGATGAGCCGGCGAAGGTCAAGATTCCGTTTCAGATCAGCGATGCGGTCAAAATTAAAGAAGGCGCATTTGAGAGCTTTGAGGGAACCGTCGAGTCAATTGACGAGGCAAACGGCAAGATCACGGTGCTGATTCAGATTTTCGGGCGCCCGACTCCCGTCGACCTGGAGCATTGGCAAGCAGAGCAGATTTAAGAACAGGCGAATGGCCGTTCCGAAGCAACGGCTCGCATCGGTTTTTTTCCGAATTCAAATTTTCGACTGAGCGGTCATGGCGAAAAAAGAAGCGAAAATCAAGGCCCAGGTCAAGGTGCAAATCGCCGGCGGCAAGGCGACTCCCGCGCCGCCTGTCGGTACCGCGCTGGGGCCTCATGGCATCAATCTTGGCCAGTTCGTTTCGCAGTTCAATGAAAAGACTCGCGATTTGAACGGCATGATCGTGCCGGTCGTCATTACGATTTTTGAAGACCGCAGCTTCAGTTTTGTGCTGAAAAGTCCGCCCGCTTCGGTGCTGCTCAAGCAGGCGGCCCAGTTGGCCAAGGGAGCGCAGAACGCGAAGCTGGAAAAGGTCGGCCGCGTGACGCGGGCGCAGTTGAAGGAAATCGCCAAGACGAAAATGGAAGACTTGAACGCAGCGGACATGGACGCCGCGTCGCGCATTATCGCGGGCACCGCCCGCAGCATGGGTATTGAGGTGGTCGATTAGTCCCCGTTGCCGCCGGCTGAACATCAGCCTGCCGATGGCTTGTCCGAATAATCTTGTTGATCTCAGTGAGTCAATTGAAATGGCGCATGTTTCGAAACGCATGAAGGCGCAGGGCGAGAAGGTTCAGCAGGCCGGCACGGTCGACTTGGCGTCGGCGGTCAAGCTGCTTAAGAGCCTGGAGTCCGGAATGCCGGCGACGATCAAGAAGTGTAAGTTTGACCAGACGGTGACCTTGGCTGTCCGGCTGGGGGTCGATCCAAAGCAAGCCGACCAGATTGTGCGAGGCTCGATCGTTCTGCCGCACGGCATCGGAAAATCGCAGCGGGTCCTGGTGTTTTGCCAAGGCGACAACGTTGCCATCGCCCAGGCGGCCGGTGCCGATTATGTGGGCGGCAAGGACCTGGCAGAGAAGATTAAGGGGGGCTGGACCGACTTCGACGTTGCGATTGCCACGCCGGATTTGATGGGCGTCGTCGGGCCTTTGGGCCGCGTGCTGGGGCCGCGGGGCTTAATGCCGTCGCCGCGCGCCGGGACGGTGACGCAGGACGTGGCGGGTGCGGTGAAGGAATACAAGGCCGGCAAGGTGGAATTCCGGGTGGACGCCGGCGGGAACGTGCACTGCGTGGTCGGCAAGCTTTCGTTCGACGATGCCAAGCTCCTGGAGAATGCCGAGGCGATGCTGAAATTCATTCGTTCGCTGAAGCCGGCCACGTCCAAGGGGCATTACGTTCGGAACATCACCTTGAGCGCGACGATGTCGCCGGGAATCAGCGTGGCGATCTAACCTTTGGCGATCGGAATTTGGCGCTTTGAACCGGAGACGTGGCCGGTCTGCCTGTTGACTATTCCTCTGCGAAGACCGTGTTGACGCGAAAACCATGAGTAAAGCCGTAAAAAACATGATGATGGACGACCTGCGTCAAGCGGTCGGCGCCTGTCGTGAAGTAATCGTCGTCGACGTCTCCAAGCTGGATGGCGTCACCAGTAACAAGTGGCGGGTCGCGCTGAGCAAGAAGCGAATCCGGGCCGTGGGTGTGAAGAACGCCGTGGCTCGCAAAGCCTTGGGCGATGTGGGCCTGACGGGCTTGAGGGGCGTGCTCGCCGGGCCGTCGACGATTGTCTTCGGAGGCGAAGACATTGTCGCCCTGTCGCGGGAAATCGCTGATTGGGCGAAAAAAATCAAGCAGTTAGAGATTCGGGGGGGCGCTGTCGGCGAAACCTCGCTCTCCGCCGCCGACGTGGAAGCGTTGAGCAAGAGTCCTGGCCGGAAAGAGTTGTTGGGGCAACTGGCCGGACAGATTTTGAGCCCGGGGGCGAATCTGGCTGCGGCATTGCTGGGTCCGGGAGGTCAAGTGGCCGGTTGTCTCAAGTCTCAGGCAGACAAAGAGGGAGCCGAATCGCCCTCGGCAGCATGAATCTTCCGGGGGTGGCGTATCACTCATCGGGAATAGGCAGTGGATTTCTGACGGTCGCGGGGCGCGAACTGTCGGTGTGGAATCAGTCAGCAGTCTTTAAGTTTCGAGCAGAAAGGAACTCCTCATTATGTCGGAAGCAACAGTCGACGCCTCGACGAAGGACCTGGGCGACAAGATCGCCGGTCTGACCCTCCTCCAGGCCAAAGCCTTGGTGGATTACTTGAAGTCCGCACACGGGATTGAACCCGCCTCGGGTGGCGTCATGGTGGCCGCCTCTCCTGTAGGCGGCGGCGCAGCGGCGCCTGCCGCGGAAGCGCAGACCGAATTTGACGTCATCCTGGCGGCGTTCGGCGAAAACAAGATCGGCGTGATCAAGGTGGTCCGAGCAGCGACCGGCCTTGGTCTGAAGGAAGCCAAGGATCTTGTCGAAGCCGCCCCGAAAGCGGTCAAGACGGCCTTGTCAAAAGAAGACGCCGACAAGTTGAAGGCCGAGTTGGAAGCGGCCGGCGCGAAGGTCGAGATCAAGTAACCTGCATGCAATGGCGTGCCGAAGTCGAAAAAAATCGACCGGCCGTTTGACTTTTGTCTGCGGACTTCGTACCCTTGGCAGTTTGGATGAGATACTACCCGTCCCGAGTACTTCTCGCCGGACGGGTGTTCCAATGGCTTCAGGGGAACGGCACGGATGTTGCGCAGGTTCAGTCCAGCGGCCGGACGGAGTAATTGTCGGAAGCGCGTCATTCAGTCGAGAGGGGCGGCTGCGGGCGCAATTCGGCGTTTTTCGACCGTTGCCAAGCGCAGCGGCTTTCTGCCGCGTAGTCACCCCGATCGGATCGCCTGTGGGGCTTGTCTGAAATGCTCTCCGCCAGACGCCGCTCGCTTCGGCTGTGAAAGCGAGGGCGCTCGTCGTGGTTGGTATTGTGCAGCGGGCCGTTGAAAACGCAGGCTCGTGATTTTCCGTTCTCTGGAACATCAGGTTCTTTGGAACATAGTTCGCGAAGGAAGCAACCCGCATGGCTATACCTTCCGTCCGCACCGTCCCCGTGCAGGAAGTGCGCAGCTTCGGAACGATTCAGGGCGATTTCGAGATCTCCGATCTGACGGTCATTCAGACGGCGGCCTATCACCGGTTCCTGCAACTGGAGCGAGACTCGAAAGAGCGGAAAGACGAAGGCCTTGAAGCCATCCTCCGCGAAGTCTTTCCTATCGACAGCTACGATGGGAAGTACCGGCTGGAGTACGTCAAGTACGAGCTGGGCAAGCCTCGCTACACCCCGCTCGAATGCCGCCAGTTGCGGCTGACTTACGGCCGGCCCTTCCGCATCTGGCTTCGGCTGGTCAAGGAGCAGTCGCTGGAAGAAGAAGTCTACCTGGGCGACATGCCGATCATGCTCGGCGGCGGCGAATTCATCATCAATGGCGCCGAACGCGTGGTCGTGAGTCAGTTGCATCGCTCTCCCGGCGTGGATTTCGTTCAATCCGCCGAACCGGGCGAACGCAAGCAGTTCTCCTGCCGCGTGATTCCCGAGCGAGGAAGCTGGATTGAAGTCGGCATCACGAAGCGCGATGCGCTGGGCGTGCGGATCGACCAGAGCGGCAAGTTCTCGGTGATGACGTTTCTCCGCGCGATGGGGCCGGAATTCGGCAGCACGCAGGCGTTGATCAAGCTGTTCTACAAGACCCAGACGATCAAGTGCAACAAAGACGATGCGATCGAGCAACTGACCGGGAAGCGGGCCGCGGACGATCTCATCTATCCGCCGGGACATGAACGCTGCGGAGAAATTATTGTCGAGGCCGGCCAGGCAATCACGAAGCCTTTGGCCGAAGAGGTCCGGCATTCCTCGCTGAAGTCGGTCGAGGTGATCGAGAAGTTTGACGATCCGCTGGCGCTGAGCAGCATTCTGGATGACCCGACCGCGACGCACGAAGATGCGCTGCTCCGGATTTACCAGCGGCTGCGGCCAGGCAACCCGCCGCAACTCGAAAAAGCGATGGACCTGTTCAAGGAAAAATTCTTTGACGTGAACCGGTATCGCCTGGGCCGGGTCGGCCGCTTTCGCATCAATCGGAAGTTCGCGCAGACGGTTCCCGACAGCGAAATGACGTTGAAGCCGGATGACATCGTCAACGCCATCCGGTACATGATCAAACTCCGGTCAGGCGACCCCTCGGTGCACGTCGACGATATCGACAACCTCGGCAATCGGCGACTGCGGACGATCGACGAACTGGCCTCCGACGAAATCCGCAAAGGCTTTCTGAAGCTCCGCCGGACCGTCCAGGAACGGATGAGCCTGAAAGACGTCGAAGAAATGTCGCCCCGGACGCTGATCAATCCGAAGAGCGTGTCGGCGGCAATCGAGTATTTCTTCGGCCGCGGCGAATTGTCGCAGGTCGTCGACCAGACCAATCCGCTCGCCACGCTGACTCACGAGCGCCGCCTCAGTGCACTTGGTCCGGGCGGACTCAACCGCAAGCGGGCCGGCTTTGAAGTCCGCGATGTCCACATTTCCCATTACGGCCGGATCTGCCCGATTGAAACGCCCGAAGGAACGAACATCGGCCTGATCTCCAGCCTGAGCATTTTTGCGAAGGTCGACGATTACGGTTTCTTGATCACGCCCTATCGCAAGGTCGTGAACTGCAAGGTCACGGAAGAGATCACCTGGCTTCGGGCCGATGAGGAATCACACGCCCTCATCGCCCCGGCGGATACGCCCGTGCAAAAAGGGAAGCTTGCGGACGACCGCGTGATGGCCCGCTTTCGCAACGACGTAGTCTGGATTGCGGCCAGCGAAGTGAATTTCATTGACGTCGCCCCCTGCCAGATGGTGGGCGTCTCGGCCGGGCTGATCCCGTTCCTGGAACACGACGACGCCAACCGCGCGCTGATGGGCTCCAACATGCAGCGGCAGGCGGTGCCGTTGCTCATCACCGAAGCCCCTTTGGTCGGGACTGGCCTGGAACCGGCCGTGGCGGAAAGCTCGGGCATGGTGCTCCGTGCGGAGAAGTCCGGCAAGGTGACGTATGTGGACGCCGATGTCATCGAAATCGACGGCAAACGGTTTCCGCTCCGCAAGTACACCGGCTTGAATGAACGGACGTGCTTGAACCAGAAACCGCTCGTCCGTGTCGGTCAGAAGGTCCGCAAGGGCGAGATTCTCTGCGACAGCGCGGCAACCCAGAACGGCGAGCTGGCGCTCGGACGCAACGTCCTGGTGGCGTTCATGTCGTGGGAAGGCTTCAATTTTGAAGACGCGATCATTCTCTCCGAGCGGCTGGTGAAAGAAGACGTGTATACGTCGATCCACATCGACGAATTCGACGTGGAAGTCCGCGAGACGAAGCTTGGCCGCGAAGAATTCACCCGCGACATTCCGAATGTCAGCGAGAAGGCGCTGCGCCATCTCGGCGAAGACGGCGTGGTGCAGATCGGCACCCGCGTCGAACCGGGGGATATTCTGGTCGGCAAAGTGTCCCCCAAGGCCAAGACCGAACTGACGCCAGAAGAGAAGCTTCTGCACGCCATTTTCGGCCGCGCCGGCGAAGACGTGAAGAACGAGTCGCTGGAAGTCCCCTCCGGCGTGGAAGGCATTGTGATTCATACCGAGAAGTTTTCTCGGCGGATGAGCCTCGCAGAGCCGGAACGCAAAAAATTTGAAGCCGACTTGAAGAAGCTGGAAGAGGCCGGCAGCACGCTGGTTGCCGAGGCGTTCCGCGTCTTCCTTAAAGAATTTGAACGGACGTTGGACCGGCACTTGGCGGACGATGACGGCCGGGAAATCCGGTCGATCACCGAAGACAAGTTCGTCGCCTCATACGCCGAGACATTCCACGACAAGTTTGAAGCGCTCGACATCCGCAGCCCTCAGAAAAAGGCGGACTGCAAGAAAATCATCAAAGAGCACTGGGGCCCGGTCGAAGACGCCATCGACGAGCGTGACCGCCAGTTGAACTCGATGAAGCGCGGCGATGAACTGGCCAGCGGCGTGTTGCAGATGGTGAAGGTGTACGTCGCCTCGCGACGCCAGATCTCGGTCGGCGACAAAATGGCCGGCCGACACGGGAACAAGGGCGTGATCTCCAAGGTCCTGCCGGTGGAAGATATGCCGTTCCTCGAAGACGGCACGTCGATCGACATCATTCTGAATCCGCTGGGCGTGCCCAGCCGTATGAACGTCGGCCAGATTCTGGAAACGCACCTGGGCTGGGCGGCAGGCAGGCTGGGCTTCCGGGCGCGCTGTCCCGTGTTCGACGGCCCGACGGAAGAGATCATTCGCGGCTACCTGAAAGAGGCCGGCCTGCCGACCGACGGCAAACCTCAGTTGTACGACGGCCGCACGGGCGATCCGTTCGAGCAGAAGACGACGGTCGGCTACATTTATATGCTCAAGCTGCATCACCTGGTTGAAGACAAGGTTCACGCCCGGGCGACGGGACCGTATTCGCTCATCACCCAGCAGCCGCTGGGCGGCAAGGCCCAGTTCGGCGGCCAGCGGTTCGGCGAAATGGAAGTCTGGGCGCTGGAGGCCTACGGCGCCGCGTACATCTTGCAGGAACTGTTGACGGTGAAGAGCGACGACGTGGAAGGCCGCACGAAGATTTACGAGTCGATGGTCAAGGGGGAAAACACGCTCGAAGCCGGCACCCCCGCCAGCTTCGAAGTGCTGACCAACGAGATTCGCGGCCTGTGCCTGAATATCCAATTGGAAAAAGCTCCGGTGTAATGATCGGTCGTGGGGACGGCCGCGTGTGCCGCCTCCGTGTCTGCCGGGCGAGAACGGCAGCTGGTCCATTTCTCCGCAAGAGGAGAGCATTCCGTGAGTGTCGGTGAAACCACTTACGATCGCGTCAACGAGTATTCGGCCATCAAGATCGGATTGGCCAGCCCGCAGGATATTCGGAGCTGGTCGTTCGGCGAGGTGAAGAAGCCGGAAACCATTAACTACCGCACCTACCGTCCGGAACGGGACGGCCTGTTCTGCGAACGGATTTTCGGGCCGGAAAAGGACTGGGAATGCGCCTGCGGCAAGTACCGCGGCATGAAGTACAAGGGGATGATCTGCGACCGCTGCGGCGTCAAGGTCACGC
>CAYMAO010000034.1:12831-71079 GCA_964388415.1 uncultured Planctomycetaceae bacterium | reverse complement strand
CCTAACCCCGCAACTGAAATTACACACACCCCATCGAGGGTATCCTTTTGTATAACCCCGCGCCCACCAATCAGCGGATGCACCCATCGGCCGTCATGAGTCAACTTCATTCTCCCAGGCATCATCGCCAATCAACGGCACGAAGGCGAAATCGCCGAGCGATTCCGGAATGAGTTCGCCGTGACGGAGCGTATAACGGACGAGCCTCTGTCTCCGCGGTGTCGGGCCGATCGGGATGACGATGCGTCCGCCTTCAGAGAGTTGATCGCGATATGCCGCCGGGCAATGCTCGGCCCCCGCAGTCACCACGATGGCATCGAACGGGGCCGCTTCCGGCCAGCCGAGCGAACCGTCGCCGACGCGGACTGTGACGTTGCGGAAGCCGAGACGGCGTATCCTTCGCTGAGCCTGCTCGGCGAGTTCCGGCAGCCGTTCGATGGTAAAAACCCGGTTCGCCAGCCGCGACAAAACGCAGGCGCCATATCCCGACCCCGTGCCGATCTCCAGCACGTTTTCATCACCGCGAAGTTGCGGCGCCTCGCACATGAAGGCGACGGTGAAGGGTTGCGAAATCGTCTGGTCCAGGCCGATGGGCAGGGCGCGGTCGACGTAAGCGAGGTCTTGCAAGTCATCGGGAACGAACGCCTCACGCGGGACCACCGACATCGCGGCGAGCACGCGATGATCGCCAATGCCTCGGCTCCGCAGATGGTCGACCAACTGCCGCCGGCGGGCTGAGAAATCGATTGGAAGGGCCATGTGCTTCCGCCCGTCACTCTTGGACACGACATGCCGGCACGAGATCTTTGTCGCCAACGTCCTCACGACGATCTTCGATTCAGGCATCTTATCACGCCGATTCCTACGGTGCGAACGCCGCTCGTCTCTTGACGTCATGAGGCTCGACGAAAAAAACGGCATTGACCGAAATCTGCCTCTGCAAGTACAAGCCCTGTTGGCGGATACACCGTTTGTCGGCGGCGTCCGGGAATCACGGCGGAGGTTGGATCATGCAGCGCCCGTGTGGTTGGTTGATGGTGATTTTTCTCGTCGGCTGTCAGGCGCAATCGTCTGCGCCCCCCTCGTCAGGCAAGGCAACATTAGATTTGCCTGTCATCGCCGAAGCGCTGAAACTCATGGACGAGGGCCAGTTGGACCAGGGACTGGAACTCCTCAGCGCGGCGATCGAAAAACATCCGCACGACGGCCGGCTGTACGGCGCCCGGGCGACGCTTCGGCACCGCTCCGGCTTGTTGACGCAGGCGCTTGCGGACCTCGACCGTGCGGTGCAGGCTTCTCCCGAGGATGCGCAGCTGCTCAACAACCGAGGCTTCATCCGGCTGGCCTTGCAGCAGTTTGACGGCGCCGTTGAAGATCTGGATCACGCGCTGAAGCTCAAGCCGGATTTGACCAGCGCCTGCAACAATCGCGGGCTGGTCTCTCTGGCGCGAGGCAAACATCGCGATGCCATCGACTGGTTCAACCGGGCGCTGTCGCTGGAGGCGGACTATGTCGATGCCCTCAACAACCGGGGTTTCGCCTGGATGCAGTTGGGCCGTCTGGAGTCGGCGTATGCCGACTTGAATCAGGCGCTGCGCGTCAACCCGAAGTACGTCAACGCGCTGCATAATCGCGGCTTGTTGAAGGCCCGCGCCGGGGAACTGGAAGCCGCCGTCCTGGATTTCACGGAAGCCATGATCACAGACCCTGGCAATCCGAAATACTACGAGCATCGGGGCGGAGTGTATGCGCTGCTGAATAAGACCAGGGAATCGCACGCCGACCAGCGGATGGTCGATTGGGTGGTGCGCTTGCAGGAACTGAATCGCGCCGTCGCCATACAACCGCGCAGCGCGGGCGCCTGGAGCGAGCGAGCGGCACACTATTTCCATCACGGCGACTTGGCGCGCGCCCGGAACGACGCGCGCCAAGCGCTGACCTGGAACCCCGCGCATGGCCCGGCGCTGGTGTTGGAAGGCCGGATCGCCCTGGCCGACCGCCGTTATGAGGACGCTCTGAAATTCGCCGACGCGGCAATTGAAACCGACGAGGCGCTGTCCGGCTGGTCGATCCGCGGCGACGCGTGCCTCGCCCTGGGACGCGATGACGAAGCTCTCGAATGCTTCACCGCTGCCAAACGGTTCGACGCCTCGGTCGCCGAGATTCACTACCGCAAGTCGTTGTCGCTGACGGCCCAGGGACAGACGGCCGCCGCCGAAGCACAATTAGAACTTGCCCGGGAACTCGACCCGGACATCGAGAATCGGTTACGCTGAAGGCACGGACCAGCGGAGCGAAGGGGGATATTCAGTGACCGAGTTGACCACGCGAATTCAAGGCCCGGTCGCCGTGATCGGCGACGTACACGGACAGACCGAAAAACTAAGGGCGATTCTGGACAAGCTCCGTGCAATGCCGGATTACCAGCAGCGCTGGCTGGTATTCATCGGCGATTTCGTCGACCGCGGTCCGGACACGAAAGGCTCGCTGGATCTCGTGCTGGACGTGCTTAAGACGCACTCGAAAACCACGGCGATCTGCGGCAACCACGAATACGCGATGTGTTCGTCACTCGGCTGGATACCCTCGCCGGATGCCAAGGCGTGGGGCGAGCGCTGGACCGATCACTATGACGCACACACGACGTTTGAATCTTACGGCGTGGAAGCCGGCAAGCTGGACGAGTTGGCGGCCGCCGTGCCTGCTGCACATCGCGACCTGCTGACGAAACTCCCCTGGTGCGTCGAACATCCGTCGTTTCTGTTCGTGCACGCCGGGCTGGACCCCTTATCGCCCTACGAGTTGCAATTGCGAATTTTGCATCGTAAGGATCATACGTTGAATCGGCCGCAGTGGTTGTTTTCCAAGTCGTACGTTGACGCCGATCCCCCGCAAGATTGTCCGTTAACGGTGGTGTCCGGCCATGTGCGCGTCCCGAACGTCATCGTACGGCCCAAGCGCATCCTGATCGACACGACCGGCGGCGAAGCAGGCGACCTGAGCTGCGTCCTGCTGCCGGAAAAGACGATCCTGTCCTCCGGCGGAGGAGCGCAGCCCGTTGCGGCCACGATCGGCGAAAAGCCCGCGAAATCCTGGTGGCGGCTGTTCGCATAACCGTGAGACGCTCACTTCGGTTGACAGTGCAGGCTGGCTAACACGAGTACGACTCGCCGGCAATCACGGCTGTGAGTTCATGGATTCGCTGCAATTGTTCGTTGAACTTGCCGGCAGCGGCATCCGCCGCGGCGGTCTCTTCGTCCAGGGCTTTCACCTGGCCGCGCAGGTCGGTTGCAACCGCGGCGATGCGCCGGGCCAGATCCTGGATGTCGACGACGAGACGGGCAAAGCGCTGGCCGGTGTCATCGCGGGCGTTTGTCACGGCAATCGCGGCATTCAGGGCCAGCATGTTGGCCTGCTGAGCGATCTGCCACGTCGCTTGAACCGCCTCGCCAGTCTGGCGACCGGCGTCCCGGACTCGCTGCATCGCATCTTGCGAGACGCCGGCTTCGTGCTGGGCGTCTGTCACCGCGGACGAGACTTGCCCCATGCGTGCCGCAGTCGCGCCGAGCGTCTTCGTCAAACTTTGAACTTCGCGCTGCAGGCCGGCGACCAATTGCCGTTCGTCGGTGACGATCTCTAGGCTGACGGCAGCGCCGCAGGGTTGGCCGTCGCTTCCGGCAATGTGCGCGATATTCCATTTCAGCCATTGCTCTCCGACCGCCGCATGACGGCACCGTGGGGCCGAGGTCTTGTCGCAGAGCGCCGGCTGTAACTCTGGGATGGCTTCGGCAAGCCGCAGGACCGGACCATTGACCAACTGCTCGGGTCCGAAGCCGAGGGCCGGCTCGAGCTGACGGAAGACGTCGTGCCCTTTGCGGTTCAGATACGCCACCGTGCCGTGATCGTCAATGAAAAATTGTGCAATGGCCGAAGATTCCACCATCGCATAAAACAGATCTCCCCAGCCGGCGGACTTTGCCTGGAGATCGGGGATCGTGATGTCCTGCGTCATGGAAGACTCGCTTCTGGCGTTGGGTCCCAAACTGGCATCGATTCCTACGCGCAACGTCCGCGGGCGGCAATGTCGTTCGCGTGCCAGAGATTGAACATCGTCTCGCGCAATTGTTGGGGATAAAACTTGCCAAGCAGCCGATCGAATCCGGAATCCATGATCCTTGGGCCATGCACGGCGACGTCCAGGGACGTGATTGCCACCAGGGGGGCGTTCGAATTCGTCTCGCGCGCCCGGTACCAGGCGGCGAACTGGCAGCCATCCATGCCAGGCATCTCGATATCGCACAGAATGAGGTCGACTGGAAGCCCTTCCTCGATCAGCGTCATGGCACGCGCGGCGCTTTCTGCCACCGTCGTGAGGTAGCCGTCAGATTCCAGCGCCGTGCGCACCAGTTGCCGGAAAAACAGCGAATCATCGATGACCATCACCATCTTCGCCGTTGGCCGAGCCGAGGGCTCTGGCAGTGTTGCGGGGCGAATCTGGTTCAGGTAATACTGCGCGTCGAGCACGTCCGTCGCCTGGCCCGCCAGCATGGCTGTTCCCCTCACACCCAGCCGGTCCGAGCACGAGCGAAGCTCGATCCGTTCCTCGACGATGCCCTGAATTTTGCCGACCATCAGGCCGAACACCTGGCCGGACACGGTTACGACGATCACCGGCTGCCTGTCGGCGGGAAGTTGGAATTCGTCCGTTCCTGCGATGTGAAACAGCGGCAGCCGTTCGCCGTGTTGCAGCACGGCCCAATGATCGCCGCACCGTTCCAAACTCTGCACAGGAAACTCTTCCAGGCGCAAAACGAGAGACACGGGCACGGCCATGATGCGGTCAGCGGCCGTGTGGAACAACAACAGATTGACAGTCTCGACTATCTCATCGCCGGCCATCGGAAGTGACGCTGGAACCGCGGAATCAGCGATCATCCCGTCAAGCTGCGCCTTGGTCCCGCCCATCGTCAGCGGAATCACCAGGCGGACATGCGTCCCCCGTCCCGGTTCGGACGTCATCTCGACGGTTCCGCCGAGGCGCTTGAGCGCCGTGCGGACGATGTCCAGGCCCACTCCGCGGCCGGAGACGGTCGTCACCTCTTCCGCGGTGGAGAAACCCGGTTGAAAAAGAAGCTGATGAATCTCGGCGTCGGGAAGCTTCTCGGCATCTTCCGGGGAGATCGCTCCCCGCCGCACTGCCGTCTGGATCACTTTACGTCGACTGACGCCGGCGCCATCGTCTTCCAAAGTGATGATGAACTGACCCGCTTCACAGGCGGCGTCCAGCGTCACTCGGCCGGTTTCCGTTTTGCCGGAGGCCCGACGAATCTCGGGCCGTTCGATTCCATGATCGGCCGCGTTGCGAATCAGGTGCATCAGCGGATCCTGGATCGACTCCAGCACGGTGCGATCGATTTCGACGTGTTCCCCGCGTAACTCGAACTCGATTGGCTTCCCGGTGATTCGCGACAAGTCCCGGACAACCCGAGGCAGCGCGCTCCACGCCTGGCCGACTGTCTGCCTCCGGGTCTTCAGAACGTTTTGCTGGAGCTCGGCCGTCACACGGTCCAAGTCGGAAATTGGCCCGGCGAATTTTGAGAACTCTTCATCGAGTTCCAGTTGCAAGAATTGATTCCGCGCGAGCGCCAATTCGTCCACGAGACGGATCAGCCGGTCCAGCACGTCAACCGGTACGCGGAGGGTGTGCTCGAAGGGACGCGGCTGCGGGACGGCGACAGTCGCCGACGGAGTCATCGGGCGAATGACCTGAACGGCAGCAGGTTCCTGTGGTGACGACAACTCCGCCTGATGCGCCAGGAGTGGCAGGGAGTCCGTGATCCTTTCTTCGCCGGTGGCTTCGAGACCGGTCAGCAATTCCTTAATGCATTCCACGCCATCGCGCACGACGGAGAGTGAGGAGGCATTGACGTCCAGATCTCCGTCTCGCATTGTTCCCAGGACGCCTTCCGTCGAGTGAACCACGCGCCCCAACTCGGCAAGCCTTAAGATGTTGCATCCGGCTTTCATGGTATGCAGCGTGCGAAACGCGTCGGCCAGCAACTCGGCCCGGGTCGGTTCCTGCTCGAGGGCGGCGAGGGCGCCGTCTAACTGAGCCAGATTCCGCCAAGTCTCCGCGACGAAATCCTGGACGAACGGATCTGCCATGACACATCCCTGTGAGCAAGATCATTCAGACAACGCCGGTGGGCGGAACTTCCTACAGAAATCGCAACCCAATAGTTAGAAATCACTTGCAATACAAATTCGAAATCGGTGGTCGTTGCCCGCGTCTCTGAGTTCCAGAGGTGATTTCGACCAAGGTGCTGCCCTCCCGCCTCACGGCGGGAACGCCTCATCACAAGCTGCGTAGACCACCCAGGCATACAGATTGCCAATTCCCCGGAAGCGGGTCGTGGGGCATCTTCACCGATCGAGGCAGGGCCGTCGTAATGATCGCCAGGATAAATGGGCCTCGCCTCGGCCGGAATCGCGATCAAAATGACCCCAATTCTGAACTTTCCGCGACGTCGGGCGAGCCATTTTTCCCCCCAAATCGCCTCGGGAAGACACTTCTGGAGTTTCTCCCGCTTCGAGAACAAGGTAATATATTCATGGGGCTTGATATGTTGCCGCCTGGAAAACGCTTGGGACATGGCTGCTCGGAATTCACTTGCTGCGATGGGTTTCGTCCTGCTGAGCCGTCTCTCGGCGTTCGGCGAGGTTCCGGCTCCGAGCCTGGAATCGGTGTACCCCACCGGAGGAACTGCCGGAATTCAATTTCCGATTGAGATTTCCGGAAAGGCCCTGACCGGCGTCTGGCGGCTGCATTCCTCGATGCCGGGCTTCCGTTTTGCGTTGAAGGAAGCCACCCGCGGCGAAGTGACGATCCCCGAGGGCACTCTGCCCGGCATTTATGATGTCTGGGCCGTCAGCGACACGGGGGTGAGTTCGCCGCGAAGTTTCGCCGTCAGTCATCGGCCCGAACTCGTCGAATTCGGGGAGAACGACTCGCCGGTTCAGGCGATTGCGGCCTCCCTCAACAGCGTGATCAACGGCCGCATCGAACAACCCGGCGACCAGGATCATTTCCGGTTCGAAGCCCGCCAAGGTCAGCTTGTCATTCTGGAATGCTGGGCCGAGCGGATTGACTCGCGATTGCGTGCCGTGCTGGAAGTGTTTGACGCTGAAGGCCGGCGACTGGCCGTCAATCGCGGCTATCACGGAATCGACCCTTTGATCGAATTCCGGGTTCCTGCCGATGGTCTGTATGTCGTGAAAATTCACGATCTCGTTTACTCCGGCGGACTCGAACATTCTTATCGGCTGGAAGTCGACGCCGGCCCGCGCGTGGCGTTCACCGTTCCGAACGTCATCCCCCGGGGGCAGTCCAGCCGTGTACAAGTTTTCGGCTGGAATCTGTCTTTTGAGGCCGGCGAATTGAATTGCATTGAAGTGGAGATTCCTGCAGCCGAAGCCCGCGATGTTTGGCCGTTGCCGTTCCGTATCGCGTCCCATCAGGCCATGGCCCAGGGATTTCCGTATCATCATCCCGGCAGCGATACGACGGTGCTGATCGGTCTCAGCGATGGTCCGGTGACGCTGGACCGTGACGACAATCACGGACCGGCGACCGCTCAAAGGATCTCGGTGCCGTGCGACATCAGCGGACGTCTTGTGGACGGCAATGAACGGGACTGGTTTTCATTCGAGGCGCTGCGCGGCGAGGTCTTCTGTTTTGATGTCCTGTCTCAGCGGCTTGGCGCTCCGACGGATCTGCAATTGGGCGTTTGGAACGCCGGCGGCGAAGAACTGATTGCCGAATGGAATGACGAGTCAAAGAACATCGGCGGCATTTCCTTCCCGACAAATCATCTTGACCCCGCCGGCCGCTGGGTCGCACCGGCCAACGGCCGATACCTGGTCATGATTCGCAACCTGCGCGGCGGGCTTCAGTCCGACCCGCGGCGGTCGTATCGAATTTCGATTCGTCGTGAAGAACCCGAGATGCAAGTGGTCGCCATCCCGCGCAGCACGGTCCCTGTGGGATTCACGCTTCACAAAGGAGGCCGGTTCGCGTTTGACGTGCTGGCCTTTCGCCAGCGCGGTTTGCAGGACGAGATCCGCGTATCGGCCAGCAATCTACCGGCCGGAATCGAATGCCCGGATATTGTCCTGGGGCCGGGAGTCGACCGCGGGACGATGGTCATTTCCGCGGAGCCGTCGGCTGAGAATCCCATGCTCTCTCTGGCATTGGAGGCCGAGGCGGCCGCTGTGGGCAAGCGCCCGGTGCGCGGCAGCACCGTGATCCGCGCCGGCACGCCGAACGGTTGGAGCCGTTTGACGTCGGAAATCCCGCTCGCCGTGACCGGCGACGCCCCGCTGAGGATCACCGCCGCGATTCAAGACCAGTTAGATCATCACCTCTACGGCAAGCTGAAACTGCGTTATTCGCCCGGCAGCGTGCTCGATGTCGCCGTTTCGATGGAGCAGCGCGATCCGAACCATCGGCCGGCCGTCAAACTTGCCGGCGTCGGACTGCCCCCTGCAATTGCGCAGCAAACGTCAATCATTCCGGCCGGTGCACGGTTTGGTACGATCAGTTTTCTTTTGCCGCCGACCCTTGCGACAGGACGCTACTCGTTGGCCATCTCCGCGGAGACCACGGTTGCATTGCCAGGCGGTAAAAGCGAAGCGGCAACCGTCGTCAGCAATCCCGTCACGTTCTCCGTCGAACCGGCGGCGTTCGAGGTCGCCATCGACCCGTTCACGCCGACGCGCGTGAAGCGCGGTGAGACGTTTCAAGTGAACTACACCGCGGTGCGCACGAACGGCTTCATCGGAAAAATCCACACCGAACTCGCCTGCCCCGGCATCGTCACCGACGTTCCCGGCTTACGCGGCCGCGGCGTCACGTTTGTCGGCCAGTCCGAGCAGGGGGCAATTCAGATCGTCGTGAACGACTCTGCCTCCGTCGGCAAGCAGCCATTCATAAGATTATTCGGCGTGGGCGTCGTGGAAGATCAGCCGATGTCCTTCGGCGCGGCCTGGCTCCCCTTGGAAATTACGGACTGAGATCACTCCATGACGGCTTGCAGACGCAATTTTCGATTCGCCGCCGTGCTGATCTGGCTGATCAGCGGCAGCGAAGCCATGCTCTGCGCAGAACCTTCGCCGGGCGTCCGGTTTCGGACCGACGTCATGCCGTTGCTGACGAAGATGAGCTGCAACAGCGGCGGCTGCCACGGAAAGGCGACCGGTCAGAACGGTTTCAAACTGTCGTTGCTCGGATTCGAACCCGGCGACGACTATGAAGCCATCGTGCAGGAATCGCGCGGGCGGAGGGTCTCCCCGAGTGCCGCGGCCTCCAGCCTGCTGTTGCTGAAAGCGACCGGCAAGGTGCCGCACGGCGGCGGCCGGCGCCTTGCGGAATCGAGCGACGATTACCGCCTGTTGCACGATTGGATCGCAGCCGGCGCGTTGCCGCCGCGCGACGACGACCCGCAACTGACGTCGATCAAAATCTCGCCGCAGGAGGAAATCCTTTCTCCGAAGGCAACGCGGCAGTTGCAGGTGACGGCGTTCTTTTCCGACGGGACAACTCGGGACGTCACGCGGCAGGCGGCTTACCTGGTCAATGAACAGGAACTGGCGCAAGTCGATGACCGGGGACTGGTGACGGCGGCTGAGCAGCAGGGATTATTTGCCGTGATGGCCCGGTACGGCGATCAGATTGAGACATTCCGCGCCGCCATCCCGGCTCGCTTTTCAGAAGCGCAGGAGACCGAGGTCCAGGCACGGCTCGATTCGTTATCGCAGTCACTCGGCGACTCGCCCATTGATCGCACACTGTTGCAACAATGGCGGCGGCTGAAGATCGTGCCGTCGCCGGAGGCAGAGGATGCGACGTTCCTGCGCCGTGCGATGATCGACATCTGCGGCACCTTGCCGACGGCGGAGGACGTTCGGAGTTATCTCGCCGATGACCGCCCCGACAAGCGTGCGCGATGGATTGACCGGCTGCTGGAACGGCCGGAATATGCCAGCTACTTCGGACTCAAGTGGGCTGATATTCTGCAGAACCGGGGAGCCGGCTATTCCACGAGTAAGCAACGCGCCGGGACGTCCCTGTTCGCGGAGTGGATTCGCGATTCGCTGGCGGCTAACAAGCCCTATGATCAGTTCGCGACGGAAATCCTCGCGGCGACCGGCAGCCAGGCCGAAAACCCAGCGGCTCTCTGGTACCGCAGCGTTCGGAAGCCCACGGAAACTGTGGAGTCGGTCGCGCAGGCGTTTCTCGGCGTGCGCGTGCAATGCGCCCAGTGTCATCACCATCCGGCGGAACGCTGGAGCCAGGCAGACTATTACCGCTTTGCCGCGATCTTTGCACGCATCGGCCGCAAAGGGGGCTTTGCCGACGCCGAAGTGCCGACGGATGAGATACTCTTCCTCAAAGAATCGGGGGATGTGCGGCATCCTCGCACGGGCGAGAAGATGTCTCCGCGGGCGCTGGGCGGGCCGGATTTTTCGGAAAGCCGTTACGAAGACCCCCGCCTGCAACTCGCGGCATGGATGACGCAGCCCGATAATCCGTATTTCGCCCGCATGATGGCCAATCGCCTGTGGGCGCACTTCCTGGGCCGCGGAATCGTCCATCCGATCGACGATTTCCGCAGCACCAATCCGCCGAGCAATCGCGAACTGCTCGACCGTCTGTCGCAAGACTTCGTCGCCAGCGATTATGACGTCAAGCAACTGATTCGCACGATCTGCAACAGCTACGCCTATCGGCTGGAGTCCCGGCCGAACGAATTCAACGCGCAAGACACGCAAACCTGCGCCCGTTTCCGGCCGCGAAGGCTTTCCGCCGAAGTGCTGCTTGATGGCATGAGCCAGGTTCTGGACGTCCCGACGGAATTCAGCGGAGGACCGGGAAAATTCCCGCGCGGCACGCGAGCCATCGATTTGCCGGATGAAAATGTTCCCTCGCAGTTCCTCGACATGTTCGGCCGGCCGGCGCGGATGACGGCGTGCGAATGCGAACGCGTCGACGACCCGGCCCTTACGCAGGCGCTGGAGCTGGTGAACTCAACCGAGATCCAGCGAAAACTCACCGCTGAAAAGGGTTATGTCCGCAGGCTAGCAGCCTCTGAACATAGCGGCCCGGAAATCGCCGCAGAAATTTTCCTTCGCGTCCTGGGCCGGCCGCCCCGACCGGAAGAAATCCAGAAGGTCACCGAGTTCCTGGCGACGGAATCGGACCGTATGGAAGCCTGCCAGTCGCTGCTGTGGTCGCTGCTGGCGACGAACGAGTTTCTCTTTAATCACTGAGGCAACGGCCTGTGACAATGCGAACCATTTCCAACACATCGTTCCGCTGCTGCGATGGCGCCACGCGGCGGCAGTTTCTGCAGATCGGGGCGCCGGCTCTCGGGCTGAGTCTGCCGCTGCTGCTGGCCCGCGACGCTCACGCAAAGGCGGAGAAGACTTCCGCGAGCCGGAAATCGATCATCGTGTTCTGGACCGACGGCGGATTGAGCCAGCAAGACACGTACGACGTCAAGCCCGAGGCGCCGTTCGAGTTTCGCGGCATGTATGATGCGATTGCGACGTCGACGCCCGGAGTCGTGCTGGGCGAACGCCTGCCGCGACAGGCGCAACTCATGGACCGTCTCTCGCTCGTCCGGTCGGTTCATCACGAAAACGGCATTCACGCGCCCTCGGCCCACTGGATGCAGACCGGTTATTTTGGCCCGACGCTTGCCCGCATCGCGGCTCAGAAACCGTCGTTCGGATCGGTCATTTCGCGCAGCCTGGGAAGCCGCAACCCGCCGATGCCGGCGTATGTCAGCATGCCGCGCTCGGAGGCCTTCGGATACCAGGGGGCCGTCTATCTCGGCAAGGCGTATAACCCGTTCGAAGTGATCGCCGATCCGAACGCGGCGAACTTCCAGGTGCCGAATCTCTCGTTGCCCGGCGGATTGACGGTTCGCAGCGTCGATTCCCGCCGCGGACTTTTGAAATCGTTTGATACGCTGCCGCGCGACGTCGACTCAAACGGCGCCATGGACGGTCTCGACACGTTCAAGCGGCAGGCGCTGGAGATGGTCGCCGGCGAAAACATGCGGTCCGCGTTCGATCTGAGCAAAGAAGACGCGAGACTTCGCGACCGGTACGGCCGGCATCGCTACGGGCAGAGCGCGCTGTTGGCACGGCGGTTGATCGAAGCCGGGGCGCGGTGCGTCAACATCAACACCGGAAACTGGGACCATCACAACGACATTCAGAAGGGGCTGGATGATCATTTGCCGCCGCTCGACCGGGCCATCGCATCGCTGGTGGATGACCTGGACGTCCGCGGCCTGCTCGACGATGTGCTGGTCTACTGTGTCGGCGAATTCGGACGGACCCCGCGGCTGAACGGCCACGCGGGTCGGGATCACTGGTCGGATTGCTTCACCGTGCTGCTGGCGGGGGGCGGCATTCAGGGCGGACGCATCGTCGGCGCCAGCGAGAAACACGGCGGCGGCGTGCAGGACCGCCTGGTCACCCCCGGCGATCTGCTGGCGACGATCTATCAACAGTTAGACGTTCCGCTGGATACCCATTACCTCGACGGCAGCGGACGTCCGGTCAGTATCGTGGGTTCCGGCCGGCCGATTCATGAGTTATTATAAACGGGGGGACCGACGAGAACTCCGATGATGTATTTCCACCAATCACTGAGGATGACTTGCGCCGCGGCCGTGCTGGCGGCGCTGGGGAGTGAGCCCGCGGCCGTCGATGGGGCCGACCGGCCGGTCAGTTTCATCAACGACGTGATGCCCGCGCTCACGAAGGCCGGCTGCAACGCCGGGATTTGCCACGCGAAAGCGGGCGGCGGCCAGAAGGGCTTTCAACTGTCGCTGCTGGGTTTTGAGCCTTGGGACGACTTCGAGCACCTGGTGAAGGAAGGCCACAACCGCCGGCTATTCCTCGGCGCGCCGGAACAAAGCCTGGTCTTGCTGAAGGGTTCCGGGCAAGTCCCGCACGGGGGCGGTGTTCGTCTCGACAGAAAATCCGAAAGCTTCACGGTGCTGCTGGAGTGGATTCGCCAGGGAGCGCGCTACGACTCTCCAGATGCCCCGAAGTTGTCCGGTTTTGAAGTCCAGCCGCAAAAGGGAACCGTTCCCAGGCAGGGGCAGCAGCCGCTGCGCACGATTGCCCGGTATTCTGACGGCAGCACGAGGGACGTCACGCACCTGACGCTGTTTGAATCCAATGATCGCGCCATGGCCGAAGTCACAGACAGCGGTCTCGTCAAGGTGAACGACCTGTCGGGCAAGTTCTCGGTCATGGTTCGCTTTCAGGGACGCAATGCCGTGTTCAGCGCGGCTGTCCCTTTGGGCGCACCGGTCGAGACGCTGCCTGCGGCGAAGAACGTGGTCGACGAATTCGTGTTTGCCAATCTGAAAGAACTGGGCATCCCCCCGTCGCCGATCTGCGACGACGCGACCTTCCTCAGGCGGGTGACCCTGGACATTGGCGGCCGGCTGCCGACGGAAGAAGAAGCTCGGACTTTCTTCGCAAGCGCCGAGCCGGACAAGCGAGAGCGCGTGATCGACGAGCTGCTGCGCAGTCCGGACTATGCCGACTACTTCGCCAACAAGTGGACGGCGCTTCTCAAGAACCGCCGCGACGATGAAAGCGACCGCGTCTCCAACTTCGCCTTCCACGCCTGGGTTCGGGACGGCTTTCTCGCCAATAAGCCCTATGACGAGTTCGTCCGCGAGCTGCTGGCCGCGACCGGGACGATCCTCGGCAATCCGCCCGTCGCCTGGTACAAGCGCGTGAAGGAGCCGAAGCAGCAGCTTGAAGACGTTGCGCAGCTCTTCCTCGGCGTCCGGCTGCAGTGCGCACAGTGCCACCATCATCCGTTCGAGCGCTGGAGCCAGGACGACTACTATTCGCTTGCCGCGTTCTTCTCGCAAGTGGGCCGCAAGCCGTCGGAGACGCGCGGCGAAGACATGATCTTCCACAAGCGGGGCGTCGCGACGGCGACCAACATCAAGACGGGCCAGCCGCTCAAGCCGGCGGCGCTCGGCGACGCCGTCCCGAATCTTTCGCCCGATGAAGATCCCCGGTTGCGCTTAGCCGACTGGATGGGTTCCCCCCGGAACCCGTTCTTCGCCAAGGCCGTCGTCAACCGGTATTGGAAGCATTTCTTCCATCGCGGCCTGATCGAGCCGGAAGACGACATCCGCGATTCCAACCCGGCGACGAATCCCGAATTGCTTGCGGCGCTGGAACAACAGTTTATCAAGAGCGGATTCAATCTCCGCGAACTGGTGCGCGAGATCACGCGTTCGAGCACGTATCAACTTAGCTCGACGCCGAATGAATTCAACCTCGCCGACCGTCAGAACTACTCCCGCTATTATCCCCGGCGTCTGCCGGCGGAGGTGCTGCTGGATGCGATTGACCGCATGGCCGGCACGCAGACCGATTTCGCCAACCTGCCGCCCGGAACGCGCGCCGTCAGCCTGCCGGATAACAGCTACAACCAGTCGACGCCGTTTCTCCGCGTCTTCGGCCGGCCGGAAGGGGAGAGCGTCTGCGAATGCGAACGAGTGCAGTCTTCGAGCCTGGCGCAGAGCCTGCACCTCATCAACGCCAACGACATCAAAAGCAAACTGGCTTTTGCCGAAGGCCGCGCGCAACGGCTGGCCAAAGACGACCGTCCGCTGGAGGCCCGTGTGAGCGAATTGTACCTGGCTGCGTTTGCACGCGAACCGAAGCCGGAAGAACTCCAGACGGCGCTCGCGTATCTCAACGAGCCGCGCACGGACGCGAACGGTAACGCCATGGATGCGCTGGTTGCCCGCCGCGAAAATTTCCAGGACGTAATCTGGGCATTGATCAGCACAAAAGAATTCCTGTTCAACCACTAGGCGAACGATGATGGTCCATCGATCTGACATCCGATCCTTGCTGTTCCGTGCGGGCCTGCTGACAGTGATGCTCAGCCAGCCGGCGACGAATCTCTTCGCGCAGTCGGTCTGTTTACCGGCCCCGCGGCTGTTGACGACGATGCCGATGGGAGGCCGGGCAGGAACCGACGTTGAAATCACGATCGGCGGCGAATTTCTGGAAGACACCGGCGAATTGCTGTTCTCCGACCCGCGGATTACGGCCGTGCAAAAGCTCGATGCCCAAGGCAAGCCGGCGCCGAATCTCTACGTCGTCAAGATCGCCGCCGATTGTCCGGCGGGCGTGTATGACGCGTATGTGATGACGCGATTGGGAATCTCCTCCGCACGCGTCTTTTCGGTCGGCAACCTGGCCGAGACGACCCGAACGGAGCCCAACAGCACGCTGGCAACGGCAAAATCGCTCGAAGTGAATTCGATCTGCAACGCCGTCATGACGCCCCGCGGCGTCGATCACTACGCATTCGAAGCGAAGCAGGGCCAGCGGATCATCGTCGACTGCGCGACGCGCGGCATCGACTCCAAGCTCGATGCGGTACTGATCGTCGCGGATGCCCAGGGCCGCGATCTGGTCGTGGAACGCCGCGGCGGAGCGCTGGATTTTTCCGTGCCCAAGGACGGACGGTATGTGATCAAAGTCCACGAACTGACGTTCAAAGGCGGGGCCGAGCAGTTCTACCGCCTCGCACTTCAGGAGCTGCCGAAAGACGCGCCGATCGTGCGTATGCCGTCGACGCGGCCGGTGAATTCGTTCTCCTGGCCTCCTTCGGGATTGGCGCTGCAAGCCGCCGTAATGGAACACGAACCGAACAACGGTCCGGCGCAGGCGCAGAAGATCACATTGCCGTGCGATATTTCCGGAAGCTTCTTTCCGGCCGCGGATGTCGATCTGTTTGAGTTCGAGGCGAAAAAGGGAGACGAATGGTGGATCGAAGTCGCTTCCGAACGATTCGCCCTGCCGACCGACCCGGCGCTGCTCGTGCAGCACGTCGCCGGTGATCAAACGACGGACGTCGTTGAACTCGGCGACATCCCCAGCCCGGTGAAGACCTCGTCGAACGGTTACGCATACGATGGTCCTCCGTACAACGCGGGAAGCGCCGACATTCTCGGCAAATTAGTCATTAAAGAGGATGGGCTGCATCGAATTCAACTGCTCGATCAGTTCGGTGGTACGCGAAAAGACCCCCGCAACATTTATCGCCTGGTGATCCGGAAGGCGGCGCCCGATTTCGCGCTCGTCGCCTGGGCCATGCATATGGAATTGCGCAACGGCGACCGCAACGCGCTCTCCAAGCCGATTTCGCTGCGCGGGGGAACGACCATGGCCCTGGAGGTCATCGCCATTCGCCGCGACGGTTTTGACGGCGAAATCGACATCGCGCTGGAGAATCTGCCGGAAGGAGTCACGGCCCAGGGACTGAAAATCGCTGCCGGCCAATCGCGCGGATTGTTGCTGGTTACCGCCGATCAGAACGCGCCGCGCGGCTGGAAGAACGCAGTATTTTCGGGACGGGCCAAGATCAACGGCGAAGACGTCGTTCGGCCCTGCCGGCTGGCGTCTCATGCCTGGCCGATCCCGGATTCGTGGGGCGAAGTTCCTCGTCCCAGGCTTATGGCCGATGTTCCTGTCTCGGTCAGCGGATACGATTTTGCACCGTTCAGTATTGCCCCCGCCAATCGGCAAGTGATTGAGGCCGTGGCGGGCGAGAAGCTGACAATTCCGCTGGTTCATACGCGCCGGAGCGAATTCTCGGGCGGAACGTTGCAGCTTCGCACGATGGGCGCGGGGTTTGATCGGAATGCGTCCTTTGACGTCTCGCTGACGGCCAACGGCTCGCAAGCCGTTCTTGATCTCAGCACGCTGAAGCCTGCGCCGGGCGACTACCTGATCGCGTTTTATGGCAGCGCCGTGGCGAAGTATCGGCATCGGCCGGATGCCGTGACGGCGGCGGAAGACGCCGTTCGAAAAGCGGAAGCCGGTCTCAAATCGCTGGCCGATGAAACCTCGCCGGCCGCGGAAGGACAGGCCGAGCGCCAAAAGGCGGCGGAAGCGGTGCTTGCCTCGGCAAAGGAACAGCTCAAGCAGGCGACCGCCGCCGCCCAGCAAAAAGATATCGTGGATATTATCGTTTCCGAACCGATCGCCATTCGCGTCAAACCCGCGGAGTCCAAATGAACACGTTCCCTTCGTTGAATTCCCGTGCTGTGTGTCGAGGTCCGTCGGGATTGATCGGGCCGCGCCGCACGTTTCTGCAAGCCGGCCTGGCGGGCCTGACGACTTTGAGCCTGCCGGGGATGCTGAAGCTCCGCGCGCAGCAGGCTCTTGAGGCCGGCGAGAGTTCGCCGACCAGCCGCGCCAAAACTGCCGTGATCATGATCTGGCAGCCGGGCGGGATGTCTCACCTGGAATCGTACGATCCGAAGCCGAACTCCGGCGTTGAATACGCCGGCCCCTTCGGGACGATTGCGACGAAGGTTCCCGGCCTCAACATCTGCGAACTGCTGCCGAAACACGCGGAGATTGCCGACAAATTCACCGTGCTGCGTTCGATGTATCAGCGGGCGGGCGGCCACCCGGCCGGAACGATGCAGCTCTTGACGGGCGATCCGGACACGCGCGACAAACCCAAGCCGCGCTATCCCGACTGGATGTCGATCAGCCATTATCTCCGTTCGAAAGAAGGGGCGCGCGAAAATCCGCTTCCGGGTTATGTCGGCATCATCCCGCCTTTGGGATACAACGGCCCGGCCTACCTGGGAGACGCGTATGCGCCGTTCTCCGTCTACGGCGACCCCAATTTGCCGAATTTTTCGGTTCCCAACATCGGGCTGGCCGATCAGCGCGAAGTCAATCGTTTGGGCCGGCGTTCGACGCTTCGCCAGAATCTCGACACGCTGGAGCGGACGTTCGATCAGCAGCGCGAACTGGCGGCTCTCGACGAGTTCGAATCGCAGGCCATGACGCTGCTCACCAACCCTAAGACGAAGGAAGCATTCGACCTGAGCCGGGAAGACGGGCGGCTGCGCGACAAGTACGGCCGCAACGCCTGGGGGCAGCAACTGCTCCTTGCGCGCAGGCTGGTGGAAGCGGGCGTAGACGTCCTGACGACCAGCCTCAGCGGCCCGTTGTGCGGCCGCGTGCAGAACTGGGACGACCATGCCGTGAACATGAACCAGTTCGATGCCATGAAATTCCGCTGCGGGACGTTCGACCAGGCCGTCTGCTCGCTGGTGGAAGACATTTACGACCGCGGCCTCGGCGAGCGCGTCCTCGTCGTGGTCACCGGCGAATTCGGACGAACGCCCAAGATCAGCTATGCCGCCAGCACGGGCGGCGGCGACGCCAGCGCCCCGGCCGGCACGATCCAGCCCGGCCGCGACCACTGGCCAAGGGCCTGGTCGTGTTTGTGGTTTGGCGGCGGAATTCAGACCGGCCGCTTCATTGGCGCGACCGACAAGCGGGGCGAAGACCCCGTCGAACGCCGCTGCGGCCCCGGTGATTTCCTTTCGACGATTTACCACCATCTTGGCATCAACGCGGCGACGACATTGATCAACGACTTCAACGGCCGCCCGACGCCCCTCGTCGACCACGGACAACCCATCCCGGAATTGATTGCCTGAGCAGTCGGAACGTCTGAGTGCGGAGAGTTCACACGGGCTGCGCTGCGTCGGAAACGTTCTTCAACAGCGCCGCGGTCTCCTGGGCACAACCCCAGGAAAAAGTGAAGCCCGAGCCGCCGTGGCCGTAGTTATGAACGATCCGGTGCGCCGGCTCTTGTTCCAGCCGAACGTTCTTTTCCCGATAGGGCCTGAGACCGACGCTGACCGGGCGGCTCGAATCGATCGCGGCCGCGTCGAGGACAGGCAGAAATTCCCGGCATCTGTGCAGCATCGCGCGGACCGGTTCGTGGTTGTCGAGCCCGATGTCGATGTTCCATTCTCCCAATTCCGCGATGCCGCCCAAGAGCAGGGTGTCCGAGCCGCGCGGGATGATGTAGACCATTTGCTGTTGCGGAACGGCCTCGTTGAGCGAGATACAATGCGCGGCGGTGATGCGGGGCATCGCAGCGCCGTCGTTACGGACACGGATTAGCGCTCCGCGGAGCGGTTCCATCGGGTCGCCCGCCAATTCCATCGAGCCCAGTCCCGAGCAGTTGGCAATGGCGCACGCCTCGAATTCCGAACAGAGCGATTGCTCGGAATCCGTCAAAGAATGGGTGAGTCTGCGCTGCACGAACCGGCATCCCGAAGCCGTGAGTTCGCCGCGAAGCCATTGCATGTAGACGTCGGTTTCGATCAGCGGCGCCATGTAGGTGTAGGCGTCGCACAAGCCAATGCCGGGGTTGACTCCGTAGCGTGCGATCAAGCCGGGGGAACGTTCGAATCCTTGAACGTGCCTTGCCGCTTCTTCCATCTTCTGCCGCTCGCGGGAACACGCGTCGATGTGCTGTCGGAAATAAAAGACGGCCGGCGCCATGCGGACGCCCGGCGTGGATTGCGTCGCCAGCGTCTGAAACGCTTGATAAGAGTCGGCGGCCCATTGCTTCGAACGGCGGAGCGACTCGGAATTGGTATGATGCCCGCAGACGGCCGGCGGCCACTCCCAGAGGGCGCCAGCCACGACGGACGGCGTGAATTCGGCGCTCTTTTCCGCCACGACGGTCACGGAAAATCCCTGATTGATCAGGCATTTCGCAGTCGTTAACCCGCTCACGCCGGCACCGACGACTAACACACGGCGGCTCATCGGAGGTACTTTCCAACACAGAACGGAGCGATGCCGGAAGCCGCCCAACCGTTTTTCAACCGCTTCAGCGCGGCAAAACGCATTCGCCAGACCTGGCCCGCTCTTGAATCGAACAAATTCAATCTGTCATTCACGAGGACAAAAGTTCAACAGTGGAATTCCGCTGCGTTACGTTGTCGGGAGCAATTCTTCAATGGGCGTACCGGCCGGCAAGATGGGCATTGGCCGGCCGCGGAAATCGAGCAGGGAGTGGTCGGGGTCGATGCCCAGGTGACGATAGACCGTGGCCAGCAAGTCGTTCGGGGACAGCCGCCGTGTTGCGGGCGTTTCCCCGCGGGGCGTGGTCGAGCCGATCACCTGGCCGGCTTGCATCCCGCCGCCCGCAACGAGTACGGACATCGAATCGGGCCAGTGATCGCGGCCCGGAAAGACGGGCTTTGCGGCGCGGCCCATGTTGACCTTGGGAGTCCGGCCGAATTCCCCCATCACGACCACGAGCACGTCACGGTCGAGGCCGCGATCGGACAAGTCTTCGATCAGCGAAGTCACGCCCGCGTCGAGCACCGGCAGCCGCTGGCGCATGGCTTTGAAAATGTGCTCGGCGTCGCCGTGATCGTCCCAGGTGAACGGGCCTTTCTTCGGAGACGTCCCGAACTCGCGCAACTGCACGGTGACGAAGCTGCATCCGGCCTCGACCAGTCTTCGGGCCAGCAGCAACCGCTGTCCCCACTCGTGGCGTCCGTAGCGGTCGCGCGTCACGGCCGATTCCTGATGAATGTCGAATGCCTCGCGCGCCTGCGTGCCGCTGAGCAAGTCGAGGGCTTGCTGATCGAACTCATCTCCTGCCTGCATGGTGCCGCTCTGATCGATATCCTTTTGCAATCGATCGAACGCCTGCTTGAGCGATAATCGGTCTCGCAGGTGGGCCTGCCATGCGGAATCGACGTTGAGGTGATCGACCTTGAACTCCGGCGAATTCGGGTCGGCTTCCACGAGAAACGGCCCGGCGGAGGGACCGAGATACGCGGAGCCACCGCCTTTCAATTGCGAATCATTCGAGACGTAGTTTGGCACGCCGATCCTTCGCCTTTGCCGCATCCGATTCACGATGCTCGGGAAGTCTGGAAACTTCGAAACGGGATCGCTGATCTTCGCCGGCCTCCGCCCGCTGAGCACAAGTGCCGCGGCACCCGGGTGATCGGCAATGTCGTGAGCGATCGACCGGATCACCGTCATTTTGTTCGCCAGGCGTGCATGCCGGGGCAGCAATTCACAGAATTGCAAACCCGGAACTTCCGAGTCGATGGCTGAGAATTCTCCGCGATACTCGAGCGGCGCTTTGGGCTTCGGGTCGTAGGTTTCGAACTGGCTGGGCCCCCCTTCCAGCCAGACCAGAATGACCGACGTCTCACGCTGCGCGATGCCCCGTTCGGTTGCCGCGGCACGCAACCGAAGCAAATCGCTCAGCCCGATCCCGCCGATCAACAGCGAACCGGCCTCCAGAAAGCTGCGGCGAGACACCGGGCCGGCACAAGTAGCAGAATGCGAAGGCATTACGAGCGGCTGACCTTAGCAAGGAAAATGAATGTTGCGCAGACCGTGAACCTGTAGTCTATCGCAGTCGCGGCCGGCCTTGCAATGTGCGAAACTGCAAACCCAGGGCAGTATGCCAGGCACCTTGGCCTGACAACTCCTGCCTCGACTCGATCTGAGTATCACTCTGGAAGGACAACGCCGGCACGATGCGCACAATCCTTTTGACGCTGGCCTACGACGGCTCCGGCTATTGCGGCTGGCAGGTGCAGCCGAACGGACTGTCCGTTCAGGCCGTGGTCGAACAGGCACTTGCCGAGTTCACCGGAGAAACAGTCCGCGCCACGGCATCCGGGCGGACGGATGCCGGCGTGCACGCGCTCGGCCAACTGGTCAGTTTTTCCACGGCGAGCGACATCCCGGAGATCGGTTTTCGACTGGGCCTGCAATCGAAGCTGCCGGAAGACATCATCGTGCAGGACGCCGTCGAGGTTCCGCTCGGATTCAGCGCCCGTTATGACACGGTGCGGAAGACGTATCGTTATATCATTCAGAATTCGCCTTTGCGAACGCCCTGGCTCAGGAAGTACGTCGGCTGGCATCGCGCGCCGCTGGATGACCGGGCCATGCAGGCGGCGGCGGATGCGCTCGTTGGCACGCACGATTTCCGCTGCTTTGAAACCGACTGGCCCAACAAAGCCACCAGCGTTCGGACGATTTTCGAGGCCCGTGTCTGGAGGTGCGGTACGTGGGGGGTGTGGAATGCGGAATGCGGAGTTGGGAGTGCGGAAGGTAAACCTGCAAAAGGCGAACAGGAAACGTCTTCATTCCGAACTCCACACTCCGAATTCCACAATCCGACTGCCGACTTCCTCATCATCGACCTGACCGCTGATGGGTTTCTCTACAACATGGTCCGGGCGATTGTCGGGACGCTGATCCACGTCGGCCGCGGCAACTGGACGGCGGACGACGTGCGCGCGATTGTCGATTCGCAGAACCGCGCGGAAGCCGGAGAAACGGCGCCGCCCGAAGGACTCTACCTGGTGCGATGCGAGTATGAAATTGATCCGGACCGCATTGCCGAACGGCAGAACAAAGCCCGGCAATAGCCTTGCCAGGTTCCCGCCGTCGACGACGGCGGGCTTTGGGAGATTACGCGCGTTACCGGGCGGGGATGTACTTGTTGTACTTCTCGGCGTAGTCCTCGCGAATCGGGCTGAAGACGTCGAGCACCACGGCCGGGCCATCGACGGCAATTGCGCGGTGCTTCACGTTGGGCGGAATGATGAAGAGCGCCCCGGCTTCGCAGACTCGGGTTTCCTCACCGATCGTCAGTTGCATGCGGCCCTTGAGCAGGATGCCGCCTTGTTCGTGCGGATGCGAATGGAGCGGGACTTCCGCCCCGTCGTCCATCTCCAGGTAAGAGAGCATCAGGTTCTCGCCGTAGGGAATCCTCGTCCGGCACCCCGGGATAATCTCCAGCTTCGGCAAGTCGGCAATGTCATAAAACGGCATATTGTCCTCAAACCGATACAAAGTCGCTTGCGGGTTCGCCTCGGCTTACACGAACGGCGTGACACCTGGACGGGCCAGCGGTGGGACGGTGACGGTGGCGGTCCAGTCTTTCAGGTTGGGCACAAGTTCTTCCTGCGAGTTCAGCGCCATATCCCAGGTCACCTGCTGGCCGGTGTAACCCGCCATGCGTCCCATGATTCCCAGCATCGTGCTCTTCGTCATGCGGTCGCCGTCGTTGAGCGGTTTGCCGTTGCGGATCGACGCGAAGAATTCATCGTGCTCGGTCTGGTACATGTTGTTGCCAGGGCCGGAGTATTTCCAGGCGTTCTCCCCGGAGATGGTGACTCCGCGGCCGGAAATGCTGGCCACGCCCTTGCTGCCATGGATGTACAGGCTGTTTTCGTTGTGACAGCCGTTGATCTGCCGCTGGGCGAGGAATCCGCGGGCGCCGGACTCCCACAGGTAGTTGATTTCGATGTGATCAAAAATGTTCCCGCCGTGCGCAGGGATCTGCCGGCCGCCGACCGCCGTGCAACTGACGGCGGGGACGTCGTTCATCGTCCAGGCGAGCCAGTCGACCGTGTGGATGGCCTGCTCGACGATGCCATCGCCCGACAGCCACGTGAAGTTGTACCAGTTGCGCACCATCCATTCGAGGTCCGACATGTCCTTCGGCCGGGTATCGGCCGGCGGCATCGGCTTCACGGGGCTGGTCAGGTAGGTTCCGTAAATCGACAGGACTTCGCCGATCTGGCCGTCGTGAATCCTTTGAAACAGTTCGCGGCGGGCATAGTCGTATCGCCAGCAGAATCCGGCGACGAGCGCGAGCTTCTTCTCGGTCGCCATTTTCACCGTCTCCATGACGGACCGGACGCCGGGGGCGTCGGTCGCCATCGGCTTTTCCGTGAAGACATGCTTGCCCTGCTCCACGGCGTAACGCAGATGCTGCGGCCGGAAGCCAGGCGGCGTTGCCAGGACAATCACATCACACAGGTCGATGACTTTCTTGTAGGCATCCAACCCGGTAAAGCGATGATCGCCGTCGACGACGACGCGCTCTTCGACATCCTTCTGCGCCTTGAGGCTGGAAAGGCTGCCGTCGATCTGTTCGGGAAACGCATCGGCCAGCGCCACCAGGCGCGATTGCGGATCGGCCTTCAGCGCCTGGTTGGCCGCGCCGGTGCCGCGGCCGCCGCAACCGACCAGGCCGACTTTGAGAATCTCGTTGCCGGCCGCATACACTCCGGCCGACATGCTCAGGTTGAGGCCCAGCGTGCCGGCCATGGCGACGGTGCTTCCGGTCTTCAGAAAGTCGCGGCGGCTGGAAGCGGCATCAGGCAGAATCGACTCAGACATGACAACGGCTCCACGCAAGCAGGTGAAAGAGGATTTCCCCGACCGAATGCTCTATGCTATCTCTCAATAGAGGCGGATGCGAGCGGAGATGCGGAAAATCTCGCGAGCGCCGCCCCCCTGAGCGGGGGGTGTCAGATTTGTAGGGTGGGTCGAGTCTTCGAGGCCCACTGATTCGCCTGCTCGGAATTCAATCGGTGGGCCTCGAAGACTCGACCCACCCTACTTTTAAGGAGACGACACCCGATGAACTTACCGCCCATTGATCGCCGGGAATTCCTGGCCGTGTCGGCGACCGCCTTGGCAGCCGCGGCGCAGACGAAGACCGCAAACGCCGCCGATACAAAACTGCAGCTGCGCAAAGCCTTGAAGCTCAGCATGGTCGGCGGCGACGCCCCATTGCTGCAGAAGTTCAAAATGCTCAAGGAAATCGGCTATGAAGGGATCGACATCGATTCTCCGCAAAAAGCCGAGGAAGTGCTCAAGGCCCGAGACGAATCCGGGCTGATCGTGCACGGCGTGGTGGATCATGTCCATTGGGGCCAGCCGCTGTCGGATGCCGACCCGGCCGTTCGAGCTAAGGGCGTCGAGGTGCTGAAGCAATGCCTGAAAGACGCCAAGACCTACGGCGGGACGACGGTGCTGCTGGTTCCGGCAGTCGTGAGGAAGGACGTCAGCTATGCCGACGCCTACGCGCGATCGCAAGCGGAGATCAAAAAGGCCTTGCCGCTCGCCGAAGAGTTGGGCATTAAAATTCTGTTCGAGAACGTTTGGAACAATTTCCTCTTGAGCCCGATGGAATACGCCCGGTATATCGACGAATTTGAAAGCCCCTGGGTGGGAGCGTATTTTGACGTCGGCAACATCATCCGCTACGGCTGGCCCGAACACTGGATTCGGATTCTCGGCAAACGGATCGGCAAGCTCGACATCAAGGAATACGACCGCAAGATTGCCAACGACCAAGGCGTCGGCAAAGGGTTTTCGGCCGAACTGGGTGAAGCGGCCGACGGCTGCGACTGGCCGGCCGTGCTCGTTGCGCTCAAAGAGATCGGCTACTCCGGCTGGGCGACGGCCGAAGTCCGCGGCGGCAACAAGGACCGGCTCGCGGAAATCTCCATGCGGATGGACCACATCCTGGCCGGCTACGGGGCGTGACGGAACGAAAGAAGCCCAGGGGCCGCGGCCCCTGGGCTTCCGCATCGATCAATTCGCCGCCGTTTTCTCCGGGATCCGCATCATGTAGAACGAACGCCAGACGAAGATCAGGGTGATCAGGAACATCACCAGGCCAAAATACGGCGTGTAGTCCCAGCCGGTTCCCGCCTTGGCGGCGTTCTTGATCTCAATAGCGATTTCCACGGCGAGCAGACCGAACAGCGTCGAGAATTTGATGATCGGGTTCAAGGCGACCGAAGTTGTGTCCTTGAACGGATCGCCGACCGTGTCGCCGATCACAGTCGCGGCGTGCAGCGGGGTTCCTTTTTCCTTCAGGTCGACTTCCACATACTTTTTCGCGTTATCCCACGCGCCGCCGGCGTTGGCCATGTAGATCGCCTGGAACAAGCCGAACACGGCGATGGAAATCAGATACGCCACGAAGAAGTTCGGATCGAAGAACGCGAAGGCCAGCGTGACGGTCATCAGCGCGATGAAGATATTCCACATCCCCTTCTGGGCATACAGCGTGCAGATTCGGACCACCGTCTTCGAGTCTTCGATATCGGCTTCCTTCTTCGTCAGGTCCATATTCTTCTTGATGTACTCGACGGCGCTGTACGCGCCGGTCGTCACGGCCTGCATCGACGCGCCGCAGAACCAGTAGACCACCGCACCGCCGCAGATGAAGCCCAGCAGCACCGGGGCGTCGGTCAGGCTGAGGTGCAGCATCCCTTCCTTGCCGAGCAGCAGGATGATCGCGAAGATCATCGTCGTCGCACCGACAACTGCCGTGCCGATCAGCACGGGTTTCGCCGTCGCCTTGAACGTATTGCCCGCCGAGTCGTTGGCTTCGAGGTAATGTTTGCCCTGCTCGAAGTCGGGGGTGAAGCCGAAATCACGCTGGATTTCTTCCTTGATGCCGGGAATGTGCTCGGTCTGGGCGAGTTCAAACACCGATTGGGCGTTATCGGTCACCGGCCCGTAGCTGTCGACGGCGATGTTGACCGGCCCCATGCAGAGGAAGCCGAAGGCCACCAAGCCGAAGGCGAAGATCGAGCCGCCTTCGATAATCAGCCCCTGCGTGACGCCGCCGTCGGGGCTGGGAAGATGCACGCGCATCACGTCATCGAGGCCGAACTGGCTGATCCAGAACGCGACCGCCATCAGGCCGGCGATCAGGATGCCTTTCCAGAATGCACTGAAATTGCCGGCGACCAGGCCGGAGAGAATCGTCAGCGAGGCCCCGCCTTCCCTGGAAGCAATCACGATCTCATGCACGTGCTTGGAATGCGAACTGGTGAAAACCTTTGTGAATTCCGGGATCAACACCGCGGCGAGCGTGCCGCAACTGATGATCGACGCGAGCTGATACCAGAGCTTTCCCGCCTGTTCGGCGGCAATGCCAGGCACCTGAATATCACCGATCAACAAGTAGCTCATGCCGTAGGACGTGGTGATGCACAGGATCGACGCGATCCAGATCAACCGGGTCAGCGGTTCTTCAAAATCGAATTCTTTCAGGCCTTTGTACTTGGCTTCGGAAATCGCCTGGTTGACGAAGTACGACACGCCCGACATGAAGTCCATCAGGAACCGCATGGCGAACAGCCAGACGATGAGTTTCGCCTGGAGATCGGCCGATTCGGTCGGAATGGCCAGCGTGATAAAGGTAATCAGCGCGACGCCCGTGACGCCGTAGGTCTCGAAACCGTCCGCCGTCGGGCCGACGGAATCACCGGCATTATCACCGGTACAGTCGGCGATCACGCCGGGATTGCGGGGATCGTCTTCCTTCACGTTGAAGACGATCTTCATCAGGTCCGAGCCGATGTCAGCGATTTTCGTGAAAATCCCGCCGGCGATCCGCAGGGCCGATGCGCCGAGCGATTCCCCGATGGCGAAGCCCAGAAAACAGATGCCGACCCGGTCTCTAGGGACGTACAGGAGAATGATCACCATCATGATCAGTTCGAGCGAGATGAGAAACAGGCCGATCGACATACCGGCCATGAGCGGGATATTCACGACATCCCAGGGGTTTCCCTTCAGCGAGGCGAACGCCGTGCGGCAGTTCGCATACGTGTTGACGCGGATGCCATACCAGGCGACCCAGTACGACCCGCCGATGCCGACGATCGAGAACAACAGCACCTGGGCGACGGTGCCGATATCTTTATGCTGCAGCGCCATGAAATAGTAGGTCATGAGCGCGGCGATAATACAGAACAGCAGCGCGAGAAACTTTCCTTGCTGAATCAGGTACGTCTTGCAGGTCTGGAAGATGATCTCCGCGATGTCGAGCATCGACTTGTGCGCCGGCATCCGCTTAATTTTCGCCTGCAGATACAGGCTGATGCCCAGTGTGCCGGCAATCACGAAGGAGCCGTAAAACAGCAGGTTGCCGGCGGTGATCTCCGTCCCGAAAATCTTGAACTTCCCGTGGACGTTCAGGTCGGGGATGGCCAGATCGGCCTCGCTGGCCCAGACAGGCGCGGTCCAGGCGAGCAACAGCAAGGTGCAGAGCGCGAGCGGTTTGAATCGATTCATTGACGGTTCCGGCAAGTAAGTTAAGGGGAGAGAAATCGACAGCGGTTTCCTGGTGATTTTTTAGCGAATAATGTGCGACGAACATATCGACGTTGCTTCACGGGGTCAACAACGCAACCCCCGCAAGACAGGATTTCCTGTCGACAAGAATTCGGGCTGCACAGCGCCGTCACCATCCTGGCTCGGTTTCCTGGGAAGCTTGTCGTCCTGACACTCAAAGAGCCCGCGTAATCCCCGGCATCGCAATGGGATAGCTGCCGTCCGGCTTCGGCTGGAGCGGCATCTCGGCGTCCCAACTGAACGTCTTGGGCATCAGACTCAATTCCGAGTTCAAGGCGTCGTTCCACTCGATGATCTGGCCGGAGTACGTCGCCATCCGGCCCATGATCGACGTCAGAGAACTGTGGGCGCCATATTCGGCTTCGTTGTAGTCCTTCCCGGAGCGGATCGCCGCAAACAGGTCGTCGTGCTCGACCTGGTACGGGTCGGGGTTGGCGCCCTTGAACCGCCATGGCTCGTTCGTGCCGTTGACCTTGATCGTGCCGCCGATGTCGGCCGAGCCGTTCGCCCCGTGCACCCACTCGGAGACGCTGTTCCAGCAATTGGGGATATGCCGGCACTGGCTGAAGACGCGTTTGCCGCCTTCGTACTCATATTCGACGAAGTGATGGTCGTAGATTTCACCGTACCGCTTATCGACGCGGACCTGCCGGCCTCCCATGCCGTTGCAACGGACGGGATGACCGCCCAGGACCCAGTTGCAGACGTCGAGGTTATGGATGTGCTGTTCGACAATGTGGTCACCGCAGAGCCAGTTGTAGTAGTACCAGTTCCGCATCTGGTACTCCATTTCGCTCTTGGCATTTTCGCGTTTGAGGGGCGGTTCCCAGACGCCGCCGCCGTTCCAATACGCCCGGAAGGCGACCAGGTCGCCGATCATGCCGTCTTGGAGCCGTTTCACCGTTTCAAGATAGCTGGCCTGATGATGCCGTTGCAGGCCGACGCCGACCTTCAGTTTTTTCTGTTTCGCCACTTCATTCGCCGCGAGCACTTTCCGGACGCCCGGCCCGTCGATCGCGACTGGCTTTTCCATGAAGATGTGCTTGCCGGCCTTCACGGCGGCCTCGAAGTGAATCGGCCGGAAGCCCGGAGGCGTTGCGAGAATCACCAGATCGACCCCGCTCGCCAGCAGCTTTTCAAAGGCGTCAAAGCCCCAGAACGTATGCTCCGCGTCGACGCCGACGCGGTCCTGCTTATCGGTACCGAGCGCCTGTTTGACCTCGGCCGCGGCCGATTTCGCCTTGTCTTCAAACGCATCGGCGACGGCGACCAGTTTCACCTTGCCGGTGGTCGAGCAGGCTTGCTTGGCAGCCCCTTTGCCGCGGCCGCCGCAACCGACCAGGCCGACCTTCACCGTGTCATCGTTGCCGGCATACACGGCGCTGTTCAGACTGACGCCGAGTGCGCCGGACGCCAGCGCTGCGAACGACGATTGCTTCAGAAAGTCGCGACGAGAATTGTTTGACGCGGGATTGTCCATTGAGCTGCTCCAGAAAATATGTCTCACCAAGGGCGGGCAATGTGTTGAATACTGTGGCAAATCACGGGACAGACATCAAGGATAGGGCCGGGAGTCGAGAGGCAAGAGCTTGGGGGCAAGAGCCGGAAAATCTAACCGATGCGCTCCTCGCCTCACCGATTCCTCCCGATCTTCTCTTTCACGTCGGGCGGAACGATGGCGTCGTAATGACGGGCCGTGCGTTCCTCGGCCTTCGGAACTTTCAGCGGACGGATAATGCGGAAACCAACCCCCTGGGCGTCCGTCAGGTACCAGGCGCTCTGCGGCAACTGCGGGTCCTGCTGCTTCCATTCGTCGGAGGAACCCTTCCGAGCGGCGCTCCGCAATTCGGCCGGGTCGTCATCCCAGGAACCGCCGCGGACGATGCGGGGATATTCCGTATCCGGGATACAGACCGGATTGAGCTGCGGTTCATCTTCCTTCGACTTCGAATAGAAATCGGCCTCGTATTTGTCGATCACCCATTCCGCGACATTTCCGTGAATATCGTACAGTCCCCACGGATTGGGTTTTTTCTTGCCGACTTTGCTGTACTTCTCGCCGCTGTTTCCGAAGTGCCAGGCGTATTCGTCGAGTTTCGACGGATCGTCGCCGAAGGAATACGCAGTCGTTGTTCCGGCCCGGCACGCGTACTCCCATTCGGCTTCCGTCGGCAGGCGATAATAATGCCCCGTCTTGGCCGAAAGCCATTCGCAATACCGCTTGGCGGCGTGTTGAGTCATGCTGATGGCCGGGAAGCCGCCGCGGCGTCCCATTTCAAAATCCATCGGCCGGTAAGGTTTCGTCGGCCGCGTGATCAGGTCGGACAATTTATCCAGCTCCGTCGGCTCGATCATCTTCAATTCGCGCAGCCTGATGTCGAGGTCAAAATTATAAACGTCGAATTCATCCCAGGTGACTTCGAATTTGCCCATCCAGAACGGCTCGATCTTCACCTTGTGCGCAGGACCTTCGTCGTCCTTGCGGCCGGCTTCGGAATCCGGACTGCCCATCAGGTATTCGCCGCCGGGAATCGGCACCATGTCGAACTTGATCTCGGTATTGCGGATCGGCTGGGTGTACGGCTTCATCTCCGCTTCGGTCTTGGCTTCGAAGGCGTCGTCCGCGGCGAAGAGTCCTGTCCCCAGCAGCAGCCAGCCCGCTCCGCAAACCAGCATGCTTCGGATGCAGCGGCCAATGGAATACTCAGGCTTGCGCTCGGGTCTCGTCTCGGAATCTGTTACGCTGAGTTTCAAGGGAGATTTTCCTATGTCGAAACACTTGGGTGATTTCGTTTTTCGCCGGGCGGGCCGAGTCTTCAAGGCCCGGAATCATTGCTTCATCTCAACGGCGATCCTCGTTGTGCTCGGAACGACCTGCTGCGCGGCTTTCGACGAAAAGCCTCTTCGCCTCTGGCAGTTTCGGGAAACGCATCTCGCCGTCCCGGTAGAATTCCGAGTATACGCCGCCGAGGAGGCGTCTGCAAAGGCCGCCGCCCGGACGGCTTATGCCCGCATCGATGAACTGAACGGCATTTTCAGCGATTATGACGCCGACAGCGAGGCCATGCGGCTTTGCCGGTCGGATCGTCCCGTTCAAGTCAGTCCCGAACTTTTTTTCGTGTTGAAAGAAGCGAGCAAATTGTCACAACGGACGGATGGGGCGTTCGACGTCACCGTCGGGCCGCTCGTGAAACAGTGGCGCCGCGCGCGTCGCAAGAAGGAACTTCCGGCGGCCGAGCAGATTGCCGCCGCGAAAACGCTCGTCGGGTATGCCAAGTTGAAACTCAACGCGGCGGATCGGACGGTGGAAATCCTGCAGCCGGGCGTGCAGCTCGATTTCGGAGGCGTCGCGAAGGGCTACATCGCCGAGGAAGCGTACAAAGTCCTCGCGGCGAGCGGTTGCCCCAGGAGCCTGGTCGGCGTCGCCGGGGACATTTTCGCCGGCGATCCTCCCCCCGATGCGGCAGCGTGGAAGATCGGCGTCGCCCCGCTCGACAAACCCGACGGACCGCCCAGCCGTTATCTCGCCTTGAAACGCCAGTCGGCTTCCACTTCCGGAGATGCGTTTCAATTCGCGGAGATCGACGGCGTCCGGTATTCGCACATTGTCGATCCTAAGACTGGCATCGGCTTGACGGAACGGAGCAGCGTGACGGTCATCGCTCCCCACGGCTGGCAAGCCGACGCACTGGCGACCGCCGTCTGCGTGCTGGGCCGAGAAAACGGTCTGGCACTCATCGGCGAATTCGACGACACGGACGTCCTGATCGCAACCCAAACCGACCGAAATGAGCCGGAGACTTTCGAGTCGCCAGGATTTGCGAAACGGCAATGGGATGAATAACTGAGAGTCGATCCCCACAGCCCAAAGCCCGGCGACGGCATCGCCGGGGCCTGCCTAAGGCCGCTTGATCTGGTCCGGGCCGTCGCCTGCCGTCTTCTCGTAGCCCCGTTTGCCTTTTACGTATTTCGTGAAGCCGAGCTTCTCCAGATTCCGGTCGGACAGTTGTTCTTTCTTGTCATGCCCGAGGAACGGCTTGGGCGTAAACGCCGCCGTGATCACCCGCCGTACGGCGTTTCCCGTTTTCGGATGCTTCACGAGAGCCAGTTCGTCGATCCTCTGCAAGACCTCAAATCGCTCGCCCGGCGACCCGTCCGGCAGCGTTTCCTGATAGACATACAACGGCATGGCCCCTGGTCTCCGAAAAGTTCACGGCGTCTCTTCCTTCATTATAGCCCTCGACAGAACAAATAAGGAAACTCCCCGGAGCCCTCCAGCAATTCCCCGGCTCCAATCCGGCTGGTACCGCGTGAGAATCCCCTGACTCGCTCTGGACGACGTCCCCCCGCAAACGTATCGTGCAGAGGGACCGCAACGCTGAGGAGTTGTCGCGATGGCAGCGCAGTCGTTTTCCGGGAAGCGGTTGATCGCGCTCGCATTCTGCGTGTTGATGTCGTCCCAGGCCAATCCGGCGGCAGCCCAGGAACCGAAACTGCAGCCGGCGGTGACGTTCGCGAAAGAATTCCTCGACGAAGATGACGAGGATCGCCGGGGCGAACTGGCCCGTTCGCTGGCGGCGTATGACGGCCAATGCGACGCCGTCTTGAGCCGGCTGCAACTGCAAACCTATGAGCCGATCCAGCCGGGGTATTATCCGGACGAAGAATTTACGGACCCCGATCTGAAGGAATCGCATCCTGACGATCTCTTGTATTTCCTCGTACCGAAAAGTTACCGACCCGACCGGCCGACGGGCTTGGTGGTGTTCATGCACGGCGGCGGAGCGACCACCGGCCGCCGCGCGCCGCGGCACACGATCCGGCCTCCCGAAGAAGGCGACGACGACGAAACCAGTGCGATGGGCGACGTGTTCGACGACGCGGGATTGATCGCCGTCGGTCCGTCCGCGCCGTGGGATGAAGACTCCTATTACCGCTGGTGCCTGGAAGCAGCCGACGACTACCTGGCCGACGTCATCCGCGAGTGCAAGCATCGCTACAACATCGATCGCGATCGCGTGTTCCTGCTGGGGCACTCGATGGGAGGGTTCGGGGCCTTTCATCACGCCCAGCGGCAACCCGACCGTTTCGCCGCGGTCATCGCCAATGCCGGCTCGTGGAAGCTGGGGCACTGGCCGGCAATGCGCGGCACCCGGCTATGCTTTATCAATGGGATTGAAGACGCCGTCAAAGGAGACCGCTGGCACTACACCGACGTCGCCTATGGACGCTGGACCGACCAACTGCTCACGGAGCAGGGACTGGATTTCGTATACTATGAACATGCAGGCGGCCACAATACCTATCACGGCAAGAAATACATCGCCAAGTTTCTCCAGGTCTCGCAGGATCTGCGCCGCGATCCGTACTTCCCGCATCTCACGCTGGCCTCGCCGATCGGATATAGCCGGTATTACTCGTCGTCGGTGAAGCACAACCGCTGGCTTACGCTGGACGAGGCGAAGAAAGGGAAAATCGAATACGACGAACTGCTCGCCGAGGAAGACGTCGCGTTTGACGACTGGGAACTGAAACACTCTCGCTCCCGGCGCCACGGCGCGTCGATCGAAGCGCGCAATGCGGGGGGCAACTTGATTGAGATCACCGCGCAGAACGCGGTCCGCTTTACTGTCTGGCTGCATCCCCGGATGATCGACGTCCGAATGCCCGTGCGCGTGGCGGTGAATGGCGACGTGCGATTGGAAAAGCGAGTGAAGCCCTCGCTGGTCACGGCATTGGAATCGTACTTACGTCGCCGCGACTGGGGTCTAATTTATTCCATGAAGCTCCAGATCGATCTGGAGAATCGGTAACACGGGTCCCGCCGCGGAATCAATCACCCGGGAAATCTTCGTACGCGGTCAAAAACCCGTTCGCGGCGGAAGAATCTTCCAACGCCGCATCGCCTCTTGACGTACTTCTCGTCAGCGACTACTCTGTGATGCAGAGCGTGTCTTGGCCTGAGGCGAGAAACCAGGGAGCTGCCGATGTCCGGCGTAGGTCATATCCCGTTAAGGGATGCCGTTTCGCAGATCGAAGAGATTCAGTTCCGGCTCGCGCAGGCAGAGACGTTTCGGGGCTACCGAGCGGCGACGATCGGAGGCACGGCGGTCTTCGCGGTGGTCGGCGCGGCGTTGCAATGGATGTGGGTCCCCCGGCCGGCAGACCAGCCGCACGTCTATGTGACCATTTGGGGCGTGATCGCCACGGTCTGCCTGGCGTTCAGCATTGCGCAGGTCGTCTGGCGGGCCTGGTCCAGCGGTTCGCCTTTGGCCACGCGGCAGACCTGGCTGGCGATGCAGCAGTTTCTGCCGTGCCCCTGCGCCGGAGCCGTCGTGACGCTGGTGATTTCCGAATTGGAGCCGAGCGCCCTCTGGATGTTGCCCGGATTATGGAGCCTGTTTTTCGGACTCGGCGTGTGGGCTTCCAGCCGGCTGCTGCCGTGGCCGGTGGCCTGGGCCGGCATCTACTATTTGGCCGCGGGCAGTTTGTGCCTGATTTTTGGCCGCGGCGACTGGGCCTGTTCCCCTGTGCTGATGCTGGCGACATTCGGCGCCGGCCAAGCGGCGATTGCGGTGATCATGCACCTCTTTCTGGAGCAGTCCGATGCCGCCGCGTAAACCGGCCAACGCCGAGTCTGTAGGCGCGGCAGAAGTTCCCGAGGCTGGCCGTTTCGCCTACGGCGGGCTGGAACGAACACTGCACGAAAAGGCGCGGCTGGGGATCATGACATCCCTGATGGCTCATGCGCAAGGACTCTTGTTCAACGAGTTGAAAGACCTCTGCGCCCTCACCGACGGCAATCTGAACCGCCATTTGAAAGTGCTGCAAGACGAGCAGCTGATCGAACTGTGGAAGGGCCACAGCCGAAATCGCCCGCAAACGCTGGTGCGCATCACAGCCTTGGGCCGGCAACGGTTTCTGGAATATGTCACCGTGCTCGAGCAAGTCGTGTCGGATGCTGCGCAGGTGGCGAAATCGCAAGCGTCGTCCGACGCCGTGCCGTCTTCCGGGTGGAATTCCCGCCTCGGCTGGTCGCCCGGCTGACCGCAATGGATGGATGCGATCTTAACGACGGCCATGTACTTTGCGTTGCAAAGCAGTATTGATCCTTACAGGGGTCCCGATCATGAACGTCCTTCGTGCCAAGGTCCAGGGCTTCTGCTTTGGCGTCCGTGACGCACTCGACGCCGTCCAGAAGATGGAACGCCCGGACGAGGTCACGATTCTCGGCGAACTCGTGCACAACGAGCAGATCTTGCACCAGTTGGAACTGCGCGGTTTCCGCTCGCTGCCCGAGAACTCGCGAGAGACGATCCCTTCGACATCGGACGTGCTGATCACGGCGCACGGTATCAGCGATGTCCGCCGGGCCGGACTGCTGGCCGCGGGAAAAACGCTGCACGACACGACGTGCCCTTTGGTGCGAAATGTCCATCGTGCGGCGCAGAAGCTGGCGGCGGAAGGCCGTCACGTCGTCATCATCGGCCGTCCGAATCACGTCGAAGTCCTGGGAACCACCGAAGATCTGCCATCGTGTTCTGTCTTTGCCCGGCCGGAAGATGTGGTCGCGTTGGGACACAATTCGATCGGCGTGATCAGCCAGTCCACCACCGGGCCGGCGCTGGCGGATGCCGTCAGAAAGCGGATCGCCGAATTGCATCCGCGCGCCGACATCCGCTGGATCGACACCATCTGCCAGCCGACGAAAGACCGTCAACAAGCTGTGCACGACTTGCTGCCTGGGATCGACAAGCTCGTGGTCGTCGGGGGCGCGCAATCGAACAATTCGCGGGCGCTCGCTGAACTGGCAAGGAATCACGGCGTGACCGTCTTTCACGTGCAATCGGCCGCCGATCTGTGCCTGGACTGGTTCGCCCCGGACGACCGGATCGGCCTGACGGCGGGCACCTCCACTCCGGACGAGGTGATTGATGCCGTGGAGAACGTGCTGACCCATTGGGCGCAGTCGTTTGATGAGAAACAGGAAGCCGGGTTGATCAAAGCCTGAGCCGGGCTTCTCGCCGCTGTGTTTCACTGTTCTGACCACATCACATTCAGGAGGCCCCGTCATGCTGGAGAAACTGAGGACTCGAAAATCGCCCCGGAGTTCGAGGGCCTGGGTGGAGTATTTTCAGGAACATACCGTGCCCGTCACGGCGCTGCCGTGGTCGCGGATGGTTCGGCTGACTGCCGAAGAACGCCGGCAAGTCTTGCCGTCGATCGCGATTTTCCAATTGGGGGAATCGGGCGAGGGCCGGCACCTGTTTCGCGTGGCGGAGGACTGGGCCGAACATTCAGGCGACGACGACTATGTCACGGCGTTGCGGCTGTTTATCGGTGAAGAACATCGCCACGCCGACACATTAGGGCGGTATCTGGATCTCGCCGGGTATTCGCGCCTGACGACGAATTGGACGGACGGCATCTTCCGCCGAGTGAGGCATCTCGCCGGTTTGGAGTTGTCGATCACCGTGCTGTTGACGGCGGAACTGATTGCGATGGTCTATTACGCGGCTCTTCGCCGGACCACGAACTGCCCGTTGCTCGCCGCGATCTGCCGGCAGGTGTTGGAAGACGAGTGCGCCCATGTCCGGTTTCAATCGCAGCAGGTCGGCAGGCTGCGGCGCACACGGTCTACCTTCGGCCGGCGGTGCAGTGAGACATTTCACACCGGGCTCTTGGCGGCGACGTCGCGGGTCGTCTGGCACACGCACCGCTCCGTATTCCGCGCGGCGGGCCTGACGCTGCGGCAATTCGAGCAGAAACTCTGGGGCCAATACCGGGCCTCGCTGGCGATCATGCGGTCGATGTCCCAGACGGTCGAAGAGCCGGCCGGCGAAGCTCGTCTCTGTCCGGCATGATCCCGTCAGACCAGATCGTTGCGAATCACCAGTACGACGGCGTCGGCGTCAATCGCCTCGCCGCGTCCGACCGGTCCGCATCTTTCGCCGGTCTTTGCCTTGAGATTGACCTGATCCCGCGCGAGATCGAGCAGGTCCGCCAGGCGGCAAGCAATGGCGTCTTTATAGGGCGAAAGTTTCGGCCGTTCGGCGTGGATCGTGCAGTCCAGGTTGCCGACTTCATAACCTTTGCGGCGGACTTCCGTCAGCGCGGCCTGAAGAAAGATCGTCGAATCGGCGTTCGCCCAGCGCGGGTCCGTATTGGGAAACAGCTCGCCGATGTCGCCGGCCGCCACGGCCCCCAGGAGCGCATCGGTGACGGCGTGCAGCAAGACATCGGCATCGCTGTGACCGTCGAGACCGAAGTCATGGTCGATTCGCACGCCGCCGAGCCATAACGGCTTCCCGGCAACAAGCCGATGACGGTCGTGTCCCAGTCCGATGCGAAAGGCGGGGGCTGTCATGCCGTTGATCATAGCGGAGACGTTCCAAAACTCAAATTGACAGAATTTCTAATTCGATCTAAGTTTCCACTCCTCTCTCTTATCCTGATCCATTACCTGTTGAAGTCTGGGCCGACGTGACGTCTCCGCGCGGAGTTTCGTGGCGTGCACATTGCAGCCGGCTGCTGACGCTGGGGCTGGCGCTGGCGGCCCTGGGCGGGTGCCAGTTCTTCTCGCGCACATCGCCGTCCGATGCGGCGCGGCCCGCGAAACGGACCGGGCTGCCCCCCCTGCAATCGGCGAGCGACGCCCTCCGGCTCGACGTGGTGATCGCCGACCGGCGCGCCGACGACCCTTTGATCGGCTCGCTGCTATGGCAGGAAATCGATCAGGTCGGCGCCGTTTCGACGGAGACCCGGGAACTCCTGCTGGAAAACGGCTGCCTCGTCGGTCATGCCGCCGCTGCGCCGCCGCCGCCTTTGCTCAAACTCTTCGGAGTGTCGCCGGAGATTGACGGCGGCGATTCTCTGCAGGGGAGACTTCCCCGGCCGAAGATCACCGGGCGAACCTACTCCGTTCAGTCCGGCACGGAATCGGAAATTCAAATCAGCGATCTCTGGCCGGAATGCGACCTCCACGTTGCGGACTCGGATCGCACGCGGCAACTGCAGTTGAAACAGGCCCGGTGCGTGATGCGGTTGAAGCCGATCCGGCTGCAGGACGGCTGGGTCCGCGTTGAATTCACGCCGGAAATTCACCACGGCGAGATGAAAATGCGCCATCTGCCGACCGACGAACTCGGCTGGGCGCTGAAGTCGGCCCAGAACGTCGAGCAATGCTATTCACAGCGGTTTGCCGTCACGCTGAATGTCGGTGAATCGGCCGTCGTGACAGCGGCGCCCCAGTCCGAAGAGACGCTGGGCGACCGTTTCTTTCGCCGCGAGCAGGAAGGGGAACTCCGGCAGCGCGTGCTGATTGTGCGCCTGGTCGACATGGGCCGCACGACGAAACCGGTCGACTGACCGAAGCCCGCCGACGGCGTCAATGGGATCTTCTGCGATTCACACCTGGCCGAAGAGCGTTTTGCCGGTGCTGAGGAGGTCGTCGCAGGCGCGGGCCATGCGTTTGGCCATGCCTTCTTCGGCCTTCTTGAGATACGACCGAGGGTCGTAGCTCTTCTTGTCGCCGATCTCGCCGTCGACCATCAGCACGCCGGCGTAGTTCTTGAACATATGATCGACGATGGGCCGGGTGAAGGCGTATTGCGTGTCGGTGTCGATATTCATCTTGATGACGCCGTAGGCCAGCGTCTCGCGGATTTGCTCGGTCGGCGTGCCGGAACCGCCGTGGAAGACCAGGTCGAACTTGGCGGCCTTGCCATGCTTGGCGACGACGGCATCCTGGCCGCTCTTCAAAATGTCCGGCCGCAGCTTCACGGCGCCGGGCTTGTAATGGCCATGCACGTTGCCGAACGTCGCCGCGAACATGTATCGGCCGAGGCCATTCAAGGATTCATAAACGGCAAGCATGTCTTCCGGCGTGGTGTAAAGCTTGGAATCCGGGACGTGCTCCATCTCGGACCCTGCGGCGCCGTCTTCCTCGCCGCCGACGACGCCGGCCTCCACTTCCAGGATGATTTCCTGCGGCGTGCAGAGCTTGAGCAAGTCCCGGCTCAAGGCCATGTTCTGATCGAGCGGCAGATTCGAGGCGTCCAGCATGTGCGACTGGAACAAGTTCCCGTGCCCCGCGGCCCGGCGCTTGGCCGTTTCTTGAATCAACGGCTTCAGAAAATCTTCGACGTTCTTCGGCGGGCAATGGTCGGTATGCAGCGCGACCAGCACATTGTGCTTTGCCGCCAGGCGGTGCGTCGCCTCCGCCAGGACCACGGTCCCCAGCACTTTATCTTTCACACTCAACCCGGCGGCGAATTCCCCGGCGCCGGTGGAGAACTGAATGATGCCGTCCGACTTCATGTCGCTGAACGCTTTCAGCGCCGCGTTGATCGTCGAGATCGAAGAACAGTTCACCGCGGGGTAGGCATAGTCCCCTTTCTGAGCGGCGTCGAGCAGGGCGGCATATTGTTTCGGCGTAGCGATCGGCATGGGAACTTTCTCGGATTAACGGAATGCGGGCTGCCGGTCCGCGGCTATTGTTCAAGGAATGAAGCCGAGGATCTCCCCCGGCAACTCTCACCCGATGTTACCGTATCCTGCCCAACCGTCAACGCTGGGCGGATTGATTCACCCAAAGCCCGGCGTCGGCGACGCCGGGACCCTCATCTCTCGCACAGTGATAACGGATGCAGCACGCAATGAGTGCGGCTTGTGACGGCCCCGGGTGAGTCCTAGAATGCGGGAAGCTGCCGTCCTTGATATGCACTTTTAGCCACCCATTGAAGACACGGCGAACCTCCATGCGCAAAGTCACCACCGGCGGCGGTTGGCCGGCCCTCTGGTATACGCTCAGCAAGATGCGGCAGGCCGGGCCGTGGAAACTCTGGAAGGCCATGCGCTCTAAGAACGCCTGCAAGACCTGTGCACTCGGCATGGGGGGGCAGAAAGGGGGAATGGTCAACGAACGCGGGCTGTTTCCCGAGGTCTGTAAGAAGTCTCTCCAGGCGATGGTCGCCGATCTTCAAGGCGGCATCCCGGCGAATTTCTTTCCGACGTACTCCGTGCCGCAACTCCGCGCGTTCACGCCCAGGCAATTGGAATCCTCCGGCCGATTGACGCAGCCGATGTTGTTCACGCAGGGCAGCCTCTATTATCAGCCCATCTCCTGGGGTGACGCGTTCGAGAAGATCGCGGCGAAGTTGAAAGGCGTCTCGCCCGACGAAACGTTCTGGTATTTCAGCGGCCGCAGCAGCAACGAGGCGGGCTTTCTGTTGCAAGTCTTCGCCCGCATTTATGGTACGAACAACGTCAACAACTGCAGCTTCTATTGCCACCAGGCCAGCGGGGTCGGCCTGAGCAGTTCGCTCGGAACGGGCACGGCGACGCTGCAACTCGAAGACCTTGAACACTCGGATTGCATCTTCCTCATCGGCGGGAACCCGGCCAGCAATCATCCCCGCTTGATGACCACGCTCAAGCACATTCGCCGTCACAAGGGCGAAGTCATCGTCATCAACCCAATCGTCGAAACGGGACTCGTCAACTTCAGCGTACCCAGCGATCCGTTGAGCCTGCTCTTCGGCACGAAGATCGCTTCGCTGTACGTGCAGCCCCACATCGGCGGCGACCTGGCGCTGTTGACGGGCATCGCCAAGCGAATCCTCGAGCAAAAGCAGCACAACGAATTCTTCCTGAACGAATACTGCGAGGACTGGCCGAAGCTCAAGGCGCGGCTGGAAGCCGTAGACTGGCAGGAAATTTGCGCCAAGTCGGGTGTCGGGATGGATGAGATCAATGCCGTCGCCCGTCGCTATGGCAAGGCGAAAAACGCCGTCTTCGCCTGGACGATGGGCATCACGCATCACACGCAGGGCGTGGAAAATGTCGAGGCCATCTGTAATCTTGCGTTGATGCGCGGCATGGTCGGCCGCCGCAATGCCGGGGTGCTGCCGATTCGCGGCCACAGCAACGTCCAGGGGATCGGGTCGATGGGCGTCACGCCGAAACTCAAGGAAGCGCTGTTCGACAAACTGCAATCGCACTTCGGCGTGCAGCTCCCGACAACGGTCGGCCGGGACACGCTGGCCTGCATGGAAGGCGCCGCGAACGGAGCGCTCAAGGTCGGCGTCTGCCTTGGCGGAAATCTCTACGGCTCCAATCCCGATTCCGCGTTCGCCGACAAGGCCTTGGAAAAACTCGACCTGCTGGTGCATCTCAACACCACGTTGAATACGGGCCATGCCCACGGGATGGCCAAGGAAACGCTGATTCTTCCGGTGCTGGCCCGCGATGAAGAACCCCAGCCGACCACGCAGGAATCGATGTTCAATTACGTCCGGCTCAGCGACGGCGGACCGCCCCGTCATGCCGGGCCGAAGAGCGAAATCGAAGTCATCGCCAGCATCGCGCGCGGCGTGCTGGGAGACTCGGGGCCGATCAACTGGTCGCAGATGCAGTCAACGCACCGCATCCGGGAAGCGATCGCCGCGGTCATCCCCGGGTATGAAGCGGCCGCCGACGTCACCACGACGAAAAAAGAATTCCAGATCGCCGGACGGACGTTTCACACGCCGCAGTTTCCGACCCCCTCCTGCAAAGCGCAGCTTCGGCCGCATGAATTGCCCGACTTGCTTGGCACGCCAGACGAACTCCGGCTGATGACCATCCGCAGCGAAGGCCAGTTCAACACGGTAGTCTACGAGGAACACGACTTGTACCGCGGCATCGAACGGCGCAACGTGATCCTGCTGCACCCCGACGACATGCAGCGCCGCAACCTGTTCGACGGCCAGCCCGTTACCGTGAAAAGCACGACCGGCGAAATGCGGGGCATTTTCGCCGCCCAGTTCGACAAGATCCGCCCCGGCAACGCGGCCATGTACTATCCCGAAGCGAATGTGCTGGTCCCCCGCACGGCCGATCCGCGCAGCAAAACGCCGGCGTTCAAGTGCATCCCGGTCACCGTCCACCCGGTGGCCATCGAACCGAAAGGGAAACGCAATGCCGTACAGCCGCAGGTGGTGGATCTCTGAAGTTCGACCTGTCAGAATTAAGTCAACCTGAAATGTCGACGCGACTCCTGCAAGGTGTTCCTGTGCGCAAATCAAAGAGACGCCCCGGCTTCACGCTGATTGAACTGCTGGTGGTCATCACGGTCATTGGGATTCTACTGGCCCTACTGTTGCCGGCGGTGCAGCAGGCCAGGGCGGCAGCCCGCATGATCCAGTGCCGCGATCATCTCAAGCATCTGGCGCTGGCCCTGCACAATTATCACGACGCGCACCAGACGCTGCCGCCCGGGTATCTCTACCGGCCGAACCACGGCACGAATCCTCCGCATAACGGGGCCGGCTTCAGTTGGGGGGCAATGATTCTGCCAATGGTCGAACAAATGAGCCTGTACGGTTCCTTTGATTGGAACGTGCCGATTTACGACCCCGCGAACCAACTATCGCGGGAACATCCCTTGGCGGTTTTCCTTTGCCCGACAGACACGGTGTCCATCGCGAATTTCGTCAAGATGGGGCCGACGCCGGAGTTGTACGCAATGGCCAGCTACGTCGCCAACTTCGGCCCGCCCGATCTCGACGACACGCAAGAAAAACGCGACGGCCTGTTCAGCCGAAACAGCCGCATACGGTTCGGCGATGTCGCCGACGGCTTAAGCAACACCCTGATGCTCGGCGAACGCGCCAACGGCCCGTTTCGCCGGGGGATTCCCCACGGTAACCACGTCAACTATGAAACCACCTGGTCCGCTGCGGTGCGAGAATGGGATGAACCGGCGGACGACCACGGCCACATGGTGTTGTTTCAATCGGGCCATGTCCCCAATGATTCCGCCAGCGACGATCGGGACGTCTCCGCACCACATGTCGGCTACGCCAACTTCGCCCTCGGCGACGGTTCCGTCCGAGCGATCGGCGAACAGGTCGATTTCACGTTGTATCAGTCCCTGAGCACTCGGTCCGGCGGCGAGATTCTCGGCGAATTCTAACCGAATCCCTCACCCGCCAGCGGCCAGGCGATCTTGCGGAGAAATTCCGGCGGAAACAGCCAGGGGAGCGGACCAATACCATCTCCCGGAAAAAACAGTGCGGAGCCGTCATCGCAAGTCGTGGCAATACAATGAGCTAAAAATGCTTGAGAGCGCTGTTATTTTCTGGGATTCGCATAACGAGCGTCAAGACGATCCAAAGGCGATACCAGACGCCCGAGCGCCGCGGCAGGTCAAACCGGCGTTCGATCAGCACCAGCGCCCCGTGCAGGAGAAAACACCCCAGCGGTCCGCCGTATCTGGACTGATACCAATCCCAACAATTAACAGCGCGTCAAGATTTCACTAAAGCCCGGCGTTGTCGACCAGTAGTATCTACACATCGATTCGGCGATCGATCGTCTACTTCTCCGGTCCACTCGCTCCCGTTTCGGGGGAGAGGGTCAGGGTGAGGGGCCGATCGCTCCGAATCGCCATGTCGCAAGACAACCCCCTTGTTTCGAGGCATTTTGTCAGCTAGTTTAGAGGTTCAAATTGTGACAACATCCAATCAAGGGTGTTCTGTGATGCTTCCGTCATCAAGAGCCTTCCAGCGGAATTGGTGGAGCCGGCGCGGCGTGCTGCAGACCATCGTCGGCGGTTCGGCGGCATCCGTGGCACGGGAGTTGACTGCATCGGCGCCCTCCGGGAATCGCACACAGGCGAAACAGGTGGTGTTCATCTGGCTCGACGGCGCGATGAGCCAGTTTGAGAGTTGGGACCCCAAGCCAGCCACCGAATTCGGCGGACCGTTTCGAGCAATCTCTACGGCCGTTCCCGGCATCTCGATCAGTGAATTGATGCCCCAAATGTCCCAACGGATGAATCAGTTTTCCATCATCCGCAGCATGCACACCCAGTACGAAGACCATTCCCGAGGGGTCATTCCCATCCAGCAGGGCGACCCGAAAAATCGAGGTGTGGCCTACCCGCTGCTCGGTTCGGCGGTGGTGAAACTGCTGGAAAAAGACAACAGCGACCTGCCGCCCTACATCCATATCAAACCGGGTTCCGGCGGCTTCATGTTTCAGGATGCGGGCTTTCTCGGTCCGAAATACGGAGCCCTGGCATTGGGCGACGGCAAGGCACCGCCCAACCTGGTCGCCCCAAGAGAAGAGCTGGTCCCGCGTTCCGAACGTCGTCGACGCTTGCGCGACAGCCTGAATACCCGCTTCACGCAGCAGCGCATCTCCGAACTTTCAGCAGCCTATAATCACACCTACCGCGTGGCCGAGCAGATGGCCCAGCACGCGGAATTGTTCGATCCATCCTCGCTGAGGCCGGAAGATGTCGTTCGATACGGCGGCAGCCCGTTCGGCAGGCATCTGCTGCAGGCGAGGCAATTGATCGAAGCCGGGGTGACGTTCGTCAAAGTGACAATGTTTCACTGGGACACGCACGGCGATAATTTCAACTGTCACCTCGACGGCGTCACACAGGTCGATCGGGCACTCAGCGCGCTGATCGGCGATCTGATCGAGCGCGGCTTGTACGACCAGACGCTGGTGCTGATTCTCTCGGAATTCGGCCGTACGCCAAAGATCAATGCCCGTGTCGGCCGCGATCATTGGCCGGAATGCTGGTCGCTGGGCCTGGGGGGCGGCGGCATTCAACCCGGCGCCGTGATCGGCAAGACCAACGACCTCGGCACATTCAACGCCCACGAGGAATACGACATCGGCCACGTCTACCACACGGTGTTCCAGGCGCTGGGGATTAATCCGCAGGCGGAATACGATAATTCCGGTCAGCCGTTGCCCATCGCCAACGAGACGTGTCGCTCCATCGCACCGCTGTTGGCGTGACCCGGAATTCAGGAGCCGTTGACCGATGGAGATTCAACCGCAATCCGTGCGACTGGAAAAGTCGCTGATTCTACCGCGGCAGTTGCTATGCTGCCGGTTCAATGCCGACGGCGCGAAATTGTTCGCTGCGGGACATGACGGCCGGCTGTATCGCTGGACGCTGGCCGATGGCGAGTACACCGGAGTCGACGCGCATCGCGGCTGGGTCGAGGCGATGCTGGTTTCAACGGATCGCAAACGGCTCTACACGGCCGATTCCCACGGAAAGGTGCTGGCGTGGTCAACGGACGATGATCCACTGTCCCCCGTGTGGACGGTTGAAAAGGCCTGTGCTTCCTGGCTGCGCTCCGCGGCCCTCAGTCCGGACGGAACCAAGTTGGCAACGTGCGGAAACGAACCCGTAATTCGAGTCTTCTCCACGGCCGATGGAAGGCTGATCCACGAGTTGAAAGGTCACGAGCAGCCCGTCTTCAGCGTAGCCTTCCACCCGGACGGTCAGCGCTTGGCGAGCGGCGACCTGCACGGGGTAGTCCGAGATTGGCGATTGAGCGACGGCCAGTGCGAACGAACGCTTAAAGCCAGCAAACTCTTCAATATCTACGAACAATATCGCCAGGGTGGCGTTCGCGCCATGATGTTCGATCCTGAAGGGATGCGGCTGTACTGCGGCGGTTTTCAGGGGACAAATGCTAATCAGGCCCAGGGCGTGCCGATGGTGGTCCCCATTGACTGGAAGTCCGGTGAGTCATGTCCCGAACTGACGCCGACGGTTGCGTTCAACGGTCCGCTCACCGATCTGGCGTTTCATCCTGCGGGGTTCCTGATCGGTGCAGGCAGCAGCGAAGCGGGCGGCGTCCTGTGGTTCTGGGATCCCGAAGAAACCAAGGCCGTGCATTCCTTTCCTTACAAGACGTCCTTGAGGCGGTTCGATCTGGATGCCAGCGGTCAGCGATTGGCCGTAGCGGCGTTCGGAGACTCTGATGGTCAGCGGGGAGGCAACGGCCGAAGACTCAACGCAAAGGGAGAGTACCTCGGCTTCAACGGAGAAGCCGTCCTCTTCACCTGGCAGCCCAAAGACGCCGAAGTACCGATGGAAAAAACTTCCTGATGAGCCGAACCATGCAGACAACTCTCTCTTTCATGATGGTCCTGGCATGCTTGCCAGGAACCGGCAATATCCACGCGCAAACATTGTCCGCGGAGATCGACCGTCTGATCGCAGCGCAGGCAGGCGGCCCTTTGGCCGCTCCGGCCGATGACGCAGAATTCCTCCGCCGAGTGACACTCGATCTGGCCGGCACGCTGCCGACGCCGGCAGAAACGCGGGCCTTTCTCGCTGATTCGCAACCCGACCAGCGGACCCGGGCGATAGACCGGCTGTTGAACGGCGTTGATTATCCCCGCCGCATGGCCGATCTGGTGACCGTGATCCTGCTGGAACGTCGAGACGGTCAGTTGATCACGGATGAGAGCTGGAGCAATTTTCTACGGGATTCGTTCGCCTCGAAAAAACCGTGGAATCTGTTGATCCGCGAACTGCTGGCCGCCGACGGTACGAACGAAGCCACACGTTCCGGTCTTCGGCTGATGCTGGACGGCGGCCGTGCTGATCCGCATGTCCGCACGCAGGACTTCGCCCGCATCTTCCTGGGGCGAAACATCCAGTGTGCCCAGTGCCACGATCATCCCATCGTGTCCGACTACCTGCAGCAGGACTATTTCGGGCTGTTTGCGCTGCTCAGTCCCAGCGGTCTCCATCGGAACAAAGAGCAGCAGCCGTTCCTGATCGAAAAGGTCGTCGGCGAGAAACTCTCGTTTCAGTCGGTCTTCAGTCCGGATGACAAGAAACTGACCGGCCCCAAGTTGCCGGGCGGAACGGAAACGGAGATCCCGGCGGTCGTGAAAGGTGAAGAATTCGCCGTGCCTCCTGCGGACGGCTTGCCCGGCCGGCCGAAATTCCAGCCGCATCTCCTCTTGGCGGAGCAGTTGACGTCGCCGGATTACCGGCCGTTTGCCCGCACCACGGTGAATCGGTTCTGGTTTGAACTCATGGGTCGCGGGCTGGTCCATCCTTTGGATCAGGACCACAGCGGCAATCCGCCGTCGCATCCCGAGTTGTTGGACCGATTGACCGACGAGTTCCTTGCTCACCAGTTCGATGTGCGCTGGCTGTTGAGAGAGATCGTGCTGTCGGCCGCCTATCAGCGCAGCAGTCGCTTGCCTGAAGGCGTTACCGAGGTTGCTTCCACAAGTTATCGCGCGGCGCTCCCGCGTCCGTTGTCCGCCGAGCAACTGGCGATGGCCGTCGTACAAAGTCTCGGCCGGCGAGCGTCGCTGGATGGTGCGGTTCCTGCCCCTGATGTGAAATTCACATACAAGGACTATGTCAACGGCCGCTTGCCGCTGCCGGAGAACTGGCGCGATGTGCGGACGGTCTTCGGCGGAACATTCGGGCATCCGTCAGGGCAGGCGGAAACCGATTTTCGACCTTCCGTGGAACATGCGCTGTTCTTGCAGAATGACCGATTGATCGCTGCCTGGCTGCAAGCGAACCCCGGCACATTGACCGAACGACTGAACGGATTGTCCGATCAGGCCGCGGTCACTGAGGAAATCTATCTTGCCCTGCTGGCCCGATTGCCACAGGAGGAAGAACGGGCAGAGATCGCCGCCATTCTCGATGCCGAGCCTGACCGCCTCGTCGCCATCCAGGACGTCTGCCTGGGCATCCTCAGTTCCGCTGAGTTCCGACTGAATCACTAACCAGTGCTGCACCACCGGATTCGACAACACTGCTTACAGAACATCACAGCCATCCCATGAACCCGATCCGCTGGTTGATGATCAGCTATGCCCCTCATCCTGACGAACGGGAATTTCTCGAGCAGGTCATGACCCAGGAACGCGATGGATACACAGTCCGCATCGCTGTTCTTAACGTCAGGTCCAGTCGCAGTTTCTTCGGTGTCCCGATGGGCCGGCGGGGTATTCAACCGGTGTGGGTCGAAGTGACGAATCGAACGGGACATGCCTGCCGGCTGCAGTTCATGGCGCTCGACCCCAATTATTTTTCTCCACTGGAAGCGGCGGCGGCGAATCATTTCTCAGGAGGAAGACGGCTCCTCCAATACGGACTGCTGGCTTGGCTCCTTTTTCTGCCGTTGATTCTCCTCCTGCCATTCAAGCTGATTTCGGTCCGAATCGCGAATCGCCGCATGGATGAATTCTTTCACGACCAGGCGTTCTCCATGCGGCCCATTCCTGCGGACGGACAACAGACCGGCTTCCTGTTCACAAATCTGTCGCTGGGGAGCAAAGTCGTGCTCGTTCGGCTGATGAGCCCGAAGGGTCTCCATGATTTTGAATTCACGGTTCCCGTTCCCGGCCTTGATGCAGATTATCTTCGTCGTGAATTTGAGACGTTGTACGCGAATGACGACCTTCGCGATTTCGACTGGCGGGGCCTGAAAGACTTTCTCCTGCAGGCCCCCGGCACAACGACCAACCGAACCGGGAATCGGCATGGCGATCCTGTGAATCTTGTTGTGGTGGGAGATTTCACCATCCTGCAGGGAGCGTTTGGTGCTCGCTGGGATGAAACGGAATCGATCAGCATCTTGAGTTGCTGGAAAACCGCCAAAGCGTTTCTGATAGGAGCCGAGTACCGTTATTCGCCCGTGAGTTCGCTGCACTTGTTCGGCCGCAGCCAGGACTTTGCGCTGCAACGGATTCGCAAGTCGATCAACGAACGCATTCATCTTCGCATGTGGGCGACGCCAATTCGCTTTCGCGGGCAACCCGTCTGGATCGGACAAGTCAGCCGGGACATTGGCGTGAGACTCACCTGGAGAACGTGGAACCTGACGACGCATCGGATTGATCCCGACGTCGATGAAGCCCGGGATTATGTTGTTGAAGACTTGATGCGGATGGAACGGCTCGAATTGTCCGGATATGCCCCGGGCGTGCCAATCTGTGACCGTACATCCCCCCGCCGAAACCTCACCGGCGACCCTTACTACACCGATGGCAACCGGGCCATCGTCGTGCTGTCATCCACCCGCACGTCTCCCAAATTCATGGCGATCGAATAGCAAACGGTCGGGAGTCACGTGCAGAGGGCCCACAGCGGTGGCGAAGGCGGGCAGTACCGCGGCCACGACCAGAATGGCTTGACCCAAGCGAGGGATTCGCATCGGACTCCTCGATCAATTCTGGATGACGCTACTTCTTCGGATACTCGATTTTCGTGGTGTCGAACAGCCGATGCACGACGCAACAGCTTGGCTAGCCGGGCTGCTGCGTGAACAACCACCGCCCTGGTGACAAGGAACACCTGACCACGCCCGACGGCTCTCCGCCCCGCCGCCGGGCTTCATTTTCCCCACCCGCGCTGCACTTTCGCGCCGCCGGGCGCTGCACTTTCAGACCGCCGCCAACAGCCGGGGGGTTGTTTGTTTCTTAGACCTCGGCTCGGTATGGTGCCGGCAGGTGAGGCGAGTATTTTCTTGACTTCCCCCAAAACCAGAGAGATGCTATGAGAGGCGTCTTGAAGGATGTCAAAAGGACGCCAAGGAGTTTTTTATGGGCCGACGTGCGAACGTATTTGACGTGGCGGCATACGTTCTGAAGCGTTCTGAAGAAGGTGCCGAACTGCACCCACATGAAGCTCCAGAAGCTGGTTTATTATTCTCAGGCATGGGCGTTGGTCTGGGATGAGCAACCACTCTTTTCGGAGAACATTGAGGCGTGGGCGAACGGCCCTGTTGTCCCAAAGTTGTTTCGGCAACTGAAGGGATCGTTTCAGGTGGCGAAGAGCAACTTGCCGCCTGAAGCCGATGCTTCTGTGCTCACATCGGAGCAGAAGGAAACCATTGATGCCGTCACGGGATTCTACGGCCTGAAGTCGCCTCAGTGGTTGAGTGACCTGACGCACGCGGAACCGCCATGGATTGAAGCTCGCCGGGGGATCCCCGCAGGCGAGCGAGGAAGCGTGATCATTACACACGCCGACATGGCCAACTACTACGGCAGTCTGCGATGAGTAAGGGCAAACTTAAGAAGCCTAAGGCAGTGGCCTTCCGGCAGCCGAGGTGAAGAGCGTTCGGACTGAATACAATCCCGACGACGCCAACCGGATGCGCCCTGTTTGGAGCATCCGTATTTTTGACTCATCCGGGGAATGGGGACGCGAACGCATTAAGGTCCCAGAGCATCTGTGGGATGCCATTTTCGCGAGCCTCAAACACTATGAGTCGATGACTTGGGGGGAAATCCTCAAGGATAAGGAACACAATCACGCCGTTGAAACGTCGAAGCTCACGAAGGAAGCACAGAACCGCCTTAAGGTACTGAATCAGGACGACATTGATTCACTGTTCAGGCTGCGGCTCACCGGAACTCAGCGTGTCTGGGGCATCCGAGATCGTCATGTTTTGAAGTTGCTTTGGTGGGATCCCGACCACGAAATCTGCCCCAGCGCGAGGAAACACACGTGACTCACCTCGTGGCACATGCTGCGGGGCGTTTTCGTTTCCGGGCTATCGTACCTTGGATTCCGCCAGATGCCGGAGCCGTTTCGATGAACGTGATCGGCGGGCCGTGAACCCGAGATGGCGCTATGTGGCGCTATGAGTTTCTCCAGGGCCTGCCGACGAGAAAACGCGGAATTCTCCCGTCTTGCATCAGCATCAGCATCGGCAAAGCGGATGCCTCTATGCCGAAATCATGCTTTCCCTGCATTTCCTAGCGCCGGCATAGCGCCGAGTCATTTTCGACCGTATTTTCTGGCTCGACTTTTCGCTGTAAGTCTTTGTGCTGTTTCGAGTTGCCCGACCAGGATTCGAACCTGGACAAACAGAACCAAAATCTGGGAAAATGGTATGCCACACAGATGGACGAAGATTGACGTAGCTTGATTTTCTCGTATTCCCCGCAGATAATCGGGTTGACGGTGCAACCTCAAGATTGACGGAGTTTGATATCTCCGGTTGCACCGGAGTTGCACCGGGTTCGGTGCAACCTTTTTCCCGACTCTGTTCGTCTGCGGAGGAAATCAGGCATGTCACGGAAAATGGTCTTCACGATGGCGGCTCTCGCTCGCCTCAAACCGCCTCCCGATGGGCGGTTGTATGTGTACGATGCGAAGACGCCGGGCTTGGCGTTCCTGATCACGGCCACGGGTTCCACGGCGTTCTACTGGCTCAAGAAAGTTGCCGGGAGAACCGAACGCTTCCGGCTCGGCGGGTTCCCAGAGATCACGGTCGACACGGCTCGCGACTTGGCGACGAAGCATAACGCCGACGTCGCTGGTGGATTGAACCCAGCCGAGTCGAAGCGGAAACAGAAAGGCGAACTGACGCTCGGCGGTCTGTGGCAACTGTTCCTGGAGTTTCATGCCGAGGCCCACAAGAAGGCCCGCAGCATCGCCGAGGACCGCGGGCTGTGGAATCGGTATCTTTCGGCGTGGGAACACCGGAAGTTGTCCAGTATTGCCAACCGTGACGTCCAGGCGTTGCATTCACGGATCGGCAAGGCGAACGGGAAGTTTGCAGCAAACCGGATGCTGTCGCTGCTCTCGAAGATGTTCTCCGTGGCGAAAGACCACGGCGAATGGAAACAGCCGAACCCGTGCGAAGGCGTGAAGCGGTTCGCCGAGAAAAGCCGTGATCGGTTCATGCAACCGGACGAACTCCCCCGGTTCCTGAATGCGTTGGACGCCGAACCGAATCAGAAATTGGCGGCGGCGTTCCGGCTCATGCTGTGGACGGGGGCGAGAAAATCCAACGTGCTGGGAATGCGTTGGCAGGATGTCGACCTGTCGGCGGCGGTTTGGAACGTCCCGGACACCAAGCAAAATGAACCCCAGCGGATTCCGTTGACGCCGCAAGCCGTGGACGTGTTGCACAAGCTGAAGGCCGACGCCAACGGCTCGCCGTTTGTCTTTCCCGCACGGGTTGCCGGTTCCGCGACCGGGCATATCACGGACGTGACGAAATGCTGGCGGTCCGTCACCACGGCGGCGGAACTCCCGGAACTGCGGTTGCACGATCTGCGGAGAACGATGGGAAGCTGGCAGGCGTTGCAGGGTACGTCGCTCATCACAATCGGAAAGAGTCTCGGACATCGGAACAGCAGCACAACCGAAGTCTACGCACGGCTGACGATGGACCCGGTGCGAGAAGCGATGGAGAAAGCCGTTTCCGCGATGCTGGCGACCGTCAAACCGGAAGCGGCGGAAGGCGGTGCCGAATGACGAGCAATCTAACCCCGCTTCAAAGGGACGTTACCGTTGAAATTGCCAGACTCGTTGAGTCAAAAGGGTTGGCGATAATCAATCGCCATCAGATTGAGAAACTATGCGCGGCACGCGGCGTTGATGTTAACGGGCTGATTGTGCGGCTGACGGCGAGTGGAATCCTGACGCACGAAATGGAACCCGAACTTTACTTTCCGTTTCCGCCAAAAAAACGCGAACCCCGGATGGTGAAAAGCGATTTCTTTTTTGCACCCACGGCGAAACTGCTTTCGATGCTGGAGAACGGCGAAGAATCGCAGGGTGACAACGCGGACACACAAAGAAAAATCGAAGTCATCAACCAGACGAAAGACCCGCTTACGAAAGCGCTCTTGGTGGCGCGTCTGGACGGCGAAGCACAAGGCAAAACCGAATTTGAGATTCACGCCGAATTCAAGAAGACGTATAGGCGACAACTCGGAAGTCGAGATTCCGACCGGGAAAGAATGTTCGCCAACAAAGCACGCAATGTGCGCCGCCGGTTGGGGAAATTGAATGGCATTGAGTGACGCGGACACTCGCGCGGACACTCGCGGACACAGACCCCCAAACGCACCAAACCCGCCTTTTCGGCGGGTTTTTCCGTTGTATCGTTCTCTCATCGCAGACGGACTGTGGTTGCAAAAACTAGCTCACTCGAAACAGGAGACGATGCACGATGACCACGGCGACGATGACGGAAAAACAATTACTGAATGAGGACGAGGCCGCGGAACTGTTGGCGATCAAACCGCAGACGCTATCGGCCTGGAGATGCCGCGGCGTGAACGGGTTGCCGTTCGTGAAAATCGGCCGGGCGGTGCGGTATCGCCGGGCCGATCTTGAAGCGTGGATGGAGTCCCGCACGGCGACTTGTGCGACCGGCGGAAGGTGAGGCGCAGCATGGACTGCGATTTCTGTTGCTGTGCCGAGGCGACGTACATCAACGTCGCAACTAGTTTTGGGGAATGCGGTCCGTATGTTCGGGCTGCGCGAAGAATTTGAAAACACCTCGATTCAGGCGGGTAGGTCTGAATCGAGGGCGAACCATGAAAGGCTCTGCGAATGAACAACCAAAGCATACTCGACGCCAAGCCATCGGACAACGGGCGCTCGGCGGACTCTCCGCCGGCAATTGATCCGTTCGATCCCGCGCGGCTGCGCATCTCGTCCGACTTCGCGGCGACGGCGGGCGTGAAGAAAGCGCTGATCACTGTTCCGATTCGGAAGCCGGATAAAGCGGCGTTTGTCCGCGTCCATCCCGATCCGGCGTATCGCCTGGAAACCGCCGTCCTCGAATTGAAAGAGGAACGCGAAATTTATCTTGTTGATCCGTCCATCCGGGACGAACTCGCCGCGGAATCGACGTTCGGCTGTCGGGCGTTCTTCACGACGATGACTCGGCAAGGCGTGCTGTTCTTGTGGCCGTGCCGACTCCCGGACGCCAGCGGGAAGATTGACGAGTGGAGTCGGTCCGCGCTGGAAGCCGCGTATATGGCGGTCAAGAGTTGGGTGCGGGTGCAATCGAATATGGCGCTCGGCGCGTATGAGGTGTTCGAGGCGTCGGCGTCGATCCCCGATCCGAAATGGCCGGACCTGCCATTCCGCGACATTCTGGCGATTGCGTTCAAGGATCGTCGCATCGACTCCCTCGACCATCCGGTGTTGCAACGGCTGCGGGGGGAAATCTGATGTTCGATTCCTTCCGTGAAATCTGGCTGATCGACTTTGAATTCTCCGCGCCGGAGGGCGAACGGCCGACGCCGATTTGCATGGTCGGTCGGGAATACTTCTCCGGGCGGTTGGTTCGACTGTGGGGAGACGAGATGGAACTCCCGCCGTTTGAATGCGCGGCGGATGTTCTGATCATCGCTTTTTATTCGTCCGCGGAATTCGGGTGTTTCATCGAACTCGGCTGGCGGATGCCGTTGCGGGTGTTGGACCTGTTCACGGAATTCCGCAATCTGGCGAACGGGTTCAAACCGCCATGCGGATTCGGGTTGCTCGGCGCTCTCGCGTATCACGGCATCGACTCCATCGACTCCGTTGAAAAAGAGTCTATGCGGGAACTCGCCATGCGGGGCGGGCCGTACACCGATGCCGAACGGGTGGCGCTGCTGGACTACTGCCAGACGGACGTTGACGCCTTGGCAAAACTGCTGCCGGCGATGCTGCCGAGAATCGACTTGCCGCGGGCGTTACTCCGGGGCCGGTACATGGTGGCGGTGGCGAAGATGGAAGCGAACGGCGTCCCGGTGGACGTGCCGACGTTGGAACGGCTGCTGCGGAATTGGGAGTCGATCAAGTTCCGGCTGGTGGATGCCGTCAATCAGGATTTCGGCGTCTACGTTCCGACGGGGCAACGGGAGATCGACCCGCAAACGACCATCGGCGCCGCGGTTCTCGAAACGGCGGCGGCGTGGGGCATCGACCCGCACAAGCTGCTGTCCGCTGTCGATCACGTTTGGCAGATGGAACGCGCGGCAACGGCTGATCGGGCCGCGGCGGTTTCCGTGGCTCGGAAGCGGACCGGCTTGACCGTCAATCGGATCAGCCGATGGGAGGACGCGGGCAAGGATCATTCGACGTGGGAAGCTCTGGACACGGCGGCGCGGGACTTGGCGGGTGAACTCCCGGCGCTCGGCATAGGGCCGGGCTACGTTCAAGACGGCGGCGTTGACGACACGACCTATGGCGGCGAACTGTGGGAACTGCTGCGGGAGTCGACCGGCACGAAGCCGAAACACGACCCGGACATTCTCAACCAGGCGGCGGCGCTGCTGGTGAACTCCGCGGCGGTGTCCGGCGGGCCGATGTCATTTTCGACGAAGCGGTTCGCCGACTGGCTGGTTCGGAATAACATCCCGTGGCCGATGCTCGAAACCGGCGGGCTGGACTTGTCCGACGAATGTTTCCGGCAAATGGCGCGGCAATATCCGGCCGTGGCGCCACTTCGGGAACTCCGGCACACGCTCGGCGAAATGCGATTGAACAGCCTGGCCGTCGGTTCGGACGGTCGGAATCGAACGCTGTTGTCGGCATTCCGGGCGCGAACGGGACGGAATCAGCCGTCCAACGCCAAGTTTATCTTCGGTCCGTCGTGTTGGTTGCGGGCATTGATCCTGCCTCCAGCGGGCCGGGCCTTGGCGTACATCGACTGGAGCGCCCAAGAGATTGCCATCGCCGCGAAGCTGTCCGGCGACGTGGCCATGCAGGACGCCTATCTGTCGGGCGATCCGTATTTGTGGCTCGGCAAAACCGGCGGCATCATCCCCGCGGATGCGACGAAAAAGACTCACCCGGAGTTGCGGGACGTGTTCAAAGTCGTCTACCTGGCGGCGAACTACGGCATGGCGGAAAAGTCGCTGGCGCAACTGATCGGTAAAACGGAAGCACATGCACGGGAACTGCTGCGACTCCATCGGGAACGGTTCCCGACGTTTTGGGCGTGGTCTGACGGTGCCGTCGATCATGCGATGTTGCGGGGCTGGCTGACGACGGTGTTCGGCTGGCGGCTGAATGTCGGACCGGACGTGAAACCAACCAGCCTGCGAAACTTCCCCGTGCAGGCGAACGGCGCGGAAATGCTCCGGCTGGCGTGCTGTCTGGCGACGGAGCGCGGCATCGAGGTTTGTTGTCCGGTCCATGATGCGTTGCTGGTCGAGGGTTCGGAGTCGGACATCGGCGACATGGTGACGGCGACACAAGCGGCGATGCGTGAGGCGTCGGAAATCGTGCTGGACGGGTTCGCCTTGCGGACGGATGCCAAGGTGATCCGGTCCGGCGAGCGGTACATCGACCCGCGGGGCGTCCGCATGTGGGACACAATCCAAGGGCTGTTGGATGAACTGGAAACGGTCGACGCGGGGGAGCAAATCCCGTTTTGAAGGTGTAGCGCCGGTGCAACACCAATTGTGCACCGGCGCAACAAGGGTGTTGCGCCAACGCTCACCCGGTCCCTCTTATCTTAATTCTTATTTCTTATCTCTTATGTCTTCTATGGAATAGAGGGTAGCAAGGGTGGGCGATTCAGTCGGTGAGCGAATGTCCGAACCGACTCGAAAGCGGTGGCAGGATAAGCGCAAACGAAACGGAGAAAGATTCCTCCGCGGTCCGGTGCCGTTGGTGTGGCTGACACAAGCGGCTCGGCTCACCGGCAAGGCGCTCACCGTTGGTATGGCCGTCTGGTATCTGCGGGGAATGCGGAACGCTGATCCGGTATCCCTGACGCCGGCGACGTGGGAACAATTCGGGCTGGATCGATTCGCGGTCTGGCGTGGTCTGAAGCAACTGGAAGCCGCGGGACTGGTGACGGTTGAACGGCATCGCGGGCGGTGTCCGTTGGTCACGATTCGAGGCGTCCGGCGAAAGGGGCGACACGAATCATAATGACGATACTGCGGGGAATAGGCAGTAGGTACTACCCTAGGGAAGCTGCGGAACCTACGCGGCGAACGTAGTCAGTGAGGGGAAATAGTTTCTTTCGGAGGGGTGTGCAGGGGAGTTTGGCGTTACACAGCGTCCGAAATCGGACAATTTTACCAGTCTGGTAGAATCATTGTGAGTACACGAGACGGCAGATTTCCGCTTTTGAGTTAACGACTTACAACGAATCAAAGCGGCTGGCAATGTGCGGGCCGCAAGACCAGTTTGACCGTTCAGAAGGAGCAAAAAGCATGATTGCCGAATCCGAAGCCGCCGAAATGGAGTCGCTGCTGCAAAGCCGCGCGGCACAAGCCGCCGAGCAATACCTGTCCGCCGTGGCCAGCAGCGCGGCTGGCAACCCGCTTCCCGCCGAGGACCGGCTGGCGGTCTGCATGGCCGTCAACGTGACGCCGGCACAGTTTGCGGCGGACGTTGAACGCCAGAAGCGGCGAACCGACGCCGAGACGATCAGCGGCGGCAAATCGGACTGGCAAGCGGTGCTGGCCGGTGCCGAGTCTGAGAGGGATAACGTCGCATCGCGACACGCCGCGGAACTCGCCAAGTTGAGAGAAAAGCACGCTGCCGAGATGGCCGGCGTCCGCTTCAAGATCGACGATGCAAGGCAAGCCCTGGCCGGCGTGGCGATGGCGGAAGAACTGCTGATCGACACGGAAGGCGTTTCGGCGATTTGTCCCGTCCCTCACCGACCGATTTTCGGCGTGGTTGTACAAGCCGATGAGGCACGCGGTTTCCTCTTTGTGGAATCCGATCAGACCTCGCCGCGTGGCCACGACCTGTATGGCAAATACAACCAGTTACCCGGCGTCGCAGCGTCCCCGTCGCTGATCGGCCGGCAGTTGGAGTTGGAATGGTTCAGTGGCGACGCCGGCAGGAAACTCCGGGCGGTTCGTGTTGTGGATGACGTTCCGTCGCTCGCCGGCTGATGTTCGCTCACGCCGTCGGCAATTTCGCCGGGCGGCCGTTCTCTCTCAGAAAAGGAATCGACGAATGGAAACGAATCTCGTCCAACCCTCGCGACTCGCCCTGCAACTCGGCTCGCGTAATCTCGGCCAAGCCGCGACCGCAATCGAAAAGACGTTGCCCAAGCCGTCCACCCGGCCCGCGCCGATGACCGATGCCGCGCGGAAAAAGCGGCTGTCGGAATTGACCTGTCAACTCGGCTCTGTGGCCGCCGCGAAATCGGCGCTCGGGATGGAAATCGCGATGCGTAACTGAACCAAGTGCAGGCAGGCGTCGCCGGTGGGGGACCCTTCTGAACCCCGCTGTCGACGTCCGCCGGTTGAGCCGCGGGGCGTGATGACAATAAGCGCCCCGCCGGCTCCCGTGATCAACGATGAGTAATCACGTCCGGCGGCGTAGCCTGGCGTGAGATGCTGGCGGCTTGGAAGTTCTCCGCCGGCGAAATGAACGGCGTCGGGCCGGTCGGGCGTTCGACCGCGGGTGAATGTTCCGGCTGGTTCGGCGTTGTTTGTTTTCTTGAGGTGATGCGATGGCCGATACCGAACTGATCGACGCCTTACGGGCGCTGCAAGGCGACGTGTTGGAATCGCACGAACGAGCGGCCGATACGCTCGCCGCGGTTCAGACAGCGGACTTGTTGCAACTCTCGCCCGATCAGATTCGACAACTCGCTCGCCTGACCGTGGTGACGGCTCGCATGAACATCGTCGCCCTGATGACGGCGGCGCACGTCATGGACTTGATGGCGGACTACTTCGCGGCGGTTCAATCCGTCGATGAATTCTGAGGCGTAGCGACCTCAATCCGCACGAAGTTTACTTACTCAAAGGACTCTCAAATGCCCGATTTCTCAAAACCCGGTGATAAACGCGGAT
>CAYMAO010000034.1:0-12761 GCA_964388415.1 uncultured Planctomycetaceae bacterium | reverse complement strand
ATCGCTCTATTGCAACCAGCCAATCCAGGACCGGACTAGAGTTCCCGATCTTGTGCAAGCATTCCTGGATGAAGTATGGCCGTGCTACGTCGCGGACTCCTCCGGTTCACAGCCGGCATCGACCAACAGGTGAAACTTCTTATCCTCACTTGAGTACGAGACTGACGGACGCAGTTGCACGTCAAACAGATTTGGCCCGCGGCATTCGACCTTGTCGAACATCTGAGCGCCAAACGTCAAGATGTCATCATCGCGACAACCCGCGAGCGCCTTTCGCATCTCGCCGACCGTAAAATGCATCTCGATTTCTCCATCCGAAACTAACCTGAGGCGGGAGACTCATGCGACCGATGAATCGTGAAACCCCGAAAATCACCCACCCAAAGTTGCACCTGGGTTGCACCGGCTGATTATCAGGTCGCATCAACAATTGTTGTCTCGTCGCAACCCCTTTTCCTGATTAACTTTAACTCAATTGCCCGACCAGGATTCGAACCTGGACAAACAGAACCAAAATCTGTTGTGCTACCGTTACACTATCGGGCAAGTTCTCACCGGCAACTTTAACGGAGAAGGGGGCGAATCGACAAGCCCGGAGGCTCGGTTCTCACGACACTCTTTTTCCTTTGTTGGTTCGCCGGCTTCGGCCGAGACTCCGCGCCGGTCAGCGTCGCCGTTACGATGATGCGTGAACCTGGACTTGCTTTCCGGCGTCTGCTGGCTGGTTCGACGCCGATTCCTCAAATTGCTGCGAAGAAATGGCTCTGATTTCCATCGTGGACTATGGCATGGGCAATCTGCGCAGCGTGCAGAAGGCGTTTGAACGGCTTGGCTGCCAGGCGAAGATCGTTCGCACGCCGCGCGAAATCGCTTCCGCGGAAAAGCTGGTCCTGCCGGGTGTCGGGGCGTTTCGCGATGCGATCGGAGAATTGAACCGTTTCGAACTCTCGCAGCCGATCATCGAGCACGTTCAAGCCGGCAAGCCGTTCCTGGGCATCTGCCTGGGATTGCAACTGCTGTTCGACGTCAGCTATGAAGACGGCGAATGGCCGGGCCTCGGCGTGCTGCGGGGGACGGTTGTTCGGTTTGAATCGCGGCCGGGGCTGAAAATCCCGCACATGGGTTGGAACGAATTGACGGTTGACCGGCCGAATCGCCTGTTGGCTGGCATTCAAGAGCCGCTGTCGGTCTACTTCGTTCATAGTTACCATGTCGTTCCCGGCGATCCGAGCGTCATCGCTGCACGGGCGGATTACGGCGGCCCGTTTGTCTCCATGGTGGCGAAAGAAAATCTCTTCGCGACGCAATTTCATCCTGAAAAAAGTCAGCAGGTCGGCTTGAAGCTGCTCGGCAACTTCGCGGCGCTGTGAGAGTGTCGGGCATTCAAGGTGCTCTGTCCGGCGAGCGTAAACCATCCGCAATCCCCCTTCTCTGAATGCCAGTCTGATGGAAATTCTGCCGGCGATTGATCTACGGGGCGGGAAATGCGTGCGGCTCAGGCAAGGGGATTACGCCCAGGAGACCGTGTTCGGCGACGACCCGGCCGAGATGGCCCGGCGATGGGAAGCCGCCGGGGCGACGCGCCTGCATCTGGTCGACCTTGACGGGGCCAAGGCTGGCCGGCCGGTGAACGGCGATGCGATTCGCAGCATCCTGGCCGCGGTGAAGATCCCGTGCGAACTGGGCGGCGGCATTCGGGACGACGACTCGCTGTCCCTCGTGCTGAACGAGTGGGGCGTTGATCGGGCGATTGTCGGCACGCAGGCGCTCAAACAACCCGACTGGTTCCGCGCGGCCGTTCAGCGGCATCCCCACCGGGTGGCGTTGGGACTGGATGCCCGCGACGGATTCGTCGCCACGGCAGGGTGGCTGGATGTCTCGCAGACTTCGGCCCGGGATCTGGCTCGGCAGTTTGCCGGCCTGCCGCTCGCCGCCATCATCTATACGAACATCGCCAACGACGGCATGATGCAGGGGATCGATGCCGGGACGCTTGCCGATCTGGAAGACCTGGCCGACCGTGGCCTGCCGGTGATTGCATCGGGCGGCGTGACGACGATTGAGGATGTCTTGAGTCTCGCCGTGATCAGCCGCCGGCAGCCGAAGCTGATCGGCGCGATCATCGGCCGGGCCTTGTACGAGGGGACGCTGACCGTGCCGGAGGCGATCCGGGCGGCAAGTGTGGCGTAATACCGATCCCGGCGTCGCCGACGCCGGGCTTTGATGAACTCTCGACTCGCAATCATCGAGAAGGAAGCAGTGCAGGATTGCTGGCGACGGGGCGAATAAAAAACGGGCGACCGATGAGGCCGCCCGTTGGGTATCACTTCCGGCTGCACGTGTGGCGAATTGATGACTCAACCCGCCGCTATCGCTCAGTCGTCGATCGCTTCCAAAGGATTGTAAGTCACCGTCACGACGGCCTTGGACCAGTAAGAGACCGGCTTCGAGACCGTTTGGGAATCTTTGGTCGCGGTCACCGTGGAGCCATCCCACGGATCATTGATCGACAGACCTTGATTCTCGAACTTCGCCGAGGCCTTCGACTTGTTTAAAATCTTGGCTTTGAACGTGCCGGTGAGGATCCCCAGGTGGGTGTCCTTGTACAACTTCCCGGAACCGACGCCGTACACGTTGTAGCTCGGGTTGCCATCGCTCTGGACGCTGGGAACAGCGATCGTCGTCGTGGTCGAAACCACAGCGGCCATAGCGGTCGCAACCAGTGCGGAGAACATCGCCAGGCACAGGGCGGCCCGACTCAACCGTAACGCCTTCATACTTTGACTCCTCTCAACCAGATTCAAATTCCATGGCCGGACAACACAGGCCGGCCGACGGAGATCTCGAGAGTGCCATCGAATTCTCCGGTCATCGAGTGACGAACTTAGCCGAAGGCTTGGAATGCTCGCAACAACAATATGGGATATTTGGGTATTTTGTGATATTTTTGTTGGTTTGTAGCGTTTTTGCAACGTCTACTGCAACTTCTTAAGGCATCAGTGTTTGAATGGCTCGCAGCCCAAGAGGAAATCTCGCCAAAGACTGATGACGACAACATCACTCGTGCTGACAAATTCAGCATGTGATCTGGGCTGAAGCGAAAAATCCAGGGGGCAGATTGGGGCAAGCAGGCCCGATGCCACGTTCTCTTGATCAGACCAGTCCGCTGTATCGGCGGATGGCCCAGGCGGCGGACCAGAGCATTAACACGCCGGCCAGAACCCAGGACTTATCCCACGCCGGGCGGCGAAGCACCCGTTCGGGGCGGTTGACGTCGAGATAACTCTTGAACTGGCCTATGATTTCCTCGGCGTTGCTGGATTTGAGGGCCGTGCCGCCCGTGGCGCTGGCGATGCGGGCCATCACGTCAGGGCGAGCCGTGATGTCGAGCTGCTCGTCCTGAAATCGCCGGACGTCGAACACCGTGACGGCGGACTGGCCCCACGATTCGTCCCCGGCGACTTTCGCTTCGTAGCGGCCTTCCGGCAACTGCCCGAACGGCACACGGTACGTTGACGGTTCATCGGCCTGTGCCACCGGTTTGACGCGGCGCGGTTCGGAAAGGCCGTCTCCACGGAGTTCGACGTCGGGGATCTCGGTCTCGTCGCGCAGCAGGAGTTGCGAGGAGATTTGATCGCTCGTCGTGAAACTCACCTTGTCGGCCCGCAATGCGGCCCGTTCGCCGGGCATCAACCCGGCCCCGGAAATCAGCCACCTCAGCAGGCTTTGCCACAATCCGTGATACATCTGCTCGTGCTCTTTGAACTTCGGGGCGAGAAACGCCCACCGCCACATGCCGGCCCCTTCCACGACCACCACCCGGCCCGCGCCGAACGGCTGATAACTGACGACGGGCGTCATGCGGTCGCCGGCCGCGGTTCCTGACGCCAGCACGCTCGTGAGCGGCTTTACCTGATCGATGACGGTTTTTGTCGCCAGCGACGGCAGCCGCCCCAGCGACTGGCCCGACGCATCGCCTTCGATTGGCAGCCATTGCAGCGACCGGCCGTAATCGGTCAGGTTGACGCGGAATCGCGTTTCGGCCGAATTGGCCCAGCGCACGGGCAGCAGCCGGTCCAGATTCTGCGTCACCTGCGTCACCGGCTGTCCTCGAGAGCAGACCAAGGCCCCGCTATCGCGGGAGATCCAAAGGCGCAGATCGTTCAGGAACGCTTCGGTCAGATAGATGTCCGCCCCGCGGCCCAGCACAATCACCTGATATTGCCGCAATTTCTCACGATCAAATGTGAACTGGGCCGGGTCGGTCAGCATTTCCACCGATTCACGAGACGCATTGTCGGCCGGGGACTCGTCGTTCTCGGCCGAAGTCGCCTGGGGGTCTTCAACGACAGTATTCGAAATTGGCCCCGGACGGGAGATTGTCCGGCGCAGAAAACGGCTGGTCGTGATCCGGACGATGCCGTCCAACTCGACCGACGGATCGGCTGCCAGCGTGCGCATCAGGAATTTATTGTCCCAATACGGAGCGCCTTCCAGGAGCAGCACTCGGATCGGCCGATCGGTGACTCGCAGCAGAAACGGGGCATAGTTGTTGACCGTGGTCACTTCGCCAAGGGCCAAATCGACGCGGACTTCGTACCGATACAATCCCGGCTTCGCTTCACTCACGCTGAACGCCGCCTCGCTTTCCAGGGCCCGATCCAGGAAAAGCTCTTGCTCGTCGATTGACCGGCCCTCTTGCCAGAGGCTGACGCGCGTTTGCGGCGCGAGATGGCCCCGGCGTTTGACAAAGGCAATCACCGGCACCCGCTGGCCTTGAAAGGCGACTTGCTGTGTCATCGGCAGCCGAACGGCCAGGTCCGTGACGTCGCTGACTTTGCCGAAGACCTGCGTGTAAATCGGCACGCCGGCTGCGCGGGAATTGCGGGCCGCCGTCAACACCGTTTGCGGACCGCCGCCCAGGGCGTTGTGAATGCCGTCGCTCAACAACAGCACGGCCTGGCCGGCCGTGCCGGTTCCTTGCACGCCGTCCGAAATCGCAGAGGCGAGATCGGAAACCGCTCCCTCCGGCGCGAGCGACGCCAGGTCGGCCGCCTCGTGGCTGGTAACCGATTCCGCGAACGTCTTGATCCGCACATCGAATCGGTCGCCCAGATCCTTCGCGCACTCGCGGGCGATTTCCGTCGCCGCCTGATAACGGGTCATCCCCCGGTCAGCGTCGGCGGTCGACATGCTCGCCGATCGGTCTACCAGAACATTCAGCGTCGGCTTGCCCCCGGGCCGGGGAATCCGCTGCACCCAGGTCGGGTTGAGCAACAGGATCAACGGCAGCGCGGCCCCCAAGCCCATCAGCACGACGATGACGGCCCACCGCACGGGCGTCACCCCGCCATGCCGACGCCAGGCATAGACCGCGATCCCCCCGACCGTTGCGACGGCCAACCCCATCCACAGGGCGGGAGAAATCAGCGGTTCGAACGAAAGAGCATGCATATCACGTCCGAAACCAGTTCAGCACGCCGAATTCGAGACACATCGCCACGGCGCACAACGTCAGCAGCCAGACCCACGATTCGTCGTGCCGGTCGGTTTCCTGGTCGGCGGCTTTAAAATACACGGTACGGCCGCCGGCCAACCGGCCTTGCAGGACTTCTGGCGGTATTGGTTCCAGATCGCTTTCCTCGGCCGGCGCGGCGGTCGCCACGGCATAAACCGGTTTGCCGCCGCGCTGAACCTGATAGATGCCCGGCGGTCCGGCGGCTTGTTCCCGCCACAACACGCCGATCGGTTCGTCGAGCAATTCGCCCGTCTCCCAATCGGGAGCCGTCCCCGCAGGCGTTAACACGTTCAACCCCGCGCTGGGGCCGGCTTCCGGCGGGAGAAAGGCCGACAGCGGCTCTCCGCACGCCTGTGCGGCCGGAATTCTTCGCTCTCCCATAAGCAGGCCCGACAGTTCTCCCAGCAAAGGCACAAACGCGGAAGACTGAGGCAGATTCGATTGCTGCAAATCGGCATTCCACAACACCAGCGTGCCGGCCCCGCAGGCGGTGATCACCAGCGCCGCGGAGCCGTCGCTGTAAGTGACGCGGACGTCGTCCAGGATCCCTGTTTCCATCTTGCGCGAGGCCAGCCCGCCGGAGAACCGCAGCGGCTGAAAGACGGCCCCGCCCTCTTCGCCAAAGATGCTGAACGGCTCGCGCAACGTATCAGCCGCGGCCAGCGACAAGTCCCGGCGCGGCTGGACCGACGACGCGGGCGTAAACGCGACGGGCAATTGCAGGTCGCTGCCGAGCGAATCCTGCAAGAGCTGCAGATTCGCGGCATCGGTCGGCTCCGTCAGAAAATACAATACCCCCCGGCCGCGGCGCAGCAGCGAACCGAGCAGCTTGATCGTGTCGGCCGAAAATTTTCCCGGATGATCGAGCACCACGACGTCGCCCGTCAGCAGGTTGTCGCGGAGCGATCCGCCGACGGCATCCACGCGCATCACTTTTTCTGTCGCCTGCTGATCATCGGACAACAGCGGCGCCAGCCCCCGCTCCAGGTAAAAGCTTGACGACGGCTTGATCTTCGGCGATTGCCGCGTCACCAATACGAATTGAGCCGCCGGTCGCGCTTCGAGCACGAATGCCCGGCGGTTGTCGCCCGGCAATGCATCCCCGGCACCAACGAGCCGGGCTTCGCCGAAATGCCAGCCTGAAACCGGGACGGTGAGTTCCGTCGTCAGCGTGGTCGTCGACTGCGGCGGACACGTCCCCGTAAGCCGATGCGCGACGCCTCCGAGTTCCACTTCCACGTCGACGGACCGCGGCGTCGAGGACGCGTTGCCGATGTCGACTTCCACACGAAATTCCCGGCCTGTTTCGATGCGGCCCTGGCTGGCCACTTTGCGAATCGCCAGGTTCGGCAACGGTTCGGCAGGGGCGACCGATTCGAGTTGAATGAGGGCCGCTTCCGGCAGGACGCTGAAGTCGGCCGTCGCCCAGTTCGTCCTCTGAAAATCGCTGACGATGATCAATTCCCTCCGGACGTCGGGGCTGCCTATCGCCAGCATGTCGGCCGCCTGGTTCAGAGCCGCCTGCACTTTGGCCCGTTCCGCAGCCGGCCGAACCACGGCGAGTTCCTCGCGCAGCGCCGAAAAGTTGTCGGTCGGCTGGTCGAACAACGCGTGCGGCGCCGCTTTCAACACGATCAGATTCGCGCGGAGATCCGGACGATAGGTCAGAAATTCGCCGGCTTTGGCACGGCTCCGTTCGAAAAGCTGCGCGCCGCCGGAGACGGCCGACAGGCTCTGACTGGCATCAAGAATGACGACGCGGAGCGACTTGCCCGGGTCTTGAGCCGAGATCAAAGTCTTCTGCTGCCAGAGCGGCCGAGCGATTGCCGCCGCCAGCAGCAGCACGGCGAGCGTCCGCAACAATAGGACCAGAAGGTCTCTTAGCCGATGCCGAGCCCGTCGTTGCGCGACCGCCTGCTGCACGAACTTCAGCGTCGACAACGGCAAACGGACCGGCCGCGGACGCGTGAGCCAATGGATCAGCAGCGGCAATCCCGCCGCTGCGAATCCCACGCTGATGGCCCACGGGTTCAGGAACATGCGGAATGCCTGCTAGTGTCTCGTCACTGTGAGACGCGGAGATTGGTCTTTAGCTAATGGCTATTGGTCGTTGTTCATATTCATTCAATGACCAATAGCCAACAGCCGATGAACAATGATCATTGTTCACTCACCCAGTCCTTGCTCTTAAAAACTGTCCCAACTGTTCCAGGTACGGGATAGCCGTCGAGATGCGGCGGTAATCGGCTCCGACAGTCAACGAGAGTCCGCGGATCATCGCACAATGGGCGGAAAACCGCTGCTGATACTCGTCCCGGACTTCCGCCGGCGAGCAGTCGACCCAGCCGGACTGCTCCAGCCCTTCAAAGCGGAACGCCGCTCCGGTCGGCAGCTGCTCTTCTTCCGGATGAATGATGTGCAAGATGAGAATGTCCCAGAAACGATGCCGGAACAGCCGCAGCGCGGCGAAGACGGCTTCCGGGTCGTCGTCGAGGAAGTCGCTCATCACGACCAGCACGCCGCGGCGGCCGGCTCGTTGAAACGTTTCCTTGAGCGCGTCGGACAGCCTGGTCGCGGCCCTGCGCCGCGGAATCTTTTCGATGAGTTCTTGCACGCGGCGGAGGTGAATCGTGCCTCCTGCTGGCGGGAGATAGCGTTTGAGCCCTTCCGAAACGATCGCCACGCCGACCTGGTCCTGCGAATCGGCGATCACCTGGCTTAACGCCGTGGACAGATATTGGACATACTCCAGCTTCGAGCCGCGTTTTCCGGGCTTGCTCTGGCCGGAATAGAGCATCGACCCGCTGGCGTCGACGACCATCGTGCACATCAGGTTGGTTTCGTCCTGAAACAGCCGGATATACGCCCGGCCGGTGCGGGCAAGCACCTTCCAATCCAGCCGGCGCAGATCTTCGCCGGCAGAGTATTCGCGGTAGTCGACGAATTCCCCGGCGCCCCCCATCTGGCGCGACCGATGCCGGCCGCTGTAGGCGCCTTCGATCCGCTGCCGCGTCGCGAACCTGAGGTGTCGCAGCGCGGCGAGCGCCCGCAAGTCGAGATATTTACTGGTGACGGCGGTCGTCATGCGGCGGTCTTTTCGAGTAGATGACCGACGATCTGACGCGTGGTGACCGAATCGCCCACCGCTCGATGATTGACGATGATCCGATGGCGCAACACCGGCAGCGCCACCGCTTTCACGTCGTCCGTCGTCGGCGCGGCCCGGCCCTGCAAGAGCGCACGGGCTTTCGCCGCCAGCACCAGGTTCTGCGACCCGCGCGGGCCGGCTCCCCATTCGACGTATTCCTTCACATAGGTCGTGGCCCGCACGTCTTGCGGCCGGCTGGAACCGCACAACTTCACGGCGAACGCCGTCACGCTCTGCGGCACGGGGACGGCCCACACCAGATCGCGCAACAGGAGAAACTGCTCCCGATCAAAGGTGCTCGCCGGCATTGGCAACGGGCCATGCGTCGTCTTGGCGACGATTTCCTCTTCCTGGGCGGGTGACGGATACTCGATCTGTATCTCCATCATGAACCGGTCGAGCTGCGCTTCGGGCAAAGGATACGTCCCTTCCTGCTCGATGGGGTTCTGCGTGGCGACGACCAGGAACGGGTCGGTCAGGTCATGCGTCTGCCCGCCGACGGTGACGTGCCTTTCGGCCATCGCTTCCAACAAGGCCGACTGCGTTTTCGGCGCCGCCCGATTGATTTCATCGGCCAGCACCAGGTTGGCGAAAATCGGCCCCGGGCGGAACACCATCTTCGGCGCGCCGCCGGCGCCCGTTTCATCGCGGCTTAACAGTTCATAACCCGTAATGTCCGACGGCATCAAATCGGGCGTGAACTGGATTCGCGAAAATTGCCAGCGAAACGCCCCGGCCAGGGCTTTCACCATCAGCGTCTTCGCCAGGCCGGGCACGCCGACCAGGAGCGCGTGCGACCCGGTCAGCGCACAGGTCAACAACAGATCAATGGCCGTATCTTGACCGACGACCGTTTGATGCAGGCTGTCGCGAATGGCCCGGACCTGCGCAGCGAAGGCGGCCAGACGTTCAGCAACCGGACCGGCGGACGTGTCGTCGGACATGGTCGGTTCCTCGCAGAGTTCAGGAAGAGAGAGCCGACCTCCACCATAACGGCCCGCTATCCGCCCGGCAATACGCGAACTGTACGCAGGAGCAATGCGTCGTTTCCCAGGATGTCTTTCCTTGTCCTCCGGCGAACTGCTACACTCTTTGTTGATAGAATTCGTCGATACAAATAGCGATAGGAACCGCTCCAGACTTCGTTCGCCGAAGGTTTCCGACATGCTAATCAGTTGGGGAGCGCAGCAAACGTATTGCGACGGAATCTCCCGGCGGAATTTTCTTCGTGCCGGCGGGCTGGGGCTCGGCGGTTTGACGCTGACGGAACTGCTCAGGTCCGACGCCCAGGCCGGGCCGTCTCACCGTCCGAAATCGGTGATCTATATCGTCCTGCCGGGCGGGCCAAGCCACATCGACATGTACGATCTCAAGCCGGAAGCGCCGGCCGAGTATCGCGGGCCGTTTCATCCGATCGCCACTCGCTTGCCAGGGATCGACATCTGCGAGCTGATGCCTCGGCAAGCCCAACTGATGGATCAACTCGTCCTGCTGCGAGGCATTCGGTCGGTCGAGAACGACCATTTTCTGAGCGAGGTCTACTCGGGTTTGCCGCGCACGGCTGGTGCGCGGCCGGCGTTCGGGTCGGTCGTCAGCCGGCTGGCAGCGCCCCATTCACCGATGCCGCCGTATATCAGCCTTAACGAGCAGACGGTCGATCAGTTCGAGTTTGAGAAGCCGCACTATCTGGGCACAGGCTACGCGCCGTTCCGTCCGTTTGAGGAGTCGCTGGCCGACATGACGCCGTCGCTGCCGGCGAATCGGCTCGACGACCGTCGGTCGCTGCTGGCCGCTTTTGATGCCTTCCGCCGCGAAACGGAACGGAACGACGCGTTTCGGGGGATCGATCAGTTTCAGGCGAAAGCGCTGGAAATCGTCGGGTCGTCGGCCGTGCAGGCCGCGTTCGACCTGTCGAAAGAACCGCCGGAGACTCTGAAGCGCTACGGAGACAAGGCCGGGAAATATCCGCATCAAACGGTGAAGTCCATACTTTACGATTGGGATGCAAAGCCGTTCATCCGCGCGCGCCGGCTCGTCGAATCCGGCGCCCGGGTGGTGACGCTCCGGGTCGGCTCGTGGGACCATCACAGCGGCCCGGAGGCCGACGTCTTCTTTGCCTTGAAAGGACTCATGCCGACGCTGGACCAGAGTTTTTCGGCCTTGGTGGAAGACCTGAAAGACCGCGGGCTCGATCAAGACGTGCTGGTGGTGATGCTGGGGGAATTCGGACGCACGCCGAAGATTTCCTACCCCGGACCCGGCCGGGAACATTGGGCCGACGCCGGCTGCGCGGTGCTGTTCGGCGGCGGCCTGAAAATGGGCCAGATGCTCGGCGCAACCGACACGCGGGCCGAACTGTCTCTCACCGGCACGACAACGTTCGAGAACATTATCGCCACGATCTACCACGTGCTGGGGATCGATCTCGACATCAAGCTCCCCAATTTCTCGGGACGTCCGCAACACCTGCTCGACGACCGCCGGCCGATCCGCGAATTGATCGAGTGATTGGCCGCCATCAATCGCGGACGCGGTATCCGATCTTTGTGAGCAATTCGCGAATGCGGTCTTGGTGCATTCCCTGGATTTCGAGCACGTCCCCCTGCAGCGTCCCCCCGGCTCCGCAGGCGGATTTCAATTGCCCCAATAGGCCCGATAGATCGTTCCCTTCCGCCGACAACCCGCGGACCACGGTGACGACTTTCCCCTTGTTGCGTTTCTCGACGAACAAGCGGGCCGTTTGTTTCCCGGGGGCGAGCCGCGGCGGCAACATCGGCGGACAAGCGCACCCCGTTTCCAGTTCGCCGCAGCGTTCGCAGCGCGGCGGCCGATCCAGCGGCGTTCCCTCAAACAAGCGCATCGTGTTCTCGAGGATTTTTACAGGCACTGACTTCTGTCAGGTGCATCCTTTTTTTTGGTGGGCGCATGGGCGTTTAGCAAGATACCCTCCTGGGTCTGTGTTCTGAAGACGGTTCGGAACGCGACAACTAACGAATAGTACTCAGACCAGGGCAGCGGCATCTGTGGCATAGCACGGGCTCACTTGCGGTAGAGTATGGGAAACTGTCGAGCGATTCGACGCAACCCGATTTGCAGTATGACGCATCAGAGTTGACAATTCCATATTCGACCGTAAAAATGCGGTAATGTTTTACCGTACTTCTGCGGTAGAATACTTGTTCGCCGTCAGAAGCCATCACACCAGAATTCCTGCAACATGACCGAAATCTGGAAGATCGCACCCGGCAATCGTGCCGAAGACTGGCCCGTGTTCTCAGAACTCGGTTGTATCGCTATCGGCTGGCTCGAAGGTCGCGACTTTCGCCGTTTCAAAGATCGTGCTTCGGTGTTGGTCGCACTCGAAGCAAAATATGGCAAAGGCTCAAAGGGCAACGGAGATGGTGCGGCCGGAATGATTTGGAGCTTTACCCACGAAATCAAACAAGGTGATGTTGTCGTAGCAAATGACGCCTACAACCGGGCAGTTGGTATTGGCATTATCAAAGGCAATTATCTGCCTCCAACGTCCGACGACAATCCGCTTCACGACGACACCACCACACATCGGCACCATGCTCGGCTTGTCGATTGGGTTATCAAGAAACCAGTCGATATTCCGGGTGGTCGTCTATTTGTGCAGGCAACATTGGCAGCGCTCAACGACGACAAAGTTGCAATGGTTAAGCAATCGTATCTGGCTGCTTACCCGGGCGACACCAAGCTTGCTAGTCAACTCGAACAACTGTTGGGTGATACGTTTGCCCCAACGACCCCGACGGCGAGTGATGTTGCCGACGTAAAGCCAGAACGCGCGGCAACAACGACGTATCGCATTCTTCGCGACACCGCGTTGGCGCGCCGCGTGAAGGTCCTTCACAAGTACCAATGCCAGATTTGCGGCCACACCATCATGCTCGCGGATGGCTCGCGATACGCGGAAGCACATCACATCAAGCCTCTTGGCAGCCCGCATGACGGCTTCGACATCATTGGCAACATTCTGTGCCTTTGCCCAAATCATCACGCCGAGTGCGACCTCGGCGCTGTCAAATTATCAATGTCCGCTCTTCGTTTCGTTGACGGCCATAAAGTTGC
>CAYMAO010000033.1:51611-72501 GCA_964388415.1 uncultured Planctomycetaceae bacterium | reverse complement strand
AAACGGAACATGGTACGCTGCCAATGGGATTCGACTTAGCGCTGTAGTACTAATTCGGCACGACAAAACTCATGTGCATTTCGGAGTGTCGCAGGTTGAAGGCGTCCCATTCCGCGTTGGACAGTTTCCCGAAAGCAGGGTGTAGTGCGCGATTGGGCTCTCGCTGCTGATGTTCGATGGCGGTCCGCAACAACGTGAGCCCCTCTTCGACCGACGTCTCGTCGGGAATGAATTGCGACACACTCTTGAACCCGGCTGGAATGGGCTGAGTCAGGAATTTCTTCTTCATCAGCAGACTCATCAGCCAGCGAGCTGGAGCGGGGAGCATGAAACCAGTGCCGTCGATGGATGAGTCGAGCGACATCGCCAAATGCTTGAGGATTTGCCCGAACGACCAGTTTCCCAGCATGCGGACGTCGGAGGCAGCGAGCTTCTCCGCATCACTCAAAAGTTCCGAAAGCGATGCATATCGAATCGAACGTCGGTTTTGTACTTTCTTGGTGTTCACGGTCATGTGCTTACTCTCTCTCGTACTGGCAATGCGGTACTGTAAAAATTCATGAGTCTTTGCTTTGAAAACGACGGTTCAAGAGATCTCTGATCGCGTTCGTTGGAGCGGCGATACAGGCTGTCTCGCGATATCGGCTTGCGGCTTCCGTGTTTCCGCAACGGCGATGCAAATCGGCCAGCACCGCCGCCCAGAGATGCGACCCGGCCAGCCAGGTAGGCGGCTCGAATCCGTCGAGAATTGCAAGACCGGCAGCGGGGCCGTGCAGTTCGGCCACAGCAATGGCACGGTTCAGCTTGTGGATCGGTGACGGAGCAATCTGTTCCAACATTGAATAACATTCCACAACGACATCCCAGCGAGTTTCCTGAAACGATGGAGCCAGACAATGCTCCGCCGCGATTCCCGCTTCGGCGTGATATCGACTAAAGCAATCACCCTGAGCCGATCCGGCCAGCCATTCCAGTCCAACTCGAATTCTGCACGGATCCCACAAACTGCGATCCTGTTCTTCCAGCAGCAGCAACGCCCCCGCTTCGTCCTGGCGGGATGTCATTCTCGCGGCATGAAGATGCATGAGTGCCAGTAACGCGTACGTTTCTGGCGAGCTGCCCACAGGATGCTGGACCAGGATCGTTCCCAGCCGAATCGCTTCCTCACAAAGTTCTCGCCGGATGGCCGTCTGGGGTTGGAATGACAAGTAGCCTTCGGTGAACAATAGATAGAGCGTCTTGTGAACCGCAGGCAATTTGGATTCGTGCAACGCGTCTGCGAAGTCTGCAGGAGACGGCGACAGTTCCCGCAGTCGGCTGCGGGCCCGGCTGAATCGTTTATAGATGTTCGCTTCAGAGGCAAATAGACGGAGTGCGATCTCACGAACGTCGAAGCCGCACAGCGTCTTCAATGCGAACACAACTTGCGATTCCACCGGGATAGAATCATCGCAGCAGAGAAACAACATCCGCAGGAGATCTGCATCGACCGTATCCGATGGCGGGGTGACCTCTCCGGCTTTCGCTCCGAATAGAGACCGTTCCAGTCCTACCTGTTGGAAGATGCGCCGCTCCGCCGTGCCGCGACGCAACGTTTCCAATAGGTTGTTCTGAGCAACGCGAAAGAGCCACGCAGATGGCTTCTCCGGCAACCCCGTCGTTGTCCAACGCGCTAATGCAGTCATCAACGCAGATTGAACTGCATCTTCGACATCCTCAATGTGCTGCGAACCAACACTTCGCGTCAGTGTGGCAACGAGTCGGCCATATTCGTGCCGAAAGAAGGGTCGACCAGATCGGGCGTACTCACGAAGTATGTATCTCCAGAACCTCGACACTCGACCCCGGCATCACGACTCCGGGACATTCGCGAGCGACTTCGATTGCCTGCTCAAGACTGTCTGCCGTGATGATCATGAAGCCTCCGGCCACCTCTTTCAACTCGACAAATGGGCCGTCGGTCTCACCCTGGGATGTGACGACCTTTCCGCCGCCGAGCTTCCCTCCCATGTCGAGGATGTTGTCGCGAAACTTCTCCCGCCAGGCGTGAAAATGAGCGTACATTTCCTGCATCTGCGCAGGGGACGGATTTTCGCAGCCACCCGGCTGGCTTCTCTGAATGCACAGAAACTTCTTCGTTGTCATGACGGTTCCTTACTGGGTGCGGGGGGTAAAGGGTTGTTCGATGAATTCGTCCACTGTCTATTGATGGATGAAGATCCCAGTTTTGGACACTCTCTACCAACTTTTCTGAAAAAATTTGCGACGAAGTCAATTCTACTTCGGGTAGACGAATTTCGCGTTCTCGATCCAGAATTAGAATTCTTAGAGGAATCGCGGAGCTTTCAGTCCGGAATCGGCACCGATCCGAACTCTATGGCCCAACATGAGAGTGCGCGACTGGATTGGTTGTTTGAAATGAGAGTGCGGTCGATGGTACAGCCTGGCCTGCGGCCAAGGCTCCACCTTGTCTCGGCTTCGATCCTGCCCCCGCCCCCCGCCTGGCCAATCTGCGCCAACAGTCGTTCGTTCGCTTCTTATTTCCAACGGAGTGGGCCTCACCTGTCGGTTCGAAGAGGCCCACTCCGCCGGAAACAAATGCGGGTGGGTTTGTGAGAAACCGATGGCGACCGGAGCACCGGGCGTCTTGAGAAAACGAAAGGCACATGAGCATTTACGACAATTACCAAGGCTATAGCAATCGTGAAACGTGGTGCTGCGGAGAATCACTACCGCACGATGTCGCTCAGGGAGATTTGTTCGGAACCGGTTTCGTCGCTCGTTACGGAGAATGCTCACCTCCACCTCTGGACCACGAACGCGTTCTTGCGCGAAGCATTTCGAGTGATACGAGCGTGGGGATCCCGGTAAGCACGAACCGTTGACCGACCGAGCCACTTGGGACCGCGTTCAAGCGTTGCTCGGCGGACACGTCTATCAGTCGCACGAAATGACCTACGCAGGCGACCGTATCACCTGCGGCCACTGCGGGCATCCCATCACCGGCGAGAAGAAGACCAAACGCACCAAGAACGGCGACCGCCACTACATCTACTACCGCTGCAGCTACTACAACGTCCAGGGACATCCTCGAACGTGGGTCACCGAAGCTGACATCGACCGACATGTCCTGGCCATCTTCCAGAAGATGCGAATCGAAAACGAAGAGGTCCGCGACTGGGTCCGAGCCGTCCTGCAATCTCAGACCAAAGACGCTCAGACCGACGTACTCGCCCAACGAACCGAGATTCAACGCCAGATGACTTTGGCCGTCCAGCAGCAGCACCGTATCGTCGACATGCGGATCAACCACGAAATCGACGCCGACATCTTCGCTGGAAAACAGACCGAACTCCGCGACCGCATCGCCGGACTCAAGCTGCAACTGGACGTGATCGACCGCTCGAACGACGAAATGTGCGACCTGGCCGTGAAAGTTTTTGAACTTTCTCAAGCCCTTGCCACCAAATGGCTTACCGCCGACTACGCCACAAAGCGTCGAATCCTCGAAGTCGTCTTTTTGAGCCGCCTCGATGACGTAACTCTAGTCCCCACAATAAGAAAGCCCTTCGACGTAATCGCCGAAGGGCTTCTTGTCTCGTCAAGTCAGCGCCCTGAAATTTGAACAGACTTTCGAACCCTTGCTGGAAACGCTCGAAGACAGTTCCAAACGCTATATGTCCAGGAATTCCCTGAAAAAGATCGGCAGCGCCGCGGAAGACGTCGTGCTCAAAGGGCTGGAGCACAAAGTCGCCGACGTCGTGCAAGCGGTGCTTGACGTCCTGGGAGAAATCGGTACCGAAAAGTCACGGGCCGAACTGGAGAAATACAAGAAAACGGCTCCTAAGTCGATCGAGTTCCGGGTCGACAGCGCATTAAGAGAAATCAACCGCCGGTTGAAAAAAGACTGATTCGACGGCCGAGATCGCACGACCTGCAGTCCAACTCTCTCCGAAAAAAGATCGAGCAGCGAGCCGGCGCCAGGGTTTCAATGCGTTCCACGGCGGAGGAAATCGTTTGCATCAGCCGACGTCGGCGATCAGCAGCGTGCGGTCGTCAGCGGGCGGGAGGCCGTCGGTAAATCGTTCCAGGTCGAACAGCACGCGTTGCAGAGACTGCTCCGCCCCGCCAACACACTGGCAGAGCGCCTCATCAAGCCGTTGCGTGCCAAACAATTCGCCGGACGCATTGACCGCCTCGATGATGCCGTCCGTATACAGAACCAATCGGTCGCCGGGCCGCAACTGAACTTCCTGGGTGATGTAGTCGATCTCGGTCATGAATCCCAAAGGCGGCCGGTTGGCATCGGCGATCGACTGCACCGCCGCGGTGCCGCACCGCAGCAAGCGAGGCGGGTTGTGTCCCGCGCAGGCATAGGTCATTCGCCGGGAGACTGCATCATAGATGCCGTAGAACGCGGTCACAAAGTGGCCGGATTTTGCGGTGTAATGGGTCGTCAACTGGTGATTCAGGTAATTCAGCAACAGGCTGGGCGGCGTCGGATTGCCGGGATAGATGTGCGCGATGCAGTGCGTGACGGCCATCATCACGGCGGCCGGCGTTCCATGGCCGCTGACATCCGCGATCAAGAGCCCCCATTGTTCATTCGGCAAGGAAAAGAGGTCATAGTAATCGCCGCCGGCTCTCCGCGACGTCTGGTAATGGGCCGCGACCGTGAGCGTGGGAATGTCCGGCATTACCTGCGGCAACAAGGAACGCTGGATATCGGCGACGACCTGCAATTCCCGGTCGACCTGACGATAGGCTTCGTCCAGCTTTTCGGCCAGAACCAGGTTCTGTGCAGCGCGGCCGAAGAGGTTAGCCATCCAGACCCGTTCCGGCAGTTCCTCCACGGTGAAACCATGAGGCTGGTTGCGTCCCAGCACCACCATGTTCAGCGCTTCCCCCTGATCGAACAGCGGCAACACCATGATCGACCGCAGGCCTTCGAGAAAGGGCATGGCCGGATCGTCCGCCGGCAAGGTAAGATCGTCGATCACGCGGGGGACGTCGTCGTAAATCAATTCACTCAACAGGCCCCCTTCGATCACCGGAAGCTTGTCGGATTCCTTCCACGGGTTGATTTCCTCATCCCATCCGCTGAACCGCGTGACCCGGACAAAAGGGTACTTCAGATCCCTGCGGCTCAATGAAATCCGGCGGTCGACCGGCAGCATTTGCTGCACCCGACGCGCATAGGATCGAACCATTTCCTGCGGATCGGTCTGCCGGCTCATTTCCCGCATCGTCTGAATGACGATGTTCAGCCGCTGGCACCAGTCGGAATGTGCGTTGATCGAAAGCGGATCCATGATTCTCAAAATCTCTAGGCGCGAACTTTTTCTCGGAAAACACGTCTTACTCTGGCAAAGCCCCGTGCGCCTGTCTAGGATCGAAGAGGATTCGCTCGCACTAGGCAGCAGACCTGCTCTTTGCGAATTCCGGCCGGTCTGCTAAATTCCCGCCCCTCAATCCCCCCTGTGGAAATTCGCGGAACTGATTTATTGTGTGGTCCTTACCGGCCGCCCGGCGCGCCATTGTTTTCGCCGGATGCCTGGCTGCCGCCTATACGCAGCTGACGACTTCTCCGTCGACCATTGAATTCGCCCGCACGATGGGAGCGAACGAATTCCACATCGGCATCCTCGGCGCGCTGCCGACGTTGATGCTGTTCGGACAGTTTCTCGCGGCGGTGCTGGTCAATCATCTGACGTATCGCCGATGGGTGTGGTTTGCCGCGGCGATGTTTCACCGCTTGCTGCTGATCCCGATTGCGCTGGGGCCGTGGATTTTCCCGGAAATCTCGGCGAAATTCTGGGTCTGGGCGCTCCTGGGAGCGACGGCCGTCAATCAGGCGCTGCTGCATTTCAGTTCGCCCCTCTGGCTGTCGTGGATGGGCGATTATCTCCCTCATGACGGGCTGAGCCGTTACTGGGGCATCAGGCAAAACTGGATGCAATGGACCTCGGCCGGTTCGCTGGCGTTCGCCGCGGTGCTGCTGTCGTACGGACGGCTCACATCCCAAGCGGATTTCACGATCCAGATTCTGCTGGGCAGCGTGCTGGGCGTTGCCGACCTGCTCTTCTTCTTCTGGGTTGAAGAACCGCCGGTGACTCGGGCGAAAAGTCCGCGCTGGCGAGACGTGTTCGCCGAACCGTTCCGCCGCAAGGAATTCCGGAGGTACATCGGTTTTTCGTGTTTCTGGCACTTCGCAGCAATGGCCGGCGCGCCGTTCATCAGCCTGTACCTGCTGCACGACATCGGCATGAGCCTGTTTCAAGTGCTGATGCTGTGGTCGTGTTCCTGGGTTGGCGGCGCGCTCTGTTCGCACCACATGGGGCACTGGGCCGACCGGTTCGGCTCGCGTCCGGTGCTGATCCTGTGCATTTCGGGCAAATCGGTGAATATGATTGCGCTGCTGCTCGTTCCCGCACAGCCGAACCTCGCCTTCGCGATTCTCGTGCCGGTCTTCATGCTCGATCAGATGCTGAACTCCGGAATTCTGATCGCCAACAACGGGTTCATGATCAAGAATTCGCCCAGCGAGAATCGGACGATGTACATTGCGGCGTGCCAGGCGCTGGCCGGCCTGGTCGGAGGGGTTACGTCGATCCTCGGCGGCGCCCTGCTTGCCGGCATGGCCGACGTGCAGTGGACCGTGCTCGGCAAAACGTGGGGGCATTTCCACGTGATGTTCGCCGCGAGCGTGGTCTTGCGGTGGATTTCGGTCCTCCTGGTCCATCGGCTCCGAGAGCCGAATTCGCAGTCGGCGCAGCACATCATCGACGAACTGCTGAACAGCCCCTTGGGACGGTTTCTCGCATCCCCGGCCGGCGCTTTTCTGGCGATCCGCGGAGAACCGCTGCCGGACGAAATCGCGCTGGCGGAAACGACGGAGATGGCCGTGTTCCCTGCGGTCGCCGATCCGGAAAGTCCGCCGGACGCGTTGCCGCTGGAGAGTGCGGTTCCGTTGCCGAAGCTGCTGCGAAACCGCAAACGATCCGCGGGAGTCGAGCTGCGCTGAGTTCCCGGCGACCGGGCGTTAATTCGCGACGGAAAACTTGTGGATCGTCGTTTGAGAATACGTTTCGCCGGGGCGCAGCACGACGGACGGGAATTCCGGGCGGTTCGGCGAATCGGGCAGATGCTGCGTCTCTAAACAGAACGCCCCCTGCTTCGGAACATGGCCCGTTTCGGGCGTCCCTTCCAGATAGTTGCCGGTGTAAAGCTGCACGCCGGGTTCGGTAGACGAAATTTCCATCACTCGGCCTGATTTCGGCTCGATCACTTTCGCCACGGGGACAACGTCACCCTGCCCGCCGCCGCGGACGATGTAACAATGATCATAACCGCCGTTGCCGTTCGTCGTCTCGGCAATACGGGCGCCGAGGGCCAATGGCTTGGTGAAGTCCATGCAGGTCCCTTCGACGGGCAGCAGCTTGCCGGTAGGAATCGCGGCTTCATCGATCTCGACGTATTCCTCGCAGTACAACGTCAGTTCGTGCTCCAGAATCGAAGGCGATGTCGCCCCGGCGAGATTCCAGTAGGCGTGGTTGGTCAGGTTCAAAACCGTCGGCTTGTCGGCCGTGGCGGCGTACTCGATGGCGAGTTCGTTGCTTTCATTCAGGGAATATTTCACGGTCGTGGACAGTGCGCCGGGATAGCCTTCCTCTCCATCCGGACTGTTATAGGTCAGCTCCACACCGACATGGTCTGGCTGGTTGATAGGCCGCGCCTGCCAGACGCGTTTCATGAAGCCGACCTTCCCGCCGTGCAGATGATTCGGCCCGTTGTTGGCGAACAGTTCGTAGTCTTTGTCATCCAGCGTGAATTTGGCGTTGGCAATCCGGTTAGCGAACCGGCCGCAGATGCCGCCGAAATACGGGCCGTTCGTGAAGTATTCGTCGAGGCTGGAAAACCCCATCGTCACGTTGGCAAACTTCCCGGCGCGGTCCGGTACTTCGACCGACGTGATGATGCCGCCAAAATTGATGATCTTGACCTTCATTCCGTGCGAATTGGAGAGGACATACTGCGTGATTTCCTGACCATCGGGCGCTTCCCCGCAGGGCTGTTCCTGGACCGTCAACATGGGCGTCTGTTCCTCGGGGCTGGATGGCGGTTCCGTGGGCTGCTCGGTTGCTCCCGATGCCGGCGCACCCAGGTTGACAGTTGGCGAAGCGGGGGCAGGCTTGGCCGGGGGACTGCCGGAATTGCACCCTGCCAGCCCGGCCGTGCCCAGGCAGCAAACCAGCGACGTCGTCAACAGCGAACGCATGGGCCGAGTCTCCAACTGCAGTGATTGGCTTGTTCCGAAAAGCATCTTCAGCCCCGGCACCAGCGAGGTCAAGCGTAGAAGCCCAGGGGTTGCAACCCCTGGGCTTCTTATTGGACCAGCGCTGACCACACCCAGGCGCCTTCTGCTGCATGACCGAGGATGTAATAGTACACATTTTTCTGATGAGCATAATCCTTGATCCGCACAATCTTGCAGCGCAGGCCCCAGAGTTTGCTGGTCCAGCCGAGCTTCCTCAACTCGAACCACGCGTGCCGCTTCGCATCGCCGACCGGATATCGGGCATCGACGTCGTCGAGTTGCACTTGGTCGAGTTGCACTTGAATGTGGAGATGCTGCCCGTTGACGGAGATCACCAGGACGTCTCCACCGGACTGCTGCAACCGATCCCGCAGCGCGATGCCGACGACCGGTCGGTACGCACCGGGCAGGACCACCGCGGGATAAGTGGTCAGTTTTTTCGATTGGCGATGCCGCTCGTCGTACTTGCCCTTGGGCGGCGGTTGCTTATAGTCGCCGTCCACATGTTCGCGATGATGTCGCGTCCGGAAGCCACGCGGGTCGCCCGGGAGCCATGCGCCGTAAGTTGTCAAGATGATGTGGAACCAGACACGTTTTTGTTCCATGTTTGGCGCTCCCGGGAAGCCCGGGGGTTGCAACCCCTGGGCTTCTGTTTCTATTTCACGACATAATTCAGCAACCGGCCCGGCACGTACACGACTTTCACGATTGTTTTTCCGGCAAGGCTTGCGGCCACAGCCACATCAGCTTTCGCAGCGTTCTCAATGGTCAGTTGATCGGCCGTCGACTCGACAATCACTTTCCCGCGCAGCTTGCCGTTCACCTGCACCGGGATTTCGATTTCGTTCTCGACCAACAGCGACGGATCGTAAACGGGCCATGGTTCGTAAGCCAGGCTCTGCGAATGGCCGAGCAACTCCCACAATTCTTCGGAGATGTGCGGCGCAAACGGGCTGAGCAACAGCACGAACGGCTCCAAAATCGACTTCGGCCGGACCTCGGCGGACGTCATCTCGTTGGTGAATTCCATCATCCGGCTGATGGCCGTGTTGAAGGAGAGTTTGTCGAGATCGTCCGTCACGGCTTTAATCGTCTTGTGCAACAGCCGGAACTGCTCCGGCGTCGGCGGAACATCTTGCACAGCGGAGTTCAAGGCGACGTCCTCGGCCCGGTCATCGACGACCAGTCGCCAGACGCGGCTCAAAAAGCGGAACACGCCATCCACGCCCGCCATGCTCCACGGCTTCGTCGCTTCGAGCGGGCCCATGAACATCTCGTACATCCGCAACGAATCGGCACCGTACTCGCTGACGACATGATCCGGGTTGATCACGTTCCCGCGGGACTTGGACATCTTGTAGGAACGAGCATCGACGACGACGGATGAATCGGTTTTGAGGACAAAGTGTTCGCCGCGTTTCTCGACCTCGTCCGGCGACAATTTGCGCCGCTCCGGAAGCCCAGGGGTTGCAACCCCTGGGCTTCCTTCGAGCGTGAATTCCATCTCCCCCAGAATCATCCCCTGGTTCACCAACCGGCCGAACGGTTCCGGTGTCGTCACATACCCGCGGTCAAACAACACCTTGTGCCAGAACCGCGAGTACAACAGATGCAGCACGGCGTGTTCCGCCCCACCGATGTAGAGGTCGACCGGCAACCAGTATTTTTCCACCGCCGGGTCCATGAACCGAAGCGAGTTCTTCGGATCGGCGAACCGCAAGTAGTACCAGCAACTGCCGGCCCACTGCGGCATGCTGTTCGTCTCACGCTTGAGCCGCGTCCCATCCGCCGCCGTCTTGTAGAGCCAGGTGTCCGGCGCTTTCGACAACAACGGCTCCGGCGTCCCGGTCGGTTGGAAGTCGGCCATCTCCGGCAAGATCACGGGCAACTCGGATTCGGCATCAGTCCGCATGAGTCCGGTCGGATTGCCAGCTGCGTCGAGTTCGTGCCAGATCGGAAAGGGTTCGCCCCAGTAGCGTTGGCGACTAAAGAGCCAATCCCGCAAACGATAATTCACGGCTTTGCGGCCAAGACCAGCGGCCGCGAGATCGGCGGTGATCTTGGGTTTGAATTCGGAGGTCGGCAAGCCGGTGTATTGACCGGAGTTCACGGCAACACCATCGGCCGACAAACATTGATCCGTCCTGGCCCCGGCCGAGTCGCCCGGGGAAGTAACGACTTGCCTGATCGCAATCCCGAATTGCTTCGCGAACTCAAAATCGCGCTCATCATGCGCCGGCACGGCCATGATGGCCCCGGTGCCGTAGCTGATGAGCACATAATCGGCGATCCAGATCGGGACTCGTTCGCCGTTAACGGGGTTGATCGCATAGCCGCCGGTGAAGACGCCCGTTTTCTCCTTCGCGAGATCGGTCCGGTCGAGATCGCTTTTCAATGACGCCTGCGTGCGATAGGCATTGACGGCAGCTTTCTGTTCCGGCGTGGTGATCTTGTCGACCAGCGGATGCTCCGGGGCGAGGACCATGTAGGTCACGCCGAAGAGCGTGTCAGGCCGCGTGGTGTAGATGCGCAACACATCATCGCCGAGAGTTTTCGGGAAGCCGGTTGCCGCGCGCCGGGTTTTCCACTCAGCGAAGCGCGAAGCGTCCTGCATCGCGTCTTTCTGACCCTCAACCCTCAACCCTGAACCCTCAACCAAAAAATCAACCTCCGCCCCTTCGCTGCGGCCGATCCAGTTGCGTTGCAGCGTCTTGATCGACTCGGACCAGTTCAGCGGTTCGAGTTCGTTCATGAGCCGGTCGGCATACGCGGTGATCCGCAGCATCCACTGCCGCAGCGGAATGCGCTGGACCGGATGGCCGCCCCGTTCGCTCTTGCCGTCGACGACTTCCTCATTGGCCAGCACAGTGCCGAGCGCCAGGCACCAGTTGACCGGAGCTTCGTGCTGATAGGCGAGGCGTTGTGCATCCTGGTATCGACGGACTGCGACGTCCCCCTGGGCACGGACGTCCGCGGGGATAGGCAACTCGCTGATCGGCCGGCCTTTGCCGGTGCGCGCGACGCCGTCGGGACCGGTCCACTGAGACTCCGGGTCATACCACGTATCGAACAACTGCAGGAAAATCCACTGCGTCCAGCGGTAGTAATCGGGATCGGTCGTGGCGAACTCGCGCGACCAGTCGTAGCTGAAGCCGAGCATCTTGAGTTGCCGGCGAAACGTATCGATGTTCTTTCCGGTGGTGATCCGCGGGTGTGTGCCGGTCTTGATGGCGTGTTCTTCCGCCGGGAGACCGAAGGCGTCCCAGCCCATCGGGTGGAGGACATGCTTGCCCCGCATCCGGCTGTAGCGGCAGATGATGTCGGTCGCCGTGTACCCCTCGGGATGCCCGACATGCAGTCCGTCGCCGGAGGGATACGGGAACATGTCCAGCACATACAATTTGCCGGCGGCGTTTGCGGGCGGTTCATTCGGCGTGGTAAATGTTGCGTGTGTTTCCCAGTGGGCTTGCCACTTGGCTTCAATGCGTGGGGCGTCGTAACGGGGCATAATAGAGTCGAGAGTCCAGTGGTTGAGAGTCGAGAGCCGAAAAGTCGCTTGCGAGTTTGCACGCCGGTGAGACAGACAACAATTCCGCTCCACCGGTTCGCCGGGTGGCATACGGGGCGTTATCAGTGTAAAACGATGAGCCGGGTTTGCCTAGAAACGACGACTCTTCCATGGAGGACATCTCATGAACTTCATCGACGCCCATTCGCACATCTGGACGCCGGACACCCAGGCTTACCCGCTCGCCGGTGGGTATCGCCGGGCGCAGATGGAACCGCCGAGCTTCACCGTCGAAGAATTGCAGGCCGAGATGAAGGCCGTCGGCGTCAACCGCGTGGTCCTGATCCAGATGTCGTTCTACGGCCACGACAATTCCTACATGACCGACGCCATCGCGAAGTTCCCGAAGATGTTCTCGGGCGTCGCCGTCATCGAACAAGACGTCGGTGATCCGACGGCCGAAATGAAAAAGATGAAATCGCTGGGCTGCCGCGGGTTTCGCATCTATCCGAAAAATTTCACCTATCCGAAGTGGCTTTCGTCCGGCACGATGCACGCCATGTGGACGGTTGCTCGCGACGAGAAACTCAACATCTGCTGCCTGATGGACCCGAATGGTCTGCCGGCCCTGGATAACATGTGCAAAATCTATCCGGAGACGCCGGTGGTCATCGACCACATGTGCCGGATCGGCGTCACGGGGAAGGTTGAACCGGACGAACTCAAGGCGTTGTGCGACATGGCCAAGCACAAGCATGTCACCGTCAAAGTCTCGGCGTTTTATGCACTCGGCGAGAAGAAGGCCCCATACAAAGACCTCGGCCCGATGATCAAGCAACTGCTGGACGCCTACGGCCCCGAACGCCTGATGTGGGCCTCCGACGCCCCGTTCCAGGTCGTCGAAGGGCACACTTACAAGGATTCAATCGAACTGATTCAGAGCGGCCTGGATTTCCTCTCGGCCAGCGACAAGGACTGGCTGTTGCGAAAAACGGCGGAGCGGGTCTTTTTCGGTTGATCGGTCCGGTCGCTGACGCTCGCGGCTCGGAAAGACGTTGCAATGAACGAACGGACGGCGACACACGAAGCCCTGCCGACGCCTGTTTGCCGCCGCTGCGGTCAGCCGATCCCGCCCCTGGCGATGGTGTGCCGCGATTGCGGTGAGATGCTGATCACCACGCGGCTGTTGCGGTGGGAGCGGAATCACACGGCGGACATCGTGATCGCCGGGGTGCTGTTTCTGGTGACGAATCTCATCGTCATCGTGCTGTCGAATGCCGAGGTATTCACGCTGCCCTCGATGCTGCTGCGACTGGTGGTGTTTGGCGTACCGTGCCTGTCGGTGCTCTGGAAGTGGTATCGCCTGATGCACGTGATCGATCCCGATTACGGCTTGCTCTGGGAGATGTACTGGACAATGCAGCTCCTGGTCTGGGTTGGCCTGGTGTTGATGTTCTTGCTGCTCAGCATCGTCATCTTTCTGTCCATGCTGGTGTTTACGGCAGGGGACAGTCATCGAAAATGAGATAGAATACTGCCCCGCGCGGTGCGCTCTGGTATACTGACGATCTCAACGGATGCGGACGCCGGGTGGACAGAGACTCGAGGCCTGACTCATGGCCCTGTTTGGACAATCGCGGACTCCTACCATCGCGAGCCTGGCGTTCGCCAAAGCGCCGGCGTCGTCATCGGCGGAGGATTTGTCGCCGTGCACGCCGGCTGCCCGGCACCAATGGGCCGGGTGTACGGCTTCCTTGATCGTGCATGTTGCCGTGCTGGGCATCGCCGGACTGATCGGCGTCTCCACACCGGCCGAACTCGATCTGCCGATGCTGGACAGCGTCTGGACCGACGCCGATCCCTTGCCGGACCTGTTGCCGGAGGCGGTGATCGAACACGTTGCTGATCGGTCGGATGACGCCCGCGGACGCCGGATGGAATTTTCCGTAGCGTTGCTCGATGATGTCCCGTGGCGGGCGACAACCGTGGAACGCCCGCTTCAGGCAGCGATTTCTCCGTTCGCGGTGCAATCGGAGCCGTGGACTTCAGCGGATTTGCTCTCTCCCGCCGGAGAAGCCCGGCGGTCTCACGGCGATGGCGCCGGCACGGGAGACGGTGCCGGCAATGGCGCCGGGTTTTTCGGTCTGACGCCTGAAGTGGGCAAGAAGATTGTCTACGTTGTCGATAATTCCCGCAGCATGAATCATCCGCACGACAGCGAAGCCAAGACACGGTTCCGGCGGCTGAAAGTGGAACTGATCAACTCCATCTGGAACATGCCTTCGGAGCAGCAGTTTTACGTCATCTTTTTTAACAACGAATTGTATGCGATGCCGGCGACAACGCTACAGCCGGCGAGCGCCGCCGCGAAGCAGAAATATCTCTCCTGGGTCGCGACGATGGACGCCAACGGTGCGCCGACCGACCCGCGAAAAGCGATGGACCTCGCACTCCAGTTCCAGCCCGACATCATCTACTTCCTGACCGACGGCGAGTTCGACAAAATCGTGAACCGCAAGCTGCTGCGGATCAAACAAAAACGGACGACCATCCACACCTTTGCATTCGGCGAGCGGATCGGCGAAGCTGTGCTGAAAGAAGTCGCCCGGAATAACCAGGGGAAGTACACGTTCATTCCGTGATGCGCAGGGTTGTTGGCTCGAAGTCGCAGGCAAACACGTCACTATGTCCGAGCATTCCCGGCCTGCCGCCCACGACCCGTCTCATTCCACTGCCGCCCCGGCATCGATCTCGTCGCTCAGTTTCCTCAGCCTGTTGGCCGTTCAATTCCTGACGGCTCTCAACGACCATACTTTTCGCTGGCTGGTCGTCCCGATCGCCAAGCCGCTGATGGGGGAGCAAAACGAGGCCGCCGCGCTGTCGCTCGGTCTGGCATTTTTCATCTTGCCGGCGCTGCTCTTGGCGACCCCCGCGGGATATCTGGCCGACCGGTTCTGCAAAGCCCGGGTGATTTCGTGCTGCAAACTGGGCGAAATCCTGATCATGGGGCTCGGGCTGCTTGCGCTGTCATCGCTAAATGTGATCGGGCTGTTCGTGATCGTCGCGTTGACCGGCGCCCTGGCGGCGCTGTTCGCCCCTTCCAAGCTGGGCTGCATTCCGGAACTGCTGCCGGATTCGCAACTGGCCAATGCGAACGGCTGGATGGGCCTGATGAACGTCGTTCCCTGTGCGCTGGGGTTCCTGCTCGGGAATTATCTCGCCGTGCTGGTTCGTCCCGAAGCGACGGGGACGCTGAACACTTCGGGACTGATCCTCGCCGCGTCCGTCCTTCTGGGAAACGCCGTGGTCGGCTGGGGCTTCAGCCTGCTGATCGCACGCCGTCCGGCGGCAGATCCGCAGCGGCCGTTTGATCCGAATATTTTTCGCGACACGCTGCGCGGCATGTCGCTCCTGGGCCAGGATGTCCCATTAATGCGAACGGCCCTGGGTATCGCCTTCTTCTGGATGCTGGCGTCGGTCGCCCAATTGAATATCGACCAGTTCAGCACCAAGGAATTGGATCTCCAGCAGCAGGGCGTCGGCATCCTGGGCGCGCTCCTGGTCCTGGGCGTCGGCCTGGGAAGCCTCTTGGCCGGGCGGTTGTCGGCCGGACATATCGAATTGGGCCTCGTGCCGATCGGTGCGCTGGGCATGGCGTTCTGCTCGATGGCCCTCTATTGGGCTGGAATGCTGGATGCGATATCATCCCACGGGCCGTTCGTGGGAACGGGGGTGGCGCTGGTGCTGCTGGGCGCTTCCGCCGGTCTGTTCGACGTCCCGTTGGAAGCGTATCTTCAATTTCGGAGCGAGTCGCGCACCCTGGGAGCGACGCTGGCGGCGGTCAACTTTCTGACCTGCCTGGTGGTCTTGCTGTCGGCGGGAGCGTTCTGGCTGCTGTTGGGAGTGCTGCAGGTGACGCCCGGGATGCTGTTTCTGCTCGTGGGACTGAGCACGATCCCCGTCGCCGCCTACATCATTTTTCTGCTGCCCGGCGCGACGATGCAGATGCTGTTCTGGCTGTTCAGCAAGGTCGGCTACCGCCTCAAGGTCTTCGGCGTCGAGAATATTCCGCTCACCGGCGGCGTGCTGCTGGTGCCGAATCATGTCACCTGGATCGACGGCATCGTGCTGCTGGTCGCTTCGCCGCGGCCGATCCGCTTCATCGCCTACGCCGATTACGTCGATCATCCCCGGCTCAACTGGCTGGCTCGCATTTTTGAAGTCATTCCCATCAAGGCCGACAGCGGTCCGAAGGCCCTCATTCAATCGTTGAAGTCCGCCCGGCAGGCCGTGGAAGACGGCCATTGCGTCTGCATCTTCGCCGAGGGAACCCTGACCCGCACCGGACAATTGCAGCCGTTTCAAGCCGGCTTCCTCAAGATCCTGCAGGGGACGTCCGCCCCCGTGATCCCCGTGTATCTGCATGGTTTGTGGGGCAGCATCTTCAGCTATCGCGGCGGCAAGTTCTTCTGGAAATGGCCCCGGCAATGGCCGTATCCGGTGTCAATTCTGTTCGGGAAGCCGATCGCCCAACCGGATTCCGCCGAACGTGTCCGGGCCGCCGTCGGGGAATTGGGAGTCGAAGCCATGGAACTCGACAAAGAGAGGTCCCTGATTCCGCAGCGTGGCTTTCTCCGGGCCTGCCGCCGGCGATGGAAACTGTCGAAAGTGCTCGACTCCGGCGGCCAGGAACTCACAGGCGGTATGCTGCTGATCAGCACGCTGTGCCTCCGGCGTGCGCTGCTCCGTTCGGTCCTGAAACCGCAAGAGTCGATGGTCGGCGTCTACCTCCCGCCGACCGTGGGGTGCACGCTCGCCAACATGGCCGTTTCCCTGGCCGGTCGGACGACGGTCAACCTCAACTACACCCTCTCTAAGGCCGACTTGCAGTTCTGTTCCAAAGAAGCCGGTCTTTCGCACATCCTCACCAGCCGCAAGATGCTGGAGAAATATCCGCTCAACGTCGATGCCGAGCTGGTCTACCTCGAAGACCTGAAGCCGAACATCACCCGCTGGGACAAGCTCGTCTGTTTCCTCCAGGCTTACGCCCTGCCCGCCTTTCTGCTGGACCGCTGGCTCGGCCTGCATCGCCTCCGTTGCGATGATGTCAACACGGTGATTTTCACCTCGGGCTCCACGGGAGAGCCGAAAGGCGTGATGTTAACGCATCACAATGTCTCCGGCACGTGCGGTCTGGCGGACCAGGTATTCCAGATCGAAACGACCGACACCGTCCTGGGGATTCTGCCGATCTTTCATTGCTTCGGTTACGTCGCCACGCTGTGGCTGCCCCTCTTGTACGACTGCCGCGTGGTGTTTCACACCAATCCGCTCGACGCTCGAACGATCGGAGACCTCGCTCAGAAACACGACGTCACGATTCTGTTCTCCACGCCGACATTCCTGCGCAGCTATCTGAAACGCTGCGAGAAAAGCCAGTTCCACAAGCTCGACCTGGTCGTCGTCGGTGCGGAGAAGCTGCCCGTCGAACTGGCCGAATCGTTCCGCGAAAAATTCGGAGTGGTACCGCAGGAAGGCTACGGCACCACAGAAACCAGCGGCCCGGCGGCCGTGAATGTCCCCGACCACCGGTGCGAAATGGTCGAACAGCGCGGGACGAAGCTCGGCACCGTCGGCCGGCCGCTCCCCACCATCGCCGTCAGAATCCTCGACCCCGACACGCGGCAGCCGTGTCCCGCAAATCAGGATGGGCTCGTGGAGATCAAAGGCTGCAACATCATGCGAGGCTATCTCAATCGCCCCGAGAAATCCGCCGAAGTCCTGAAAGACGGCTGGTACAACACGGGCGATATCGGATCGCTCGATGCCGAAGGGTTTCTCAAGATTACCGGCCGGATGAGCCGCTTCTCCAAGATCGGCGGCGAGATGGTCCCCCATCTCAAGCTCGAAGAATGCTTGTCAAAAATTCTCGCCCAGCAGGACGGCGACGACAGCCGCCCGCTGCTCGCCGTCACCGCGGTTCCCGACGAGAAAAAAGGCGAACGGCTGATTGTGCTGCACCGCAAACTGTCTCAGCCGATCCCGCAGATTCTCGCGGAATTGTCGAAAACCGGCATCCCCAATCTGTGGCTTCCCTCGGCCGACAGCTTTGCGGAAGTGGACGAAATCCCTATGCTGGGCACCGGAAAAATCGATCTGAAAACCATCAAACAGTTGGCCCAGGAGCGGTTTGGAAAGTATTCGGGCTAGCCGCGCCGCAACGGTTTCGTAGCGAAGCGATTGTTGCCTCCTGTAAATCGCCCCTGCCCACCCCCGCGGACGCTGGATTTCCTGAAGCACCGCGGGTAAAACTACCGATTAAGTCATTGTAACGGTTTGCGCCGCCTGTACGGTTTGTTCCGCCCAGTCCCGCGAACCTGCCGTAATGGTTGTCTGTCTACAAGCCATCAGACAGACAACCGAGATATTTTTTGGGGGGGGTTAGCTCAGCTGGGAGAGCGCTTGCATGGCATGCAAGAGGTCAGGGGTTCAATTCCCCTACCCTCCACTCCTAACACCTAATCTCGAAAGAGGTTAGGTGTTGTCGTTTGGGGCTAATTTCTGGGGCTAAATCTTGGTGCTAAATAGGGGCTAAATTGTCGGATTCAATTCGACGGAAACTACACTCCACCCGTGACCCCACCCCGTATAATTCGCTTTCCATGATGGCAGTCGATTCCGTGACGGGGCTGATTTAGAAAACACTGAGATAAACGGTGTCCATCGCCGTGCAGCCCGTCGAGCGTTCCACACTGCACTTCACCATCTGTCGTGCCATCTTCGGTCGGCGGGAAAGCTCCAAAAAATTTGCCCCTGTGAAACAATAAGCCCCGCAGGTTTGGCGGTATTCTTGCGCAGGCGGATTCTGGTACACTGACCGCATGGACAACAACATAGCCCACCTTGTGCTGACCACCGTGGTATTGCTGGCGTTGCTGGTCACTGGAATTGAGCGACGAGATTCGCTCGTCGGTAAGCTGCTGGCAGCGTTGTCCGGGTTGCTTCTAGTTGCAATTTGGGGCTATGTCTCAGTAATGACATTCCTTCTTTCTTTGCCCCGCCAAGGTGGTCCGCAATTCTGGTGAACACCAATTTCAAATTAGGACACTACCCCTCTCTGCACACACAACGAGGGGAGACTGGTGGCTGGGGTCTGTGTGGTCAAACGGAATCCGATAGCGTAATTCACGGGCTTCTTTGCTGAGTTCCAACGTGCCAGCGTATCCGAAGCGGCAACTGCCGATGTGGCACGTCTATCGGGTCGAACTCTATCCGCATGTGGGACAGTTGACCGGCATCCGAGACAAATTTGGCCATGAATTGGAATTCCCCTCGGCGTTCCGGCAGTCGCGCGGCACCGGACTGCCCAAGGGGATTGTGAAAATTGGAGGTGCATGATGATTCGGAGCGAAGGAGAATATCAGACCGCAGTCGAGCGGCTGAAGGAGGAAGCCCAGCGACTGAAAGAGCAGGAAAAGCAGCTCAAGGGTCTTGATCTGGCAAAGGAAGAGATCCAGCGCGTGCTCGATCCGGTCCGATCGTTTCATGAGCAACTGAAGGAAGAAGTTCAAAGCTACGAACGGCTGAAGCGGGGTGAATTCGAGGAAGTCCGCAACTTCGACGGCATGGGGCGTCTCTTGGTGGCGCTGCGGATCGCGCAAGGCATGACCCAACGCGAACTGGCCGAACGCCTGGGCGTGCATGAATCGCAAGTGTCGCGTGATGAGCGGAACGAATATCACGGCATCACGCTGGACCGAGCCGGTCGCCTGCTGGAAGCCTTGGGGGCCGACACGCAAACGACCGTGCTGGGGGTCTCCGGCCTGAATGGCAACCGCACCTTGGCCAGCAGCCGAGCCGGTTGAACGTCGAGAGGATTCCTCAGATCAAAATCCGCTCGATTCCGTCGAGCGTGATTTCGTCCGACGTGCGGTCGTAGAGCTTGGTCGTGGTCGCCGAGGCGTGCCCGGCGATTTTCTGGGCGTTCTCCAGGGTGCCGCCGGAACTCAGGAACACCGTGATGCCGGTGGCGCGGAAGGTGTGGCAGGTGATGCGACCTTGGCGGACTCAATCAGTTGCAGCATCTCCTGCCGGATCGACACGGGTAACAGTCCCCACGCAGCGATCACTCGCTGCGGTTCGTGGTCACCGCACGCCATTTCGCGACAATTCGAACCATTTTCCCGCAGCGCCGGACCAGAGCCGGCCAAGTCCACGTTTTGATAATCAAAAACGCAGCAATCGGTTACGCTCTCTGCATTCGTAGGTTGCAAACGCCGGGAGTGTTTTGTGAGCGTACTCCATGGCTTGATCGTTCGCCGGACGCTGGCGATCCTGGATTCTTCCTCCGTCTGCTACAATGGACTGCATGATCCTCGAAGGAATTGTCACCAGCCTGGACGCCGCCGGACGGCTGAATGTTGCGCCGATGGGGCCGATCGTCACGCCGGAGATGACCGTGCTGATCCTCCGGCCGTTTCAGCCATCGCAGACGTATCGCAACCTGAAGTCCCGGCCCCACGGCGTGTTTAACGTGGTCGATGATGTGCTGCTGCTGGCGAGGGCCGCATTGAACCGGCTGGAGCACGAGCCGGCGTCACAACCCGCGGAAAAAATCGCCGGTCGAATTCTCGACGACTGCTGCCGCTGGTTCGAGTTTGAAGTCACCGCCTGCGACGACTCTCAGGAACGGACGCGGTTGGAAGCCCGGGTGGTTCACGCCGGCCGGAAGCGGGACTTCTTCGGCTTCAACCGGGCCAAACATGCGGTGCTGGAAGCGACGATCCTCGCCACGCGGCTGCATCTCCTGCCGACGGAGGAAGTCCGCGAGGCGTTGCGCCGCTTGGAACCCGCCGTGCAAAAGACTGCCGGGCCGCAGGAATTTGCGGCCTGGCAACTGGTCTGCGACTTTATCGCCGAAAGGAGCGCAACCCCACCGTCGTAGGGTTTGCCGAGTCTTCGACGCAACCCAATTCTTAAAGTATAAAGTATAAAGTATGAATGATGAATGATGAATGATGAATGATGAATGATGAATGATGAATGATGAATGATGAATGATGAAT
>CAYMAO010000033.1:0-51511 GCA_964388415.1 uncultured Planctomycetaceae bacterium | reverse complement strand
ATGAATGATGAATGATGAATGATGAATGATGAATGATGAATGATGAATGATGAATCAGAGCAGAGTGACGATCTTGGATTGATTCATCATTCATCATTTCCGTTGATTGCCTCCCGAAGTACCGGCAAACTCGGCTTTGAAACTGGCCGAGCCGATAGCCTTGACGGCAACCGAGTCTCGAAAATCAGCCGCCGTCGACGCTGCGGTAGATCGCGCTTCCAGGCGTCGGGGGGAGATTCATCACGCCTTCGGGGTCCCGGTCGGCGAGATAGTCCACGACGTCTCGGACCGACAGAACGCCGACCGGCTTGCCGTTTTCCACGATCGGAATGTGCCGGAAACCGCCGACGCTCATGTGATGCATGGCGAAGGCCAGATCATCCTGCAATTCCAGAGTTTCGGGCTGCTGGGTCATCACGGAATCGACACGGACAGCCCCGGCGCCCTCACGGCCGAACACCTTGGAAATGACATCTCGCTCAGTGAAGATGCCGACCACTTTGCCTTCTTGCTGCACCAGCACGCAGCCGGTGTGGTTCACGTTCATGGCGTGAACCGCTTCGGCCACAGTCGCCGACCCCGGAATAAGCACTGCTTTCCCGGGCTGCAACTGGCTGATCGGCATCTTAAGGAATTCGTCATCCGGGCGGAGATCATCCTCGTACGCTTCTTCAAATTCGCTGGAATGCATGATGGGCTCCAATTCTAAGACGAGACATGAGATTTGAGCGCGACCAAAGACGGGAACGTCACTCTAGCGAATTGATTTCTTCAGTTCAACAAAATTCGATCTGAAATGTTTTTCCTCCGTCGGCCAATCGGCTGAAACCTGTTGCCAGCCAAGGAGATTCCGCGATTACTGCCGGCCGGAATTTTTTCCACGAACCATCGCCGGCGGGCGAGACCGGCCGCGGCCGTGCAATGTGCGCTCGGCCTCTTCTGGTGCGTGTTCTCGAAGCCAGGTTCGCAAGGGAACGTCGCCGTCGGCCGGGTCGTAGGTGCCGTTCGCCGAGAGGCCGTCGCCCAGAATCTGCCGGCGGATCGGGTCGAGCTCAGAAAAGAGGTGTCGCACGGTCATCTCGTCTTTGGGCCTCAGCCAGCGATAGCTGTATCCCATCCAGACAACCTTGCGGGACTGGTTCCATAAATTCGGGCTGCGCGAATGCCAGATCCGCCGGTCGATGATCACTGCCGTGCCGGCGTCCACGCACAACGGCTCGGCCCCGAGGGGATTCGAGACTCCGTCCGCCGGGCAGTCGATCTCATCCTGCAAATGCGAACCCGGCACGATCAGCGTATTGCCGCGGTCCGGCTGACGGGCATCCGTGAGGTAATAGCCGACTTTCAACGACAATCGCGGCCGCGGATGAGATTCAATTTCATCATTCACTCTCATGCTGTCCTGATGCCAGGCGACTCGCCACTGCAGAGCCTGCTCGTCCGCCGGCGGCGTGATGTCGACATGCGAATGGTAGAGGTAAATGTTCCACCCCAAAATGCCCCAGACCTTGGGGAACGTGGTCGGCAGGTCGATCAGTTCGACCAGTGCTGGATCGTCCTGGATGACATTCGTGACCGAAAGCAATTTGCCCTCGAGTCCCGGCGTTCGTTCCCGGGCATCGATCCGGTCCGCAATGGTCTGCAGCCGGGCGGTCTCCTTTGCGTCCAGTGCTCCGGGAATGACCAGGTAACCATTGGTCTCGAAGAATTGTCGCTCCGGGAGCGTCAGGCAATGCCGCAAACAATCGGGAGTCATGACGGGGCGTCCAGAATCGAGAGAGTTTAGAAGATCGGGCAAATCCATTGTAAGCGGCACGGTTTGCGGTCGCCACCGGGTGATAGATCGATCCCGCCGACGCCGTCGGCGGGCTTTGCCGGGCGTGCATTGAGTTTGCGATTTTTCGTCACGGCCGACCGCTTGCAGAGCCGTCGCAGTGCCGTCTATGATGTCCGTTCGGATAGCATGGCAACGTCTCCACAAGGGTTCAGAATCCGTCATGGCCGATTACACGAAGTATGATCCTCGCGTCGATTCCCTGGTGATGGAAACCCGGACGTTGTGGGATCCGTCGGTGGGAAAATTGTCCGACGAAGACCGGGATTGGCTGGCACGCGTTGTCCACCAGTCGCCGACTCGGGCTGAGAAGGTGGAGTACGATCGCTCTCACACGGGTTTCACCCGCACGATCACGGTCACTGCCGCCGACATCGCCCGCATTTATCAGGAAAAGGTCGCCGCGCGTTGAGGCCCGGACTCGGCTGATTCCGGGCCGGCGTCACAGGAGATACGGGAGCCGGAGATGTCGCGCCGATTTGTGCGGGGATTGCTCATTGCTGCGGTGCTGACCGGTTGGGGGACGGAAGGCCACGCCGGCAAGTTCAACAAAAAATTGAGCGTAGGCGACGCGGCGCCCGGCTGGGAGAAACTGGTTGGCACCGATCAGAAAGAACATGCCCTCGCCGACTACCAATCCAAGCTGCTCGTCGTGGTTTTCACCTGCAACCAGTGCCCCGTGGCTTCGGGTTATGAAGACCGGGTCAATCATCTGGCCGCGAACTTCAAGGACCGCGGCGTCGGCGTCGTGGCGATCAACGTGAATCGCGGCAAGGGAGAATCGCTGGAGAAGATGGCTCAACGGGCTCAGAAGCGGAAATTTCAGTTCGACTACCTGAAAGACGAAAGCCAGGCTTCGGCGAAGGCATACGGTGCGCGGACGACGCCCACCGTCTTTCTGCTGAACCAGGACCGCAAGATCATGTACATGGGGGCTTTCGATGACAGTTGGGAAGCCGAGGAAGCCGTGGAACATCATTATCTGCTGGATGCCGTCAATGCCGTGCTTGCCGGGAAGAAACCGGAGGTGACGGAATCTCAGGCAACGGGTTGCGGCATTCCCTACCATAAAGACGAAGACTAAATTGCGGGCCGTCAATGGATGCTTGAGGAACTGTGACATTACGCAGGATTGTCGCCCATGATTCGAATCATTCCGTTCTCAGCGATTGGTTTCGCGTCGAATCCCCATCAAGGCCCGGCGACGCCAGGATCGTCTGTTCGAGCGCCGGCCATTGTGTGGAACAGCACCAGATCCTTGTGGATCCTCTGCTGGCTGGGCTTCATGGCACCGGGCATGGCTCAGCCGGAGAAGGCCGCGGCCGTCGATCAGGCGGCAGGAGAAGTGAAGGTCGATTGGATCGACGCAAAGGGCTTCAAGGCGGCGGTTGCGAAACACAAGGGGAAGGTGGTGCTCGTCGATTGTTGGGCCACCTGGTGCGTCCCCTGCATCAAAGGGTTCCCGGAGACGGTGTCCCTGAGCCGCAAGCACGCCAAGAAAGGCCTCGTGGTGATTTCGCTGTCATTCGACGACCCGGAAGACGAGGAAACGCCGGCCAAGGTCTTGAAGTTTTTGAAGAAGCAGCAGGCGGCGTTTCCGAACTACATCAGCCGCCTCGATCTGGACCAGGGAGGTTCCGAGGCGTTTGGCATCGAAGGAGGCTCGCTTCCGCACTACAAGCTCTACGACCGGTCCGGAAAATTGCTCAAGTCCTTCAGCAATTCCGACCCTGACCAGGAGTTCTCTCATGAGATGCTTGTCGAAGCGGTCGAAGACGCGTTGAAGTAATCTTCTTCGACGTGGCCAGTCCGCGTCGCAACTTCTCAATTCGACCTTCCACGGCCGTGTAGGCAACCTGACGGGCATTCTGTCTGTTTGCCCACGCGTGACGAACTCCCTGGCAAACACCGTGCGCTGGACTGGATTAACAAATCGCCCAGCGACTGTGCAACCGATAGAGTACGCCGGGTCTTGTCAGGAACTGCGATGCTTCGCCATTGAGATTCGTGCAGCCTGACGCAGTTTCGCGCGATGGAAAAGGATGCCGCCCTTCGGGCTGTCGAAAGCGAACTCAATCTCTGGAAACCAACGATTCCGCCGAGTATGATGGCCTGTCCGCTGCCCATCCCGGAGAGGTGACAGAGCGGCCGAATGTGCTGGTCTCGAAAACCAGTGTGGGGGTAACCTCACCGAGGGTTCGAATCCCTCCCTCTCCGCTTGGAAATCTGATGCAAGTTGATGCGGATTGGCGCAAGAGACCCTATTTTTCACGGGGTTTTCTGCGTCTCTCATGCCCCTTGTGTTTTCGCCTTTTGGGCCCTTCTCGTTGCAAACTGATGCGGACCGTGACGCATCGGATGCGAGGCGAATGGCACCAATTTCGGCACCTCTTGGCACCATAGTGGGCACCTTTTTCGGGCCAGCTGTGCCCGTTGCCCTTAGCGTTACGGCCTCCGTAACTGGTGATTTCGGAGCGGGGACCGAGGGTAATGAGGCCAGCGCAGATGCTTGCTCATGGACGGTTAAGGTCGTATAGACATTCATCGTCAAGTCAATGGTTGAATGCCGGGCGAGCGATTGTGCGGTTTTCGGGTTCACTCCCGACTTCACCATGTTCGTGATGAACGTGTGCCGCAAGGCGTGGAAGTCGGCGTACAGACCATGCTTGTCAACATACGGAATATTCGCCGCCTTGAGGTCGTGTTTCAGCATCGCGCCGGCTTGTTTGTCCTTCGCCCATTTCCCCGGCCACGTTCGTTTACCGGTCGGCTTGTCCGCCAACCAGGAGCGGATCAGGCTGACGAGGCTGGCGTGCAGTGGAAGCACTTCCTGCCGACGATGTTTCGAGTATGCCAGGCCCGCCAGGTACGGAGCGACTTACCGCACAGCGACGCTGCAATCTTGGCTGAGACCAACAACGGTTCGACGGACGACGACTCGTCTTGCTGGTCGATCACGGCAGGATTAGCGCCGCTGAATCGCTGAAAGCCTCAGTATGCTTGAGTGATAACACGCGCGGCGGTTCGGGCCAAGCGATTGCGGTCGGTCCAGACGGTTCGCAACAGCGATTTGATATTGTCGCCGACGAACAGTGGTCTCGATGTCAGGGGGCCGTCGCGGATTTTCCGGCGGGAGTCTCGGGGTAGCGCTGAGAGACTTCCCTGAAGATCGCCTGGGACTCGGCCTTCAGGCCGGCCCGGTCTAAAGCGCGGCCGGCGTTCTCTGCCGCTTGCGCCGCCAGCCAGCGGTCGTCGTCTGAGACATAGGAGAGCCACAGCCAAGCCGCGGCGGCGGAGAAGTCGTCTCGCCGTTGATGCCAGCCCAGGCCCAGGATGTAGCGAGGCCCGCCGCCGAGTTCCCGGCCGGCATCGTCAAATGACCGCTCCCAACGGAGCAGGTTTTCACGTGAAACGTCTTCCGTCAAAACCGCGGCCCGCCACAATTGGATCTGGGCCAGGCGTTGAATCTCGGCATTCTCATCGCGAGCCAGCGCTTTGACCGCTGCCAGTGCAGCCGCGGAGTGGTCCAGGTCCGTCAGCAGATGACTTGCGCCGAGCAACCGTGCCGCCGAATTGGTTGTTTGCGCCAGCCATCGTTTTCCCGCACGCGCCGTTTCTACGGACGGCCGATCTTCGCTCCAGGAAAGGGGCATCAAGGAGAAGTACAGCGTCTCGGCATCGGAATCGACGATGGCCAGAAAGCGTTCTCCCGCTGTGACCCGGTCGCCCTTCCACAGGGCGCATTTCACCTGCGTGGCGAGAATCAGCCTGCGTACCCAGGCTCGGTTTTCATCGTCCAGCGCCTCATCCAGTTTTTGATACGCATCGTCCGCCGACCCCTTGGTCAGCAGTTGCTGGCCTTCCAGGTGCTTCGGCGTGTAGTGCGTGGAGACTTCGATAATTTCCCTTCGCGGCAACCGCTTGGTGGCGCTCCCTTGCTTCGTCTGGTAGACGGCTTCGCGGCCGGTGTAGTCATGCAGGATGCACGGCATCCCGATGCGGCTGCCGCTGGCCGTCCGCACGACGATCCGATCTTCCGCCAGCGAAGTGGCCGCGGTGCAGAGCAATCCCAACCAGAGAACGACGCGAAACATGCGGGGCGCCTGAGAAGGGGCCAATCGGAATCACACCCAGTTTAGCCGCGAATATCGGGCCTGAATACCGCGATTGGCGACCGCCGGCGAAATCCGGTAGTGTCGTGGGCTGATATCGTCCCTCACAACGAACAGCGCGTGGCGAATCCACCAAAGCCCGACGTTGTCAACGCCGGAAGCGTCGCATGTTTCACACCCCTTGCCGAATTCCCCTCATCATAGCAAAGACTCGCTCATGCGGAAGTTCATCGCCGAAGTGTTCGGAACGTTTGCCCTGGTCTTCGCCGGCACCGGGGCGATCGTCATCAACGACGTCTCCGGCGGCGCGGTGACGCATGTCGGCATCGCGCTGACGTTCGGGCTGATCGTGCTGGCCATGATTTACTCTTTGGGCGACGTCTCCGGCTGCCATTTGAATCCGGCGGTGACGCTCGGCTTTTTCGCGGCAGGGCGTTTTGAAGGTCGGAAAGTCGTGCCGTATGTTCTGAGCCAGATTCTGGGGGCGATGCTCGCCAGCGGGTTGTTGCGGGTCATGTTCCCGACGGCGGTGACTTGGGGAGAGACATTGCCGGCTGGCCCGGCAATGCAATCGTTTCTGCTGGAATTCGTGCTGACGCTGATCCTGATGTTCGTCATCCTGAGCGTGTCGACCGGTTCGCAGGAAAAGGGCGTGATGGCCGGCGTTGCGGTCGGCGCGGTGATCGCTCTGGAAGCGCTCTTCGCCGGGCCGATCTGCGGGGCGTCGATGAATCCGGCTCGCTCTCTAGCCCCGGCGCTGGTCTCCGGGAAGCTCGATCCCCTGTGGATTTATCTCACCGCCCCTGTACTCGGGGCCCTCGCCAGCGTGCCGCTCTTCCGCTTCGTGCATGGGAAGTAGAAGTAGGGTTCGCCTCGAAGACTCGGCAAACCCTACAAATCCCGGCGGCACGCCAGCGCTGTCTGCCAGTTCGCGCGGAAGTGATCGAGATTCAATCCGCCGACGATCAGGCTGGTGACGCCGGGTTGGTTCAACACGAACGGGATCGCGACCTGCGGCGGAAAACGGCCGGAACCAAGGCCCTTTTTTACGAGCACGGCAATCCCTTGCTGTTGGGCCTCTTCGATCACGGCCTGATGCGACGTGTCTTGCGGATGAAATTCCACCATCAGCACATCGGCCCAACGCATCGCCATCCGCGCGCCATCAAGGGTCTTGCCCGACAGCCCGATGGCCCGGATCACGCCGCGTTGCCGATACTCCTGTAAGACGTTGAGGACGTCGGTCTGTTCCAACACTTCGCGATCATTCCCCGGCGAGTGGATAAAGACGATGTCCAGGATGTCGCTCTGCAACCTCTCTCGACTCCGTTCCAGACTCAACTGAACACCGGCAGCCGTGAAATCGTAGGTTGATCTTCCCGCGGCAAACGTCTCGCCGACTTTCGTGGAGAGGACGAATTCCTTGCGGCGCGCTGACACATGCCGGCCGATCCGTTCCTCGCTGATGCCGTACGCCGGGGCCGTATCGATCAGCGTACAGCCGAGATCGAGCACGCCGTTTAAGAGCCGGGCGACTTCGTCCTCGCCGGGAAGTTCGTAGCCGGACGGATACTTGATTCCCTCATTCCGCCCGATCTTAAAGACCCCGAAGCCGAGCGGCGGCACGCGGAGGCCGGTTGCAGCGACGGGTAACAGCGGAATCGTATTGGCGGTCACGATTCGATCTCTTACGCAGCGCGGCGCGGGGTCGCTGCTTCGGGGGTCAGGGGCGTCGAGTGCTCGACTCGCCACCAGGCACGGCTCGGCTCGTCCCAGGGTTGCCGCGCGACGGTCGGCCGCGGCCAGGCGGCGAACGGCGCGGTGTCGAACGTCAGGCGGTGATCCGACGGCTGCACGCGCGAGGCGATCTCCAGCGCCAGCACCGGGGCCAGCGCCAACTTCGTCGGCCAACCGGTCGTCACATTGCCGGCACAAAGCACCTGCACCGTGTCGGGCCGTTTGCCGTCCGTCGTCAGGCCTTCCACGCGGTCCACCGTATGCGTTGACCATTCAACGGCATCGAAGTCAACGCCGGGCAGGATGGCCGTGAGTTCGCGCCGAGCGCGCAGCGTCAGGGCTTGCGGATCGAGGCCGACGCTGTCTTCCGCAAGTTGGCCGCCGATCTGCCAGATGCGACGATGTTGGGCGTCGACATCCGACGTGATCGTGACTCTCGTCTTCGCGCCGTCCACGCAGTGGCCGTTCAATTCGGGCAAGTCGCCGCGGACGAGGACCATGTGCAGCGGCCGCCGCTGTAAGACGCCGGCGTCCAGGCCGACCATTTTTCGTAGCGTCGCGTTCCCGCCGCCGGCAGTAAAGATGACTTGTTGCGGCGCCAGCGAGAGTTTTTCGCCGGTCTGGGGGGAGGTCAGGTGAATGGCCGAAACTTCTCCGGGGGACCGTGTTTCAAACTGTACTCCGCCCTGGGGTTCGATCCGCAGAATGCGGTCGCGGTATTGCTCTAAGAGGTCGGCGAGAAAACTCGCCGGGGAAATGACTTGCTCGGCGAGCCGTGCCACGGTGCCCGGCACCTGTGACAATGCAGCAGGCCGATCTGGGCCGACCAGCGTCTCCGGTTTCACCTGGAGACCGATGCGGGCGCCGATCATGCCGGCTTTGGATGCGAGCGAATCGGTCTGCCAGAGATGACAGCAGTCAGCCCGAAGACGGGTCCGCGTGAGATTCGGAGCGACACGGCCCAAAAGGGCGTCGCGCCACAGTGCCGGCATCCCGCGGATATGCCTGGCGGATTTCGTCAGCAACCCTTGCAGTGTATATTTCAGGCCGCCGTGAATGATGCCCTGAGCGGCGATCGTCTGCCCGGCCCCGAGCGCGGCGGCTTCCAGCAAAACCACATGCGCGCCGTCGCGCGACAGGCGATCCAGGAGCCACATCCCGGCGGCGCCTCCTCCAAAAATCACGGCATCCAAACGCATGATGGACTACATTCCCACAGGAAGTCACAAGACACACTCACCGCCTTGAGTCAGTGTTTCCGTGAATTCCATGAATTCATAAGAAGCAGGTGTTGGTCACAACAGTCCCAGCGAGGGGGCCCCGCAACCCAAATTGAAAAGGCCGTTTCGCGCAAAGTCGTCAAGAGGCAAAGTTCGCAAAGCAAGTTTGCCACGGATAACACGGATGAACACGGATCAGAACCAGATGAAATTATTGAAGGAGAAGCTGTAAGGGCTTGGCCGCAAAAAGGCACAAAAAGCGCATAAAAAGAGATACTCTGGCTCGAAAAAATCTGCGTTAATCGGCGAAATCTGCGGTCAAAACTCTTTCCTTCAACCGTTGTCAATAAAAGTGTTGCGATTTCGAATCGAGAAAATCTTCGCAACGCACGAAGATTCTGGCGGTTCGTAGCACAAAAGAGCAAAAAATCAAGAAGCCGCGTGACGATGCGATTCGACATCTTCAAGCGGAGGAGTCTTTGCTTTTTTGGGCCATCTTGTACTTTTTGTGGCTAATGACCTTCTTCGAAATTCCGGACGGTCTCACGCCAAACGGAAGGGGCTCGGTACCCAATGACGGCACACCGACTGCGCCGATCGGTTGGCATGGCGAGTTCTAACCGAAAACGGAAAACAGAGGAAGAGGGGATCACGGCAGCCCGCAGCTCTCGCAGGGGGCGAATCACTGGTTGCCGTCTCTTGCGATGCGGGTTACTGTGAGCCGTGATGCGGGTTCTCTTTTCCTCCTCTCTGGCAAGTACGCGCCATGTTTCGCGAAGTCGTCATCGGCTGGATGATCGGCAGTGGATTCTTTGTCGGAAGTGCGCGGGCCGAGAAGCCGGACGTGGTGAAGTCCGTGGTCAGCCGGGAATCCGAGACGTGGACCATCGCACGGCAGATATGGGAATTCGCCGAGCCGGGGTACCAGGAAGTTCGCTCTTCGAAGTTGCTTGCCGATCGATTGGAGAAGTCTGGCTTTCGCGTGGAGCGGGGTGTCGCCGAGATTCCGACGGCATTTGTCGCCAGCTTCGGCAAAGGGGAGCCAGTGATCGGCATCCTCGGCGAATTCGACGCGCTGCCGGGCATTTCACAGCAGGATGTTCCCGAGCGATTGCCGCGCGAAGGAACCGGCTACGGACATGCCTGCGGGCATCATTTATTCGGCGCGGCGTCGATGTCGGCGGCGATTGCCGTTGCAGAACAGATGCGTGCCGGGCAACTCGCGGGCACCGTAAAGTTCTACGGTTGTCCTGCGGAGGAAGGCGGGTCGGGAAAGGCATTTCTCGTGCGCGCCGGGCTGTTTGACGCGTGTGCTGCCGTATTGCACTGGCATCCGTCGAGCCGTAACACGGCAGGCGATGCGAGCTGCCTATCGCGGATTGCCGTGAAGTTTCGCTTCAAGGGAAATGCCGCGCATGCCGCCGGCGCGCCGGAGCAGGGCCGATCCGCTCTGGATGCTGTTGAATTGACGGCGCATGCCAGCGAATTGCTCAGGGAACACACGCCGGACCTGACGCGGATTCATCATGTCATCACGTCCGGCGGCGAAGCTCCGAACGTGGTGCCCGAGTTCGCAGAGATGTTTTATTATATCCGCCATCCGCAGGCGGAGGTGGTCAGGGAACTCTATCCGCGGCTGCTGAAATGCGCACAAGCCGGTGCGCTGGCCACGGACGCCAAATTGGAAGTCATTGAACTTGGCGGCACGATGGAAATTCTTCCCAATGAAACGCTGGCGGAGATTGCCTTGAAGAATCTCCGGGAATTGTGCGATCTGAAGTACACCGACGACGACCAGCAGTTCGCCTTGCGGATTCAGGCGACCCTCAGCAAGCCGGCTCCCTTGGCGAGCATTACCGAAGTCCGCGATTCCAGCGGAGAGGTGTCGAAAGGCTCGACCGACGTCGGCGATGTCTCCTGGGTCGTGCCGACGGCCGGATTCACCACGGCCTGTTATGTTCCCGGCACGCCTGCCCACTCGTGGCAAGCCGTTGCTGCCGGCGGCCGTTCGATCGGCCGCCAGGGCATGAACCTCGCCGCGCGCGTCCTGGCCGCAACCGCCTGGGATCTGTTTCAGCAGCCGGAGACGTTGGCAGCCGCGAAAGAAGAACGAATTCGCCGGCTTGCCGGGCGCGAGTATGTCCCGCTGATCCGCAAAGACCAAAAGCCGCCGCTCGACTACCGCAACGTGCCGCGCAAAGACTGACAATTCTCTGATGCGGACTTGCGAGCAAGCCAAAGCCCGGCGATGGCATCGCCGGGACCTGTCCGTTCATCGGCACAATCCGCCTGAATCAAACGCCAAGCATTTCGCGCAAAACATGCGGCGGGGCAGCGTCGAAGCGGAGCGGTTCCATCGAATACGAGGCCCGCCCTTGAGACAGGCTGCGGACCTGCGACGAGTAACCGAACATCTCGGACAGCGGCGCTTCGGCATCCACGATCACCAGGTTGCCCCGCATTTCCGTGTTGACGATGATCGCCCTCCGGGCGTTCAGGTCCGCCGTGATGTTGCCCAGAAACTCGTCCGGCGTCACCACTTCGAGTTTCATCACAGGTTCCAGCAGCACGGCCCCGGCTTCGGTGAGCGCTTCATGGACGGCGGTTGCCGCCGCGGCACGCAGCGCGCCTTCCGTGGTTTCGCCCTCGCGGGTCGTCACAGCCGCGAGCGTGAACTTCACGTTCATCAGCGGATAACTGGCCGCCGGCCCTCCCGACCCGGCCTCGTCGGTCAGGGCCTGCATCAAGACCGACTCCCATTCGGCAGAAATCGTGCCGGGCTTCAGCAGGTTGTCGATTGTCACCGGAACAGTGCCTGCGAACGGCTCAATCCGGACCGTGACAGACGCAAATTGCGGGCTGCCTCCCACAGGGCGCTCGAATACACCGGTCCGCGTTGCTGCGCGGCTCACGGTCTCTCGATACGTCACGCGGGGTTTGTGCACGCGGATTTTCACGCCGAAGTCGCGCTGCATCCGGTGGCTGATGATCTCCAAATGCAGTTCGCCCATGCCGCTGATGATCGTCTGGCCGGTTTCCTCGCTGATTTTCGCCGTGAAGGTCGGGTCCTGCTTCGTCAGCAGTTTCAGCGTGTCTTCCAGCTTTTTCCGTTCGGCGCTCGTCTCGGGCTCGATGGCCATCGAGATCACTGTTTCCGGAAACCGGATCGATTCCAGCGCAATCGGATGATTGGCGTCGCACAGCGTATCGCCGGTGACGCAGTCTTTCGGACCGATCACCGCGATGATGTCGCCCGCGAACGCTTCCTCGATTTTGTCCTTGGAATCGGCATGGACCCGCCAGAGCTGGCTGATCATCTCCTTCGCGCCGGTACGAGGATTCAACAGCCGAGCGCGGCTCTTGAGCACGCCGGAATAAATCCGGGTGAAATGCAGTTCATTGTGTTCATCAACGACGATTTTGAAGACCAGCGCACAGACCGGTTCCTCGGCGGACGGCTTGCGGATTTCGGGCTTGTCTTTCTTCGGATTCGGGTGTTTTCCGACGACCGATGGCCGATCGATGGGACTGGGCAGATACCAGCAAACCGCATCCAGCAGCGGCTGAATGCCGATGTGCTCGCGGCCGGAACCGCATAATGTCGGCTGGATCACGCGGCGGATCGTCAACTCGCGCAGCAATGTGCGGAGGGAATCCGTGGAAACCTCGCGGCCTTCCAGGAGCGCCGAGGTGATGAGATCGTGTTCGTCGTGAGCCGAGAGAGCGTCGAAGAGTTGCTCTCGGTATCGGGCCGTCACGTCGCGATAGGCCTCGGGAATTTCGGCCTCGGTAATGTTGCGGCCCTTGGTCGCCGGGTCGAAAGTCAGGGCTTTTTGTTCGATCAGGTCGATGACGCCGGCGAACGGCTCGCGGCTGTCCTTGACGGAGCCGCTGCCGATGGGAATTGCAACCGGAACCGGTTGGCCGTGCAACCGTTCGCGGACCATTTGCAATGCGTTCTCGAAATTGGCGCCGACGACGTCCATCTTGTTGATGAAGATCAGCCGGGGGACTTCGTACTTGTCGGCCTGCCGCCAGACGGTTTCGGATTGGGCCTCGACGCCTTTCTGGGCGTCAAACACGATGACGCCGCCGTCGAGCACGCGCAAAGACCGTTCGACTTCCGCGGTAAAATCAACATGGCCGGGCGTGTCGATCAGGTTGATCGTGCAATCCCGCCAGGCGAGCGGGACGCAGGCGCTGTAGATGGTGATCCCGCGCTGCTGCTCTTCGGCGTCAAAATCGGTCGTGGTGTTGCCCGAGTCGACTTCACCCAGGCGGTGCGCGGCACCGGCGTAGAACAGCAGGTGCTCGGTCGTGGTCGTCTTGCCGGCGTCGATGTGGGCGATGACGCCGATGTTGCGGAAGTTTTTGATGTCAGACGTCATGGCGGCGAGTGGAAAATAGCAAATCGGGAACAGCGAGCAGCCGGAGACAACGGGTATGCCATGGCAGCCTGGAGATTCCCGATTCTCAACTCGCGATTCGCATTCTGTCTGCTACCACGACGCGAAGTGGGCGAAGGCCTTGTTGGCGTCGGCCATGCGGTGGACGTTGTCGCGCGTGGTCATCGCGGTCCCTTCCCGGCGGAAGGCGGCCATGAATTCCTCGGCGAGCTTTTTGTCCATCGGCCGTCCTTTTTTGCCGCGGCACGCCTGCAGGATCCAGCGGATCGCCAGCGTCTGCTGCCGGCGGTATTTCACCGGCGTCGGCACCTGGTAGTTGGCACCGCCAACGCGGCGCGAACGGACTTCGATGCCCGGCTTGCAATTTTCGACAGCGGTCTCAAAGACCTCGATCGGATTCTTGTCGGGGATCTTTTCGGCGATGAAATCCAGTGCCGTATAGAACACCTTCTGCGCGACGCTCTTTTTGCCGTCGTGCATCAGGCAATTGATGAATTTCGATGCCAGCTTCGAGCCGTACCGGGGATCGGGACGGAGATGCGAACTACTGGCGGTAAATTTGGAAGCGGCCATGGCGAAAACTCAAAAATCGTGGAATAGGGGTCAATTCTTTGCGGATGGTTGCTCGGAAACCACGCTTTGGAACTTAAACTTACTTCGGCCGCTTGGCTCCGTAGCGGCTGCGAGCCTGCTGACGTTTGGTGACGCCGAGGCAATCAAGCACGCCGCGGATAATCTTGTACCGCACGCCGGGAAGGTCGCGAACACGGCCGCCGCGCACGAGCACGATGGAGTGTTCCTGCAGGTTGTGGCCTTCGCCGGGGATGTACGCCGTGATTTCCTTTCCGTTCGACAGCCGCACACGGGCGATCTTACGGAGAGCCGAGTTGGGCTTCTTCGGGGTGGTGGTTTTCACCAGCAAACAGACGCCGCGCTTTTGCGGGCAACCCTGCAACACCGGGGTTTTCGACCGGTTGGGCTGAACTTTACGCGGTTTTCGAATCAACTGATTGATCGTGGGCATGTCGTAGCTCGTTACTGTGTCTTCCGTTACGACGATCTCCGATGTGGCGGCACATTCGGGACCGTCTCAAGAGCCTCTCACTCTATTCGCTCGGCCTGAGAAGATCAAGGGTTCTGGACCGGCTTTTGCAAATCAGTTGTTTATGACGGGGGGTTTATTGTAGGTTGGCGGCAATATTCTCCCTGCCACTTTCCGACGAAAAAATCTATGTACGACCGCGCGCAGCTCATTCGCCTCTTCCATGGCCGGGCCTTGAAGTTCGGCGACTTCACGCTGGCTTCGGGAAAAAAATCTTCCTATTACCTCGACGGCAAGCAGATTACGCTGCATTCCGAAGGGTTAAAGCTCGTCAGCGAAGGTTTGCTCGATCTTTTGCACGACGTCGATTTCGCTGCGATCGGAGGAATGTCGATCGGGGCGGACCCCATCGTCGGCGGCGTCCTCACCGCGGCGGCGGCACGCGGCAGAACGCTCGACGGCTTTCTGGTCCGCAAAGAGCCGAAAGGCCACGGCACGAACAAATATGTCGAAGGCCCCGTCGTCGCCGGGATGAAAGTCGTGGTGATTGACGACGTCGTCACGACCGGCGGCAGCGCGCTCGAGGCCATCACGCGGATTGAAGACTTTGGGTGCCAGGTCGTTTGTGTGGTGGGCGTGGTCGACCGGAAAGAAGGCGGGGCCGCGAATTTCGCAGCACGCAAGCTCGATTTCCGATCGCTGCTGACGATTGAGGATTTCGGGATCAAACCGCCGGCGAAACTGTGAACCTTTTTTGTCAAACAAGGGGACTCTCATGAAACACTGGTTCTGTGCGTTGGCGGGGATGTTCGGAGCGAACGCTGCGCTTGCGGCGGATTTCCCGACGTTTGAAGCCGTCACGATTGATGCGGAAATCGGCAATGTCTGTTATGCCGTGTCGACCGCCGACGTCAACGGCGACGGCAAGCCCGACATCGTCGCCGTCAGCGAGAATCGCATCCAGTGGTATGAAAACCCGAGCTGGAAGAAGCACGTCATTCTGGAAGATCAGACCGAGCGCGACAACGTCTGCCTGGCGGCCCACGATATCGACGGCGATGGCCAGCTTGATTTCGCGGTCGGAGCCGGTTGGACGAAGATCGGCACGATTCAGTGGATCGGCCGCACGGCAGACCCGGCCGCCAAGTGGCAGGTGCATCTCATCGGGAAGGAGCTCAGCACGCATCGCATGTCGTTCGCCGATGTGCTGGGAAAAGGGAAGCCGCAACTCGTCGTGTCGCCGCTCAATAAGTCCGTTGCCAACGGGGCGCGGCTGACGGCGTTCGAGATTCCGGCCGATCCGAAGACCGGACGCTGGATGCCGACCGTCCTCAATGAAACTTTGAACCGCGTGCATGGTCATTCGCATGTGGACTGGGACGGCAAAGGCCCGATCGACACATTGGCGGCCTCCGAAGAAGGGGTGCACCTCATTCAGCCGGCGAAAGACGGCAGTTCAACCCAGACATTGATCGGCACGGGAGCCGTTGCGGAGAAACCTGTGGATCGCGGCGCCGGGGAAATTCGCGTGGGCCGGTGGGACACGTTACGGTTTCTCGCCACGGTCGAACCGATGCACGGCCACCAGGCGGTCGTCTATTTCGCACCGTTGGCCGGAGCCAGCGAAAAAACCTGGCGTCGGCAAGTGCTGGACGACACGCTCAAACAGGGGCACGCCGTCTGGACGGTCGACCTGACGGGCGACGGCCGCGATGAAATCGTCGTCGGACACCGGGAAGCCGGTACAGGAACCGTCCGCGGACCGGGGTTATACGTGTTCGAATCCGTTCAAGAAGACGGTTCGAAGTGGAAGAAGCACGTCATTGACGACGGCGGCTGCGCGGTGGAAGACTCGTGTGCCGCCGACCTCGACGGCGACGGCCGTCCCGACCTGATCGCCGGCGGCCGGGCCACCCACAACGTCCGCGTGTATTGGAATCGCGGACCGGGGAAGACGAAGTCAGGGTCCGCGCCGGAATAATGTGCCGCCCGGAAATTCGGGCGGCACCTATTGAGAACGCCGGTAGTGGGTCCGTTTAATAACGTAGGACACTTGCTCCGCAAGTGCCCTGCATTGAAAGGCAAACTGACCCACTACCAGAACGCCGCGGATCCGACGGCTTGGCGTGTTTCATCTTGTGATCGCCGGGAATTCGCGTATCCTGGAGTTTGCTCTCGAAATGCGCCTTCCTGCTGAATTTCCCGCCTGAAAACTCTGGCCGTGTGAACAATGATGACTCACATCCGACCCCGACTGGTTCTGGCGATTCTCTTTGCGATGATGGGCTTGTCGCCGCAGCGTCTGCCCGCTCAGGCGGCCGATCCGCAGGCGCTCGAGTTTTTCGAGCAAAAAATCCGGCCGGTGCTGGTCGAGCAATGTTATGCCTGCCACTCTGGCGAGGCTCGTGCCGCCAAGAAACTCAAGGGCGGCTTGCTTCTTGATACGTCGGCCGGGGTTCGTTCCGGCGGTGACACCGGCCCGGCGATTGTCCCCGGCAAGCCGGCCGAAAGCCTGCTGATCAAGGCCTTGAAATACGACGGGCTGGAGATGCCGCCGAATAAGAGACTCGAGGACGCCGTTATCGCGGATTTCACGAAATGGATCGAGACGGGGGCCGTCGATCCGCGGCAGGGCGACGCGGCCGGCAGACCCAGGCGTGTGATCAATCTCGAAGAAGGCCGTCAGATCTGTTTTTTTCAGCCGCTGAAAACGGTGACGCCGCCAGTGGTGAAGAACGCCGACTGGGCGCGCACGCCGATTGACAGCTTTGTCGCCGCAAAACACGAAGAAAAACAACTGCAGCCGAATGGCCCGGCGAGCCGCGAGAAGCTGCTGCGCCGCGTCTATTTCGATCTCATCGGCCTGCCGCCGACGCCGGAGCAACTGACGGCGTTTCTCAACAGCCCGTCGCCCAATGCGTTGGAGATCGTCGTTGACGAATTGTTGCAGTCCGATCGCTATGGCGAACGCTGGGGCCGGCACTGGCTGGATGTCGCCCGGTTCGCGGAAAGCGGCGGCTATGAATTCGACGGCTTCCGCCCCGGCGCGTATCACTATCGCGACTGGGTCATCCGGGCGCTCAACGCCGACATGCCGTATTCCGATTTTGTCCGGATGCAGCTCGCCGGCGACAAACTGCTGCCGAATGATTATCGCGGCGCGGCGGCGGCGGGATTTCTTGTCGCCGGGCCGTATCCCGGCCAGATCACCGCGAAAACCGTGGAACGGATTCGTTACGACCAGCTTGACGACATGATTATGACGGTCGGCGGATCGATGCTGGGTCTCACGCTGGGCTGCGTCCGTTGCCACGAGCACAAATACGATCCGATCCCGCACCAGGATTATTACGGCATCGCCTCGTCATTAGCACGCACGGCTCATGGTCCGCGAAAATACGATCCCGACCCCGCCGCCACGTTGCGAGCGGTGGAAAAGCATCGGGCCGATCACGACGTGCTGGCCGCCGCGCTGAAGCAATTCGCCGCGGAACAACTGCCGGCGCGATTCGCGCCGTGGCAGCAGACGGAACTTGCCAAGCAGCCTGACCCAGTTCGCTGGCAGGCGCTGGAGCCGGTCGCGCTCGATGCCGAGCGGTCCTGGCTGAAGCTGCTTCCGGGCTATCTCGTTGCCCATGACGGCGGTTTTGCGCCGGAGACGAATGCCCGCCGCCGCAACCGGCCGGTCAAAGGGGCGGAAGAGTATGTGATCACGGCGCACACGTTTCAGAAAAATATCGCCTCGTTCAGGATCGATCTCTTCGCGGACAAGGCGCTGCCCAGCCGCGGCCCTGGTTTGAACGGCGACGGCAGTTTTCAACTCGTCGAATTGAAAGTGACGGCCCGGAATCTTGACCCCGCATTGCCGCCGACGGAGATGCCTGTCGAATTGAAACTTGTGCCCTTTGCCGCGGCAGCGGAAGACCCGGATCAGCCGCTGAAACACGCGGTGGATGGCAAGACGGAGACTGCCTGGGTCGTACGGGCAACTGCCAAGAAAGACAATGCGGCGATCTTTGAGATCGAAGGCGGCCTGCCCGGTTTTCCGCTCGGCACGGAGTTGACGTTCACGCTGCAATTCCGCGATCTGGGCGTCGGCCGAATTCGTTTCGGACTGACCACGGAACCCAATCCGGCGACGTGGGCCGGCGAGTTTCAGCCGCAGCACGTGGCGGAAATTCGTGCGATCCTGGCGGCGAACAACAACCAGATTCCGCCTGTGTTCCGGGAACCGTTGATGCGGTGGTTCAGCCCGTTCGATGCCGAAACGGCCAAGGTCTTTCAGGCGCTGCGCGATCATGCCTTCCAGGAGCCGCGGCCGCCGTTGACGGAAGTTTACACCACCATTGACGGCGGGCAGGACGTCTTCTTCCTTCGCCGCGGCGAAGTCGACAACAAGCAGGGAAAAGCCGAGCCTGAGTTTCTGCAGGTGCTGGAGACTTCAGCAGACAAGGCGGCCCATTGGCTGCCGAAGGCCACCGAGGGGCAACCGACGATCGATTCCCGAATCGGCCTGGCGAACTGGATGACCGATGTCGACCAGGGGGCCGGAGCACTGCTGGCGCGGGTGATGGTCAACCGGCTTTGGCAGCATCATTTCGGGGAAGGACTCGTCGGCACTCCCAACGATTTCGGCGCCCAGGGCGAGCGGCCGACGCATCCGGAACTGCTGGAATGGCTCGCCGTTGAATTGGTGAAGGGGGGCTGGAAACTGAAACCGCTGCACAAGGCGATGATCCTGACCAGGGCATACCAGCAGGCGAACGAGGTCACCCAAGAGAATCTCCAGCTCGATCCCGAAAATCGATTCCTGTGGTATCACAAGCCGCGGAGGCTGGAGGCGGAGATTATTCGGGACGCCGTGCTGGCCGTTGGCGGTTCGCTCGACGTCACGATGTACGGCCCCAGTCTCTTGGACAACACGCCCCGGCGCAGCGTTTACCTGCGAGTCAAGCGCAGCGAACTCATCCCGTTCATGAACCTGTTCGACGCCCCGGAGCCGACGCAAAGCATCGGCGAACGGATCGCCACGACACTGCCGACGCAGGCGCTGACGCTGATGAATTCCCCGTTTGTCCGGCAACAGGCTGAGAAGCTAGCCGTGCGGATTCGCCCAGCGGCTGATGTTCCCCTGGAGGCCGCCGTCGACCGGGGCTATCAGATCGCGTTTGCGCGGTCGCCGTCGCCGGAGGAACGCCAGCGAATGCTGGGGTTCATCGAGCAGTTGTCGGCCGGCCAGGCCGATCAGAACCTGGCCCTCGCGGAGTTCTGCCAGGTGATGCTCTGCTTGAATGAGTTTGTGTATGTGGATTGAAAGAAGCGGGTGACTTAGACGTAGCCCGCACTCTCCGAGTGCGGATGCACGGCACTCGGAGAGTGCGGGCTACGGTACAGAGCGTCACCGGCTGGACGCATCAGGACGAGGAACATTGTCGTGGTTAGCGACATCAAGAAGGTAGTTGCACTCTGTGGCGTATTGATCGCTCTGACATCAGGTTATCTATGGCTTCTCGACCACGGGCAAAGGACAAACATAGATCTCGCGCTGGCCGTTCGAAATCCTGAATCTCGTCTGCATTATGATTGCCGCCACTCAGATAAGTCGTATCTTATTGGGAACTGTCGGATTGCTTGCCTTGCATGCGGGGTTCGCCGTCTTCGATAAAATGACTTCGTTGGCATCCTGGATCGATGTTATCTTCGGCACTCTAATCTTTGCTGCTGTGCATATGTTTGTATTCATTGTCACATGGGCAGTTTTCCACCCAAAGCAGCATCAACTACAAAGTTGACATTGAACAAAGCGTGACCAGGAACCAGATAACCCGTCATCTTTTTCAATAGAGAATAAGGTATCCATCATGCAACTCCCCCTCCCCGCACGTCGCCAATTCCTGCAAGACGCCGGCCTCGGTTTCGGTTCCTTGGCGTTGGCTTCCTTATTGAACGACGAAGTCCGCGCGAATCCGCTGGATCTCAAAAAACCGGATATCCAGACGAAGGCCAAATCGGTGATCTGGCTGTTCATGACGGGGGGGCCGTCGCAGGTCGATACTTGGGATTACAAACCCGAATTGCAGAAGCGCGACGGCGAAGCGCTCGCCGGGGCCGATCCGCAGACGGGGTTCTTTTCCACGAGCGGCAAATGTCTGAAGTCGCCGTTCGAGTGGAAGCAGCACGGCGAATCGGGAACCTGGGCGCCGGATATCTTTCCGCACCTGTCGCAGCACGTCGATGAGATGACGTTCATCCATTCGATGTATCTTCGGCAGAACAATCACGCCCCGGCGGCGATTGAACTGATGTGCGGCACCAATCGGCCGGGACTCCCGGCGATGGGCGCCTGGATGACGTATGGCCTGGGGGCCGAGAACCAGGACCTGCCGGCGTATGTCGTGCTGCACGACACCCGGCCGCGCGGCGATGACCAGATCTGGTCCGCCGGGTTTCTGCCGAAAACGTACCAGGCCCTGGCGCTGGATGCCCGCCGCAAAGAGGCGATCGACAACCTGGCCCGAGACGCCAAACACAATGACGCCCAGCAGAAGGCGCAGCTCGAATTAATCCGCGCCCTCAACCAGGACCATGCGGCGAAACGCGCCACGCAGGCGGATCTCGCGGCGAGGGTCAACTCGTTTGAACTGGCTTACCGCATGCAAATGGCGGCTCCCGAAGCGCTCGACATCACCAAGGAATCGGCCGCGACGCACCAGATGTACGGCCTCGACAAGCCCGAATGCGAGACGTTCGCCCGACAATGTTTGATCGCCCGGCGTCTGGTGGAACGGGGCGTGCGCTTCGTGCAGATTTTCGCCGGCAAAGGCGTCGGCGGCGACGGCAGCGTGAACGACGTCCCCTGGGATTGCCATTCCGACCTATTGACGAATCACAAGTCCAACGGCCTGCACACCGACCAGCCGGCGGCGGCGCTGTTGGCTGATTTGAAGGCCCGCGGACTGCTGGAAGATACGCTCTTGATCTGGGGCGGCGAATTTGGCCGCACATCGGATTCGCAGGGAGCGAAAGGTCGCGACCACAATCCGAACGGCTTCACCATCTGGATGGCCGGCGGCGGCGTGAAGCGTGGCTTCCATTACGGCGCGACCGATGACTTCGGTTACAAGGCCGTCGAGAACCGCGTGCACGTCAACGATTTGCACGCCACGCTGCTGCACCTGATGGGACTCGAACACGAGAAGCTGACCTACCGCTTCAACGGCCGGGACTTTCGCTTGACCGACGTCGCCGGTGAAGTCATTCACGACCTGATCGCCTGACGGCAGCGCGCTTTGCACGACGGGATCAGTCTTGCGGCTGCTCCGCGTCCTTCGCAGGCGTACCGAACAAAGCATCCGATGCCGCGGCCAGCGAGGAAAAGTCATGAGCCGACCGGACGCGGGACCATCCGGTCTCGGCACAATTCCTGCGCAGTTCGGCATCGCTCAGCATCCGGCCTAGTGCCTCCGTGAGCTCGCCGAGGTCGTTCGCTGGGATCAACAAGCCGCCTTGTGTCGAGGCGATCAGTTCGGGGAACGCGCCATGATCGGGCAGCACCACCGGGACGCCGTTCGCCAACGACTCCAGCACCGACAAGCCTTTCGGTTCCCGATACACGGTCGGCAATGAGAAGACGTCCAGCTTCTGGAAAAACGCCACTTTTTCGAGATGCGTCGCCGGGCTGCCGAGATACTCAAATTCGTCGCCCAAAGGAGCGGCCAGCCGGCGCACGGACTCCAGGTATGGCTTCTGTTCAGGAGGCAGATAGCCCCCCGCGAGAAGTCGAAACCGCGTTCCCTGGTTTCGCAGCATCACGCAGGCTTCCGCGAGCCGATGGAGCCCCTTCTCTTCGCAGATTCGGGCGAAATAACCGATCACCGGCGGGTCTCCCAGCGACGTCTTTGGCCGGCCGGTATGCTTGCGGCAATCGATGGTCAACGGCAGGCGATGAAATCGCTCCGGCGGAAGCTGCAGATAGTTTGCCATGAAGTCGCCGTAGTAGCGGCTTTGAACGACAAACCCGTCGAACTCGCTGACATTTTCGCGGATCTGCTGCAGGACCCGCGATTTGTACGGTTCGATCAGGGCTTCCAGAAAGATGTCGTCGCCCTGGAGGATACAGAGCATCCGGGCCGAACTTCGGCCGCGAATTTCCCTGAGCGAGCCGGACAGAATCGCATTCGTGAATAAGACGACATCAGGGCGCAACTGCCGAACATACGTTGCCAGTTCGTTCACGGCGTCGCGATGCGGGCCGTCGGTCCCCTCAAGCATGGCCGCGGTGATTGCACCCAATTCCTGAGCCTGCGTGCTCAGCCCCCACCGCGTCATCCCGCGGATGACCGCCGGGTGATCGAGCCAGCGCTTGAATGCCTTCGGCAAACGCCGCCACCAGGACCAGCGAGAATTCAGGTAGACATTGATCCCGCCAAAAAACACGTCCCGGGAACTGAGGTTCTCCTCATCCACCCGAATCGGCGTGTACGCAGGGATCAGGCTGACTTCGTACCCGGCTTCGTGCAGCACACGGGCCCAGGTGTTGTCGTGCATGCAACTGCCGCAGAACATGCCCGCTCCGCCAGCGGTCAAAATGGCGACATGCAGACGGGGACTGGACGAAGACGGATTCATGAATTCGAGCGTAGACTGGCGACCCGGCGGCTGCAACTCCACGGAAGGCCGGCATCACGGTTCCCCGGCCGGCTCGCCGCGATTTTCCGATGCAGTACCCCACGGCACGGGAAACCACTGATCCGGCGCAATGTCGTTGCCGGCCGGTCCGCGAATAGCAGGTCAATCGGCGGCGTTGGTGGCGAGAGACGTGATCAGTATCATAGTTGCTACTGATAAGGTGTGTGTGATCAATGAGAGGTTCCTGAATAGAATGGCAAGGGGGATGTTCTCCGCGTACAGAAAATCGATTTCGCACGGAGCATTCTTCAGAATTGGGGTGTGCCATGACAGGCACACTCAGTCACCGTTTGGAATTCGTCCTCAATTCCTGAGTGATTCATGACTCAACACGAGTGGAAACACCGCCTGCTGCGATCGCTGTTCCTTTACATTCTCACTCCATATCTGGCGGTAATGGCGATCCTGTTTGTATTTCAACGCCGGTTGATCTTTGTGCCGATGAAGACCGGCCGGTTGCTGGCGCAGGATGTGCCAAATAGCGGCAGCAAGATCGAAGATGTGGAGATTTCTGCGGAGAACGGGCTGGTGCTGCACGGTTGGCGATTTCGAGCTGATCCCGACGCCACGAGTGAACCGCAATTCCTGGTGATCTATTTCTCAGGGAACGGGGGATGCCGCCAGAATCGCCTGTCGGATTGCCGGGACTTCACTCACTTGGGCTGTGATGTGCTGTTATTCGACTATCGCGGCTATGGCGACAACGAGGGCTCACCCAGCGAGGAGCATTTCGCTGCGGATGCACGACGAATATGGAAGCTTGCAACCACAGAAATGCACTTCCCCGCCGAACGCATCCTGCTCTTTGGCGAATCGATGGGCGGCGCAGTGGCGACCCGGTTGGCCTCCGAATTGTCGGTTGAGAAGACGTCGCCTGCCGCGCTGATTCTGAACTCCGCGTTTGCAACTCTTGCCGAGACGGCCGCTTGGCATTATCCCTTTTTTCCCGTTGGGTATTTGCTGTGGGACCGATTCCCTTCAGTGGAACGCATACCGCACGTCGCCTGCCCGATCCTTCAATTTCACGGCACAGCAGACGACATTGTGCCGTTCGAGCATGGTCGACGCTTATTCGCCGCTACGACCGCATCGCCGGCGGGGATTGAACCTCGATTCCTCACAATCGAGGGCGGGCAACACAATTACATCACGGTCAGCATGATGCAGACGGAGATTCGCGCGCTGTTGGAAATGTTGGAGTTGTAGAGGATGCCGTTGGTTTAGTGACGCACAGAGACAGAAATGTCTGTGCCTCTAACGCCCAGGCAGCCACTTCACAGCTCCTTCAGCATTTTTGCCGCCTGGTCCTCGAAAATCTTCTGCCAGCCGGGGGCGAGGATGCAGTCGCTGTCTTCCTGGGCGTTGCCAACGTTCTTCAATTGTTCTTCCGTCGGGCAATAATAGATGTAGCCGTTGGTGTAGCCGGCGACGAACGTCAGTTCGTGCGGCGAATTCTCTTTGATGTTCAGGCCGATGCGCACCGTCAGTTCGCCGGGGAACGTGATCAGTCGGAAATCGCCGATCCGGAGGCCGCCGACCTCGACGTCAATCGTCCGCTTGCCGGCGGCGATGTTCTGAGCCTGGTGCTTTTTGAGCAGATCGAGATTCGTCTGAATGCGCGTCAGCTCTTCCATCGCGTAGATGTTCTGGATGTAGGCCTCGATGTTCTTCTTGTTGACGGCATCCGTCTTGAGCAGATCATCTTTGCCGATCTGCTTCTCACGCAAATAGCCGTGGGAATAATAGCCCGGAAAGTCGTCGGACAATTTGTGCTTGACGATCAAAGGCAGAAACGTCTTCAGATTCAGACTCGTTCCCCGGAGAGATCGCAGCACGCGCAATTGTTCCGCTTCCTGGAGAGCAATGCGTTCGGCGAGATCGGCCCGGGGCAGCGCAATGATTTGATTGCGGACCTGGAGCGTGTCGGTCGTTTTGGGCTGGAGGGCGCGTGCCGCCCTGAGCGCACTGAGTCCGAGAAGATTGCCGAGCGTTTCTGCGTCGCGGGGATGATCGACGTCCTTGTACCACGCCGGGTTGATGTCGCCCCCGCAGCCCTGAATGAAAAATGCCAGAGCCCCGTGGCCGAAGGCGTCTTCGAGAACTTTCGACGAATAGGCCGCCAGATCCGCCGTGTTGCCGCCGTTCGGGACGCCCATGATCGGATGGCAGGCGAAGTTGTAGACCACGGCAAGCGTGCGGCCGTTTTCGGTGTCCAGCCTGAGCAAGCCGATCTCGGGATCAATCGGTCCGACTTCGGCGACCGCATCATCCGGCGGCAGCGCATACGCATGGCGAACGTCGGCTTCCTTGCCGCTTTTCAACTTGAGCCGGCGGTTCTCCATGATGCGGTCTTCCTGGCCAGTCCCGACGCCGACCGTCACCGTGACCAATTTCGCGGCAGCCTCCTTGACGGCCTGTACCGTTTGCCTGGTGATGTCGGGCAGCGGCACGCCATGACAATGGCTGGCATTGACGATCACGTGCTCGGGCTGGATCTTCAGATCCTTCTTAAGCAAGGCCCTGACCGTCGGCAGATAGTCGTTCTTCACATGGCCGATCTCGCCGACCGCCACGACATCCAGCGTGACGATGACCGCCGTCGTCGTATCGTCCGTGATCACCAGCGCCTTGACGAACAGCGGATCGTTCACCGGCCCGGCGTCGTAATTCGTGATGTCGACCTTGGCGACGCCGGCACGCAACGGAGCGGCGTCGACGTTGCTCAAATTGCATAGCATCATTGCAATGCAGAAAACCGTCGAAACGAAGGAATTCATCAATGGCTCCTTGTAATTCCCTGACTTGCGCTGCGGGCTGGTTCACTCGGCGCGCCGGAATCCCAGCGCTGTGAGTTTTTGACGTGTTTCCGCATTCGACAACAGTTCGAGAAACGCCTGCACGGCCGGCCGGTGGATTCGCGATTTCGACGCCACGAAATCATACCGTTCCTCCTGATAAGGCAGAAATCCCAGGCCATTCGCCCTCGCGACCGATTCGATCGCCAGGCCCCAATCGGCCCGGCCTTGCGCCACGGCGGCGGCGATGGCGTTATGATTCGTCGGCTGCATGGCATATCCCGGCGGCCTCGCGCCGGCAAGCAGCCGGTCGATCAGAATCCGCGTGCCGCTCCCCTGATTGCGGTTCACCATCATCAGTTGCGTCTGCTTGGTCCCCTCTCCCCCGCCGTGGGGGAGAGGGTTAGGGTGAGGGGGTGAACGGCCTATGCTCCCACCATCAACGTCGGAATCGGTGGGCCTCGAAGACTCGCCCCACCCCACGGAAGACGTCAGCATCGCCACGACGTCTTCCCGCGTGCAATTCTCAAACCGCGCATCTCCCCGGCGAAACACGATCCCCTGCGAACGGCCGTAACCTTCGATGAACTCCACGGCATCCGTCAAAAACGGCCGATTGTAAACGCCGGTCTCAGGGTCGAGCAGATGCACGCCGGCGAGATCGCATTCGCCGCGCTTCGCCGCCATCAAACCGGCGGTGCTGCCGACGGCGAGAAACTTGGAGGTGATCCCGTGACGCTGCAGTTGCGAGAGGAGATAATCCAGCCCGACGCAATGGCTGCCGATGACGATCAGGTCTGCCACGGCGAGCCCGCGTCCTAATAGTCTGACCGAAACCTGCTGTCCAGCGTCAACGATTTCGGTGTGCCTTGGAATGGTGACGAAGCCGTCGGCATAACTGAATGTCGTCACCGAACCGGAACCTTTGCCCATCGGAAACGCCAAGAGGCCGTTCTCGGTGTTCACAAGTCCGACCAAGAGATATTCCGTGCGGCCGATTTCCGAATTCGTTTTGACGGCCATCGTTGCAGACACGGATTCCAGCAGATCGGCTGGTTGGCCGGCAAGGAGGCGTATCACCGGGGCGATAAATTCGTGGAACGTGAAAATCGCCGACGTGGGAAACCCCGGCAGAATGACGACGGGTTTGCCCTGCGTCACGGCCAGGCACAACGGCTTGCCCGGCTTGAGCGCCACGCCATGCGCCACGATGCCGGGATCAGTGAACTCCGAGACGACGCGGTAACAGAGATCGCCTTGCCCCTTGCTGGTTCCTCCGGAGAGCAGCACCAGGTCGGATTCCGCCAGCGCGGCATGAACCACTGTCCGCAATGCATCGACATCATCCCGGACGATGCCCCAGCAGCGCGGCGCACCGCCGAGTTCGCGAACGGCATCGGCGAGCACCTGCGAATTGGAATCGTAAACGCACGCCGGCTGCATCGGCTGCCCGGGAGCGAGGATCTCGTTCCCCGTGGAGATGATGGCCACTTCAGGACGCCGCCAGACGGAAATGCGATCGACTCCGATCGCCGCCAGCACGCCGGTTTCCCGACTCGTCAGCACCGTGCCGGCGCGGAGCACGGTCTCCCCTTGGGCGATATCCGTTCCGGTGAAGCTGATCCCGAATCCCGGCGTCACGGCCCGGCGAATGTGCAACTGGCCGTCGTGCATGTCGGAGTGTTCGATCATCAGAATCGCGTCGGCGCCGCGAGGCACCATGCCGCCGGTCGCAATGGCGACCGCCCCCCCCGCGGAAATCCCAACAGTCGGCGGCGTGCCGGCATCGAGAGTCTCATCCAGGAGCCTGACGATTTTCGGCGCCATCTCCGACGCGCCGAACGTGTCCATTGCACGGAGTGCAAAGCCGTCGTAGTTGGAACGGTCGAACGACGGGACATCCACGCGCGCCAAAACATCCTCGGCAAGTACCCGGCCCAAGGCGTCGGTCAGCGCGATCTTCTCCGCGCTGAGAGGCCGCAGCGTGAGCACGGCCCGAAACCGCCTCTCGGCTTCGTCGCGATCGATGACATCGAGAAATTGCGATTGGGAGGACATCTGGGCTCGCATCCATTCAACGCTTGCGGTTTCGCATGGGTGCGAAACCGCAAGCGTTCATCCATACAAATACACTTCAATCTCCGCGCCGGGGGGATAACCTTCGCTGTCCGACGGCACGATCACAAACCCATCCGCGCGCGTGGTCGAACTGAGGATCGAGGCGCCGCTGATGGCGAGCGGCTCGGCAACATCCCCCGTCACGACCACCCGGGCATAGTCCACTCGACCAACCGTCGAGACAAGTTTCCGGCCTAAAATCATACGTCTTTTCTCATGAGGCCAGTCTTTCGCTCGGCCGCTCAGTGCCCGAATCGCCCGGCCGGCGAAGAAATCATAAGCGCACAAACACGAAACGGGATTGCCCGGCTGCAAGAACACGAGCCGTCCGTTCATTCGCCCCATGCCGGCGGGACTGCTGGGCCGCATCGCCACGCCGTGGATGGCCAGTTCGCCCTGCGCCGCGAGAAGATTCGGCACGAAATCCTCCTGGCCGACGCTGGACCCGCCCGACACCAGCACGACATCCGCCGCTTCCGACAGTGCAGCGAGAAAGGCGTCGGGCTGATCGGGAATAATTCCAGGCACAATCGCTTCGCCGCCGTCGCGCGCAACCAGCGCCTTCAACATCGGGCCGTTGGCGTCGACGATGCAATGGCCGGCTGGCAGGGAACCTGCCGGAAGAAGTTCATTGCCCGTGATCACGATCCGCACGCGCGGCCTGCGAATCACGGTCACCGCGCCGACGCCTACCGACGACAGCACGCCCAGATCCTGCGCTCGCAGCACTCGGCCGGCCCGGAGAATGACCTCGCCTGCGCGGAGATCTTCCCCGACCTGGCCGACGTGCCTGCCCGGAGAAAGCTGATCCATCGCCAGGACCGAGGCGTCATCCACCCGCGCGAGTTCGACCGGCAGCACGGCATCGGCTCCCGCCGGTAGCGGCGCGCCCGTCATGATCCGCACGGCTTCCCCTTTGCCGACAGTCATGGAGAACGGCCGGCCCGGCAGACAGTCGCCCAGAATTCGAAACGGCAGCGGACTGTAAGCCGTCGCTCCGTAGGTCTCCTCGCTGCGCACGGCGAAGCCGTCCATCATGGACCGGGCGAACCCTGGGACATTGATCTCGCTGGTCATGTCCACTGCCAAGACGCGACCGGCAGCAGACCAGAGATCAGCCGTCTCGGTCGGAAGCCGGCTCAACGGAGGCAAGACGGTGTCGATCCAACTCCACGCCGCCTCCACCGTAGACCGCTGCGTGAAGCCCCTCATGCGGACGTCGGCATTCAGCGGCGGATCGGACATGGGGGGCTTTCACAACGGGAAGTCCGGGGATGTCTCTCCTCGGGCGACTGGCGATTGTACCAGCCGTTCCGTGATCGCCGCGAGTATTTCGTCATCCGAAAGTAACGGCGACGGAAGAATGTGCCGCAACGGGATGGGGACTTCATCCATGCGATACGCCGTCCCTGTTCGATGAATGCCATACACGGCCGTCGAGAAATGGACGGTTGCCGAGATCGTCGGCGCAAGATGCGGATAGTCGAGGACAATCGTCGGAATTCGACGCAGATGTTCCTGTGCGCGGGGCGATAAATCGGCCGCCGGTTCGCTGCCGACCAAGAGGCACGCATCGACTTCGCGACGCTCCAGCAGTTCATTGGCCGTGTATTCGCCGGGGTTGTAACGGGGAAACCCTCGCGACAAATTCACGGCGAACGGAAAGCCGGTCTGCCAGCAGAGAACGGAATCGGCCCCGCTGACGTCGCCGGGAATTCGCAACCGGCGAGCCGTGAAGCGTGTGAAGGCGTTCAAATCGGCCACCAGTCGCAAGAGCGATTCGACATTGGCATGGCCGATGCCGCACTGCGCCAATCCCAAACCGAAAAACACGACGCCATACCGGCAGCGTTTCAGCATCTCGACGAAGTGCTGCAACGACTCGCGGGAAATCGGCGTCTCGCTCTCCTGAGGCAACGGCACGCCTCGCAGCATCTGCCGGACAGCCCAGATCAGTTCAAAATCGCGATCCGCCGGAACTTGCAAAAAGACATCCGCCAGCGCACTGGTCGCCGTCGGCTGGGAATCGATCACGATCAGGGTTCGATCCCGTCGGCCTTGCGGCACAAATTGCCCAACCGGTTCCAGGCTGTAGCGTTCCAGGTGCCGGGGATGACTTTCGACGGGGTTCGCCCCCCAGAAGATCACCAGATCAGCCCGGTTACGGACTTCGCCGAGAGTGCATGTCGATTCGCCGACCTGCTGAATCGCCATGATCGACGGCCCGTGACAGACCGATGCCGTCGTGTCGATGGTCGCTCCCAGTTGTTCCGCCAGCCTCACCGCGGCCCGTTGTCCTGTTGTGCTGCTGCGGGCGAGTCCCCAAATCAGCGGATACTGGCTGTTCGCGAGAATCTCTGCGGCCCGTTCGTAGGCGTCGGTCAACGTGGCTGGACGTCCGTCAAGGAGAGCCGGCACGCAGTGCTGCGTTGAAGATTCCCTCAGCGCGGCGAACCACGGATCGGCTAATCGGCAAGCGTTTTGGACCTCCGAGAGGCGATGATCAGAAACGGTGACCTGCAAATCATCGCAGACGCACCCGCAGACGGTGCAGGCGATGTCAAAATGGGTGCGAGGTGGGCGGTCATCGGGCATCGTTTTCCAAGTGTATCATGACGACGGAAGCGTTTCCTCAAGGAGACGGTGTTGTCGGAAGTCGCTGGCAGGTCTATCATCGATGCCTGATGAGACGAGGAATCTGCCAATTTCATGGTGCCCGATGCCGGTGACGGTCGAATTCTTCGGTATCGCTCGTTCACGCGCCGGCGTGGAGCGGACGACGGCCGTAGGAAGCTGCCTGGGAGACGTGTTGGCGGACTTGGCAGCGCGGTTCCCGGACTTGGCGGCGACCTGCATCGACGGCCGCGGTCTTCGCCCTGGTTTCACGGCGAATCTGGGCGGTGACCGATTTACGACTTCGCCGGAAGTGCCGCTCCGCGATGAAGATACCATCCTGCTGATGTCGCTGGATGCGGGAGGGTGAGTTATCGCCCCTGGGATTTCAATGTTCCGTCGAATCCACGCTCGCGAGTTCGCAGTGCCTTCACCCCCCGGTTATCACGGCTGTTACCTCCGAATCGACCTCTCTCACGGAACCTCGCAACGGATCGCGCTGGACGCTGCGACGCTGCGAGCCTGTCTCGGCGGCAGCGGACTGGGCGTCGAGATTCTGCTGCGCGAAGGAGCAGCAACGGCCGAGCCCCTGTCTCCCGCCGCTGCGCTGGCGTTCGTGTTCAGTCCGCTGGTCGGCAGTCCGCTCACGACCAGCGCGAAGTTTGCCGTGGTGTCGAAGAGCCCGTTGACCGAGCGAATCAACGATTCGCTGGCCAGCAGCGGCTTCGCGCTCGCTGGCAAGAAGACGGGGCATGATGCGATTGTGCTGATTGGCCGAGCCGCGCAGCCGTCCGTGGTGATTGTCGACCAGGACCAGGTCCGCCTGGAACCGGCCGGCGATCTTTGGGGATGCACGAATCGGGAATCGCAACTACGGATTCGTGAGCGGTTCGGTTCCGACTTTCCGTGCGCGACCATCGGCCCGGCCGGAGAACGGCTGGTTCGATATGCGACGATTTCGCATGACGGCCGCCACGCCGGCCGCGGCGGCAGCGGAGCGGTGCTGGGCTCGAAAAACATCAAGGCCATTGCCGTGCGGGGCTCCGCCCGTTGCGACTGGGCCGATCCGACCGGGCTGGCGGCGTTGGCCAAGCGACTTTCGGAGAAATCCTTCGGACCGGTTACAGCGAAATACCGCGAACTTGGCACGGCAACAAATCTGCTGACGTTCAACCGGCTGAATGTCCTTCCGACCCGGAATTTCCAGCAGGGAAGTTTCGCCGGTGCGGCCGCCATTTCGCCGGAGGAACTGAGCGTCACCCGCGAGAAAACGCAAGCATCCTGCGCGGCGTGCACCATCGGCTGCGAACATTTGTACGGCCTGAGGAATGGTCAAGGCAACGTCCGGCTGGAGTATGAAAATCTGTTCGCACTCGGACCGCTTTGCGGAATCGACGATTCCGAAGTCGTGCTCGCTGCTTCGCGGATCTGCGATGACCTCGGTCTGGATACCATTAGCGCCGGCGGCACGATCGCCTTTGCGATGGAATGCGCTGAGCGAGGTTTCATTGACGAACCGTGGCTGAGGTTCGGCGATGGGACCGCGCTGCGGCGGGCATTGGACACGATTGTCAGCGGAGAAGGGATCGGGGCGCTGCTTGCCGAGGGGAGCCGAGGCATGGCACACCGGATCGGTAGGAATACGCTCGAATTCGCCCCGCAGGTGAAGGGATTGGAACTTCCCGGCTATGATCCCCGCGGCTTGCAGACGATGGCGCTGGGCTTCGCCGTCGGTTCGCGCGGGGCGGACCACAACCGGTCCGGGGCGTATGAAGTCGACTTTTCGGAATCCGTCGACCGCAGGAATGTCGGCCCCGAATCTGCGATTCTTGCCGTCGAAACGGAAGACAAAGCCGCGTTGATGGATTCATTGATCTTGTGCAAGTTCTTAAGGGGCGTCTTCGTCGACTTTTACAACGAGGCTGCCGAAATGCTGCGGCTGGTCACGGGTTGGAACATCACCGCCGACGAGTTGAGACAGGCGGCAAGGCACATCGTGGCCTCAAAAAAACGGTTCAACATCCTTGCCGGTTGGACGCCCGCCGAGGATACCCTGCCGGCAAGAATGCTCCGGCAGGCGCTGCCGGAGGATGCGAAGTCGCAGTTGTCGCCCGAGCGGCTGACGGCGCTGGTGACCGCCTACAATCTCGCCCGCGGCTGGACAGCGGACGGTTGGCTGGAATAATGTCGGGGATGGAAACAACGCTTGCGGTTTCGCTTCCCCTGCAAACCCGCAAGCGTTGTTTCCACGGCGATTCACCTTCGAAGTCTTCCTCCGCAAAGGAGTCCCGAAATTCCGCCTGAAATCTTTATCCTCATCCCCGGCCGGACCAGCGACCAAGGCTGCGGCATCAGTGAGGGGAAATTCCTCGAAAAATACCAGACGGAGATCAATTCCCTCCAGGTCGCGCCCGGTGACATGGCCCGGCTAGGATTGAAAACCGGCGACCGGGTCCGGCTTACCAGCGAACAGGGCCGGGTCGAAGTCAAAATCATCCCGGCCAAGGCCGATGAACTCCCCGAAGGTCTCTTGTTCATCGCCTACGGCAACATCTCCAGCCAACTCATGGGCGGCGATACCCACGGCTCCGGCATGCCCACCAGCAAGGGGATCGACGTGACTCTCGAAGTGCTTTAAGATCAACAGATGAACAGCCTGACCCCATGTGACATCGAGACTCCTGCATGACCAGCATCAACCTCCCCCCTGCCGCCTCCTCCGAACTCCAGATTGTCCAGGACGCCACGTGCACGTTTTGCGGCTGCGTCTGCGACGACATTGAACTCCACGTCCAAGACAGCCACATCGTCGAGGCGAAAAAGGCCTGCGTGCTCGGCAAGGCGTGGTTCCTCAATCACAGCACTGAAGACCGGCCGAGTTGCCTGATTCATGGCAAGCCCGCATCGCTCGAGGACGGGTACAACAAGGCCGCCGAAATCCTGACGACCGGCAAGTATCCCATCATTTACGGTCTGAGCGATTCCCCCTGCGAAGCGCAGCGGGTCGCCGTCAGCATCGCCGACTGGATCTCAGGCACCATCGACACCACCACCAGCGTCTGCCACGGCCCAAGCGGCATGGCGTTTCAGGGCATTGGCGAAGTCACGTGTTCCCTCGGCGAAGTCATGAACCGCGGCGACATGATCATCTTCTGGGGCTCGAATCCCGCGGAAAGCCATCCCCGCCATTTCACCAAGTACAGCCTCATGCCGAAGGGGATGTTCCTGCCGAACGGACGCAAGGACCGGACTTGCGTGATCGTCGATGTTCGCAAAACGAAATCCGCAAAAGCCGCCGATATCTTCGTGCAGATCAAACCGCGGGCCGACTTTGAAGGCCTGTGGACGCTGCGGGCGCTGGCCAAAGGGATTGAACTCGACCCGGTCCAGGTGAAAAACGACACGGGCGTGGAACTGGCCGTCTGGCAGAATCTGATGGACCGCATGAAGCAGTGCAAGTTCGGCGTGATCTTCTTTGGCATGGGCCTGACCATGACCCGCGGCAAGCACGCCAACAGCGAAGCCCTGCTCGCCTTGACTCGCGACATGAATGCCTTCACCCGCTTCGTCGCCAAGCCGAATCGCGGGCACGGAAATGTCACCGGGGCCGATAACGTCGTTAGTTGGCGGACCGGTTACCCGTTCGGCGTGAATCATGCGCGGGGCTACCCCCGGTTCAATCCTGGAGAATACACGACGTCGGATACGCTCGCCAATCGCGAGGCCGACTGCGGCATGACGATTGCTTGCGACCCGATGGCCAACTTCAGCGAACCGGCCCGCCGGCATCTCGCATCGATCCCGTTCATCGCGCTGGACACGAAAGAAACTCCAACCACCCGCGCCGCCGCCGTCGCCTTCACCGTCGCCACCTACGGCATCAACACGGGCGGCACCGTCTATCGCATGGATGACGTCCCGATCCCGCTCCGCCCGGCATTTCCGTCGCCAAATCCCAGCGATTTCGAGGTCCTGACGCAGATCGAGCAGCGGGTGAAAGCGATCAAGGGCATCACCGGATAGCCGAGACGCGAGGGTTTCTGTCGCGGAGCGATTTCACCTGGAAGAACAAGATGACCACCCGCCGCCGGAAATACGATTAAGAAGTATTTGCCCGCCGCGGCGACGTGATCTACGACCGCGATGTTGCTCCTCATGTCACGCCCGGCCAGAAGGATCAGTTCGTCGCGATCGACATCGAATCCGGCGACTTCGAGATCGATCCGGATGAACGGACGGCCTGCAACCGGTTGCTGGAGCGTCAACCGGACGCACAAATCTGGCTGCAGCGAGTCGGTTCGCGGTTTACCTACCACTTCGGCGGACACAAGGTGAAACTGTGATCCGTGGTTCCGTCCTGCGTGGCCGACATGCCGTCATCGAGTTGACTTTGATTGGGACGTCTGGTCAACGGCGTCGCGTGCGCGCCATGGTCGATACCGGCTTTGATGGTTGGCTCACATTGTCCCCAATCCTGATTCAATTATTGCGCCTGCCCTGGTTCAGTGAGGGCAGTGCGGAACTGGCTGACGGCAGCCAGTCCTTCTTTGATGTTTACGACGCAATGATACTGTGGGATCGCACTCGCCGCCAGGTTTTTGTCAGTGAGGCAGACTCGATTCCGTTGGTCGGCATGGCGCTCATGCAAGGCTACAATTTGAAAATGCAGATTCAACCGCGCGGCAAAGTGACGCTGACGCGAATGTCTTGATGGAACATGGGAAGAGCCACTCGCCGCTATTCCACCACGCAGCCATCGCGCAGCTTGATCACCTGGTCGCCGGGTTCGACCAAGTCGTGTTCATGCGTGACGATCACGACGGTCGTGCCCTGTTCCCGGCTCAGCACTCGGAGGTCAGCCAGAATGGCCGCCGAGTTGACGCTGTCGAGTTCGCCGGTCGGTTCGTCGGCGAGAATCAGCTTCGGAGATTTCAATAGCGCCCTGGCGATGGCGACCCGTTGCTGCTCTCCGCCGGAGAGTTCCGAGGGGCGATGCGTGAGGCGATCCGTCAGCCCCAGGCGCGTGAGCAATTCGACGGCCCGAAGCCTTTGATCGGCCGGAATGCCTTCCGGGTAGAACGGGACGAGGACATTTTCTACGGCGGTCAGGTTTGCCAGCAGGTTGAAGTTCTGAAAAATGAACCCGACGTCGTGACGACGAAACAGATTCCTTCGGCCGGCCGTCATTCCGGCGAGCGACTGCCCGGCGACTTCGATGTCGCCTGTCGTCGGCTCATCGAGCGCTCCGATCAGGTGCATCAGGGTCGTTTTTCCGCTGCCAGACGGGCCCAGAATAAACGCCCATGCGCCGGCAGCGATCCGGCAACTGACGTCGCGCAGAGCCGGGACTTCCACACGGCCGCGATGATGCACTTTCGAGACCTGGCGCACGGTGATCATGGCGTTTGAGGGTTGAGGGTTGAGGGTTGAGGGATTAGGGTTAAGAGCGTAGGAAACGAAGTTTGTTTGGGCTGCTTCAATCTTGAGACGCTCAAAGTCTCTGAAGTCAAATCGACTCTTCGCATTACCCTAAGCCCTTAACCCTCAACTCTCAACCCTCTCCGTGCAAGGATGCCCATGCGACCATTCGTTCATCTTCACTGCCACACGCATTACAGCCTGCTCGACGGGGCGACGCGCATCGAGGATGAGGACCGTGATTGCCTCGTCAAGAAGGTCAAAGCGACCGGCATGAACGCCGTCGCCATCACGGACCACGGCAATCTCTACGGCGCGTTCGAGTTTTATTCGGCCTGCCAATCGGCCGGGATCAAGCCGATTCTGGGGATGGAAGCCTATATCGCGCCGGGCTCGCGGTTCGACAAAAAGGGAGCCAGCCGCGTCAAGGAAGCCAGCTTTCATCTCACGCTGCTGGCGATGAATCTCACCGGATTTCGCAACCTGATCACGCTGTCGTCGAAATCGTTTCTCGAAGGATTTTACTACAAGCCCAGGATCGACAAAGAACTGCTCGCCGGGCACAGCGAAGGTCTGATCTGTCTCTCCGGCTGCGCGGCGGGCGAACTTTCCTACCATCTGCTGGCCGATCAATTTGATGAAGCCGAGAAACTGACGGCCTGGTACGTGCAGACGTTCGGCGACCGATTTTATCTCGAGATTCAGAACGCCGGTTTCCAGATTCAAAAGGATTGCCTGGATCGCACAGTCGACCTCGCAAAGAAAATGGGGCTGCCGCTCGTCGCTACCAATGATGCGCACTATCTCAACCGCGAAGATGCCGGGGCACAAGACGTCTTGCTGTGCGTGAATACCAAGACGGAACGGAGCGACACGAACCGTATGAGGATGGAAGGCGACCAGTTGTTCGTCCGCACGCCGGACGAAATGTACGCCGCGTTTCCCGATTTTGAAGACGCCGTGGCCCGGACTCAGGAGATCGCCGACCGCGTCGATATTCAGTTGGAGAAAAAACGGTTTTATCCGGTGTTTCAGTGCCCGGATGCGCTGACCGACGCGGCCTACCTGCGAAAACTCTGCGAGGAAGGTCTGATCTGGCGCTACGGAGCCGACGGCATCACCGACGAAATTTGTCAACGGCTCGACAGGGAACTCGGCGTCATCGAGAAGATGGGGTATTGCAGTTATTTCCTCATCGTCTGGGATTTCGTGCGGTTTGCCATGGAGCGCGGCATCCCCGCCAGCGCCCGCGGTTCAGCCTGCGGCGCGCTCGTGGCGTATGCTCTGGGCATCAGCCATGTCTGTCCGCTGAAGTACGACTTGCTTTTCGAGAGGTTTCTCGACGAAAACCGGACTGAGCCGCCTGATATCGATATCGACTTCTGCCGCGACCGCCGGCAGGAAGTCATCGATTACACCAAGCAGAAATACGGCGAGGCGAACGTTTCGCAGATCGGCACGTTCGGCACCTTAAGGGCGAAAGCCGCCATTCGCGATGTGGGCCGTGCGCTGTCGGTCCCTTTGGTGCGCGTGGACGCCGTCGCCAAGATGGTGCCGGAAGAACTCAATATCGATCTGAAAGATTCGCTGGAGAAAAGCGCCGAGTTGAAGGAAGCCGTCAACGGCGATCCGCAGATCAAGGAACTGTTCGACATCGCGCTGCAGTTGGAAGGCCTGGCCCGCAGCGCCGGGACGCACGCCGCCGGCGTCGTCGTGGCCGATCGGCCGATCGGCGAGTACGTCCCGCTTCAGACGATTTCCGGCAAGACCGACATCGTGACGCAATGGGACGGCCCGACCGTCGAAAAAGCCGGCTTTCTCAAGATGGACTTCCTCGGCCTCAGAAATCTCACGATTCTCGACAAGGCTGTCAAGAACGTGAAAAAGCACCGCGGCGTCGACATCGATCCCGTCAAGCTGCCGCTCGATGACCGGGAAACGTTCGCCTTGCTGCAGCGCGGCGAAACCAAGGGGATTTTCCAGCTCGAGTCCGGCGGAATGCGCGACCTTTTAACGAAGATGAAGCCCGACAAGTTCAACGACATCATCGCCACCTCGGCCCTGTATCGCCCCGGACCCTTGGAAGGCGGCATGGTGATGACTTACGTCGACGTCAAGAACGGCCGGCAGCCGCTGCCGAAAGTCCATCCCATCATGGATGACATTCTGAACGAGACCTACGGCGTGATGGTCTACCAGGAACAGGTGATGCGGATTCTCAACCGGCTCGGCGGCATCGAGCTGTCGCAGTCGTACCTGTGCATCAAGGCCATCAGCAAAAAGAAAGCGGAGACGATCAACAGCTTCCGCTCGAAATTCATCGACGGGGCTAAAGCCAACGGCCTCGATGAGAAAACCGCCACCGAACTGTTCGGCATGATCGAAAAGTTTGCCGGCTACGGCTTCAACAAATCCCATTCGACCGCTTATGGCGCCGTTGCTTACCAGACGGCGTATTTGAAGGCCCATTTTCCCGTGGAATTCATGGCAGCGCTGTTGTCGTGCGAGATGGAAGACACCGACAAGATCCTGGAGCACGTCGACGACTGCCGGCGGATGAACATCCCCGTGCTCCCGCCGGACGTCAATCACAGCGAGGTCGAATTCGCCGTCCGCGGGGACAAAATCGCGTTCGGCATGGGAGCGATCAAAGGGGTCGGAGAGCAGGCGGTTGGAGCGATTGTCATCGAACGCGAGGCCCGGGGGCTCTATAAGTCGATCTTCGATCTCGCCGAGCGCGTCGATCCGAAGCAACTGTCGAAGTCGGTGCTGGAACTGCTCGTCAAAGTCGGCGCCTGCGACAGTCTGGGCGGCCGCCGGTCGCAATTGCACGCCGTCATCGAACGGGCCGTGCAGTCCGCCGTTTCCCGGAACCGCGACAAGCAGCGCGGACAGAAGAACCTGTTCGGCGGCGGGGACGACCAGGCGGATTCCTCCGTCGATTCCGGAACGATGCAATTGCCCGACCTGCCCGAATGGCCGCAGCGCGAGAAATTGAATTACGAGAAAGAGGCTCTGGGCTTCTACTTGACGTCGCATCCGCTGACGGAACTGGCCGATCAGATCGACACCTACGCCACGCACAAGGCCAAAGACCTCGTCGACCTGGACGACGGAACCGAAGTCGTTCTGGGCGGGATGATCTCGTCCATCAAACGGGCCGCGACGAAGAAACCGAGCCGCAACGGACACACCAAGTACGTCAATTTTGATTTTGAAGACCCGTCCGGCATCGTTCGCTGCATCATGTGGCCCGAGGAGTTTTCCCGGCTCGGCGAGAAGGTCGAACCGGAAGCCGTCCGGTTTGTGCGAGGCAAAGTTGATAAGCGGAATCGAGAACCGAACGTGATCGTCGACGCGCTCTGGACGATGGAAGAGGTTGAAAGAGAATTCACCCGGCAGCTTGCCATCAAGTTTCAGCGCGGCCTGCACGATTCGCGCGTAGTCACCCGCGTTCGCGATATCCTGCAGCGTTATCCGGGCCGGTCGGAAGTGATGGTGGTCGTGGACACCGTCGACGATGCCCGCCCGTCCAGCCGGATGCGGTACGTTGCCGAAAAGCCGCTGCAGGTGAAAGTTTCGTGCACGCGGGAACTCAAAACGGAACTCACCGACGTGCTGGGGCCCGGTCACCTGCACATCACCGCCGAGCCGAAGCGCAAGAACGGCGCCTCGCAATCGACGGGCCGGTAGATTTCTCCGTTGACCGATCCGGCGCGGGCGGCGAGAATCCAGCAAAGCCCGGCGTCGGCGACCAGTGGTATCTACACATGTGACAGGAAGCCTAAAGACCAGTCCCTTCTCCCCCGCCTCGGGGGAGAAGGTGCCGCAGGCGGATGAGGGGGTTGTCTTAAGGCATGGCGGTTTGGAACGCTCGGCCCCCTCACCCTGACCCTCTCCCCCGAAACGGGGGCGAGGGGACCGGAGAAGAAGACGATCGATCTCCTAAACGATGTGTAGATGCCAATGGTCGGCGACGCCGGGATCGTGTGAGCGACCGCTGTCAGTTGTTCTAATCCGAATGAGACTTGTTTGTGACGACCTCGGAACCTGCATCGGAGAGGATCAACTTGGCGGCTGGCCGGCGGGCGAGACGGCATTTTGCGGCGCTGGTCTTGCTGGCCGTCATTGGCGTCCTCTTCGTGCGCGCGAAATGGTTCAGCCGCTCCACGGATGCGGCCCCTGTCTCAGTGGTTGTCGTGCCGGCAGCTACCGCCGCGCCGGCGATGCCCGCTGAACCTTTCGAAGTCGAGCACGCGCCGGAAGACGCCGAGAGAAGACGATTACTCGGCAGTTGGCGCGACCAGTATTATGGCGAGCGGACGATGACGTTTCTCGCTGACGGCGCCGGGACGATGATCATTAAACTGGACAGCGTCGGCCAGGCAATTTACGGCCCGCAGCTCTTGTTCGACCTCGCGTGGACCATCCGCGACGGCGTCCTGGAAATGAAGTTCACCGGCGGCGAACCGAAAGATTCTGTCGCCACGATCAGCAAACTCTGGGGCGACACTCACTTGCAGAAGATCGAATCGCTGACGGAATCCGAGCTGCAGCTCCGCTCGACCGACAGCCAAAACCTCTACACGCTGAAGCGGCTGCCCGATTCGCAGCCGTAGAGATTCGCCCCGTTCTACGTCAATTGGTAGGTCTCGAACGGCATGTCGCAGGGCGTGCCGCGCGTGACGTGCATCTGGCGGGCTTCGGGTTCAATGATGACCGAGAAGACCGTTTGCCAGTGGCCGACGCCGGGGTCGGCGTTCTGGTGTCGGCAGATTGATCGGGGATGATCTTCGTGGTTGCGGAGAATGTTTTTCACCCGATCGGTGGAATTCGCAGATCCCTCGGCCAGCAAACGGTCGATGCGGTCTTGCCGCGGCCGGGATTGAATCAACTCCGGATAGTTGGAAGGGATGTCCTTCAGCGCGGGATGCCGGCAATGATTGGTGTGCGTGACTCGGCCCTGCGCGTCGGCGCGCAGTACATGCACGTCGTCGATGGTGACTTCCAGATCGGCGGGGCCGTCCGGCGATGTCAGCATGATGTTCGCCGGGATCGCCCGGTGCGCACGGCGGACGGCGTGAATCGCGCCGTCCAGATCGGTCGCTTCGTAAATTTCGCGGACCGTGAAGTAATGCGGCACGCCAATCGGACGGCTCGGAGCCGGCAGCGTGTTCAGGCACACTCCCATCCCGGCGTCGTTCAGGCCGATGTACGCGATCAATCCTGCCTGGGTGACGTTCAATATCGCATGTTTTCCTGTCGGCTTGCGAGTCAGCACCACGGTGAACGGATCGAGACCGGGATCGTTGTCCCAATTCTGAGCGAGCAGACGCCCTTGACCGGCAGCTGAGGCCAGCGATAACGAAGTACACCCTGCTTCCGGTTCATTCTGCAATTGATTGCGAATCTGCAGGATCATCAGATCGCGTGCACTCAGCCCAGAGGCTTCGGCCATGCCTCGGAGTTCGTCGCACGAATCGGGGCTGTATTTCTCGGCGAATTCCCACGACTTGGCCGCCGTGTCTTCGGCCTGCCGGCGCGAGACGCGCATCGTCAGATTGACACGTTCCAGCGCGGCCGCGGCAAAACCTCGAATCAGATCGCGCGCCGCCTCGCCCAACTGCCGGCCCATTTCTCGCGGCGAACCGGCCACAGTGTATTCAGGATAACGGATGCTCATCATCACCTCTTGAATCCCTCATCCCAAAGCCGCAGCCGGGATTCGGTTCGTCATTTCCTGGAAAACTGGGACACGTCGACATAGCGGTGAGTGCCGCCGTTCTGCCGGGCCAATTTCTTGAGGAAGTTCGCGTCGTTTGACAGTTCGGCGCCAATTCCGAATTCGATGCAATGGATCCGGGTCTTCCCACCGTTGCGGCGCTGGATGTCGTCGAGTTCGCGCGGTGTGAGCCTCGGCTCGCCGGAATCGGTGAGCAGGAACATCACTTCCGGCCCAAAACTCAACCCCAGCTTGATGGCGTCGATGTGCTGCGTGCCGAGGTCGGGTTCGATCGACTGGATGAACTGCTGGGCCGACGTCTTATTCAAATCGGTTGCAAAATAGAGCTGGCGCTTCGGGGCGCTCTTCAAACTCATGACGCGGGTGATCTCGTTGTAGAAGATGATCTGAAACTGCTGCGATTTCTCCAGTCCGTTCAAGCTGGCAACCAGGGCCGCTTTCGCCGCGCGCATTGCATTGTGCTGATACATGCTGCCGGACGAATCGACAACATACACGACCCGTGAGCCTTCATCTTGGATGCCCATGAAGGACGTGCCCGGCAGACCGCCCGATCTCGATGCCTGGCCGGCCCCCGACCCTGGCGAAGCCTTGATCAACTCCTCGGGATCAGGCAAGCCGCGGTCAGTCAGCGGGACGCCCGGCCCGATTCCCGGAAACTGTTCCGCCTGCGGCAACACCGCATTCACCGACGGCGTCTCCGGCACCGCCTTCGTCGGCGTCAAGGCATCGTTCGCGATAGGCGTCGGACTGGCCGTGTTCTCCGGGTTCGCCTCGGACGGGGCCGCCTCGCTCGGCTCGACGAGTTCGCCGCGCTCGGTGACGAAAATCCCGATCTCCCGCGCCGGCTCATCCCCGTCCCCGACGGGCGTCCGATCCCACGCCGGCATCATCCACAACATCAGCCAAACGAGGCCCGCATGAAACACGCCGGACAGCACCCAGCTCGGCAGAACCCCGCGTGCCGGCAGCCAATCTTTCATCGATGCCACGGCCATGATTGGGTTCCGAACAGATCGCAGCGTAAATTCGTCGAACTTCCCATCTCTCCTGTACCACATTTCATGATCGGTGTCAGCGGGAATTGCAGATCACGATTCCTGCAGCCGTCATGGTTTCTTTCCGGCAATCTCGGCCAGCCGGGCGATGACGGTGATTTCGTGCGTGGCGGGGACGTAATCTTCGCGGAGTTCCACGGGCGGCGTCGGGCGGGAGTAGACGCCGATCACGTCACCGTGACTGTTGACCACCGGGCTGCCGGACCAGTTGTCTTCGGGTTTGGCCTCGCGGAATTTCACCAGCCAGCGGCGCACATCCTGACCGGCAGCAGGGACTTTGGCCTGCACCTGGCCGGCAACGGCGGTCGTGGTCAACGCGGCGGAAGGATCGACCAGGAAATCTTCGATCGGAAACGGAAACCCGATCAGCCGCACAGAAGAACCGGGCCGCAGAGATGAAGAATCATCCTTCGCCACGCGCAGCACCTGCGGCAGGTCGCGGTTCACTTCCAGCAGGGCGAGATCGACATCCAACTGCTGCTGCAAAGCGTCCAGCAGGCGGTCTTGCGCGGCGATCATTTTCGGGCGGGCGGCCTCAGCGGCTTTGTCGTCTTGCGCGTCTTCCAGGGAGACCCTGAGGTCGTCCAATTCCGATTGGGCCATGGCGGCGACTTGGGCCAGCCGCACATAGTCGGGGTGAACCAGCACCTCGGTGATTTCCGCCGCCGGAGACTTGCCGACCCCTTGCACGGTCGTCATCGGCAGTTGCTCGCGGAGTTGCTGAATCCCCTGTCCGACGGCACCGCAGGTCACGAGACGGCGTTTGTCGATGGCGAACGCCGCGCCGAGGCGATAGGTCTGGTCGCGGTCCGGAGCGCTGACTAAAACGAGATGCACGGCGGCGGCAAGTTGCTCCGGCGTGGAGGCGGCCGGTACTTTCGTCGGTGCAGTCGGTTGTACGGTCTGGGTGACGGCCGGTTCCGCGTTGCCGCCCTGCAGCGCCACCGGGTTTGTCCTGTTCGCAACGGGTTGGTTTGTTCCGTGGACTCCGGGGAGCGAAACGGTCGCCGGCCGGGACATCTGGTTGACGAGGACGACCAGTCCGAGCACGATGGCAATCGCCACGCCCGCCATCTGGAGCGCCGGCGGAATTTTCACCGACGAGGCGTGCCCGGGAGGCGGACGCGTGATCGGAGGCAGCACGGTCGGGGCACGAGGAACTTCCGCAGACGCCACAGGTACAGCGGGCGGCGTGATTGCCGCGGGGACAGGAATCGGCGGCGCAACAACGGCCGCTGCAAGGGGAGCGGCTGCAACCGTGGACGCGGTCGGTGCAAACGTCAGACTCGGGCCGGTTTCGGTCAGATGGATGACATCGCCGGGGTTGAGCCAGGCGACTTTCGTCGGGCGTCCGTCGCCGACGCGGATCACGCCGTCGCCTTGCGCCTCGATGAGCCAGCGGCCGGCGACCAGCCTCAGGATGGCGTGCTGATCGGCCAGCCGCGTGTCCGGCAGGGAGAGCCGGGCCGATGGACTGCGGCCAATGACAATGGACTCCTCTTGAAATTCCATCCGCCGCGAATCGATGCCGATCATGAGGCCCATCTGGGATTCCTGTGATCTGAAGGCGGAAGTGAGAAGGAAGGCGATTTTCACGTCGCCCTTCCGCCTTCGGACTTCCCACGTCGTTCAGTTCTTCTTCTGGTTGGCTTGGTCGTCTTCAGCCACGGTGACATACAGATCGCGGAGCATGTGAAAGACCCGGTGGTAGGCCGGCTCTTCGCCCGGCAAGGAGGGGGCGAACTCCAGGCCGTTGCGGGACATATGAGTCAACAGCGCCACTGCGTTTTTGCCTTCAAACTTGAGGGCGTCGTCTTTGAGGGCTTTCGGGCCGACGCTGCGGATGCGGTACAATTCGCTGGCCAGACTCTGGAGAAATCGTTTGGCCAGTCCGTATTCACGGTGCGTATTGACCGACTTCAGTCGCGCTTCCCGGGTGTGCAGCTTATGAAACGCCTCGACCAACTGGTCGTACGCGGTAAACAGTTCTTTCAGATTGTTCTCCAGGCTGGTTTCCGGACCGCTCATCAGATTCGTCCGGGCGTTTTCAAAATGCGTCCGCTCGGTCTGTAATTCGCTGCCGCGCAAACTCGCGGGCCACCAGCCGACGTCGAGCGGCTTACCTTCATCGACGCGGAACACCGTCCGCCCGCCAGACGGAAGTTCCTGGCGGACGCGCAACTGGTGCAGCGTCTTCTGATCGAGCTCCAATTGCTGCAGCAATTCCAGCGACGGGCCGCTTTGCCCTGCGGAAAACTGGTACGCCAACACGCCGCCGGCCAGCCGGTCGAGTAAGAAGTTCAGCGCGGTCCCATTGGGGATGGCTTCCACCGACAAGTCGGGATGATCTTTCAGACGCTGCCAGAGGTGGCTGTTGCGGATGTCTTCTTTCTGGGCAAGTGTCTTGTGGCGTTTGAGTTTTTCCGCTTCGCCGATGGAGCGGCGTTCCCAATACGCTTTGACGTAGTCGACGGAATTCTGGATTTCCAGATTCACCGCCTGGGCGCGGTAAATTCGAGCCCGGTTCAGGTCGGCCGCCGCGTCGCCGTAGGCCCGGAGAAAATTGGCTTCCGCATGAATCTGGGCAGAAATCGCGGTTGCAGGGCTGTAAAATCCGCAGCGGGCTGTCGGCCGCACCCAGATCTGCGCCTGTGCTGCGGTGGTGATGTCGGCAAACGCGATCAATCCGAGGGCAAGAAAGCGAAAGTTGTTCACAGGCTGACCCTTTGATTTCGTGGGACGAGGGAATGGTTCGCCGCGTCACGATGACAAAATACACAACGGTATATTCCCGACGGCGCGGTTTTCCCGTCAACAAAATTCCAACCGGATCGAAATCAATTTGCAACATCGCCGGTAGAAACACTATAACAATTTATCCGCCATGATGTTGCCCGCGATTCCGGGCGTTTTTTCAGGCCCCGTGTTCATGTCCGAAGAGAACTCCCCGCTGACGGGATCGGTGACGGGCATCTTCCAGGACTTCCGCCTGGGAGACCCGGCTGCCGTGGCGCAGTTGTGGGACCATTTTCGGCACCGCCTGCTGGCCTTGGCGAGAAAAACTCTGGCCGGCCGGGTGCAGCAGGTCAGCGATGCCGAGGACGCGTTGCAAAGCGCCTTCGTCAGCTTCTGGCAGCGCGCCGGGCGTGGCGATTTCGGCGACGCCATGAACCGGGACGACCTGTGGAACGTCCTCGGGCTGATCACGGTCCGCAAGGCGTTGAAACATCAGCGGAATGAAGGGGCGCTCAAACGGGGCGGGGGCAGGGATATGGCGGCGGTCCCCGTCGAAGCGCTGCCCGCAGCCGAAGAACACGCCGACTTCGCCCTCACGTGCGAAGGCATGCTGGAACGGCTGGACGGCGAATTGCGCGTCTTCGCGCTGCTCCGGCTGATGGGCTCCAAGAACCGGGAAATCGCCGAGCAACTTGGCTGCACGGAACGCAAAGTCGAACGCAAACTGCAGTTGATCCGCGCGACCTGGGAAGACGAAATCGCGGAATGGACGAAATAACCGCGGATTCCCTGTCGGAAGAACAGCCGCTATGGGAATATACAAAAGGAGAATCTGAGATCTCGGATATCAATTCTGCGATTCCAGATGCGAGAGGTCGGCTTTCGTGAGCTACAAAGGGTTTTCTCGTGGCTGTGACAGAGTCCCCCGTGCCGCGTCTCAGGCGGATCGATGAAATCTGCGATCAGTTCGAGCAGGACTGGCTCGCCGGCCGGAAACCGTCGTTGGAATCGTGCCTAGACCGTGTCGCCGCACCGGATCGCTTGACGCTGTTTCGCGATTTGCTCAGCGTGGAGTTGGAGCTGCGGCGCGGGGACCAGGAGTTGCCCCAGCCAGGCGAATACATCCGGCGCTGTCCTGAATTTCACGAGGAAATTCTCGCTGCCTTCGCCGACGAACCGCTCCCCGAGAACACGGACGTCGAGTTTGCCGCTGCCCCCAATCAGACGGAGACGCCGTCCAACGGGCAGATCGTGATGCAGGTCATCGCCGGTCCGCAGGCAGGGCGGAAATTTTCGTTCGACACGCACGACACGTTTCTGGTCGGCCGGTCGGCACGCGCGCACCTGCAGCTCGAAGGCGACCCGCACTTCTCGCGGTTTCATTTCCGCCTCGAAGTCAATCCCCCGTTGTGCTACCTGATGGATCTCGGCAGCCGCAACGGCACGTTCGTCAACGGCGAACCGGTCAAGGAATGCCATCTTCAGGGAGGCGACATCATTTCCGGCGGCACGACGGAGCTGAAAATCGTCTCGAATTCCGCCTCCGCCGATCAGACGCTGCTGCTGCCATCGAACATGAAGACGGCGTCCCGCCAGAGTCAAGCGAAGGAAACGTCTCGTCCCATCCTGGCCGACGTGGTCAAAGCCGTGCCGCCTTCAAGGGAGGTCAGCGACCCGGTTACCCTTCCGGTGCCACAGATTCCCGCAACTCCGGCTGCTGCCTCGGCGCCGGCCAACGCGTTCGGCGTGAACATCCCCGGTTATGAATTGCAGGCGGAAATTGGCCGCGGCGAATTGGGGACCGTGTATCGCGCGGTGCAACTATCCACCCGAAGGACGGTGGCCTTGAAGGTGATGACGCCGGCCGTCTCCGTCGCGGAAAAGGCCCTGCAGTTGTTTCTGCGTGAGTGTTCAGTTCTCAGCCAGTTGAATCATCCGCACATCGTGAAACTCCTCGATCAAGGGACGGGCCAAGGGCACCTCTATGTCGCGACAGAGTTCGTCACCACCGTCAACCTGGCCGCGCAACTTCGGCAGCGGCCGCTGAAGGAACGGGTCCGCGTTTGTGCCGGCTTGATCAACCAGGTGCTTGCCGCGCTGCAATATGCCCACAGTCGGTCGCTCGTGCATCGCGACATCAAGCCCGGCAACATCCTGGTCGCCCGCGAGGCCCAGATGCTGTCGGCGAAGCTCGCGGACTTCGGCGTCGCTAAGCATTACACGAACGCCGGTTTCAGCCAGATTACCCGGGCCGGCGACGTCGTCGGTTCGCTCCCCTACATGCCGCCGGAGCAGTTCCTGAACTCGCGCGAGGCCCGTCCGTCGTGTGATTTGTACGCCGCCGGGGCGACGCTGTATCACTGGCTGACAGACCACACGCCGCACGATTTTCCTTCCGGCCGCAGCCAGTTTCTGGTCGTTCTGGAGGACGCCCCCGTGCCGATCGCCCAGCGATTGCCCGAAATCCCGCCGGCGCTCGCCGCCTTTGTAGACCGGGCACTGGCCCGGCAACCCGAGCACCGCTTCGCCTCCGCCGATGAAATGCGCCACGCGCTGAAGACCGCTCTGAAGGCGTGATGTATTGCCCCTGCGTCGTTTCGCCGTTCATCAAGTGATCGCTCACTGCGCGGCAGGTTCCACTGGAACTACCCACCGCTGACCGCTCACTTCGATGACGTCACCGGCCGCGAGTTTCTTCCGGCGACGGGTTTCCACGGCTCCGTTCACCCGGACATCACCGGCCTGGATCATGACCTTGGCCTGCCCGCCGGTGTCTGCAATCCCCTGCCATTTCAGGAATTGATCGAGACAGAGAACAGGAGATTCGGGTTCGGCGTGGCTCATTCTTTCGGCAACTCTTTGGAGCCGACAATGGTGAGGTTCATGCCGATCTGCACGGTGACCGATTTCTCGCCCACTTTGACGTTGGCCTTGCTGTTCAAGTACCAGCCCAGCGACCCGGTCGAGAACTCTTTCACTTCCGCCGTCATCGGGATGCCGTTGATCGTCACCTCGACCGGCTTGGCGTCTTGCAGAAATTCGGCGCGCGTCACGGAGCAGGATGTCTTGGCCATCAGGTCACCTGTTGAAAGGAAGGAAATCCACGGATCGGCACGGAGTCTTCCCGATCAAACGTTGACCCGGCTCCCGCGGGGCCTATCGTAGCCGACTCGGTTTCTGACCGCCACGACGAACGGCCGCTCGGCCCCGGGCGATCAGAAATCAGCGAGAAACCTTGACAACTCTTGCAATCCCGGGGCTTGGGGATAGACTCTGTCAAAACAGACAATCTCCGGCAGGATATCCCATGACGAGCGCCCTTGGGCTGCACGGGCTGCTCAATGTCGATAAGCCCTTGGGAATCACGTCTCGCGACGTCGTCGACCGCGTCGGCCGGCTGGTCAGGCGGACGAAAATCGGTCATGCGGGCACGCTCGATCCCCTGGCGACGGGCGTTCTGGTGGTCTGCCTGGGGGCTGCCACGCGCCTGGTGGAACGCATTCAGGAACACTCCAAAGGGTATCGGGCCGGGTTGAAACTCGGCGTGCGCAGCGATACCGATGACTGCACGGGAACGGTGACGCCCGGCGGCGAGTGCTCGGGAATTTCCGCCGGGGATGTGGAAGCCGCGCTGTCGGCGTTTCAAGGCGAGATCATTCAGATTCCGCCCAGGATTTCCGCCGTGCATGTCGCCGGACAGCGGGCATACGATTTAGCGCGGGCCGAGAAACCGTTCGTGTTGGCGGCGCGACCGGTGCGGGTGGATTCGATCTGCTTGACGAACTTTTCGGCGTCTGAAGGCGAACTTGAGATCGTGTGCGGTTCGGGGACGTATGTTCGAGCCCTCATTCGCGATCTGGGCGAACGGCTCGGCTGCGGGGCTGTGATGACATCGCTAAGGCGGACGTTCATCGGTCCGTTTCGCGAAGCCGACGCTGTGCCTTTAAATTGCATCACGCCGGAAACCCTGGCGTCGCACGTGCGGCCGATGCGGACGGTGCTGTGCGATGAGCCTTGCATTACCGCCTCGGAAGCCGAATGCCGGTCCTTGCTGCAAGGGCGCGGGATCGCGGCGCCGGAAGAGTTTTTCGGGGAATCGGATCGCCCCGTGGCCGTCCTCGATCCGGCCGGAGAATTATTCGCGTTCGCCGCGCCGGACGCTGAGCGCCGCCTGCTGCTGCCGCTGCGCGTGTTCGTGCGGTAGCACTCACTGGGTTCGTTTGATCAGAACCATGGTCACGTCGTCGTCGACGGGGATGTTCCAGCGGAACTTCAGCACTGCCTGCTCGATTTCTGCGAGGATCTCCTGGGCCGGCCGCTCGGACCGACTTCGAACGATGTCGAAGATCCGCTGATTGCCGAACGGCTCGCCCTGCGGCGAAGTGGCTTCGGCGATCCCGTCGGTGAAGAGCAGCACCAGTTCGCCGACCTGCAACGGGATCTCCGGGCTGGAAGGCTGCGGATCAGCGATCACCCCCAGCAGCGGTCCAGTGACATCCAAGGTCTGTACGCTGCCGTCCGCGCGAAACACGTGGCCGTTCTGACCGGCTGCGGCGTAGACCAGCGAACGCTTTTCCGGGTCCAGCCGGGCGAAGAACAGGCTGACAAACCGGCGGTCGCGGACGTCGTGCATCAGGAACAAGTTGAGCCGGCTGATGATTTGCGAGACGTCGTTCAGGCTGCTGGCTTCCGCGCGGAGATAGGCCCTCGTCTGCGACATCAGGATGGAGGCTCCCAGGTCATGACCGCTGACATCGGCGATGACCAGTCCCCAGCAGCCGTGATCCATCGTCACGAAATCGTAGTAATCGCCGCCGACTGCGCCCACGGACGACGAAAAGCCGGCGACATCGAAGCCGGGAATCGCCGGCGAGCCTTGCGGCAGCAGACCACGCTGGATTTCCCGGGCGATGCGCAGTTTTTCTTCCGTCGCCCTGAGCGTCGCCTCGGCCTGGAAGGCCTGCGTGTAGTCGCACAGCAAACCCGCCAAAGGGATCAAGTGAGCCAGAATTTTCATGTACTGCGAAACATTGAGGGCGTTATCGTACTGCGCATCCGACGCAAACGCGGCGAACGACTGGGACAGCAAATACGGCAGCAGGCTCACCAACAGCGCGTGCGAAAAGAAACTCGGATGCCGGCGATGAAACCGCGGAAACAGAATGCCGCCCCCGAAGAGATAGATGATCAGCGCGATGCCGTCGTACGGCCGGGGGATGCGGGCCTCCGGGAACAGCGTCTGCGGCAGGCTGGGGGCGACGGCGCAAATCTGGATCAGGAGATACGCCAGCAGCCCGTAGAATATCGACACCAGGACGATGAACCGGACGCCGCGCGGCTTAGGAGCCCCGGCGTGTTCGCCGCGCCAGACGAACATCCCGGTACCGGCCGTGAGGATCACCGCGTGAAAAATCCGCGACATGGCCCAGGTGAACGGGATGAAATGCTCGTTATCGGACACGTACAGAATGAGCTTGTCCGCCGCCAAGACGTGAAATGCGTCCAGCAACCCGGAAAACAGCAGCGCCGTACCGATGATCGGCGTGGCGACATCTTTCTTGATATTGTAATGAAAGAACGCGAAAAACGCCGTGACGATCGCCAGGCAGCACGACGTCCACTCCAACAGGCTGTGGACGAAAATGCCCCGCAATTCAAAATACGGGGAGTTGTAATAGGCCTGCTCATTCGCCAGCAGCGCCTGAAGATCGGCCGGCGGCTGAAGTTCAAACGTCAATCCCGCCAGGTTCAGCAGGATCGGAGCCAGGCACAGAATGACAATGCCTGACACGAAGCGGCGTGGCAATCGGACAGGTTCATTCGGCATACGAGGGCGGGTCCTTCAGTCACCGTCATGTTCCTCGGAAGAGAAGAACTCGACAGGCTCAGACTTTACCGCGCTGGTCCGCCCACGCCAAGCGGGATGCCGATCACGCCCACGGCTCCGGCCAGGTAGGGGATTGACTGGCCTCGTAGGATAGGGGTGAGTTG
>CAYMAO010000032.1:0-73841 GCA_964388415.1 uncultured Planctomycetaceae bacterium | reverse complement strand
GAACGTGAATTCGCCGTGCTGGACGTCGACGGTGATCGTGGCTCCTTCGGCGAATTCACCGGCGAGCAGCGCGTTGGCGAGTTCGTTTTGCAGACGCTGCTGAATCACTCGCTTCAGCGGCCGGGCACCGTAGACCGGGTCGTAGCCTTCCTCGGCAAGCTGCATCTTGGCGGCATCCGTGATGACGAGTTGATAGCCTTCGTCCACGAGACGCGCCTGGAGTTTGACCAGTTGGATGTCGACGATCTGCCGGATTTCCTTCAATGTCAACGGATGGAAGACGATCACTTCGTCGATGCGGTTGAGGAACTCCGGCAGGAACTCCTTGCGGAGCGTGTTGAGGACGTGCGTCTCGATGACCTTCTCGTCCTCCTTGCCGGTCATCTCCGTGATGTAGTGGCTGCCGATGTTGGACGTCATCACCACGATGGTGTTGGTGAAATCGACGGTGCGGCCGTGGCTGTCGGTCAGTCGGCCGTCGTCGAGGAGTTGCAGCAGCACGTTGAAGACGTCGCGGTGGGCCTTTTCGATTTCGTCGAGCAGCAGCACGGCATACGGCCTCCGGCGGACGGCCTCGGTCAGCTTGCCCCCTTCTTCATATCCGACGTAGCCCGGAGGGGCGCCGATCAGCCGGGCGACGGAATGCTTCTCCATGAATTCGCTCATGTCGATGCGGACCATGGCTCGTTCGTCGTCGAAGAGGAACTCGGCGAGCGCCTTGCAGAGTTCCGTCTTGCCGACCCCCGTCGGCCCGAGAAAGATGAACGACCCGATCGGCCGGTGCGGGTCCTGCATGCCGGACCGGGACCGCCGGACGGCATTGGCGACGGCGGTGACGGCTTCATGCTGGTTGATCATCCGTTTGTGGATGGAGTCTTCCATCTTGAGCAGCTTCTGCCGTTCGGTCTGCAGCATCCGCGACACGGGGACGCCGGTCCAGACGCTGACGACTTTCGCGATGTCTTCTTGGGAGACTTCTTCGCGGAGCAGCCTTTGGCCTTCGCCGAGGCTGGCGACTTTTTGCTCCATCTCGGCCAGTTTCTGCTGTGCCGTCTTCAGTTGCTGCTCGGTCTGGAAAGCTCGGACGTAATCGTCGTTGGCGTTGGTCCGCTGGGCCTGGTTGAAGGCCTGATCGTAAGCCGTGCGGAGTTTTTCGATTTCCTCTTTCAATGGCCGCAGTCCCGACAGCGCGGACTTTTCCGACTCCCAGCGGGCTTTCAGCGCATTGACCGATTCTTCCCGTTCGGCGATTTCTTTTCGCAGCGACGCGAGCCTTGCCTGGCTGTCGGCGGTCGTTTCCTTGCTGAGCGCGGCGGCTTCGATCTGCAGCCGCGTCAATTGCCGGGTCGCTTCGTCGATCTCGACCGGCATGGAGTCCATCTCCATCCTCAGCCTGCTGGCGGCTTCGTCGACAAGATCGATGGCCTTGTCCGGCAGGAAGCGGTCGTTGATGTAGCGGTCGGACAGCGTCGCTGCGGAGATCAGGGCGTCATCGGTGATCCGCACGCCGTGGTGGGATTCATAGCGTTCTTTGAGGCCGCGGAGAATGGAGATGGTGTCTTCGACCGAAGGTTCGTTGACGAGAATCGGCTGAAAGCGGCGTTCGAGAGCGGGGTCTTTCTCGATGTACTTACGGTATTCATCGAGCGTCGTCGCGCCGACGCAGTGCAACTCGCCGCGGGCCAAAGCGGGCTTCAACAGGTTGGACGCGTCGACGGCTCCTTCCGCCGCCCCGGCGCCGACGACGGTGTGGAGTTCATCGATGAAGAGAATGACCCGGCCTTCGGCTTCGGTGACTTCTTTTAAGACGGCTTTCAAACGGTCTTCAAATTCTCCGCGGAACTTGGCCCCGGCGATGAGGGCGCCCATATCCAGGGCGATCACTCGCTTCTCTTTGAGATTCTGGGGGACGTCGCCGAGGACGATGCGATGGGCCAGCCCTTCCGCGATAGCCGTCTTGCCGACGCCCGCCTCGCCGATGAGCACCGGGTTGTTTTTGCGGCGGCGGGAGAGAACTTGAATCACGCGGCGGATTTCGGTGTCGCGGCCGATGACGGGATCGATCTTCCCCTGCTTGGCGAGGGCGACGAGATCTTTGCCGTATTTTTCGAGGGCCTGGTATTTGTCTTCGGGGTTCTGATCGGCGACGGACTGGCTGCCGCGGATCGATTTGAGGCTAGCGAGGATGTCGCTCTCTTCGACGCCATTGAGCTTCAAGACCTTTTGAGCCGGGTCATCGGTTTTCGTGAGCGCGAGGAGCAGATGTTCGGTGGAGACGAAGCTGTCCTTCATCTGGTCGGCGAGCGACTGCGCCTGGTTGAGGACGTTCATCAGCGCCTGGCCCGCGCCGGTTTGCCCGCCGGAGGTTTGTGGCAGTTTCTTCAGGTCGGCGTCGAGGATGGACTTGAGCTGCGGGACCTTGATGCCGATTTTGTCGAGCAGCGGGCGGACGATGCCGCCTTCTTCGTCGAGCAGCGCTTTCAAGAGATGCAGCGGAGTCACCTGCGGATGGCCTGCGCTGGCGGCCAGCTCCTGCGCGGCCTGGACGGCTTCCTGGGCTTTGACGGTGAGTTTGTCGGGACGGAAGGGCATGGGAGGGGTCTCCTGGGGGGAACTGCGCACCGATTGCGCAGTCGGCAGTTCCTGTCTGGGAAGACGAGCGGATCATCAGCTCTTCCGCTCGAACTCCGCGTCGATCACGCCTTCATCCGATTTCTGGCCGTCGGTGCTCGGGCCGGCGGCGGCTTCGGGGCCGCCCGGCGTGGCGCCGGCCTGGCCATACATGTGCTGGGCCATCGCGTAGCTGGCCTGTTGCAGGGCTTCGACGGCGGAGTTGATCTCCGCGGCGTTTTCGCCTTTCTCCGCCGCTTTCACTTTCTCCATGGCGGATTCAATCGCCGATTTCGCACCGGCATCGACCTTGTCGCCATGCTCTTTGAGCATCTTTTCGGTTTCATACACCGACGTCGATGCCTTGTTCTTCGCTTCGGCGAGTTCGCGGCGGCGCTTGTCTTCGGCGGCGTGGGCGTCGGCGTCGCGCTTCATCTTTTCGACTTCGCCCTTGTCGATGCCGGACGCATTTTGGACCTTGACCGACTGTTCCTTGCCGGTGCCGAGGTCTTTCGCCTTGACGTTGAGGATGCCATTGACGTCGATGTCGAAGGCGACTTCCACCTTGGGGATGCCGCGCGGGGCGGGCGGGATGCCGTCGAGATTGAACTGGCTTAACAACCGGTTGTCGCGGGCCATGGGGCGTTCGCCCTGGTAGACGCTGACGGTGACGGCTGTCTGTCCGTCGGAGGCGGTGGAGAACGTTTCCTTCTTGGTGACGGGGATCGTGGTGTTGCGTTCGACGAGGACCGTCAGAATGCCCCCTTCGGTTTCGATGCCCAGCGACAACGGCGTCACGTCCAGCAGGACGACATCCTTCACTTCGCCGGAGATGATGGCTCCCTGAACGGCCGCGCCGATGGAGACGACTTCGTCCGGGTTCACGCCGCGGTGGGGTTCTTTGCCTTTGAAGAGTTTCTTGACGAACTCCTGAATCTTCGGGACGCGGGTCGAACCGCCGACCAGGACGACTTCATCGATCTTGTCCGGGGACAGCTTGGCGTCACGGAGCGCGTTTTCGACCGGGGCCCGGCAGCGTTCGACCAGGTCGTCGATCAACCGCTCGAACTCGGCCCGGGTGACAGTCATCTGCAGGTGTTTTGCGCCGCTGGCGTCCGCCGTGATGAACGGCAGATTGATGTCGGTGTTCTGCTGGCCGGAGAGTTCTTTCTTCGCCTTTTCGGCGGCTTCACGCAGGCGCTGCAGGGCCATGGCGTCTTTGCGGAGGTCGATGCCGTTCTCTTTTTGAAACTTGTCGGCGATGAAATCGATCAGGCGTTGGTCGAAGTCGTCCCCGCCGAGATGCGTGTCGCCGTTGGTGCTGAGGACTTCGACGAGGTCGTCGCCGACTTCGAGGACGGAGACGTCGTAGGTGCCGCCTCCGAGATCGAACACGGCGATCTTTTCATTCTTCTTGGTTTGCAGGCCGTAGGCGAGCGCGGCCGCGGTCGGCTCGTTGATGATGCGTTCGACTTTCAGACCGGCGATTTCCCCGGCGTCCTTGGTGGCCTGGCGCTGGGCGTCGTTGAAATACGCCGGGACGGTGATCACCGCCTTCGTCACCGTGTGGCCGAGATACGCCTCCGCGGCTTCCTTGAGTTTCCGCAAGACCTGCGCGGAAACTTCGGGCGGCGTGAACGTCTTCCCGTGCACTTCGACCTTCACATATTCCTGCGGTCCGCCGACGACTTTGTAGGGGACGATTTTTTCTTCGGATTCGACTTCCGTATGCCGGCGTCCCATGAAGCGTTTGATCGAATAGATCGTGTTCTGGGGATTCGTCACGGCTTGCCGTTTCGCGGGATCGCCGACGAGCCGGTCGCCTTTCTCCGTGAAGCCGACGACGGACGGGGTCAGGCGATTGCCTTCCTGGTTGGCGATGACTTTAACTTCGCCCCCCTCCATCACGGAAACGACCGAGTTGGTCGTGCCGAGGTCAATCCCGATGATTTTCTCTTGAATCGCCATGTGATGTCACTCCCTGAGTTGGAGGCAAATGTCGGGGGTCTGAATCCCGGTGAGTCGTTGAGGATCATGACTTCTTGTCAGCCCCAGAGGGCTTGACGGAGATCGTATTGCAAAGTCTGCGCCGAAGCCATTCTGACTCAAAGTGAATCGAATATCCAATTAGATCATAACGACTTAGAGAAATCCCTGGGATGAGGGCCCAGGTCATCCGCCCGACATGAATCCGCCATTATGGCACCGCGGGCTGTTCATTGACCCCGAGAAGGACGGTGCCAAAATGGCATGTCGAGTGAATTTGAGCCTGTGGAATGGCCATCCGTCGGATGATTTCTAGGTTCTGACCTCGAACACGACCCGGATGGTTGACAATCTGCAAAGCCCTCTATTACAACAGGTTCGCGACAAAACCGGAAATCGCCCTTCGAGAGTCTCACAAGAAATTCGGAGCGGGTTTTTCCGTGTAAGTCTTTTTACAGAATCGCGTTGCAGCGATAGCTTCACGGCCGTTCCCGGCTGCGGAGCGGGGTCAGTTCTTTAACGAGACGGGCGGGAGTCGCGGGCATGGCACAAAAACCGCAGCCGAAACGGCGAGTCAAAGCAAAAGCTCCCAAGCCCCCGGCCCGAGTGACCAAACCGGCCAAGACCTCGTCGTCCGAATCGGAATTGCGGCGGTTGGATCACGACATCATAAAGTTGCTCAATCGGCGAGCGACGTTGACGGCCCGCCAGATCGAGACGGCTCATGACCGAAAGGGGTCGCTGTTCGATCCCCGCAAGGATGACGACTGGCTTGCCGCGCTGGAAGCGGACAACCCCGGCCCGTTGCCGGGCCGCGCCGTCCGGGGCGTGTTTCGTCAGGTCTTGAGCGCGGTCCGCAACCAGGTTCGTTCCCAGCGGGTGGCGTATCTTGGTCCGTCATTCAGCTTTACGCATCTGGCAGCGATGGAGCGGTTCGGCGAGTCGTCGGACTTGATTCCGGTCAATACGATTGCCGCGGTCTTTGAAGAGGTGAACCGCGGTCATGCGGATTTCGGCGTGGTGCCGATCGAAAACAGCACCGACGGCCGGATCATCGACACGCTGGACATGTTCACACGGCTGCCGTTAAGGATCTGCGGCGAGATCCAATTGAGCATTCATCACAACCTGCTGGGATTAGGCACGCGCGGCGAGATTTCGGAGATTTACAGCAAGCCGCAGGCGCTGTCGCAGTGCCGAGATTGGCTCAGCCGTAACATGCCGCAGTCGAAGCTGATCGATGTGACGAGCACATCGACTGCGGCCCAGTTGGCGCGGACGAAACCCGGGGCGGCGGCGGTGGCCAGCCGGCAGGCGGCGGTGGAGTACGGCCTGGACGTGCTGGCGGAGAACATCGAGGACAACAAGAACAACGTCACGCGATTTGCGGTGATCGGCGATAAAAATCCGCAGCCGACGAACAAGGACCGGACGTCGATTCTACTGCAGATTCCGCATAAGCCCGGCGCATTGTCCGACGCGCTGCAACTGTTCAAGCAGAACAAAATCAACCTGACGTGGATCGAATCGTTCCCGCTCCGCGGTCCGGAAAGCGGCTACATCTTCTTCATCGATTGCGAAGGTCACCGCAAGGATCCGAAAATCAAGCGGGCGCTGGAAGAACTGGAATCGCTGGCCGTGCGGCTGGAAGTTCTGGGATCGTACCCGCGCAGCGAACCGGTGGATTGATTTCAGCGGCCCGTTGCGCGTGCATAGGGTTCTTCTGCGCAGGAAAAACAAACCCCTTGCTGGCGCTTCGGGCTGGTCAATGAAGACAGAGGGAGCATTCATGCGGCGGTTGTTTGTCGCGGGGAATTGGAAGATGAACACCACGCTGGCGACCGGCGTGGCGCTGGCGCGGGCGATAGCCGACGACGTTCGGACGACTCGGCCCTCAATCGACGTGGCGGTTTGCCCGCCGTTCCCTTATCTGCTGGAGGTTCGAGAGGCGCTCGCCGGCAGCGGGGTCTGGCTGGGAGCGCAGAACGTTCACAGCGCGCCGCCGGGGGCATTCACGGGGGAAATCTCGCTCTCCATGCTGCAAGACTGCGGCTGCCAATGGGTCATTCTCGGCCACAGCGAACGGCGGCAGTTTTTCGGCGATACGGATGCGGTCGTCAATCAGAAAGTGCTGGCGGCCCTGGCGGCGAAACTGAACGTGATTTTCTGTGTGGGCGAACTGCTGACAGAGCGTCAGGCCGGCCGGATGGAGCAGGTGCTCGAAACGCAGATGTCGGGCGGGCTAGCCGGGGTCTCGGCAGACTCAGCGCCCAACTTGGTGATTGCGTATGAGCCAGTCTGGGCGATCGGCACAGGGGTGACCGCTTCCCCGGAGCAGGCGGAAGCGGCGCACGCCTTTTTGCGGCACTGGCTGGCGGCGAGGTTCGGTTCTGCCTTGGCGGAAACGGTTCGAATCCAGTATGGTGGCAGCGTGAAAGGGGACAACGCCCGGGAACTCTTGTCCCAGCCGAATGTCGACGGAGCCCTGGTCGGCGGTGCAAGTTTGAAAGCCGACCAGTTTCTGCCGATCCTCCGCGCTGCGGCCGAGTTGGCGAGAGCCGGATGAATTGAAATCGGAGTAAGTGGCTGCTGATTGCCCCATGAAAGCCTCCCCTTGGTAGTGGATTGATGCAGGGAGTTTGATGATGTGGATTGCGTATGGAATGATGTTCGTGCTGGGATTGCTCAGCGCGTTCTTGATTTTTATCGTGCTGCTGCAGCGCGGGCGCGGCGGCGGACTGGCCGGCGCACTCGGCGGCATGGGGGGCCAAAGTGCGTTCGGCACCAAGGCGGGCGACGTCTTCACGAAGATCACTGTCATCCTCGCGATGGTCTGGATCGTGCTCGCCGCGGGGTCGATTCCCTTGATGCGCTATCTGGCCGGCGGCAAGTTCCAGCCGGGTTCCGGCGTTCAGCCTACGATCACGGCTCCTCCGCTGAAGGGGGATGCCCCGGCGCTCCCCGGCGATCAACCCGAAGGCGAACCACCGGCCGATGGCGCCGGCGATCAGGCGACGACGGATGGCGAGGCGAAAGACGGCAAGACAACGGACGACGCGCAGAAGCCCGAGGACGGGGATGCCAAGTCCAAGCCGACCGAGGAGACGAAGCCAGACGCAGAGAAGCCGCCCACGGAGGACAAGCCGAGCAAGGATGATCCTGCTGAGCCGAAATCAGAAACGAAAGACGAGCCGAAGGAATCGCCGGAGAAGTAACGCGTAGCGGTCAGCGATGACGTGATCGATGCGGATTGGAGCGCTCGCCCCCCTCTCCCTAACCCTCTCCCCCGAAACGGGGGCGAGGGGACTAGACACTGCCAGGAAGGTGATTTGCCGTGTTGCTCAGCATGACCGGTTTCGGCGAGGCGGTGTGCCACTCCGGAACGAGGCGCTGCCAGGTCGATCTGAAAAGCGTCAACAACCGGCATTTCAAGCTGATCCTGCGCTGTCCCGACGGATTAGCCCGGTTTGAACCAGACCTGGAACGTCAGCTCCGCGAAACGATCACCCGCGGGACCGTGCAGTTGACGATCCGGCTGGATCGCCAGGCAGCGGCCCAGGCGCCGCTCATCAATCAGCCGCTGCTGAAGACCTATTGGCAGCAGGTCCGCCAGTGCTGCGACGACCTAGGGATCGCCCCGCCGGACATCACCGGGTTGCTTGCGCTGCCGGGCATCGTGGACGACGGCGAATTCGACGAGCAGACGGCGAAGCAGTTCTGGGGCCCGCTGGAGACCGCCGTCGGCGAGGCGCTTCGAAATCTGCAGGAGTTCCGCCGCAAGGAAGGCGAGGCGATGGCCGCCGACCTCCGGCTGCAATGCGCGACGATTGCGTCCCGGCTGGTGGGCGTGGTCGAACACGGTCCGAAGATCATCGCCGAATATCGCGACAAGCTCTTGCTGCGCGTGCAGGATCTGCTGAAGTCGGCCGAAATCCAATTGCAGCCGGCCGACGTGCTGCGGGAAGTCAGCCTGTTTGCCGACCGCTGTGATATCAGCGAGGAAGTGACGCGGCTGCGAAGCCACCTGGACCAGGTGGACTCACTCTTTTCCGTCGAGGGGTCGCAGGGCCGTAAGCTCGAGTTCCTGTGTCAGGAAATGTTTCGCGAGGCGAACACGATCGGGTCGAAGTCGAACGAGATCGGCGTGGCGCACACGGCGGTCGAGATCAAGACCTGCATCGAACGAATGCGCGAAGTTGCGGCGAACGTGGAGTAGGCCTCGATGACGGCTGCCGGCCAGTCTGATGCGTTTCGCGTGGTGGTGATCTCCGGCCCGAGCGGGACGGGAAAGACCACGCTGGTGGAACGGGTGATCCGCGAATCGCCGGTGAAACTGGTGAAGTCGATTTCCGCCACGACCCGGCCGGCCCGCATCGGCGAAACGGACGGCGACGCGTATTATTTTCTGTCTTCCACGGAATTCGCGGACCGGAAATCGCGGGGCGATTTTCTGGAGACGGCCGAGGTGTTCGGCGTCGGCCATTGGTACGGAACGTTGAAGTCCGAAGTGGAGCGGGCTCGCGGGCTGGGGGGCTGGTCGCTGTTGGAAATCGACGTCCAAGGGGCGCTCCATGTCCTGGAACTCTATCCCGATGCAGTGACGATTTTCCTCCGGCCACCGTCGCTGGAGATTCTGGAACGCCGGCTTCGAGACCGCAAGTCGGATGCGGAAGCCGTCATCCAGCGCCGGCTGGCGAAAGCCCGCGAGGAGTTGCAGTTCGTTGACCGGTACCGCTACCAGGTCGTGAACGACCGCCTCGACCAGGCCGTGCAGGACGTGATTGACATCCTGAAAGCCCAGCAGGGATGACCCGGGGTCAATTGTCCGCCGCGAAGAATCTTCTCTGAAGAATCTTCTCTGCTTCCTCAGAATGATCGCTCCTGACAATTGCGGTTCGGACGCATCACGGAGTAGACTGCATTCCACTTGGGGCGGCGGTCATCGGTCAATTGATTCCGAGCGGTGTCCTGAGAAGCAATCCAGACGGAAACATGCACATGGCTGAAGGCACGATCAAGAAGTTGTTGGACAAGGGTTTCGGATTCATCAATGTTGGCGGCGGAAAAGACCTGTTTTTCCACTCGAAGGCCGTCCAAGGCGTCTCCTTCGAGCAGTTGCAAGAAGGGCAGAAAGTCTCCTTCACCGAAGGCCAGGGACCGAAAGGCCCGTGCGCCGAAAACGTGAGGCCGATGTAGTTCGAGCTCGCGCCGCGGCTGCTAAAACGTCGAATTCGCGTTCCCCTGGGCATTCACTCTGCCCAGGGGGCGCGACTCGATTTTTTTCGACGTTGACTGCTCCTCGATTCTTCCTGCGCTCGCCTGTTCGAGAGCCGATCGTTTCGTTGCTCCTGGGCGAAGTGCACGTTGCCGTTCTCTTTCGGCTTCCGGGAGCCTTCGTCGGTTGATCCCGGCGTCGCCGACGCCGGGCGTTGTGCGGCCGGACGTACGCTGGGGATTCCCGGTCTGCTGCTTGTCAATGCACAAGCAAGCGACATAAATAGGCATCTCACGCTGTGATGTAAAAACCGGCCTGACAGTAATCCGGCTGGTATTTTCATCACAAGTCATTTCTGAAAATGACGTTAATCCATTTCTTCCAAGGCCGTTTCTCGTCGGCTTCTGAGCGGCCGAACCCTTTGGCACGCGACTTGCCTTTCCCTTGAGCAGCAACGTTACGAAATGTCTGCGCTCTGAACCCGGTACGGGGAAGGCTGGCGATGAACGTGTCAACAATGCCGGTGGAACGAACGACGATTGTCGTGATCGGCAATGGCATGGTCGGCCATCGGTTTTGCGAGCGGCTGGTCGAGTTTGATACCGAGAGTCGGTATCGCGTCGTCACATTCTGTGAAGAGCCTCGGGCCGCCTATGACCGCGTGGGCTTGAGCAAGTATTTCGCCCACCGCGACGCCGGGCAGTTGATGCTCGCCGATCCGCAGTGGTACGCCGAACAAGGGATTGAGCTGTTCGTCGGCGATAAGGCGGAATCGATCGACCGGTTCGAGCGCGTGGTTCGGTCTCGGCAGGGCCGGTCGATTCGTTATGACATCCTGGTGCTGGCGACGGGGTCTTCGCCGTTCGTGCCGCCGACGCCCGGCATCGATCTCCCCGGTGTGTTCGTCTATCGCACGATAGAAGACCTGGACCGGATGCTGGCCTGGGGCGAAACGGCGAAGCGGGCGGCTGTGATCGGCGGGGGATTGTTGGGTCTGGAGGCCGCCAAGGCGGTGCTCGACATGGGGCTGAAGGCGCACGTCGTGGAGTTCGCGCCGCGGCTGATGCCCCGGCAGCTCGACGAGCGAGGCTCGCAGATTCTCGTTCAGCAGATTGAAAAACTCGGTGCGCGTGTCCATCTCAATGCCAGCACCAAGCAGATCGCCGGCAGTAAGCGGGTCGAGGCGATGCACTTCGCCGACGGTTCGCAGCTCGAGGTCGACATGGTGGTGGTCTCCGCCGGAATTCGTCCGCGTGATGAGCTTGCAAAAGCCGCGGGGTTGGACCTGGGGCCGCGCGGCGGGGTGATGGTCAACGATGGCCTCCTCACCAGCGATCCATTCATTTACGCCATCGGCGAGGTGGCGCTGCATCGGGGGATGATCTACGGGCTGGTCGCCCCGGGTTACGAGATGGCCGAGATTCTGGCGGCCAATTTGACCGGCGATCAGCGGGAATTCCGCGGAGCCGACCTGTCGACCAAGTTGAAACTGATGGGCGTCGACGTGGCGTCGTTCGGGCAATACGAGGCGGATGCGGACGTCGCCAAGTCGCTGACGTTCGAGGACCCGATTGCCGGGGTTTACAAGAAACTGCTCGTGACGTCGGACGGGCAGCATCTCCTGGGTGGAATGCTGGTGGGCGATGCGGCCGATTACACGCGGCTGGCTTCGCTCTGCCGGAGCGGGAAAACGCTGCCGGGCCGCCCAAGCGACTTGTTAACCGGAGGCAATTCGCCCACATGGGCCGGGGCGGAGGACCTCGATGACGACTGCCAGGTTTGTTCGTGCAACAACGTCACCAAGGCGGCGCTGTGTCAATCGATCGCCGACGGCGTAACGACGATCAGCGAGTTGAAGAAATGCACGCGGGCGGGAACCGGCTGCGGCGGCTGCCTGCCGTTGGTCACCGATCTGTTGAACGCCCAGTTGAAGAAGGCGGGCAAAACCGTCGACCAGTCGCTGTGCGAACACTTCCGGTTCACGCGGCCTGAACTGTTTCAGATCGTGAAGATCAAAGGCTACCAGACGTTCGCCGAACTGCTCGCGGGACACGGCCAAGGGAATGGCTGCGAAATCTGCAAGCCAGCGGCGGCGTCGATCCTGGCCAGCCTGTGGAACGAACTGATCCTCGCGGACGATCATTCCACGCTGCAGGACACGAACGACCGGTTCCTGGCGAACATTCAGCGGGGCGGCTCGTACTCGGTGGTTCCCCGGGTCGCCGGCGGCGAAATTACGCCGGACAAGTTGATCGTGCTGGGCGTCGTCGCGAAGAAGTTCGGGCTGTATACGAAGATCACCGGAGGCCAGCGGATCGATTTGTTCGGCGCCCGAGTGCAGGATCTGCCGGACATCTGGGCCGATCTCGTGGAGGCGGGCTTTGAAAGCGGCCATGCGTACGGAAAGGCGCTGCGGACGGTGAAAAGCTGCGTGGGCAGCACGTGGTGCCGGTACGGCGTGGGCGATTCCGTCGGTTTCGCGATCCGCATCGAGAACCGCTACAAGGGGCTGCGCGCGCCGCACAAGATCAAGGGGGCCGTCTCCGGCTGCGTCCGCGAATGTGCCGAGGCGCAAGGCAAAGACTTCGGCCTGATCGCCACGGAGAAGGGGTACAACCTGTATGTCTGCGGCAACGGGGGAGCAAAGCCCCGGCACGCCGACCTGCTGGCCGCCGATCTCGATGAAGAGACGTGCCTGAGGTATCTCGACCGCTTTCTGATGTACTACGTGACGACGGCCGACCGGCTGGCGCGGACATCGGTCTGGCTGGAAAAGCTGGAGGGGGGAATTGAAGCTCTCAGGCGGGTCGTCATCGACGACTCGCTGGGCGTCGCGGCCGAACTGGAGGCCATGATGCAGCGCGTGGTCGACACGTACCAGTGCGAGTGGAAAGCGGTGGTGGACAGCCCGGACCAGCAGCGGCGGTTCCGGCAATTCGTCAACACGGATGACACCGAACCGGATATTGAAATTGTGTCGGAGCGAGGTCAAAGCCGTCCGGCGGACTGGCCGAGCGATACGGTGCCTCTCAGCCAGTTCACGCTGCCCGACGGCCGCAAGTATGTGCCTCCGGCGGCGCCGGCCGATCAGCGGACGTGGGTTCGCGTCGGCGCGGTGAAAGATTTCCCGGGCGACGGCGGCGGGACCATCCGTTACGGGTTTGCACAGATCGCGGTGTTCCATTTTGCCAGCCGCGGCGAATGGTATGCGACGTCGAACATGTGCCCGCACAAACGGGAATTCGTCCTCTCGCGAGGCATTCTCGGCGACGTGCAGGGCGAACCGAAAGTCGCCTGCCCATTGCACAAGAAGACGTTTTCGTTGAAGAGCGGCGATTGCCTGACGGGCGAGCCGTACTCGATCGACACCTATCCGGTGAAGATCGACGGCGACGACGTGCTGTTGTGGCTTCCTCCGCCGGGACGCCTGGCGTCAGGGCCGGCCATCGAACAGCGCCGCTGCAATGGAGCGTGCGATCACCAGGTTGCGGCTGCGGAACCGGCGCTGATGTCGTGAATCAGTTCCGTAGGGTTTGCCGAGTCTTCGAGGCGAACCAGAAGCAAAGTCTGAATGATGAAGTATGAATCAGATGCAGGCGTCACGGTTTTCGTCTGAATCTTACTTCATCATTCAGGCTTCATCATATTGGCATCGGTTCGCCTCGAAGACTCGACTCACCTTACGACAACACTCATGATCGCCGCCATCACACCGCCGCCGCGTGAACAGGAACTTCCCGGGTTCCTCGGCGAGTTGCTGCGCGCGCAGCAGGAACTGACGGCGGTGGAGCAGTTCGCCCAGCAGCACAGTGCGGCGACGGGGCCATTGCAGGCGAAGTATTATCGCTCGCTGCTGCCGGCCCGACCGCCGGGACCGGGGGAACAATACGCGTTCGAGGTCGATCTCGACCGGTGTTCCGGGTGCAAGGCGTGCGTGACGGCGTGCCATGCGCTCAACGGGCTGGATGAAAACGAAACGTGGCGCGATGTGGGGCTCTTGGTCGGCGGGACGTCGTCGCTGCCGGTGATTCAGCACGTCACGGCGGCGTGCCATCATTGCCTCGAGCCGGCGTGCAAGGACGTTTGTCCGACGCAGGCGTATCAGAAGGACGCCGCGACGGGGATCGTCAGGCATCTGGATGATCAGTGTTTCGGCTGCCAGTATTGCATTTTGGCGTGCCCGTATGAGGTGCCAAAATACAATCACGCCAAGGGGATTGTCCGCAAGTGCGACATGTGTTCGCAACGGCTGGCGGTGGGAGAAGCGCCGGCGTGCGCGCAGGCGTGCCCGCATGAAGCGATCCGCATCACGGTCGTGTCTCAGGCGGATGTCTCGGCCGACTGCGAGGCAAACCCGTTTCTGCCCGGCGCACCCGACCCGCAATTGACGCAGCCGACGACGGCCTACAAAACCAATCGCGTGTTTCCCAGGAACATGCTGCCGGCCGATTACTATGCCGTCCGGGTGGAAGAGGCGCATCCGCCGCTGATCATCATGCTGGTATTGACGCAGTTGGCAGTGGGCGCGTGCTGCGTGAGCGAATGGCTGCACGCCGGGGCCGCGTCGCCGATGATTGAAGCCGTTCGCTCCTGGCAGGCGGGGACGGCGCTGTTTTTCGGGGTGCTGGCGCTGGGCGCGTCGACGCTGCACCTGGGGCGCCCGCATCTCGCGTGGCGGGCGGTGGTCGGCTTGCGGACGAGCTGGCTCAGCCGGGAAATTGTCGCCTTCGGAATTTTCGCCGGCGCGGCCTCGGCCTACGCCCTCGGGGTGACGTTCTGGCCGGGAACAACCGTGTTGAGCAGCCGCGTCTGGACGGCGGTTCGCGCGGGCGTGCTGGGCAGCGGACTGCTGGGCGTGTTTTGCTCGGTCATGATTTATCATTGCACACGTCGCCCCACCTGGAACGGGCTGCGCACGCTGTTGCGATTTGTCGGCACGGGCCTTTGGCTGGGATTGGCGGCCACGCTGCTGGCGGCGGCGATTGCGGCCGCGGTCAGGGCCGATCTGGCGGTGGGGCCGGTGGCAGCGGAGTTCGTCGCAAGGCTGGGCTGGGCGATGATCGCCTGCGCTTTGGGGAAAATGACGTACGAGGCGTTGGACCTGCTGCATCTCATTGAGCGGCATCATACTGCGCTCAAGCGCGTCGCCGGATTGCTGACGAATGAACTCGCCAGTCTGACGCTGGCCCGGTTCGCGCTGGGAACGCTGGGCGGCATCGTTCTGCCGTGGACCTTGCTGCACGAAACGGACCAAGCCGGTTCCGCGAAATGGCTGGCCACCGTGACGGTGATGTTCGTGCTGTCGGTCGCGGGGGAACTGCTGGAGCGGACGTTGTTTTTCATGACGGCCGTCGCGCCGCGGATGCCGGGAGCCATTCGATCATGAGCACGCCGTCTCTCTCGCAGTTATTTCACGCGGTGACGGGGCCTCTCACCCGGGAGCTGGTTCAGCAGCCGTCGGCGTTCGGACTTGGGCAGCTTCCCGTTCGCAACATGCCGACGGCCTCAACAAACATGGCCTGCGGCTATTGCTCGACGGGCTGCGGCCTGACGGTCCATCTGAAAGAGGACCAGTCTGTCGGCCTGACGCCCACGACCGAGTACCCCGTCAACCTGGGGATGGCGTGTCCGAAAGGCTGGGAGGCTCTCCGCGTGCTCGACAGCCCCGACCGCGCGACGACGCCTTTATTGCGCAACGCCGCCGGCAAACTGGAACCCGTCGACTGGCAGACCGCGGCCAACACGTTTGCCAATCGCTGGCGGCACATTCAGCAAGCGCACGGACCCGAAGCCATGGCGTGGCTGGGAACCGGCCAGATCACGACGGAAGAACTGGCGTTTCTCGGCACACTGGGGAAATTCGGACTCGGGATGGTGCACGGCGACGGGAACACCCGGCAATGCATGGCGACATCGGTCGTGGCGTACAAGCAGGCGTTCGGGTTCGATGCGCCTCCTTACACCTATGCCGACTTCGAAGAGTCGGACGTGATCGTGCTGGTCGGCGCGAACTTGTGCCTGGCGCATCCCATCCTGTGGGAGCGCGTGCTCCGCAACCGCCGGCAGCCGAAGATCATCGTGATCGATCCGCGCCGGACCGAAACCGCGATGGCGGCGTCTCTGCACCTGGCGCTCAAGCCCAAGAGCGACCTCGTGCTGTTCTATGGCGTCGCTCGATTGCTGATCGAGCGGGGCTGGATTGATCCCGAGTTCCTCGCCGCGCACACGACGGGCTTCGACGAATTTCGCCGGCATGTCGCCGAGTACCCTTTGGATGTTGTCATCGAGCGGACCGGGTTGCCGGCCCGCCTGATCGAGGAGTTCGCCCGGCAGATTCACGAAGGGGGCCGTGTCTCGTTCTGGTGGACGATGGGAATCAATCAGTCTTATGAAGGGGTGCGGGCCGCGCAGAGCATTATCAACCTCGCAATGATCACGGGCAACATCGGCCGGCCGGGGACGGGAGCGAATTCGATCACCGGCCAGTGCAACGCGATGGGTTCGCGGCTGTTCAGCAATACATCGGGCCTGTTGGGCGGCCGGGAGTTCACGAACGCTACGCACCGCGTGGAAGTCGCCGAGATTCTGAACATCCCCGTGGACCGCATCCCGGACCGCAACAGTTGGAGTTATCACGAGATTCTGAAGGGCATTCTCGACGGGAAGATCAAGGGGCTGTGGGTGGTCGCCACGAATCCGGCGCATTCGTGGATCAACCAGGATCTGGCACGTGACGTTCTCAGCCGGCTCGAGTTTCTCGTCGTGCAAGACATGTATGTCTCCACGGAGACGGCTCGCAGTGCCGACCTGGTGCTGCCGGCCGCCGGCTGGGGAGAGAAGGACGGGACGTTCATCAATTCGGAGCGGCGGTTCGGCGTGATCAAGCAGGTGTCTCGCGCCCCGGGACAGGCGCTGTCCGACTTCCGCATTTTTCAATTGCTGGCGGAGGCGTGCGGTGCCGGCGAGATGTTTCGCGAGTGGACGTCGCCGGCCGCGGTGTTTCAGATTCTTAAACGGCTGTCGGCTGGCCGTCCGTGCGACTTCACGGGCATCCGGGATTACCAGCATCTCGATGATGCCGGCGGAATTCAGTGGCCGCATCGTGCCGGGGAGCCCGACCCGGACCAGGAACGGCGGCTGTTCGCGGACGGCAGGTTTTTTCACGACGACGGCAAGGCCCGGCTGCTGTTTGAAGCCCCCCGGCCAATGCCCGAGCCGCCCAACGACGACTACCCGCTGATCCTGCTGACCGGCCGGGGCACGGCCGTGCAATGGCACACGCAGACGCGCACGGCGAAGTCGGACATGCTGCGCAAGCTCGCCCCGGCGCACGTCTATGTGGAACTCAACCCGGCCGACGCCCGGCGGGCGGGCATTCATCCGCAGCAGCGCGTGATCGTGGAATCGCGCCGGGCGGCGGTGACGGCGCGGGCGTTTCTCACGCCGTCGGTCGCCCCCGGCCAGGTGTTTCTGCCGATGCACTATCCCGAAGTGAACCGGCTGACAGACGCCGTGTTCGATCCGTATTCCAAACAGCCCTCCTACAAGGCGTGCGCGGTCCGGCTGCGCAAGCCCGTCTAAACCCGCCCGAAAACCCCAAGGAATTCCGCATGACTTCCGTGCCATTGCCTGCCGTATCCGCCGGTCCCGCCACGCGGCTGGAACTGTTCCGCTTCGATACGCCGCAGATGCGGGCCTTCCACATGACGTGGCTGGCGTTTTTCCTGTGCTTCTTCTCCTGGTTCGGGCTGGCGCCGCTGATGCCGATCATCCGGGACGAACTGGCGCTGACGAAATCCCAGGTCGGCTGGTGCATCATCGGTTCGGTCGCCGTCACGGTGTTGTTCCGGCTGGTGATCGGCCGGCTGCTCGACACCTACGGACCGCGCCTGACCTACACCTGGCTGCTGTTGCTGGGATCAATTCCCGTGATGGGCGTCGGCCTGGCGTATGACTTCACCACGTTTCTCATCGCCCGGGTTTTGATCGGCGCGATCGGCGCGTCGTTCGTGATCACGCAGTATCACACGTCGCGGATGTTCGCCTCGAACTGCGTCGGTACGGCGAACGCGACGGCGGCGGGCTGGGGCAACCTGGGCGGCGGCGCGACGCAACTGGGCATGCCCCTGCTGTTCGCCGGGCTGACGGGCGGACTCGGCTTGTCCTCGGCCATGGGCTGGCGGACGTGCATGGTGATTTCCGGCCTCGTCTGTGCGCTCACGGGACTGTTGTACTGGCGGTTCACGCAAGACACTCCCGAAGGCAACTTGCCGGAACTGCGAAAGAAGGGCCGCTTGCCCGTGCCGGCGAAAAACTCGACCTTTCTTGCTGCCGCTTCGGATTACCGCGTCTGGGCGTTAGGCGTGTTGTACGCCTGCTGCTTCGGCCTGGAACTGACGATGGACAACGTCGCCGTGTTGTATTTCACGGATTACTTCAAACTCGACATGTACTCGGCCGGCAGCATTGCCGCGGCGTTCGGGATGATGAATCTGTTCGCCCGGGCATTGGGCGGCATCATCAGCGACCGCTGGGGCGCCGCCTCGGGGCTGAGCGGCCGCGGCCGGTGGTTATTTCTGGTGATTCTTGGCGAAGGATTGATGCTGCTCGTCTTTTCGCAGGTGCAGGTGCTGTGGCAGGCGGTCGTGATGCTGCTGGCCGTGGGACTGTTCATCAAGATGTCGAACGGTGCGGTCTACGCGATCGTGCCGTTCATCAATCGCCCGGCTCTCGGGTCGGTCGCGGGCCTGGTCGGAGCGGGGGGCAACATCGGCGCAGTCGCGGCGGGGTTCTTGTTTCAGTCGGGCATTCCGTGGCCGACGGCGTTCTGGATCCTGGGCCTGATCGTCAGCTCGTGCGCCGTGTTGTCGCTGGTGGGAGCGGTCCAGCCTGAGTCGGAAGGATCGCCTGCCGCCGAGAGAGTACCCACGGTGCCCCTGTCGACCGCTGCCGAGTTGACGTCGCACGCATAACCGCTGATTTTGTCAGCAGTTGCCGTCTCTGTTCCGCGCGATCCGACCGTGCGAATTAGGGTGAGTTTTCATCCTGAGACGCGGATTTCTCTGCCGGCAGGGCCGCGCATCCGTCGGAACGGTGCGGAGAGTGATTCGTGCAGGACGATGAGCGAGTCATCGGAATCCCATTTTCATCTTCGCGGGCGATGATGAAACAGATTCTCACGGATGGGTTGTATGCACCGTCATCGTCGGCAGTCTTACCTGGGCGTTAATCTCCGCTGGACTCTGCTGTTTGGGCTGAGTTTGCTGGCAACGTCTGTACGCGGGTTCGGACAGGGTCCGCCGTTTGAACCGGTGCCGGCCGCCACGACGGAATTACCGCCTAAGAAGGCGACGCCCCCGGTGTTTCCTGGCCCCAAAACGCTGCCGCCCACGGGGCCGTGGAAGCCCCTCTCTTTTGACAACGATTTCTCCTACAAGAATGATCCGGACCATGACTATCTGCTTGGCGAAGAACTGAAAGACCTGAAGTTCAATCTGTTCGGCGAGACGCCGTTGAAAATCTCCACCGGCGGAGAAATTCGGCATCGCTACATGAATGAAGACAACCGGTTGCGGCCCGGCGGCCCGATTCACACCGACTACAGCCTGTGGCGCTGGCGGCATTATGCAGACATCCAGTACGGCGATTTCCGCGTCTTCGGCGAAGGGATCGAAGCCGACGCCTTCGGCAGCAGCGCCCCGGATCAGGCCATTGACGTCAACCGGTGGGACATCCAGAATCTGTTCGTCGATTGGACCTTTCTGCGCGACGACATGGGCACGCACACGCTGCGCTACGGCCGGCAGGAACTGCTGTTCGGCAGGCAGCGCCTGGTCTCGCCGCTCGATTGGGCGAACACTCGCCGCAATTTCGAGGGCGCGCGGTACATGCTCAAAGGCGAAGATTTCAAGGTGGACGCGTTTGCGACGCGTCCCGTCAATTCCGCGACCGGGTTTCAGCCGGTGGCGACCTACGACAGCCGGTTCGATCAGCCGAATTACCATGTCTGGTTCAGCGGCACGTACTTCACGTACACCGGCATGAAAGACGCCGTCTTCGACGCCTACTGGCTGTATCTCGACACGGGCGACCAGCAAGTCGCCAACAAGCCCGACGGAAATCGGCATTTGCTCGGGTCGCGGTATGCGCGCCTGTTTCCCGTGAACGGAGGCGAGCGAGTCTGGGATCTGGACATCGAAGGCGGGATTCAAACCGGCCGGGATAACGGCGAAAGCGTCCTGGCGGGATTTTACGGCCATACCATTGGCCATACTTGGAAGGAACTCCTCTTCAGCCCCCGGTTCTCCCAGACATTCTATTTCGGGTCGGGAGATCAAAACCCGAATTCCGGGCACACCAACACGTTCAACACGCTGTTTCCATTGGGTCATGCCTACTGGGCCCTCAGCGATAACCTGTCGGGCCAGAACCTGTATGACTACGCCTTGCAGGTCGACGTGAAGCCGACGAAGAAAACTGCCGTGACCACGGCCTGGCACTGGCTGAGCCTGGCGTCGAACGGCGACCGGCTTTACAACGTGGCCGGGGCTCCGGTCGGTGCCCCCGGCAACGGCCGCGATCTTGGGCAGGCGCTGGACATCTACGGCTTCTACTCGTTCAACGCCAACTTCGACGTCCAGGCCGGCTACTCGTGGTTCTGGTACGGAAACTTCATCGACCGCACCGCCCCGCGCGGCGACGCCACGCAGCTCTACCTGCAATCGTCTTTGAGGTATTGAGGGTAGTGGGTCAGTTTAATAATGTAGGAAACTTGCTCCGTAAGTGCCCTACATTGAAAGGCAAACTGACCCACTACCGTATTGAGCGCGAGCCGTCCGGTAAGTTGCACGACGAGCCCGGTGCGACTTAACCTGGAGGCATTCGTCTGCCGCTCTTTCTTCAGGTACACTGGAGGCGGCCGAGCGACTTGGATTTCAGAATCTGACCGTTTCGCCTTCATGACGAAATCCACTTTGCAGGTTTCGCCTGCAATCCCAGTGAATGATTCGGTCTGCTGCTTCTGAGTCTGAGTTCCTCAGCGAAATCTGCGGCGAAACTTTTCTTGAATCGACCTCCGATGACGTTTCTCGGGTTCTCCTCCCTGTTCAATGCCTGGCTGTTCGCGCTCTTGGCGCCGTTGATCATTTTTTACTTTCTCAAGCTGCGCAGGCCGCGGATGGAAATTCCGTCGCTGGCGTTGTGGCGGCAGGTGATCAACGACCAGCGAGTGAATTCGCCGTTTCAACGCTTCAAACGGAATCTGTTGCTGCTGTTGCAAATCCTTTTGCTGTCGGCGCTGTGCCTCGCCGCGATGCAGCCCTTTTGGCCGAGCGGCGCCCGAAGGGCCACCGCTCAACCGATTCTGATCGACGTTTCGGCCAGCATGGCGGCGCTTGATGCCCCGGGCGGCCAGTCCCGGCTCGACGAGGCGAAACAGCAGGTCCGCAAATTGATCGACAACCTCGTCGCCGATCAGCAGATCTGCTTGATCGCCGTCCATTCGTCGGCACGCCGCCTGACCGATTTCACCGACAACAAACGGATCCTTCACGACGCGCTCGATCAGTTGCACGTCGCCCAGGTTCCCAGCCGGCTGGAAGACGGCCTGCGGATGGCCCAGGCCCTGGCACGCACGGTGCGGATTGAATCGGTGCTGCTGTTTTCGGATGGCAACGTCCCGGAGACGATGGAATTTGAATTGCCGTTCAAACTGAATTATCAGCGGCTCAAGCCGGGCGGTACGAACATCGGCATCACCGATTTCAACGCCCGGCGGACCGACTCCGGCTGGGAAGTGTTCGCCCGGCTGGAAGCGTCGGCGAACGGCAAGGGCGTCGCCGACGTCGAGCTGCTGCAGAACGGCCAGCCGTTCAGCCGCGAATCGACCTCGGTTGATGCAGGCCGGGCGGAGCGGCTGGTGTTCCGGGTCAATACCACGCAGGCGGTGTCGCTCGAATTGAAGATCCACCCCGACGGTTTCGATTCGCTCGAATCCGATAACACGGCGTATCTCGATCTGCCGGAACCGCGGCCGCTCGCCGTGTATTGTCCGCTCGAGATGAAGGCGTTTCGCCATGCGCTGAGAACCATGACCGACATCAACCTGTTTCCTGGGGATTCCGGCACGCTGCCGGCGACCGTTGATCTGCGATTCACCGATCTCGCCGAGCCGACCGGGCCGGACGCCGCGGTGACGCTGCACGTCGGCGTGATCCCGGCGGACTTGCAATCGCTTTTGACGGTGGAAACCGGGCTGGTCGAGGTGGTCGATTGGACGCGGACGGCGCCGCTGTTGCAGCACGTCCAGTTGTTCGACGTGCAGATTGCCGACAACGCGAAATCGAACGAAGGCATCGGCGAGCGAGAATACGAACTGGCCGGCTATGAAGTCCTCGCCCAGGGACGGACCGGTCCCTTGATCCTGGAACGGGCCGGAGACGGGAAACGCGACTTCTTCCTGCTGTTTCACACCGACCGCTCCAGTCTGCCGTACCGCGTCGGCTTTCCGATTCTGATTCGAAACGCCGTGCAGATCGCGCTGCAATCCTCGGCCCTTTCGGAAGCCCGTGCTCTGCCGACCGGCGTGCTCCCCCCGATTCGAGGCGCGGCCGAAACGAGTTATGTGGTGACCGGGCCCGCTTCGGGTGCGGCAACGTTTGTCAGCGACAAGCAAGGCATCCTCGGCGGCGTCCCGGCCCCGGTCGTCGGCCGCTACAATGTGGAGCACAATGGTACGACGGCAGGGGCGTTCGGCGTGGGCCTGTTGTCGGCAAGCGAAACGGTGCTGGCATCGGTCGAGAAGCTGCAATTTCCAGAAGTCTCGGTCAGTTCCGACGCCCCGCTGGTGAAGAGCGACACCCCGCTCTGGGGCTGGCTGGCCGGACTCGGGCTGGTGCTGCTGCTGGTGGAATGGTGGTTCTTCCAGCGCCGGCCGGGAGGGCTCCCGGCATGAGATGTTCGCAAGATTGTTTCGCGACGCTTCGCAGGAGCGTTCCGTTGCGACACGCAACGGCTCTGATATTTTTGTTGTGCGTCACGTCGGCCGTTCACGCCCAACCGGTGCGGATCACGTTCGAGCCTGCGCCGACGTCGCCGCCCATTGTGGATGACCGGCCGGCGCTGACCGATTGGGTCGCCAACGTTCACGGAGCCAGTCTGATCGAAGGCCGGCTGGAACTGAGCATCACCGCCAATTCGCTGTTTCTCGGCAGCGTGCTCACCGACGAACTCGTGCTGACCGGCGTCGATCAGAAAGTCCGCATTCTTCTCCCGGCGTTCAACTGGCCGCTCGGCGCCGATGAAATCATCGTCGAGTTGAAGCTCATCACCAAACACGGCGTCATGAATTTGCCGCCGCAGAGATTGCGGACCTCTATGCCGATGGCCAGGAAGTTTCCGTTGTTGATCGGCGAAACAAAACAGCGGCCGCGTGCATCGTCCGGACGGGACAAACTTGCTGATCGGCTGCGGTTCGAGAGCCTGCTGCCCGATGATATCAAACAACACGCCATCACGGTGATGAGCCCCTTGACGGCGGACGATTTCCCGCAAGACCCGCTCGTTTTCTGTCATTACGAGGCCGTGGTCGTCGCGAACGATGTGTTCGCCGCGCTGCGCACCAGCCAGTTAGACGCCCTTGCGAAATGGGTCCGCGCCGGCGGCAGCTTGTATCTCGAACCGGCCGGCATCCTGGAACCGGGACACCTGGAGTTTCTCAACCGGCTTGCCGCCAATGACTCGCGAGGACTCGTCTTCACGCTGGATGATAAGGGCCGTTTGCCGAGCGGCACGTTCACCAGCGATGACGGTTTTCTGCATTTGTCTCCCGGATTGGGCCGTGCCGTGCTGGGTTTGCCGGGCGATCATTCCGCCGTGCCGGAATCTCAGTGGCGAAACGTTGCGGCGACGTTGTGGAAGTTTCGCAGCGAGTTGCACCAGCAGCCTCCGTCGAACATCTCACAGGTTTTTCTGCAAAGTCGCGCGGAATACGGCACGATTCTCTCCGGTCCGCCTTTGGCCGACGTCGCCAGCCAGATGGTCGACTGGCTGCGTCCGCAGGGGGTCCGCATGGTGCCTTTGTGGGTGATCGCCTCGTTGCTGGGCATTCTGGTCGTGCTGATCGGGCCGGTCGATTATGTCGTGCTGGGCTGGCTGAAGCGCCGCCGTTGGACGTGGATCACGTTTCCAGCCACCGTGATCGTCATGACCGGGCTGACGATGGCGATCACCAACGCGTATTTGTCCTCGGCGGAAACCCGGCGGTCGTTCGTCATTCATGATGTCGCCGACGATGGCGAGATCGTCCGCAGCAACCGTTTTGAACTGGTGTTCGCCTCGGCGTCACGAAAGCTGACCACCGACGTGCAAGGCGCCCTGTTCACGCCGCTGCTGACTGGCGGGCAGAGGGACCCGCGTTCCTATCGCCGGGCGAATCCCTACGATTACGGTCAAAATATCTCCGAATCCGAGCCGGCGGTCGTGCAGGGCCGGGTGCCGTCGCGATACCGAGTGTTCCAAGACATCCACCAGTGGACACCGCAGCTGAACCGGCGGTTTTCCATCGGGCCGGCGGCGGATGCTTCGAAGATCGATTGGGATGAATTGACAGTTCCTTCGGTACGAGATGCCGCGGCGTTGTCGCAAACTTACTGGGGCGAACTCGTCACCCAGATTCGACCCCAACTCGGACCTGAGGCGATATCGGGGATCGCCACCTCGAACCGCCTGATTTACAAGTCGCAGGACAATTTGAACCTGAATGCGGATCCTAGGAGACATTATTCGCACCCAAACTTTGTGGATAACTACTTTTACCCATCGGTTCCACTCGATATTGACTTCTTACGATTGACATCCGCGCCGCCCCTGGGATTCGCCGCACTGACGACCCACACCTCGCCGCATGGCGGACGCTCACTGGATGATCTGCCGTTAACTTTTACCGGCGCAACGGACCGCTGGTGGCTGGTGATCACCGTTCCGCAGGGAGACGACATCGTTGTCTATCGCCGATCCTACCCCTATTCCCGATGACGCCTTCACCGACGCTGGCGGGGACTCGAACGGGAAAGCGCCGGAGCCGGCCGTCGCCGGCCTCGCCGTCTCCGTCAAGAATCTCTGGATTCGTTACGGGAAGTTCGTCGCCGTGCGCGGCATCAACCTGGAGATTCCTCCCGGCGAAGTCTTCGGGTTCATCGGTCCGAACGGGGCGGGCAAATCATCCACGATCCGCGTGCTGGCCACCTTGCAGCCGGAGTTCGAGGGCTATGTGCATGTGTGCGGCCTCAGCGTCCGCCGGCGGCCGCAGATCGTCCGCGAGAAGATCGGCTACGTCCCCGATTTCTTCGGCGTCTATGACGACCTGACGGCCCGCGAATATCTGCACTTCTTTGCCGCCGCGTATCGGCTGCCCGTCTCGAAGCGTAAAGCCGTCGTCGATGACGTGCTGCAACTGACGGATTTGACGCACAAGATCGATGCGCCGGTCGATTCGCTGTCTCGCGGCATGAAACAGCGGCTGTCCTTGGCCCGTGTCTTATTGCACGACCCTGCGGTGCTGCTCCTGGATGAGCCGGCATCGGGACTTGATCCCCGCGCGCGGATCGAGATGCGGGAGCTGTTGAAAGCCCTGAAGGAGATGGGAAAAACCATCATCATTTCCAGCCATATTCTGCACGAACTCGCCCAGCTCTGCACGCGGATCGGGATCATCGAAGCCGGCCGCATGGTCGCCCAGGGGTCGGTCGCCGAGATTTACCAGCACCTCGGCATCTTGAAAATCGTGCACGTACAAGTCGCGAAGCAAACGCCGGACCTCGTGGAGAAAATCAAGGAACTTGACGGCGTGACGAACGTGGACGACCAGGCCGACCGGTTGTCGATCCGCATCGACGAAAGCCGGCTGAGCGTGGAGGACCTGCACGATTTCATCCACGGCCTGGGCGTTCGCATTCGCATGTTCCAGCCGGAAGTGATGGACATGGAGACGGCGTTCATGAAGCTGACGGAAGGTCAGACGCAATGATTTCCGCGACGCCTGGCGAAAGCGAGGAATTCGATCAACATTCACGAGTCGAACCACGCTTCTGCGCAGCGTTGCGAAAAGCTCATCGCCGGTTGGGTTGTGACTTCGCGGGGATGGACTAGAATGGGGTGAGACCGCCCGAACTCATTCAAGACTTCAAGAAGGAGCACCATCCTCATGGCTTACACTCTGCCCGCGCTGCCCTATCCGAACAATGCCCTGGAGCCGCACATCGATGCGCGCACGATGGAGATCCATCACACCAAGCATCACCAGGCTTACATCAACAATGCGAACAACGCCTTGAAAGATCATGCGGAACTGGCGGCGATGACTGCGGAAGATCTGATCAAGGACCTCTCGAAAGTTCCGGAAGCCATTCGCACCGTGGTCCGTAACAACGCCGGCGGCCATGCCAACCACAGCCTGTTCTGGACAGTGATGGCACCCGGTGCCGGCGGCGAGCCGACGGGCGAACTGGCCTCCGCGATCAACTCGACGTTTGGCGGCTTCGCCCAGTTCAAGGAAAAATTCGCCGCAGCAGCGACCACCCGGTTCGGCAGCGGATGGGCCTGGCTGGTCGTCTCCGGGGGTAAGCTGGATGTCACCAGCACGCCGAATCAGGACAGCCCGCTGATGGAAGGAAAAACGCCGATCCTCGGCCTGGACGTCTGGGAGCACGCCTATTACTTGAACTACCAGAACCGCCGGCCGGATTACATCGGCGCCTTCTGGAACGTGGTCAACTGGCCGGAAGTGGCGAAGCGCTATGCCGCAGCAAAGTAGCAACCAACGGCCCTGAACGACATGAAACGCGACGAGAGTCGACCGGCTCTCGTCGCGTTTTTGTTTCTCGTCGCAGTCTCAACTGGACGATAACCATTCCGAGCGGGATTGGATCGATTGTTCCAAAAATGATCTCTGCGAAACATGGGTAGATCAGGTAGCCTTGCTGGCTGGCCAGTCCTTCGAATGGGAGGCCTGCTCATGCCACTCTTATTCACAGGGTGCGTCCTCCCGGCTCATTATCGGCCGCAGGGATTCAGCAGCACCTATTATAAAGAGCTGCAAAAGGTTGCGTCGATTCCCCCGGCGCCCGTGCTCAGCCCTGGACTCGGCGAGGCGGCCCGTGTCGGCAGTTCGCGAGACACGATCCCCGTCCCCAAGCCGATTCAGGCGGAGGACGTTCCGCAACGCCTTGATACAGAACCCGTTACGACGGGAAGCGGCGATTGGTGGAGTTGGGTTCGGCGTCCCTTGACGTTCCGCTCGGCGGCGGCGGCTGATCGGGGAGATGAATTCGAGAACGACGCCGACGAGACGCCTGCCCGGCGATAGCGCGGCGGGTGAATTCTGCCGTTTGAGGAGACATTCGGCAAAATCTGCCGAAGTTCGTCTTCCCCCAGTTTGCCGTTTGTGCTAGACGTAACCCTTGGCGATTTCGGGGGGACCGTCTGATGACGGCCGGGAGTCGCCGATTCCGCATCGTCGCCGCCCGAGCGACCGCTGAATCTCTGCCAGGGAGGGCGAACGGGAAAGGATTCCCATGACGACCGGTTCGTTGAAGTTGCTGTCTTTGCTGGTTGTGATCGCCGCCGGCGGCGGCGCCGTCTGGCATGTCCAACAGGGGATACTTCATCCCCAGAAAACGCTGGAAGAGGCCACGGCTGCGCTGGAGGGCGACGAGACAAGCGATGCGTCGTCCGATCCGTTCACTGACGCGAACGTCGACACAGCGTCCTTGAATCTCGATCAACCCTCGCTGCATCGCGAAGAGCCAGCGGGCTGGGACCAGGATGAAGAACGTGCTCCGCGCCGCTCCGCAAGCACTCCCACCAAATTCCAGCGCGCTCCGCGAAACGGACCGTCGATCGGGTCTGCGATTCCGGCTCGTGCGGCAGCTCTCGATCAAGCCGAAGTCGCGGAACAGGAAGAGCCTTCGACCGACTTCCAGGCCGAGGCCAATCCGGACTCATCCGCCGGCGAACTTGTCATCGACCCGGTTGCGTCGACATCCGTTGCGCCGAAGGGCCGCCGCACATTCGCCGGGTCGCGGGGCTCGTCGACTTCCTCGGACCCATTTGACGAATCGCCAGGGTTGGTACTGACCAGCAACGACGACGTGCCAGCCGAGACGGAAGCCGATGATCCTTTCGCGGGCGCGGCTCCACCGGAATTGAGCACCGAAACCGGGGACAGCGATCCGCTGGAGCGATCCCGGTTGCGAGACGATGAACCAGAGTCCGGGGCTGCGATGCCGTCGACACTGGGCGATGTCCCGGAGAAGAAATCGACGCGGATCCCGAAACGGCAGCCGACCCCGCCGGATGCTGAACCTGTTCCGGCGCGGAACACGTCGAAGGCCTTCGACGTGGAACCCAGGCTCGGCGTTCCGGCGACCTCTGTCACTGAAGATTTCGGCGGCGAACTTCCCACGACGTTGAACGAGACCTCGTCAAGCCCGTCCGCGCGCGGTTCCCGGCGGGCTCCAAAAAGCACTCACGGTGCATCCGAAGACCCCGCGCCGCGCCTGTTGCCGGTGCCCGATGCGCCGGTCAAGAAATCCTCGCCGCGGCTTCCCGTCGACTTGGACGCCAGCGACCGCGGCCTGCCAGACCTGGGCGGCTTCGGTCCGACCGACAACGCGTTTCGAGACGACGAACTGCACGGTGACGGCACGCCCGATCGCGACGCGCCGCAGGGATTGCAGCAGCCCCGGTTGACGATCGAAAAAATCGCCCCGAAGCAGGCCGTGGTCGGACAGCCGCTGGTTTATGCCGTCGTCGTGAAAAATGTCGGTTCGGCCGACGCGCACCAGGTGACGGTGGAAGACCGCATTCCCAAGGGCACCAAACTGGAAGGGACGTCTCCGCGGGCGGAACTGATCGACAAGCGGCTCGTCTGGAAGCTGGGAACGATCAAGCCGGACGAGCAGAAGAAAATCTCCATTAAGCTCATCCCGCAGGAACAGGGACCGATTGGCAGCGTCGCCAAGGTGAACTTTGTGGCGGAAATCGCTGCGGAGATCGAAGTCACCGCACCCCAGATCCTGGTCAGCATCGATGCGCCGTCGCAGGTCCGGCTGGGGAGCAAGCTGCAGATCGTGTTCAAAATTCGCAATGCCGGCCGGGCCGACGCCCGAAACGTGATCGTCCGCAACCTGATCCCGGAAGGCCTCAGGCATCCGGCGGGAGTCGACCTGGAATACGCCATGGGGACGCTTCCTGCCCAGGAATCTCGGGAGATCAAGCTGGATCTCATCGCCACGAAGAACGGGAAGGTCGCCAACAAGACGATTATCACCGCCGACGGAGGCGTCAACGTCGAAGAAGACACGCCCGTCGAGGTCATCGGTGAACAACTGCTGCTTACCCGCACCGGTAAGAACCGGTTGTTCGTCGATAAGGCCGCCGTGTTCACCAGCACCGTTGCCAATGAAGGGACCGCCTCCGCGACGAAAGTGATGGTCGCCGAGGTCGTCCCCGCCGGACTGGAATTCGTCTCCGCCTCGGACAACGGCAAATACGACCCGGTGACGCGGGCCGTCACCTGGAGCGTCGGCCCCATCGGCCCCGGGGAGGAACTGAAGCTCTCCACGAAGCTAATGCCGAAAAACCTCGGCGATTATCGCGCCACGGTCACCGTCACCGGGCCGGCCGGCAGCGTTGCCACGGTCGATGCCGAGTTGAAAATCGACGGCTTTCCCGCCGTTGCCGTGGAATCCAAAAGCAACGCCCGACTGATTTCCGTCGGCGAAAAGGCCACGATTCGTATCGGCTGCAAGAACCAGGGGACCGCCGCGGCGAAAAACCTGATTCTCTCCGCCAGTCTGCCGCCCGAACTCAAGCTCGTCGACGGCAAAGGACCGGCCGCATGGGCTCGGCAAGGGAACGTCATCACGTTCGAGGCGATCCCTCACCTCGATCCGAGCGAGACGGCGACGTTCGACGTGCAGGTGGAAGGCGTGGCCGAAGGCGATACGCGGATCGAATTGCAAATCTCCGCCGACCATCTCAACCGCCCGTTACACCGCGACGAAACCATCCGCGTGGCCCCGGAAGCGGAGTGACGAGTCAGCGGCGCTGTCACGATAAACCGGCGATTGGCGCCGGGACGGCAAGCTGAGAGATCGTTCCCAGGCCGGTCTCCAGGCGAAGCTGGGCAACATCGAAGACGGCGTGCAGGATCGTCGAGATCAGATTCTCTGTCGTGAGCGGGTCGGAGACCGGCTCGCCTCCGTCGCGCGTCGACTGGCCGACGACATGTCCCGGCGAGAGGCCGCCGCCGTAGAGCAGCAACGGCGCGAGCTTGGCCCAATGATCGCGCCCGCCGTTCTTATTGATCCTCGGCGTGCGGCCCATTTCCCCGGTGGCAATCAGCAGAATGCGGTCGGACAGGCCGCGGGCTTCTACGTCGCGGATGAACGCGGCGACGGCGTGATCGAAGGCCCGGCCCACCGCCTGCATCCCGTCCTGCATGTTGAGGTTGTTGCCGTCGGCGTGCATGTCCCAGACGCCTTCATAACCGCAATGGACGGTGACAAAGCCGCAGCCCGCCTCGCACAGCCTCCGGGCAAGCAGCATCGATTTCCCCAGCGACTTGGCGTGCCCCGTGTAATAACCCCGCTCTCCACGCTTCGCGCTGCGCCAGTTGTCTTTGGCAACGTAACGGCTCGTATCGTACTGAGTCACAAGCTCCGGGGCTTCCCGAGTCAGGTCAAGGGCATCGGCGACGGAACCGCTCAACAGCACGTCGCAGGCCTGCTGCTGGTTCTGATCGAGCGTGTCAAACTGGGCCTCGGACGAAAAGCGGCGGCCAAGTTGATCCAACTGCGACCGCAGTTCACGGCGATCCTGCAGCCGGTCGGCGGGCAAATTCAGCCGCAAATCTTTCAACAACTGGGTGGACCCGCCGGGAACAAACGGAGCGTAAGAGCCGCCGAACGCGCCGGTCGCCAGCAGGTCGCCGCGGCCTTCGCCTTTGGTCACGTCGTTACAGACCGACTGCGGAAACAACACGGCGTTGGTGGGCATCGCGGTGACCGGGTGCGTCGTTCCGGCCACGCGGGAATAGAGTGACCCGAGGTTTGCATTCAACGATTCCGGGCCGACGATCGGACGTATGTTGTGGCCGGCGTTGCCTGTTTGAAATGAGCGTACGACGGTGAGCCGATCCGCCAGCGTTGCCAGTTGCGGCATCGTCTCGCCGAACGGGACGCCGGGCAGCGACGTCTGCACGCAGCCGGTGACGGTGCGGATGCCGGACGGGGCCTCCGGTTTCGGGTCGAACGTTTCAAACTGGCTGGGGCCGCCTTGCTGGAACAGGAAAATGACGGACTTTCCTGTGAGCAATTCCAACGCGCGGCGCGTCGAACCAAACGCTCTCTGTGCGGCGAACATCTCCGCGAGCGACAGCCCTCCCAAGGCCAGGCTGCCTACGGACAACAGTTCGCGCCGCGTACTGCGGGATCGGGCATCGAGAATCGTCAACATCATCAGGCCCTCCGAAGGACGCATGAGTATACTCTGATTTGTGTCGCCCTGCACGAGATCTTCCCGATTTTTTTCTGCCGACGAAAACAAATTGACAATTCCGCGCGCGCCTCGCCGGGGAAATGCATTCCTGTTGGAAGACGCAGGAGCGGAAACTTGCCGGGTGGGAGCGTATGATCACCGGTGAGTGCGAACGGAAAATCGTCGAAGATATCGAGGGGCCTTGTCATGGCGAAATCCACGGAACACCGACCGGCGTCAGATGCGGATGCCCTGGTCGAAGAATATCTCCGCCGCGTGGACTCCGGCGAACAGGTCGACAAGGACGCTTTCCTGGCGCAGCATCCAGACGTTGCGCCGGCGCTGCAATCGTTCTTCGCCAACGAACAGTTGATGCGGAAATGGGCGGCCGATTCCAAGCTTCCCGCGGGCGATACCACGCCCAAGGATGCCAATCCCACGATGGCCCCGGCCATCGACCCGGCGAAGCTCTCCGGCCCGACCGGGTCCGTCGTGCTGCCGGCGATGATGGGGCGCTACCGCATCGAGAAAGAATTGGGCCGCGGGGCGATGGGGTCGGTCTATCGCGCGCATGATATGGAACTCGACCGGCCGGTGGCGCTGAAAATCCCGCACTTTGCGTCGAACGACAACCCGGAACTCATCTCGCGGTTTCTTCGCGAGGCCCGGTCGGCGGCCGTGCTGGCGCATCCCAATATCTGCCGCGTCTATGACGTCAGCGAGTTCCAGGGAACGCGCTACATCGCGATGGAATTCATCGACGGCAAACCGCTGACGTCATTTATTTCCGCAGGGTCGGTCCAGCCGAAGCAGGCGGCGTCCGTCATTCGTAAGTTGGCGCTTGGTCTCGCGGAGGCCCACAAGCAAGGCATCATTCACCGCGATCTGAAGCCCGATAACATCCTGATCAACTCCAAGGGCGAACCCGTCCTCACCGATTTCGGACTGGCCCGCGCGACGGCACAAGGGTCTTCCAGCGCGACACAGGACGGCGTGATCCTCGGCTCGCCGGCGTATATGCCGCCCGAACAGGCCGCCGGAAACCTCTCCGACATGGGGCCGACGAGCGACGTCTACAGCCTGGGCGTCGTCCTCTACCAGATGCTGACCGGCGACGTTCCGTTCCGCGGGTCGGTCGTGGAAGTTCTCGCCAGCGTACTGATGAAGGTGCCGAAAAAGGTTCGCGAGGCGAAGCCCGAGATCGACCCAGCCCTCGCCGCGATCTGCGACAAGATGATGTCGAAGAAATCGGCCGACCGGTATCCCTCGATGGCCGACGTCGCGACCGCCGTCAACGACTGGCTGAAGACCGCGGCGACGCAACAAAGCGCAGCGACGATCGCGCCGGCGAAACCGCAAGCGTTGTCCGGCGAGATGAACCTTGCGGACGCCGCGGCGAAACCCAAGCTCGGCACGACGCACAGCATCGCGCCCAAACAAACGCAGACCGGCGCTGCGAAACCGCAAGCGTCGATTCCACCGGGGACCAAAACCATCGCGGGCCATTCCGCGAAACAGCTCAAAGACGTCGCCGAGCTCGTGGTTCAACTTTTGGCCCGGAACGATTATCCCGAAGCGATCCGCATCATCGAAGGGCTGCCGGAATACGAGCGCACGCCCGAACTGCGGACGCTGCTCGGCGAGGCGTATGAACTCAAATCAACGGTGGAGAAGCTCGAACGGCAGTTGGAGAAGCATCTGAATGTCGTCGACATCCCCGCGCTGAAGAAGTGCGTGGACCAGCTTTTGAAGATCAAGCCCGGCCATCCGCGCGCGAAGGAAATTCGCAAGGCGCTCAACACCGAAGGCAAGCGCGGCGTCCTCAAGCTCCGCAAAAAGGACGGGCAGTTCGACGCCGTCGGAAACGTCTGGGAACCCTGGCACCTTGCCGCCGGCGTGGGAATCATCCTCGTCTTCGGCGTCATTGCCTATTTCGGCGTGACGATCTACGTCAAGAACTCGATGCAGACCGTCGCCATTGAAATCGACGACCCGACGGCCACCGTCAAGATCGACGGCAACACGGCGACGATCAATGCCCAGGGAACCGGCGAGCTGAAACTCACACTCGGCAACCACACGTACTCCGTCACCCAGGGCGCCACGACCGTCATTACTGACGGCTCGTATGAAGTCAAACGCGGCGAGAAGAACGTCCTGCGGATCACTTTGAAAGCCCCAAAGCCCGGCGACAGCGTCGCCGGGACCACGCCGGTCAACAACACGCCGTCGCAAAAGGTGAAACAAACCTTGGCGATTCGCGCGACCGTCGACGATACGGATGAAGTGCAGATTTTTGCGGATCGAGCCGTGTGGAAGCATGGTCCCGGCAATCCGCCATTGGGAATTGCGATCAACAATGTGCCGTGGACCGATTTTTCTCAGCCGCTGGCGAACAGCGCAGCAACGTCCTTTCACAAGCTCCCGACACTGCCGACAGACGCGCAAATCCGCAAAGTGAAAGGTCCCGGCAATGTCACGTTGGACACCAAAGTCCCGGGAATGTGGTCCATTAAATTTTACGATGGCGATCCCGGCGCTGGGGAATACGAAATCGAGATCAGTTGTGAAGTGGAAGTTGCTGTATCCGCTCCTCCCGGCAACACCCCACCCCTCGCCGTCGCCCCGTTCAACGCCGCGCAGGCGAAAGCCCATCAGGAGGCGTGGGCCAAACACCTCGGCGTGCCGGTGGAGTACACGAATTCGATCGGCATGAAATTCCGGATGATCCCGCCGGGGGAATATCTCATCGGCATGACGCAGGCGGAGGTCGATGCCCATCTGGCGGCGCGCGGCAACGACTTCGGCATGGCCGAGCGGTTCCGCAATTCCGCGCCGCAGCACAAAGTCGTGCTGACGAAGGCGTATTACCTCGGCAACTTCGAAGTCACGCAGAAAGAGTTCGAGACGGTCATGGGCAGGAATCCGTCGTACATGTCGCCGAACGGACCCGGGAAGGACAACGTCGCCGGGCAGGACCGGTCCAACGCCCCCGTCGAGTATCTCACCTGGGCCGACTCTGCCGCGTTCTGCGCCAAGCTCAGCGAGCGTGAGAAACTGCTGGCCGGCAAGGGCTACCGCTTGCCGACCGAAGCCGAGTGGGAAGCCGCCTGCAGGGCCGGCACGTCGACGGTGTTTTCATTCGGCGATGCGCTGGCAGAGTTGCCGAATTACGGCTGGAGCTCGGCCGACGTGCCGAAGAACCCGGCGAAGATGACCCATCTCGTGGGGCAACTCCAGCCCAACCCATTCGGCATGTTCGACATGCACGGCAACGCCTGGGAATGGTGCCAGGACTTCTTCGATCCGAACGCGTATCAGGCCTTTGCGAATCAACCGGCGCAAGACCCGACCGGCCCGGCATCGGGAACGCTCCGCGTGTTCCGCGGCGGCGGTCTGAGCTTCGACGCCGAGTTCCTGCGCTCCGGCCTGCGACACGGCAACTCCGGCGACGCGGTCGATCACAACATCGGCTTCCGCGTGCTGTTGCCGGCGGAGGCGGTGCCGAAGACGGTTGCTGTTCCGATTGTGGCCACGCCGCCGGAAAGCGGCGATACTCCCCAATTGCCCGATCTGATCGCAACAGATCTTTACTATGATGACGATAAGCAGAATCTCGTCCTGGAAGTTCAGAACCAGGGGCCGACGGCCGCTGCACAGGGACTGGTCGCCGAGGTGGAAGTTTCCGGACTAAAAAAGGGGAATACCGAATACGAGCGCATCATGGTTTCGATTCCCGTTCCGACCGACGTGTTCGCCATTGAAACCATAAAAATCCCCTTGAGCCGGTTCAATGTCACCAGTGCCGAAGAATTTTTTGCCCCGATATTCTATGTCACGCTGGACCCGAAGCAGAAACTCAAGGAAAGCAATCGTGCCAACAATTCTTATGGTCGACAGGTTGATCATGAGGATAATTACCCGCGCGGCGATTACAAAACGAAGGCTGGCATGCCCGACCTCGTTATTACAGACATTGAAATCTCCGGCAATGCCGTCCTGACTCAATTTGCGAACCAGGGAAGCGGGGTGAGCGGTGGAGATTTTATTATCAGATTCAACATCAGGAATCAGGAGTTCAAGACCAACATGGCTTATCGCTGGCGAGTTCCCGCATTGAATGTCCCCACGTTTACCCGTAACCCTTCATCCGGAGCTGGCTACGTTCTCCCCCTGGGAAATTTAAACCTGAAAGCTGGCGACACCATCGAAGTCGAAGCGACCATTGATCCCGAAGGCCGTGTGCGCGAAAGCAATCGCCAGAATAACGTCTTCAAGAAAACATTAACGGTCAAATAATGACGTGACGTCAGTACATGGTTGCTGCGTTCAATTACGAATCACACTACGAACATCAACTCCGGAGGCGTTCAACAACTGCGGCAGCAATTTCCGAACAGCCAGATTACCGGGCCGTGAGGATTGGTCCCGGCGACGCCGTCGCCGGGCTTTGTGAGTGGGCAGCGCGTGATTACAATGGCAGCGCGCGATTTCCCCCCAAAGCCCGCCGACGGCGTCGGCGGGACCTCCCCGCGGCGTGATTCATGCCCCACCCTCCCGATCCGTCCGAGACCACGCTGTGGCTGGCCGCCGTTCTGTGCCCTTTGTGCCAGACGACGTTCATCCCCGCGGCGAACGCGGCGGTGCCGAACTGCCCGACGTGCGGCCGGCAAATGCCGCCATCGGCTTCAACAGAGGACGCGGACAGCATCCTGTCGCTGGACTCTGGCGAGCCGCTGCCGGAATCGACGGCGAATCTCCGGCCGGAGGACCTGCTGGGGAAGGACCTCGACGTCTATTCGATCCGGTCGCTGTTGGGGATCGGCGCGATGGGGTGGGTCTATCTCGCCAAGCATCGCCGGTTGCACCGGTCGTGTGCGCTGAAGATTTTGTCGCCGCAACGGGTCGCCGATGATCCTCAGTTCGTGGCGCGGTTTCTGAACGAAGGCCAGGCGGCGGCGGCGCTCATTCACCCGAACATCGTGACGGCACACGCGATTGGCGAAGCGAACGGGTTCTATTTTCTGGAGATGGAATTCGTCGCGGGCCGGACGCTCCGGGCGCTCATCGATGAAGAAGGCCCGTTGTCGCCGGAGCGGGCGACGGCCCTCGCGCTGCGGATTGCCGAGGGGCTGTCCGCCGCGCACAAGATCGACATGCTGCATCGCGATTTGAAGCCGGACAATGTGCTGCTGACGCATCAACGGGTGCCGAAGATCGTGGATTTCGGCCTGGCGCGGCGGATTCTGCTGGAAGGATCGGAAGCGGGCCGCCGTCAGGAATTCGTGGGGACGCCGGCGTACATGGCGCCGGAGTTGTATCAGGGGCAGTCGGCGACGCCGGCGACGGATGTGTGGGCCTTGGGGGTGTGCCTGTTTCAGATGCTGACGGGCCGGTGCCCGTTTCCGGGGGATGACATTCCGGCGTTGAAAGAGCGGATCGTCAACGACCGGCTGCCGAGTCTTCGGGACGAGTTTCCGAAGATTCCCTTGGAAGTCGCCGAGTGCGTGCACCAGATGTTGTCCAAGGCGCCGGAGAATCGGCCGTGGAGCGGGGTGGAGGCGGCCCAGCTGCTCGCGGCGGTGCTCGGACAATCGGAAGATCTGGAATCTTTGATTTGCCAGGCCTTTGCGTCACATCCGGAAATCTTGTGGAAGCAAAACGGACCGGGCTTCGAGATTCAACTGCGGTTTCCGGGCGGGCGCGGTCAGAAAGTGTTCATCGAGCCGAATTCGCAAGCGGCGGCCGAACCGCTGGTAACGATCGGGAGCCTGTGTTGCCGGGCGGTGCCGGCGTATTTTGAAACGGCTTTGCGGCTGAATTCCGAAATCCTGCACGGAGCGCTGGCGATCCGGCAGATTGCGGGCGAGTCGCTGTTCGTGGTGCTCGATAATTATCCCAGATCGACGATCGACCCGGAGGAAATCCGCCGCAGCGTTTTGGAAGTGGCGCACCGGGCCGACGCGATTGAAAAATTGTTGACCGGCGGGGATTTGAATTGAATCTGATTTGAATTGAATCTGATTGTAGGGTGGGTCGAGGCTTTGCGAGCCCCACCGATTCGATTTCATTCAAGCGCATCGGTGGGCCTCGAAGACTCGACCCACCCTGCGCCGCCGGCTGAAATCGCGAATAGTCAAAGAATTCCGTTCTTGACGGCTGCCCGGAGCGAACTTTACGCTGAAGGGGAGTCGCCCCGCGGATCATCGAGCGAACAGGTACCAACATGCAACGTCTATTCAGCTTAGGGACGGTCATTTGGCTGCCGGCCGTTGTCGCGGCCTGTGCCTTGGGTGTCGGAGAATGTCAGGCCCAGACGCTGCGCGGAGGCGAACTCGTCATCAAGGCGCAGGCGACCGGCGAAGAACGGACGGCCCAGTCCGACCTGTTCGTCATGGACGTCGTTTACAAGCCGATGCGCATGATTCCCGTGGAACTTACGGACCCGGCGACCGGCGAGAAGAAGCTGGAATATGTCTGGTACATCGTCTATCGGGTGTTCAACCGGAAGCTGGTCCGTCCGACCAGCGATACGCCCCCGCAGAATGTGGTCGATCCGGAGGTCATCAGTCCGGCGCTGTTCGTGCCGGAATTCACGCTGCAGACCACCGATACGCCTGCGCCGGAAACCTACCAGGACCAGATCATTCCCGAGGCGATCGCCGTGATCAACAAGCGGGAGAAGGGGAAATATCTCAGCACGGTGGATGTCGTCGGGCCGATCCCCCCCGCCAGCGACTACGGCGAACCGGACCGCGAAGGTTTATGGGGTGTGGCGACGTGGCGCGGCATCGACCAGTCGGCCGACCGCTACACTGTCTTCCTGACCGGATTTTCCAACGGCATTCGGGCCGTCGAGGGAACGGAAGAACAACCGGTCATCCAGACGAAAACGATCCTTCAGAAGTACTGGCGCCCCGGCGACAAGTTCGAGCAAGCCGAACCGGAAATCCGCTCCGAAGGCGTCTCGCAGTGGATTTACCGCTGATCTGTCATCTTTCGCGGCTCAGCATTCCGTCGCCCGGGAGCCGCTTCCGGGGTGACGAGCCTCTCGGCTCAGTGCTTGACTCGCCGTGCTTTCTCAGTTCCAAGGCGCGCCGGTTGCGTGGAATCAGCGCTCGCCATCGGGTATCCTGAGACAATCCACCCGGACGCTGTCGGCGACGGACGCAGACAGGCAGGCGGGTGCCGGTTCTCAGAGGAAAGCCCGTTATGTTCACTCGCAGACAGGTTTTGGCAACAACCGCCGCCGCCGCCGCCGCGGCATTCGGTCCGTCTCTATTCGCCGAGGACAAAGTGAAAGCAGAAGAAAAGAAACTCCCGCGCGTATTTTTCGACATGACGATCGGCGGCGAAAAAGCCGGCCGAATTGTGATGGAGCTTCGTTCCGACGTGGTGCCGAAGACGGCGGAAAACTTTCGCGCGTTGTGCACCGGCGAAAAGGGCTTTGGCTTCAAGGGATCGAAGTTTCACCGCGTCATCCCCGAGTTCATGTGCCAGGGGGGGGATTTCACGAAGGGCAACGGCACGGGCGGGAAATCGATCTATGGCGAGAAGTTCAAAGACGAAAACTTCCAGCTCAAGCACACCGGACCGGGCGTGTTGAGCATGGCGAACGCCGGCCCGAACACCAATGGCTCGCAATTCTTCCTCTGCACAATCAAGACCGACTGGCTCGACGGCAAGCACGTCGTGTTTGGCAAGGTCGTGGAAGGCATGGACGTGGTCAAGGCCATTGAGGCCGTCGGGTCTCGGAACGGCAACACCGCAAAAGAAGTCATGATCAAGGACTGCGGCGAAGTCGATGCCGAAGAGAAGTAGACCGCAACGTCTGGCTGGCAGAAGCGAAGAAGCCCAAGGGTTGCAACCCCTGGGCTTCTCTTGTTTTATACGAAGTGACGAATCCGACGTCTACCAGCGGACTTCGCCGCCGACGCTGACCCCCTGGATCAGCAAGTCGGAAAACTGAATGTTCGTGCGGAAGTCGGACGGACTGCCGGACGCCGCGGCGTTGTAGACGATATTGTCTCCCGGCCGCGTGATGGAACCGGCCCACATCAGGTTATAGGCGACAAACAGCGAGAAGTTCTCCGTGAGATGCCCGTGGGAATAGACCTGCAGATCGAACACGGGGCCGAACGTCGTTTTCACGATCCGTTCTTCAAGGGGACCCTCGTTGGCGCTCGTCAACTGCTGCGTCTTCAGCGACGAACGATAGCTGTTGACGCCGAACATCATCGACGGCTGGGCACCGACGGTGACCCACCGGCTTGGCAACTCGAACCGGGCTCCGAATTGCGGGCCATAGAGGTAGTTTTGCGTCGCGGAATCGATCCGGCGGCGCACCGCGGTCGTGCCGGTGACCAGATCGGGCGTGAGGAAGTAACCGGATTGATCGAGGCGTTCGTTGAAGTTCAAGAACCGGACGCCGAACAACGGTTGTACCTGCAACTGGCTGCCGGGGTCCACGGACGCGAGGAGGACTTTGGAATCCGCTCCCCAGATTCCGGTCTGGATGGACGCCTTGTACGATTGATCGTAAATCAGCAGCGCGTCCTGGGTGGGGACGCCGCTGACCAGCAGCCCCTGCGCGATGAACGTGCCGACGTTTGTCACGTTCCCGTTCGCATCGGTCTGCTGAATGATCGGCAGGCCGCCCGGTACGACGGTCCCCTTGGCCGTTTGCAGTCCGAAGACGCTGGCTTCCAGGGCAAAGGGTTCGAACTTAAAGCCCCAGGTTCCGCGGATGCCGTTGTTGTGCAACCCTTTGATGGAGTCGAGCGTCGGGCTGACGCCCTGGCCCAGCAGATCGCCGGTCACGGGGTCAAACACGTCGAACGGAACGCGGGGATCTTGCAAAGGGTTATTGACGTCGGCTTCGTTGCGTATCGGACCGCCGAGCACCACGGACCCGGGGTCGCTGAAGTCCCAATTGAGGTATTCCAGCCGGAAGTAGGCATGGCGGAAGGTTTCCTTGAGGAACCGATCGAAGTAGGAATCTCCATACAACCAGCCGTTGTCGTCCGGCAACTGGGTGTAGCGAGTTCTGCCGTAGGTGTGGGCCCCGTCTCCGGCCATGCCTTGAGGCGGAGCGCCGTAGCCCGGCATGCTGTAGGGAGCGGGCATTTGAGGGTCGTACGCCTGGGCCCAGGCCAAAGCCGGGGACAATGCGGCGACAATCACGGTGGATAACCAAGCGAACCGCCCGAACATGTTCACCATCCTCGTCGGAACACGGTCTCACAACGACGTCACCGCCACAGACGAATCAGTCGATCCACGCAAGCGCATCGACTCTGACGGCTGTATCAACGGTATCGGTTCTGCGGGTTATGCAACTTGCCCGAAATTCGGGTGAGCCTGGGAAATTCTTCCGCTGGTATCGATCACAATGCCTGCGCGAAGTATTCCTCCGGCAGAATCTGCCGAAACGACGCGGCAGCAAGTCGAGCCGTACGACTCGGTTTCCTCGTCCACACCAATCGATTACGCGTTGAGCATGCATCAAAGCCCGGCGTCGGCGACGCCGGGATCGCTGTGGCGAGCGAAACCGACTGTTGAACTGCGGTCTCACACGAATGCCAGAAAATAACAGCGCGCGCTGTTATTTGTTGGGATTGGTCTCACACGCTGACGCACGAGCCGGCAGTCGACAGGCCTTCAGGGGACTCCGCAAGCATCATGCGGCTGATCCAGGCTTTCGCGGTGGTCTCCAGTAGCGGCGACTCCGGCTGCCAGCCCGAGAGATCCCGCTCGCCTTTCATGGTCTGCAGCACCAGCCGATCACCGAGAGGCAGGATGGCCCGGCCGCCGGAAACCGTGTGCCGTCGGACTTCGGGACAATCCGGATGGGAACTGACCAGCACGGCCAAGGGGACGGGCCAGGGAATTCGTCGGCAAACGGCCGATGAATCGAGATTCACGAGCACGTCCCGCGACAGGAGGCCGGTTTGCAACAACAAGGCGACGGCCCGGTCGAATTCGTCCGACCCGGATTCCGGGCTGCCATCCGTTGCTTCGAGTTCGGCCAGGCACAGCAGATCCCACTGATCGACCGGCATCCCCTCGCGCAGCACATCGGCCAAGGTCACGTGAATCACCGCGGCACTGACCCGGCGCTGCATCCACAGGGCCTCGGCCGCGGTTCGAACCGACATCTGCCGGTAGCCAATGCCGCGCCCGTTCACGCTGGCGTGATCCAAGGCGGCTAACCCCACGGTTTTCCCCAGAGTGCGCAGGTGATCCGCCAGTGCGTCCGCCAGCGAGCGATCTCCCACGACGACGATCACGGGAACCCGACCGTTGTCGCCCGAGGGAAACAACATTTCAAGAATGCGGTCCGGTACGGGGCGCGAAGGGATTGATGCCGGGGCCAGATGAGCCACGAGCGCCGGTTCCGCGTTGACTTCAAGCACGCCCAGCGCCTGGTCGGACAGGGAACGGGACACGTCTTCGCAAATCACGTCGACCCCTGCGACATCCAAGCCGATTGTCTCGGCGGCGGAGACAGCAAGTTCCGCGATGTCGGGATGCACGCGATCCGTGACGTCCGACTGCGTGGCGCCACTGGAGAGATAGGCATCCTGCCTCAACAGCACCGTGGTACCCAGCGGGGGCACGGAATCGAGGCTATAACCCTGGCGGTAGAGCATCCCCAGGACTGTTGCGCCGACTTTCAACGGGTCCAGCGGATGTTCCTCGCCCGGACCGCGGCGCGGATCGGCGTTCAACTCCTCGACCAGTTGGGCGATATTGCGGATGCCGTCGCCGATGACCCTGGGCGGTTCTTTCCTGAGCGCGGCGATCATGCGGCCGTCGACGATCAGCAGGCGATGCCAGTACCCCCTGAGATAGCGTTCCACCAGGATGTTTCGGGAAAACATGCGGGCAAAATCATAGGCGTTGCGGATGGGCGACGGGTCCGTCAGGTTGACCGTCACGCCGTGGCCGAAATCCGCATCGCATGGCTTCACGACCACCGCCGCGCCGATTTCTTGTGCCGCGCGGCAGGCGTCATCGGCATCGACCACGTGCCGGCCATCGGCCACGGGAATGCCGGCTTTTTGCAGCAGGTGTTTGCTGAGCAGCTTGTCCCGCGAAATCCATTCTGCGATGAAGCCGGTCCGGTCGGTGGCCGCCATCCTCATGCGATGCTGCTGATTCCCTTGGCCGAATTGAATCAGGCTTTCACCGTCGAGCCGGTAGACGGGAATCTCTCGCCGCCTGGCCGCCGCCGCCAGCACGCGCGTTGTGCCGCCAAAACTGTGGCGATCTGCGACGGTTCGGACGTGCGCCAGGTGTTCGTCGACATCAACGGGGCGGCCTTCTTCGGCGGTCGCCAACATGCGGCAGGCCGCTTCCAGTGCCGCGCGGCCGATTGGCTCCTCCTCGATCTCGAATGCCAGTTGCCAGATATGCGCAAACGGCGTCGGGCGGACTTCCCCGGCGGCGACGGCACAATCCGAGCACCGCTGCAGCGTCAGCGCAAGATCCACGACGGCATGGGACGTGCTTTGGAAATGCCGGCGCTCCATCAGCAGCGCAGAGCGCGGCGTCTGTTGCAGCCTCTGGAAGATGCCGTCGATCAGGTCGTCGGAAATCGGTTCACATGCCAGGCGGCATTCGAGCACGGGGACCGTTCCCCAGACATTCGGCGCAGCGAGCGCACGAATTCCCAAGAGTTGAATCATGACAACTTCCCTTTTCCCCGGCGCATCGCACAGGAACCGAACGGCTCTCGATGCGCCATTCGCCCTGTTCGTCTGGCGAAGACTGGCGAGACGGTGCCAGGAGAAACTCTTATGCCGCCCGTGGGGATTCCGCCGCCGCGCTGAAATCCGTCAGACCGGGCGCGTGATTTGCATTAAAAGAGAGGCCGTTGGCGCTGCGAGATTCGTCTCGAATTGACGTCAGGCTGTCATCGAACTGATGCCAGTTCAAAGCCCGGCATCGGCGACTTCGGGATCTTTTCTACGGCGGGTCATACCCGCCCGGATGCCACGGATGGCAGCGGCCGATCCGGCAGATTCCCTTCCACGTCCCGGCGACGGCGCCATATTTCTGCACGGCCTGAATAAAGTAGGCACTGCACGAGGGATGGAACCGGCAATGCTTTCCCAGCAAAGGGCCGATGAAAATCTGATATCCCCGTACCAGCAGGATCAACACCTTCGCCGGGAGACGCCAGACCCACAACGCGGCCGACCTCCAGCGCGACCGGCGCGGGTCGGGAGCAGGGTTCTCAGCGAGATCAACGATTTCGGTGGGGGACATACTGTCAGGATACCGCCAGTGGTGCGGGCGGCGAAACCGCAAGCGTTTTTCCCACTGCGATCCGACATTCGCGATCCGATTTTTCTCGACGGGGCGACTTGAAACTCGCCCGGTCTGCCTCTAACGTGATTTCATCCGTTTCACCTCCTGGTCCCTGTGGAAAACGCGTCCGATGGCTCGCATTAACGACAATTACCTGAAGCTCAAGGCCGGTTACCTCTTCCCCGAGATCGGCCGCCGCGTTAAGAAATTCGCGGAGGAGAACCCGCAAGCGTCCATCATTCGATTAGGGATCGGGGACGTGACCGAACCGCTGCCCGCTGCCGTGCTCGAAGCGATGCACAAGGCCGTCGACGAAATGGGAAAACGAGAAACCTTTCGCGGCTACGGTCCGGAACAGGGTTACGATTTCCTCCGCGAAGCCATCGCCAGCAATGATTATCAAAGCCGGGGCGCGAACATCTCCGCCGACGAGATTTTCGTCTCGGACGGTTCCAAGTGCGACACGGGCAACATTCTCGACATCTTCGGCCTCGATAACATCATCGCCGTGACCGACCCGGTGTATCCCGTGTATGTCGACACCAACGTCATGGCCGGCCGGACCGGACCGGCGGATGACTCGGGGCGCTACGGCAAGCTCGTCTATCTGCCCGTGACGGCGGCGAACAACTTCACGCCGGAGTTGCCGACGCAGAAGGTCGACTTGATCTATCTGTGCTATCCGAACAACCCCACCGGAACCGTGGCAACGAAGGCGACGCTCAGGAAATTCATCGACTACGCCCGGGCGAACGACGCCATCATCTTCTACGATGCCGCTTATGAAGCCTACATCACCGAAGCCGACATTCCGCATTCGATCTATGAACTCGACGGCGCCCGCGAGTGCGCCCTGGAGTTTCGCAGCTTCTCGAAGACGGCTGGATTCACCGGCACGCGCTGCGCTTTCACCGTCGTGCCGAAGGGCCTCACCGGTTCCGCCGCGGACGGAGGCCGCGTGGATCTGCACGGCTTATGGAACCGCCGGCACACGACGAAATTCAACGGCGTGCCGTATGTGATTCAGCGCGGAGCGGAAGCCGTCTACTCGCAATCCGGCAAGCCGCAGGTGAAGGCGCTCATCGATTTCTACCTCGAGAACGCGAAGATCTTATGTGCCGGGCTGAAATCGGCCGGATTGTCGGTCTACGGCGGCGTGAATGCACCGTACGTCTGGCTCAAGACGCCCAGGAATCTCAAGAGTTGGGACTTCTTTGACGAACTGCTCTCGAAGTCGCACCTCGTCGGCACCCCCGGCAGCGGCTTCGGCGCCAGCGGCGAAGGGTATTTTCGTCTGAGCGCATTTAACAGCCGTGCGAACATCGAAGAAGCCGTCGAACGCATTCGGAAGACGGTGTGATCATCGCTTGCCGCTTCGCGGGCGAGAATGACTCCACCGTGCCTTATCCGGCGGCGCGGGTCTGGTCGCCGTTGAGCTTGTTGTACAGCGTCTTCAGAGCGATGCCGAGTTCCGCGGCGGTTTTCGGCTTGTCTCCCTGATTCTTGTCCAACGCCTGATAGATGATTTCCATCTCCATCTCGCGCAGCGTCTTGCCGGCGCCGCGCATCGGGATCGAGGCCGGCTCCGACCGATCGCGGGCGGGATGACCGATGCCGTCCGGCAGGTCCTCCGGCCGGATGGTCTGGCCGTCGGATAAGATCACCGCGTGTTCCAGGGCGTTGGCCAGTTCGCGGATATTCCCGGTCCATTCGTGATTTTTCAGCACGGTGAGTGTTTCCGGCGCCAAGAGGCCTGCCGGCACTTCCCGGCGCTTCATGTGCCGGGCGATCAGCGCCTGCGCCAACTCCGGGATATCGTCTTTGCGTTCGCGGAGCGCGGGCAGATGAATTTCGAAGGTGTTGACGCGGAAGAACAGGTCTTCGCGAAACGATCCCTGCTCGACCATTTCCGAGAGGTCGCGATTGGTGGCGCAAATCACGCGGACGTCGACATGAAACGCCTCGTTCTCGCCGACCCGGCGGACTTCCCCCGATTCGAGAAACCTGAGCATTTTCACCTGCATGGATTTGTCCAACTCGCCCAGTTCGTCGAGAAACAGCGTCCCGCCGTTGGCGACTTCCAGCAGCCCTTTGCGCGGCGTGTCGGCGCCGGTGAAGGCTCCTTTCCGATGGCCGAACAGTTCGCTTTCCACCAGGTTTTCCGGCAGCGCGCCGCAGTTCACGGCAACGAAAGGCATCTGTTTTCGCTGGCTTAAATCGTGCACGCGCCGGGCGACCAGCTCTTTGCCGGTTCCGGTTTCGCCGAGGATCAGCACGCTGGAATCGGTGGGGGCGATTTTCTCGATCAGCTTCTTGACACGGAGCATGGCGGGCGTCCGGCCGATTAGGTCGGGCGAACCTTCCACGGCCTTGAGCCGGGTCTCCAGCGCAATGGTCTTGTTGGTCAGATTGCGTTTTTCGGCGATCCGTTTCAGGACCGCGGAGATTTCAAAGAGCTTGCAGGGCTTCGGCAGAAAATCATAGGCGCCATACCGGAGGGCCTGGATTGCGGCTTCGAGATCGCCGTGCCCCGTGCTGATGACCACTTCCGTTTCCGGCGAGACTTTTTTGATGTGTTCGATGACATCCCACCCGCTGAGTCCGGGCATCTTGAGATCGACGAGGGCGGCGTCGAAGGTCTGCTTCTCCAGGGCATGCAGCGCCGACGTCCCGTCTTCGCAGAGGGTGACCTCATGCCCCATCCTGGGCAGCTCGATCTTCATGATGTCGCGGATGGCGGTTTCGTCATCCACGAACAAGACCCGCAATTGATGCGATGCGGCAGCCAATGCGCCGTCTCCTTGGCCTGGGCTGGCGGCTCCAAGCCGCCGTTGATCTTCCGGAAATATTTCGCGGGGATTCTGGGAATAGAACGAAGCTGTTGATAACAGAATTTCGCCAGGCCCGCAACCCCGGTTTTCGCGGTGCGCCCGATGGCGACCACTTTGATCCTGACCGCGAATCGCCCCCCGGCGACGCCGTGATCACCGCGTTGCCGATTCCGAAACTCTCCGCCGGACGATTGCCGGTTCGGTCGTCACACGGCGCGCTTGCGCGTATGCAGAAGCTCACCCGGCTCAACCGAGCGAACATCGTCTGCCGTCAATGTCAGGAGCGCCACGGTCGTCCCGCCACCATCGACAAATTCGACTTCATAGGCTTTATTGTCGTCGTAAATGTGGACAACCGCGCCCACGTCGCCGGCCGACAAGCCCTCTGAAGCGCGTCCTTGCTTGAGCACGACGAGAGAATGTTCAGCAAACATTCATCATCTCCCGAATACGTGGTGATGAGTCGCGGCGGCGAATTTCCTTCGATGATCCAGACGGCGATGACATTTGCCGCCCGATTCTCCAGTCGGCCGATTCGGCCCTTCGTCAGGCATTTTACGCCGAACGGCGACGGAACGGCAAGAACTTCATGGCACATTCGTGCAGCCTCGAGCAAGTCATCGCGCAAGTCATCGCGCAAGTCACGCCATTTGCTTAATTCATAACCCCAAGATGCAAACCATTCGGCCTTGTGCCCGCCAAGCGGATGATTGAGATTCAACAGGTAACCGCAGATCTTATCTTGCCCTGCAATCGTTCGATCAGCGTCCGGGACCGGCATTCAAGCCATCCTGCAGAACCTGTTCACCAGAATGCCACATTGCCAATATTGGCAAGTCAGTTCAATCCGCGGGACTTCAGCGCGGAGACCACGGCTTCGACGATCTTGGAAATCTCGACGGGGTCTTGTGCGCCGGCGGCGCCGGTCGGGCAGCCGCAGATCGGTTCGTCGGTGAAGCCGTGTTCGGACAGCAGGCATTGCAGCGTGTCGGCAAGGTGCGTCAGTTCCTGCTGCTGGTCTTCGGTGATCGGCTGCCGGCTGGCGCCGGGTTCGAAGCCCCGTAATCGCACCGCGGTGCGGAAGCCGTCGGGGAACTCGCCGGAGCAGAAGATCATGGCGTCGAACAGACGCACGATGTCGTATTGCAACTGACGGGCTTCGTCGATGCGGTAAGCGACGGTGAGTTCATACAGTTTGCGCGTGAGTTCCGGGACGACGCCGGAACTGGCATTCGTGCCACCGTCGCAGCCGATGAGCAGCATTGGCATCAGCGCGGCATCCCAGCCGGTGAGGAAGCTGAACTCCGGCCGGCTCGGCCTGACGGCTTGAATCATGCGGATCATGTGCGGCAAGTCGCCGGACGAGTCTTTGATGCCGATGACCTTCGGACATTCCTCCGCCAGCCGGCGCACGGTCGGGACATCAATCGGGCTGGCGAACATCGGGATGTTGTACAGCGTGACGTCGATCGGCGTGTGGTCGGCGATCTCTTTGAAATACGCGTAAACGGCCCGGGGACTGAGCTTGTAGTAGTACGGTGCGACAATCGCCACGGCAGTCGCGCCGAGTTCATAATACGTCTCGCAAGCCCGGATCGTTTCCTTGACGTTGGCCTCCGCGGCGCCGGCGAGAACCGGGACGCGGCCGCGGACCTGGTCACAGATGATTTCCATGATCCGGACGCGTTCCTCGGCGGTGAACCGCGTGAACTCTCCGGTCGACCCGTTCGGATACAGGCCGTGCACTCCCTTGGCGATCAGCCAGTCGACATAGCGCCGCAGTTCGGATTCGTGAATCTCGCCGCGCGCGTCCAAAGGAACGATATTCGGCGTGTAAATGCCCTGCAATTTGGCGGAGGACGGCATGAAGAGGGTCTCAACATCGTTAAAGGAGCCGCGCACGAAGTAAGCGGCAGTATTCAGTTTTTTCAACTCGTGCTGCCGTGCCGCTTACTGTGTGCGCGGCTCGATTGGCCATTCACACTAACATCGTACCGCGGGAAGGGGGACTTTACCCGTCTCCGGCATTCGTGGCAGCAGAGTTTGCCGGCCAGATCATGCGAACCGTCGTCGGACCGCCGGGCTGCGAAGCGATTTCGAGAATCGCGTGATGCAACTCCGCGATGCGAAAGCATTTGCAGAGTCCGAACCCCAGGCCGCGGCCGGCCTGTCGCCCCGAGAAAAAGGGATCAAAGGCATGACGGGCTTCCTGGTCGTTGAAGCCGGCGCCGTGATCCAGCACGGTCATTTCGCAGAAATTCCGATCCCCCAACACGACCTGGCGACCCGTCAGACGGATTTCTCCCCCGAAAGGTTGCAGGGCCTGTCGGCTGTTTCTCAAGAGTTCGTGCAACACGACGGAAAACTGGGAAGGGTCCGCAAAGATTTCCGTCTGCGCAGCGAAATCGGAGATCACCCGGCATCGTGCCGATTCCGGGGCGGATTCAAATTGCCGCACCGCCTCAGCGGCGGCTTCCGCCAGTGAAAGAATTTGGGGGGCGGGCGACGGGGGCCGGGCGAACAGCATCACGTCACCAATCATGTCTCGGACACGATAGGCCTGAGCGCCGATGCTCTGCAGTGCAGCGCGGCGAGCCGGATCGGTTTCGTCGCGCAGCAGCTGTTGAACCCGGCCGACAATCGTCGCCAACGGGTTGTTGATTTCATGTCCCGCCCCGGCGGCGAATTCCGCCAAGGCGGCGATCTGGCCGGGATCGGGGTAAGGCTGAGACATGAAATCACTGAGTACCGAGTACGCAGAACCTGGTGCTCAGGCCAGGAACTCGGTACTCAAGATTCCCGATGCCAGGCACTAGTGCATCGTCAACGGTTAATTTTGGGGTTCTGTCTGTCAGAGCCGGAAACGTAAGTGACGGTCAATATTCATTATCCGTCGCTGATGCTTCCGGCTCGGACCCCAATAATAAGTCTGGACAAGGCACTAGTGCGCTTCCACCGGCTCGACGTCGAGTAAATGGCACATGCGTTCGACCAGCGCTTCCACTTCAAACGGCTTCTGCAGGAAATCGTTCGCGCCAGCGTCGCGCAATTCCTGGACTTTGTCCTGCTCGACCATGCCCGAGATGCAGATGATTTTCGTATCGTCGAGCGAGCTATCGGACCGGACCAGGTTGCAAACGTCTTTGCCGTTGATATCCGGCAGCATCACGTCCAGCACGATAATATCGGGGCGGTATTCTTTCACCATCATACCGGCGGAGAAGCCGTTGTTGGCGACGCGAACTTCAAAGCGTCCGTCGTTCTCCAACGCGTCCCGGATCAATTCCACGAGATCCTCGTCGTCGTCGACAATCAGCGCTTTGCGGCGTCCGCTTTCCAGGGCATCGGTGGGGATGCCGTTTTCCTTCATGAATCGGAACAGGATATCTCTGGGAATCCGGCGGAAGCGCGACCCCGGCACGCGGAAGCCTTTCAACTGGCCGGAATCGAAGCATCGAATGATCGTTTGCTGACTGACCTTGCAGATTTTCGCAGCCTCGCCTGTCGTGAAGACGGTTTTCATGTCGCTGGTCCATTCCATGTTCTGCCCGTCGGAAGGCGACGGGCGACAAATAAAAGCCTCTCCCGACTCCATCCGTCTGAGAGGCGATCCCTCCTGGAAACATTCCACCGACGTGCAAACGACAATGTCCGCTCGACATGAAGATTCGCACTCTTTCCGAATTCACAATGACTGGAATTCGGAATTCTCTTTCCTGATAATTTCTAACGATTGCGACGATTGTATCGAATATCCAGATTTTACCAAGCCTTCCGGGGGTTCCGATTGTAACTATTCTGACAATTCGGTCAACATTGTTTCCTTTGAATAGAGTTCCGAACGGTTCCCAACCGCCGATCCTGCCGTACCATACGCAATCTCTCATTTTACAACAACTTAGGATGAATGGTCCTTCCTGTCTCTTTGACAGAATCCAGGCGTCCTCCAGAAAAAAACGGTGATTCACCCGCGGGTCAGCAGAAATTTCTGCTCCAATTTTGACAGAACCGGAGAGTCGACGCTTCCGTTTAACTCATTCCGCAGGATTGAGATAGAGCATGAGAATGGTCAGGTCCGCCGGAGTGATTCCACTGATGCGGCTGGCCTGACCAAGATTCACCGGCCGGATGCGACTCAGCTTGTCTTTCGCTTCTTTGCGAAGCTGAGGGATTGCGAGAAAATCGAAGGTTGGCGGTATCTTTGCCGAATGCGATCTCTGCTGACGATTGACTTCTGAGGTTTGCCGTTTCACGTAACCGGCGTACTTCGTTTCAATCGTCACTTGGCGTTGCGCTTCGATGCAGACCTCCAGTGATGCCAATTCCGGCACCATTCCCACGAGTTGTTCCCATTCGATTTCAGGTCGCCGCAGCCACGCCTCCAGCGTGGAGCCGTCACGATAGACCGATTGGAGATACTGGGCGGCTCGATCAATTTCGCATTCCAATGACTCCAGTTTTCGCCAGCGATCCGCGGTCGCCAGACCGATCTGCTTTCCGATCGGGGTCAGACGGCGATCGGCATTGTCGTGCCGGAGCAGCAATCGGTACTCGGCCCGAGACGTAAACATGCGGTACGGTTCGTCGACGCCCTTGGTCACCAAGTCGTCCAGCAGCACGCCGAGGTAAGCCTGGTTACGATCCAAAATCAACGGTTTATCGCCGCGGAGTTTCAACGCCGCATTGATCCCGGCGAGCAGCCCTTGCCCGGCGGCTTCTTCGTAGCCGGTCGTGCCGTTGATCTGCCCGGCGAAATACAACCCCGACACGAGTTTCGTTTCCAGCGACGGCCTGAGCTGCGTCGGCGGGGCGTAATCATATTCCACGGCATAGCCGTACCGCATGATCTCGGCCCGTTCCAGTCCGCGAATGGAGCGGATCATCGCATCCTGGACGTCCCTGGGCAGGCTGGTCGAGATGCCGTTGCAGTAGAATTCCTGCGTATTGCGGCCTTCCGGTTCCAGAAAGAGATGGTGCGAAGTCCGCTCGGTAAACCGCACCACCTTATCTTCAATGGACGGGCAATACCGCGGCCCGGTGGAACTGATCTGGCCTGAGTACATCGGTGCGCGGTGCAGATTGGCCCGAATCAGTTCGTGCACCCCGTGATTCGTTTCCGTCAACCAGCACGACATCTGCGGCTGCGTGATTCTCTCGGTCAAAAACGAAAACGGCTGCGGATCGTCATCGCCGGGTTGCTCGCTCAACGCACTGAAATCGATGGTGCGGCCATTCAGCCGGCACGGCGTCCCCGTTTTGAAACGCTGCAGCTCGAAACCGAGTTCTCGCAGGCAATCGCTGAGCGTCCCCGTCGTTCCGTCGCCCGCGCGTCCGCCCGGCGTTTTCGCCTCGCCGGTGTGCATGATGGCCTGCAGGAACGTCCCCGTGGTGATGATGACGGCCCGGCAGCGGTACGTCGCCCCGCCGCGGACCGTGACGCCGGTGATGCATTGGAAGCCGAGGGGTTGCAACCCCTCGGCTTCTGTTTCGCCTTGGACAACAGTCAGCCCCTCGACGACTTCCTGCCTGAGCGTCAGGTTCGGCTGCTGCTCGATGCGGTGCTTCATCTCGAACTGATAGGCTTTTTTGTCGGCCTGGGCGCGGGGGCTGTGCATGGCGGCCCCTTTGCTGCGGTTGAGCATGCGGAACTGAATGCCGGTCGCATCGATGACCCGGCCCATCTCGCCGCCCAAGGCGTCGATCTCGCGGACGATCTGCCCTTTCGCCACGCCTCCGATTGCCGGGTTGCAGCTCATCTGCCCGACGGTGTCGCAGTTCATGGTGAGGAGCACGGTGCGTGCCCCCATCCGCGCGGCAGCAAGCGCCGCTTCGCACCCGGCATGCCCGGCCCCGATGACGGCGATGTCGTAGTCGTACTGCATGGAGGTTGAGGGCTAAGGGTTGAGGGCTAAGGGTTGAGGGTTGAGGGTTGAGGGTTGAGGGTTGAGGGTTGAGGGTTGCGTGCCAGCCAGCAGAGCCGCGAGCGTCAGCGACCGGTGATTTCCCCGGGCTTCCAGGCTTCGTCATCACTCGGCGGTTCACGGGAGACGGTGAGTTCGACGATCTTCTGATGCCTACGGCGTTCAAAAAGAATCACCCGATAGCGCGGCGGTTCGTTAGGAGCAGTGTACTCCGCGATCAGCACCCGAGGAAATGAAGCCGGGACAACGATTCTGCCTAGCCAGTCCGTCTTGTATTTGTAGCTGTACGAACACCGAATTGGCAGCATTGAACCGTCCCAGGCATCCAATATCTGCCAGTTCAAATAGGGCATCGGTACGACATTCAAGTACTTTTCTGGCTCATGGCCATACCCTACCGCAACCCGAAAGCGGTGATCTGCGGGCGTCGTGCCGGTAAAGGACAAATGAAGTTGAAAGTCGCCGTCGGAAACGCCCTGAGCTTGCGACAGCAGCAAAGCCACCAAGGTAATCACGATGGCGACGATGATCAGCCATTCCAGGATCGTCAGCTTGAGAATAATGGATTTGAACACGAGAAAAGTTACCGGTCGCTCACGCTCGCGGCTCTGATCTGATCTGCCTATACTAAACCACTGCGAACGGTAAACAAACTCAACTCCATTGATACGAGGAAATCATGAAACGCTCTGAAACGACCAAGCTCAAGGGAAATTACGTCACGCTCAAGGGCCGTGAACTGAAAGTCGGCGACGCGGCGCCCGAGTTCAGCCTTCAGGACAACGGTTTGCAGGAAGTGACGCTGGCCGCCAGTGCGGGCAAAACGCGGATCATCGCCACGATTCCGTCGCTCGATACGCCGGTCTGTGCCATGGAAACAAAGAAGTTCAATGACGAAGTCAAGAATCTGTCAAACGTCGAGGTGCTCGTCGTCAGCATGGACCTGCCGTTCGCACAGAAGCGGTGGTGCGGGGCCGAAGGGGTGACGAACGTCAAGGCGCTGTCGGCCCATCGCTGCACCGATTTCGGGGCCGATTATGGCGTGTTGATTTCCGGCGGCGGGCTGGACCGCTGTCTGTCGCGAGCGCTGTTCGTGGTGGATGCCTCGGGCAAAGTGACCCACGTCGAATACTGTGCCGAGATCACCGAGCATCCGAATTATGAGGCGGCCCTGGCTGCGGCGAAAAAGTAAGGCCGTGGTTTGTCCCTGGATTGTCAAATCGAAGAAAACCGGTCGGCCTGTGCGACCGGTTTTTAACACGCGGTCGGAACGCTATTTGGCGTCGTCTTCGGCGGTCGACTCGGAATCTTTGTGCCGGGTCAGAATTTGGCCGATGACGTCCTTTAAACCTTCTTTGATCTGCTTGTCGCGTTCCTTGGCGAGGTTGGCTTTCAGCTTGGAGAGGGATTTCTTCGTGCCGATGTCCGCCAGGATCAGGTAGGCTTCGGTCCGCCGCCTGGTTTCCGGATCGCTGATGAATTTGAGCACGGCGTCTTCCGCGACGGCCCCCATCTCGCGCAGGGTGAAGGCGGCCTCTTTGCCGAAAAAGAAATCACCCATAAAGGGGGCGACCAGCTTGGCCGAGTCTTCCGAAGGATGGCTCGCCAGGACCGAAAGGAGCTTCTTTTTGTCAAGTTTGGGACTCTGCTCGGCAAGCATTTGCCCGATGTGTTTTTCGAGGCGTTTACAGTACCAGACCTCCATCGCGCGGAGATAATAGTCGCTGCGATGCCAGACCCAGCTTCCGCCCAACCCCGCGATGAGGGCGATGGCCACGTCATCCTGGCGCTTTTCTTCCACCTCCAGCTGCGCCAACTTGGTGAGCACGCGTTCCAGCGTCGTGAGATCAGACTCGCCTTTTTTGAGCACGCGGATCGCCCAATCGAGCTCGCTTTCGCCGTCTTTCGGATTGCGGTCTCCCTCGCGGCGCTTACGCTCGATCTCGGCCAACTCGGCGGCCGTCGGCCGGGGCGGCAAGTCTTCGGGCAGGCTGGCCGTCACTTCCACGGTCATGGAGGACGGATCGAGCTGCGAAATGCTTCCAAACGAGATGCGGCCGGTGAAGTCATTCAGGTTCTTCACGGGACCAAGATACATCCGAAACACTCCGGGTTTGATCTGCCTCGGCCCGACCAGCGTCAATGTCGTATCCGGCCCGCCCAGTGCTCGGGCTTCCTTCTCCAGAAAATAACTGACCCGGCTTGCCTCGCCGTCGGCGTTGCTGACCTCCAAGGTCACCACGGCTTCGCGGCCGTGCTGGATCTGAAGTTCCTCCAGGTCAATATCAGGGATGGGGACCGGCAGGGAGGCGTTGATGGTCACGGTCCGGCTGTTGGAATCGACCGAGGCGACCTGCCCCACGCCGATCCGCGAACCGAGTTGGTTCAAATCGAGCGCCGGACCGACGTAATACACATACTGGCCGTTGGTGGCAGCGCCCCCTTTCACCTCCGGATAAGGGACGTCGGAATTCACCGGCTGGTAGCGGTACCACACCATGCTGGGCCCACGTCCGCCCCACTTGGCTTGTTCTTCCGCAATCGCCTTGTCGAGAGCGGCTTTCTTATTGGCTTCCGTCAGTTGCTGCGCCCGCGCCTGGCCAGCCTCGTAATCGAAATACGCGGCTTTGAACAGTTTCCGCTCTAAATAATAATCGGCCTCCGCTTCACCCCCCTGGACGCCGTTGATCACCACAATAGCCATCTTCGGCGAACTATATTTCGTGACGATGGCTTGTTGAGCGCGCTGCAGCGCTTGCCGGGCAAGATTTTTCTCGTACTCCGCATTCCGCACAGGAGTCACCGGAACGGCTTGCACCGGTGGCGTGTTCCCCTGGGGAGCCTGATTCCCCTGAGGAATAGTCCCTGCGGCCGGGGTCTGGCCCGCAGGCAACCCCGTTTGTGCCACGGGTTGCGCACGCCGGGAACCCAGCATCATCGCCCCGACGGCAACAATCCCGATCAACCCCAGCGCGCCGACAATCCCGAACCCGATGAGCAACGGAGCCATCGACGATTTCTTGCGTCCCGGCCGCCGGGCCGATCGAGCTGCAGGCCGGCGAGGTTCCTCCCGATACCCGTCATCATCATCATCATCGCCGCGCGGGACGCGAATTTCCCCGCCGCATTTCTCGCAGGCAACTTTCTTTCCCGCGAACCGCTCGGGGACACGGTACTTCTTTCCGCAGAGATCGCATTCAATGGCGAGCGGCATGATGACGCATCCCGGAGTAGCCTCGATTGACGCCGCCACCTCAAACTGGCCCGTGGCGATCTGGATGTCTGCTGAATGAAAGGATATGGTCCAAAATAGTAATTCCCGCCGCTGACGAGTTCAAGCGAATTCTGATCTCGCTCGTCATGTTTTCGCACGGGGGTGCCGCCGCTAAAACAGCCGCGGTGATGATGACGGCTCGCTCGGCGGCTTAAGGCCCATGTGCACTAAACCGGCGGACGTGATGACCCGGCCGCGCGGCGTGCGCTGAATGAACCCGCAGCGCAGCAGGAATGGTTCGACTTCGTCTTCCAGCGTGTCCGGCGGGATGTTCATCGTGTGACCGATGGCCGACAATCCCGCCGGGCCGCCGGTGAAAACGCTGATCAGCGTCTGCAGGTACCGACGGTCTTGCGCTTCGAGGCCAAGCTGGTCGACTTCCAGCATCGCCAGCGCCCGGTCGGCGATCTCCGTGGTGATTTGCCCTGTCGCCTGATGGACCGTGGCGAAATCGCGGGCCCAGCGCAAGAGATTATTCGCCTTGCGCGGCGTGCCGCGGCTGCGGCGGGCGAGTTCGTTGGCTGATTCCGGCGTGATGTCGGTCCGCAGTTTGCGTGCATTGCGGGAGACGATTTCCGTGAGCTCGTCGTGATCGTAAAAATCGAGATGTTCACGGAACGTGAACCGGTCCCGCAATGGGGCCGTTAACATGCCGCTCCGCGTCGTCGCGCCGATGATCGTGAACGGCTTGAGCTTCATGTTGATCGTCCGTGCGTTGAGCCCGTCCCCCAGCACGATGTCGATGCGAAAATCCTCCATCACGGGATACAGGAATTCCTCGACGGCGGGCGGCAGGCGGTGAATCTCGTCGATGAACAGCATCGACCCATACCCGGCGTTCGTCAGGTACGACAGCAAATCTTTCGGAGCCGCCAGCGCCGGGCCGGACGTGATCTGGCATTCGACGCCCAATTCTTTGGATAACGCCAGCGCCAGCGTGGTCTTGCCAAGCCCAGGCGGGCCGTCGAGCAATAGGTGCGAGAGCGGCTCTTTCCGTTTGCGGGTCGCGTCGAGCATGATCCGCAGCCGGTCGACGACTTTCCGCTGCCCGACGACTTCATCCAGCTTCTGCGGGCGGAGTTCATCGTCGAACCGCTCATCATCAGGATTAAAGGCAAAGCCAATGCCCGGCCGCGACGTCTTGTCGTCCGGCGGACCGGCTTCCTGAATCACCGTGTGCCGCGCCATCCGTGCCGTGCCCTGTGAACGCTCACTGCGTGAGCGGCGGAATCGTGGGGAGGAATCATGACAATCGTCGTGGCTGGAACGTTATTCGTCAATGCCGGCCTCGTCATCCTGGGCATACGGCCGTTCCCGGGCCGTCAATTTGCCGGTGATTCGCAAGTACACGACAGCCATCAGCAGCGAGAAATACGCCTGGGAAAAGAGGCCGAGTATCTGGCACAACTGTGAAGCAAACATGTTAATCAGCATTCCGACCAGCAACGTCAGAAAGACTTCGCTCCAGCGGCCGTCCATGATCTCCTTGGCCCGGGACAGGCACGAGATGCCGGGCGAATCTTCGTCCACCAGTACGAATCCGTAGGCCCACCACATCAGGAAAACCAGGACGCCGGGCACAATGCAGAACGCCGTTCCCACGATGAGCAGCGTCATGAAAATCATCGAGACGAACAGAGACCTGAGGAAAAACCGGCCGCCTTGAAACAGCGTGCCGATCCCCGCGTCGTCGCCGCGCGCCACGCCCAGCATCAGCAGGCTGTAGCCCGGCGAGAGAAACACAATGATGAGAAAGAACACGAGGCTGAGCGGCAGGGCGATCATCGGCACTATCAACAAGGTGTCGTCGTGCTGCTCAAGCCAGATCAACCAGAAAAACACGGACGCGCCGAGCGAGACGATCCAAGGGATCGACGACATCATCAGAATCAGCGTGCTGACCACCGTGACGGCGAGTTGATCTTTGAAGATATCCCACGTGGTGGACAATGCTTCGCCGACTTCCAGGGACCTGCTCGCCCGGCGGTCGCGGCGCGGGGCATCCGGAAACGCTTCTCCGCAGGCCTGGCATTTCCTCGCTTTTCGCGGATTCTCCATGCCGCACATCGGGCAGGTCCGCATCGCCGGCGTTGGATCCACGGCACGGGGATCGGTCTCACTGGCCGGTTCCTCTTCGGAAAACGAATCATCATCGAGCGGTTGGGGTGCTGCGACGGGGGGAGGAACCGTCACGACCTCGCCGCAGCCGGGGCATTTCGCCTGCTGGCCGGCACGGTCTTCGGCCGTGGTCAGCGACCGGCCGCAATTTCCGCAATCGAAGGTGATGGACATGGCCGTGTCGCGAAGGGAATAGACAACGATGGATCAGCGAGAACATTACTCCGAAGTCCGCTGGCCCGTCATGCGACAGTAGGCGACAGCGAACATCAATTGAGTTAACGGCACCGAGAAGATGAGCCCCACGCAACACGCCATGATCCCCAGCATGTTGATGCCGAATGCTGCCAGGCTCAGCACAAAAGCGGCCCCCCAGTTTCCTTGAGAGATTTCCTTGGCGCGCCACAGGCAATTGACGCCGCCCGGGTCTTCATCGACCAGGGAATAGACGTACGGCCAGAACATCAGCAGCAAGAGAAATCCCGGCACGAAGCATGCGATGATTCCCGCGATTACCATGAGGATGAAGAGGAGAGTCGACCCCAGCATCCGCAGAAAGTAGCGCCCGCCAGAAAAGATATCGCCAATCGTCGCCTCTTCCCCGCGGGCCACCTGAAGCAGCACCTTAGTCACGCCGATCTGCAGGAACCAAGCCGCTAGGTAGGCCGGAATCAGCAGTAACACGCCGGCGATGACCATCACGGGTTCTGGGTTCTGCCCTTGCCGCTGCTGCATGTCATTGATCGTGTTGATCACCTGCGCCGGCGCCCCGGCGATGCCCGACACGATGCCGGCAACAAAGATGGAGCCGACGACAATGCCCAGTTCACGCTTGTAAATGGCCCAGGATGAGGAGATCACGTCGCCGACTTCGAAAATTCTGCCGGATTTGCGAGGCTTTTCGTCTTCCTCGAACTCCTCCCCGCAGGCCTCGCACTTGGAGGCCCGGCGCGAATTCTCCGCGCCGCACATCGGGCACGTCTTGGATCCGGTTTCCGCGCGCGACGATTTTTTCCGCACCGGCGGCGGAGCGTCGGGCAAATCCCCGTCATCCCAATCGGCATCATCGTCGTCGTGGCTCTCGACCGGTTCCGCCTCGGGTACCGTCAGCACTTCGCCGCAGCCGGGGCATTTCGCCTTGCGGCCGGCCTTGTCGTCGGATGTCGTCAGCGATTTGCCGCAATGATGGCAACTGAACGTGATGGCCACGATGGTTCCCCGCGGATCATGGTGTAATGCGTCTTCCCAACAACCGTCGTCGGAAACGCCGATACCCTATCACACTTTTCCGCGAGTCGACAGTTCGGCCGACACACAAAAAAACTCGCCTGGAAGAGAACTTCCAGGCGAGCGACCGATCGATCCGCATCACGACGCATCACGACGCATCACTTCGCCGCACAGCAAGGGCATGCGCAGTCCTCGCACAGGCAGACGCCGCCCGTGCAGCAATTGCAGCCAGCCACGCATTGGCAAGTGCAATCGTCGCCGCACAACGGGCAGCCATCGCAGCACCCGCCGGCCAGGTTGACCGGCCGCGAGGCATCTGCCACCAGCGGCAATGCCGAGCGAGCCGTCGTCGACAACTCGAACAGCGACTCACCAACCAAGCAGCAACTGCCGCCCGTCGTGCAGGCCGCTTTCACCGAGCAGGCCCGTGTCGACGCCCCAGCCGTTCCAGCAGACGCCGCGCTGCAACACGGACAGGCGCAGGCTTCGCAGGTGCACGCGCCGCCCGCGCAGCACTGGCAGCCGCTCGCACAGGCGCACCCGTTGTCATCGCCGCAGAGCGGACACCCGTCGCAGCACGCGCTTCGGGTCGTCGAGCGGCTCGGCGTAGAGGCCGACATCACCATCCCGGCCGCCGACAGGCTGACCAGGGATGTGAAAACCATCAGTTTAGAAAACATGACACTCTCCTTGAGGACCGTGCGTTTTATGTGGAAACGCACGAGGTGAAATCATAGAACTCCGGCGGAACATCGCGCCGGGACGGAAATCGCCGAACTTCGGGCGACTCAACGCTCAACGCTCAACGAGCGGAGTCATTCCCGCCAGGTGCAAAACAGCACACGGGGCGGCGGCGCGGCACAATCAACGATCTCTCTTCCGCCATCACGAGATCTCGGCCCGATGGCCAAGTCGTTCACGATGCGGAACGGAACCGCGAATTCCGTCAGAACGGGCCGCTTCCAGGCGGAATCACTCAAGACAACGGCAAGGCTGGGACGTTTTGCCTCGCACTTGGGACACAAGGGACATGTGTCGCGTTGTTGGAGCGGCTTCGGCGCCGCGTGCTTCTGGCAACACGTCGGCAGCGAGGCTTGTCTCCGGGCCTGAAGCGGGCAATTCGCCGCATCCTGGTCCGTCGCGCCGAGTTGGCAGCACTGCCGGCATTCGATCGCCGCCAGAATCGGTGAAGCGAACAAAGCCGCGCAAATCCACGCAGCAACGGCGGTTTGTCCCCAGGCTCGGAACATGACTGGCCTCAAACCCTGATTTCCATCCCGCGTGCAGGACGCGGGACAAACGGAACGCCCTGATGGAAGTATTCCAGGTTCCGCGTGACGGTCAAGGGGAATAATGCGATGATCCTTGCGATTGTCAGGCAGGCGGAGCGGCGTTCGATGCGGGGAATTCGCCCGCCGGGCTTTTTGCCGACGGCAGCCGATTGCCGTCATCCCGTCGGACCAGAAACACGGCGAACACGATCAGCGTAAACGCGGCCAGGTGATTCCAGGAGAGGCGTTGCCCGAGATAGACCACGGAAAAAACGCCAAACACCGCCAGCGTAACGACCTCCTGCATGACCTTCAGTTGCACGGGGGAGAAGCGATCGGCACCCCAGCGGTTGGCCGGGACTTGAAAGCAGTACTCGGCCAGCGCGATCAGCCAGCTCACGAGAATGGCGATCCACAACGGCGATTCGCGGAACTTGAGGTGACCGTACCAGGCAAACGTCATGAAGACGTTGGAAATCGTGAGCAACAGGACGGTCAACATCGTTATTGATCCCTAAAAAAAGGATTTTTGATCCGACAGCGTGCGCTTCGAAAGAATCTCCAGGAAGCAAGTCGGGGATCATCATTTCTTAACCCATGGCTACGAAATTGGTTAAGAGCAGTTCCTTGATGAGGCATTACCCTCACGCATTGAGGGGGAGACGGAAAACCTGACCTCGTGACCGGCCCCATGTAAGGAAACGTTAACGTTTGCTTCAGATTTTTCGATTTTTCTAAATCAATTTCTGACCACAACTTATGGTGGACATAGACCTGCTTGACACCAGAATGTGTGAATTCCTTGCTTGACATCTGGATTCGCCGGTTTATAGTAGCATCCTGTCTCAATTCACCATCTGTGGTGACTTCATCCGGAAAAAACGCTACCCGTTGTGCTTTTCCTCTTGACACACTCTCGGCGTGTCGAAATCATCTGTATAGGTAAATTGCCGAATTGCCGATGACTACTGCCAGCAATCTGGCAGTGGATTTTTGTTTATGTCCCCCAGGATCTCAGGAGTGCATGATGCACGAGTCAGCAGGAGTGTCGAAAGTCAGTCTTCCCCCGGTCGCGCCCCCTGGACAAATGGGGAACGGACAACCGGGACACGGACACCCGGGGAATGGCCAGGCAGGCCGTCCCTTACCGGAGCGTCAGCCCATGCGTGTGGAGCTGAGTTTCTGCCCGCCGAACATCGACCCGTTTGACACGGTCGAATGGGAGTATCGGACGGCCCACATCAAGGACGAGAACGGCAAGGTGCTGTTCGAGCAGGTGGATTGCGAAATCCCCTCGTTCTGGTCGTCGCTGGCCACCAATGTCGTCGTCAGCAAATACTTCTACGGCGAACCCGGGACGGCGGAACGGGAACGGTCGGTCCGGCAGGTGATTCACCGGGTGGCCCGCACGATCGCCGACTGGGGCATCGCCGATGGGTATTTCGCCAGCAAAGAAGACGGCGAGAACTTTTACAAAGACCTGGCGTGGATGTGCCTGCATCAGTACGGGTCGTTCAATTCGCCCGTCTGGTTCAATGTCGGGCTGTACCATCAATATGGCGTCAAGGGTTCCCGCGGCAACTATTTCTGGAACCCGGTCAAGGGCCAGGTCGACCGGCCCGAAACGCCGTATGAGCTTCCGCAAGCCTCGGCGTGTTTCATCCAGTCGGTGGATGACAACATGGAAGACATCATGAATCTCGCGATGAGCGAGGCCATGCTGTTCAAGTTCGGCTCCGGCACCGGGACCGATCTGTCGACGATCCGCGGCTCGAAAGAAAAACTCTCCGGCGGCGGGACGCCGTCCGGGCCGTTGTCGTTCATGCGGGTTTACGACCAGATTGCCGCGGTGGTGAAATCGGGCGGAAAAACTCGCCGCGCCGCCAAGATGCAGTCCTTGAAAGACTGGCATCCGGACATTCTGGAATTCATCCAGTGCAAGTACAAAGAAGAGAAAAAGGCCCGCGTGCTGATCGATTCGGGCGAGTACGACGCCAACTTCAACGGCGAGGCGTACAGCTCGATCATGTTCCAGAATGCGAACCTGTCGGTCCGCGTCAGTGATGAGTTCATGCGGGCCGTCGAGGAAAACAAGAAGTGGTCGACCCGGTGGGTCACCGATCCGAACAAGACCGGCCCGGTCTACGACGCCAAGACCATGCTGCGGCAGATGGCGGAAGGGGCCTGGTTCTGCGGCGACCCCGGCGTGCAGTACGATTCCACCATCAACAAGTGGCACACCTGTCCGAATTCGGGAAGGATCAACGCCTCGAATCCGTGCAGCGAATACATGTTCCTCGACGACACGGCGTGCAACCTCGCCAGCCTGAATCTGCGGAAATTCCAGCGGGCCGACGGCACGTTCGATGTCGAGCGCTACAAGAAGGCGATCTCGATCTACTTCACGGCCCAGGAGATTCTGGTCGGCCATGCCAGCTATCCGACGCCGGACATCGCCAAGAACAGTTACCTGTACCGTCCACTCGGCTTGGGGTACGCCAACCTGGGCAGCCTGTTGATGTCGATGGGCATTCCGTACGACAGCGATGCCGGCCGCGGGATTTGCGGCGCGCTGACGTCGCTGCTCACCGGGCAGGCGTATGTCACCAGCGCCCGGATGGCGAGTTACATCGGCCCGTTTGAAGGCTTCAAAAACAACGCCGAGCCGATGCTCCGCGTGATGCGGATGCACCGCGACGCAGTGGACCGGATCGATTCGACCTGCCCGGAATATCTCCGGAAAGCCGCGGAAAAGGTCTGGGACGAAGCGGTCGATTCCGGCCGGGCCTACGGGTTCCGGAACTCGCAGGCGACGGTGCTCGCCCCGACGGGAACGATCGCGTTCATGATGGATTGCGACACGACGGGCATCGAACCCGACATCGCGCTGGTGAAGTACAAGCAGCTTGCCGGCGGAGGAATGCTCAAGATCGTCAACCGCACGGTGCCGCTCGCCCTCAAGTCGCTGGGCTACGATGACGACCAGGTGCAAAGGGTTGTCGAACACATCGAGAAGCAGGAAACGATTGAAGGCTCCGCAGACCTGAAGTTCGACCACCTGCCGGTCTTTGATTGTGCGTTCAAGGCCCAGAACGGGACGCGGACGATCCCCTGGCGGGCGCACATCAAGATGATGGCCGCCGCACAGCCGTTCCTCTCCGGCGCGATTTCCAAGACCGTTAACATGCCGGCGGATTCCACGGTCGAAGACGTCGAGCAGGCGTACTTCGAGGGCTGGCGGCTCGGTCTGAAGGCGCTGGCCATCTATCGCGACGGTTCCAAGCAGAGCCAGCCGCTCGCCACCACGAAGGAAGGGGGCCGCAACAAGGGCGACAAGGGGGGCCAGCCGGCCCGTCGGCGATTGCCCGCGACCCGGCAGTCGCTCACCCACAAGTTCTCCGTCGGCGGACATGAAGGGTACATCACGGTGGGCCTGTTTGAAGACGGTACGCCCGGCGAACTCTTCATCAACATGGCGAAGGAAGGGAGCACCATCGGCGGCCTGATGGACGTGATCGGCACGGAAACGTCGATGTGCCTGCAATACGGCGTCCCGTTGCAGGTGCTGACCGACAAGTTCTCGCATATGCGGTTTGAGCCGTCGGGTTGGACGGGGAACCCGGACATCCCCAACGCGAAGAGCGTGGTGGACTACATCTTCCGGTGGATGGCGATTCAGTTCATCCCCGGCTACCGCGAGGCCAACACGCCGAAACGGCCGGACGCCAAGGAGGCCGGTACGGGAGACGACCCGCCCGAAACTCATCGGCAGGCTGAAGTCGCCGTGAACACGGAGCCTGTGACTTCGGCCGCCGCACCCGCCAGGCTCCCCACGGCGATTGCCCAGCGAATGAACGGAAGCCTGAAAAACGGAAGCCTGAAAGTGGTGCAGCCGGACTTGATGGCGCTGAGCGCCGAGCAGACCAACGTGCGAAATCAGCAGTTCGCGAAGTTCCAATCCGACGCCCCGAGTTGCGACAACTGCGGAGCCATCACGGTGAGGAATGGAAATTGTTACTTGTGCCACAACTGCGGCAATAGCTTAGGATGCAGTTAAGAAATGGTCGAGGGTTGAGAGTTTAGGGTTGAAGGCAAAGCCGGAAATTGAATGGTTTTGCCCCTCAACACTCGACCATCAACCCTCAACCTTTGAAGACGGCCGGCAACGTTGTTGAAGGATCAGCCCGTTACTGGTTGAGGCGCCCCGGTCAACGGATGGCCGGGGCGTTTTCGTTCCCACTGCGTCCGCCAATCCTCGGCATCCACCCCGGGAACATCGCCCCCCCCAAAGCCCGGCGTCGGCGACGCCGGGACCGATCCGTCAAGCGGCTTTGCTCAGCGGGGCGGACGCCGACGCGTCGAGCGATTCCTCGGCGATGTAGCGCTGCCACCACAGAGCCAGGTTCATGAGATACCAGCTTTGCGAGGCTTTGCCGGCCCGGAGGTAACTCTGCACGGCGTTCCAATCGAGGATGTCCGTTTGTCGGCAGAAATTCTCCAGGGACGATTTCATCGTGTCGCCCAGCTTGTCAAAGATCCATTCATACACGGGGACGCCGAAACCCTGCTTCTTGCGGTCGATGAGTTCGTCCGGGATCACGCCGCGCACCGCTTTCTTCAGCAGGTACTTTAGCGTGCCGTGCTTCGTCTTCATCGCCGAGGGAATGCTCATCGCCAGTTCGACGAACTTGTGATCGAGGAACGGCACGCGGCCTTCCAGGCTGACCCCCATGCTCATCTTGTCGACCCGCATCAGCAAGAGTTCCGGCAGCCGCAGATTGAGGTCCACGTACGACATCCAGTTCAAATGCGACTTCTCCCACGCCTGGTCCTGATAGCGCTGATAGATCGGCTGGAGCGCGTCCCACGAACTGAGGTTCGCGAATTGCGCTTTCAACCGGGGGCTGAACAGGTTCAACTTTTCCCTTCCGGTGAAGGCGTCCACTCCACCCCAGAAGATCGGCGTCCCCTGCACGGCCCGTTGCAACGCCTCATACGCCGGCGAACAGCCGAGACCCAGGCCGCTCATCGCCGACAGGACGCCCTGCTTGACGAACTTCGGCACCGGCAGATCGTTGCAGGCCGCTAATTGCAGCTTCAGCTTCCAGGTCGGATACCCGCAGAACAATTCGTCGGCTCCTTCGCCCACCTGGCAGACGATCACCCCGTTGTCCCGGGCCAGCTTCGAGACGTAATACACCGGCACGCAGACGGGGTCGCCGATCGGTTCGTCCTGCAGTTCGATCATCCGCGGCAGTAAATCCAACAGGTCGTCGATGGTCAACAGCAGTTCGTGATGATCGGCGCCGACCTCGTGCGCCATCCGCCGTGCGTAGTCCGTTTCGTTCTTGTAACTGCCGTACTCGCCCTGGTAACCGATGGTGAACGTCTTCACCTGCGACTTTTCGCCTTCCGAAAACAGCGCGGCGTTCGTGCTGGAATCGATCCCGCCGGAAAGAAAGACGCCGACCGGCACATCGCTCACCTTGCGCAGCTGCACCGCGATCCGCAGTTCGCCGAGGATTCGCTCGGCGATTTCGTCTTCGGAGGCGTTCGTCAACGGCGACGTATGATCCCAGACGTCCCAGTAGCGCTGTTGCGTCACGAAACCGTCGGCGGAAATGCGCATCCAGGTGGCGGGAGGCAGCTTGTGGATGCCGGCGAACAACGTCTGCGGCGCCGGGGTCGTCAGGAAGCTCAGATAGTGAAACAGGCCTTCTTCATTCACGCCGCGCGACTGTTCGGGATCCGCCAGCAGGGCCTTGATTTCGGACGCGAACGTGATGCGGCCGTGGTGCCGGCTGAAATAAAGCGGCTTCACGCCGACTCGGTCGCGGATCAGCCAGAGTTCTTTTTTCTTCGTATCCCACAGGGCGATGGCGAACATCCCGCGAAACTTTTGAATGCAGTCGATCCCCCATTCCTCGAAGGCATGAAGAATCACTTCCGTGTCGGAATGGTCGGTCTTCCAGCGATGGCCGCCGCATCGTTCCAGCTCGGCGCGAATGTCGGCGTGATTGTAGATCTCGCCGTTGAAGACGACCTGCAGCGTGCCGTCCTCATTGGACATCGGCTGATTGGCGACGGTGGTCAGATCGATGATCGACAGCCGCCGGTGTCCCAGGCCGACTTTCCCGTCCGGGGAGATCCAGTTGGCTCCGCCGTTCGGTCCGCGATGAAGCATGGTGTCCCGCATCCGGGACAAGTAGCGGTCGGTGATCCGAAACGACGACTCCGACAGGCACAGCGCGCCGACTATCCCGCACATCGACGTGTTCCTTCACGTTCGAGCAGATCACGGTCCGATCAGGATTCGCCCCAGGGCGAAACAATCAGGCGATACTCGGAACCATTCGACTGGTTCCGTCCCCGATCGGCAGCAAGCGGCCTCACGATCCTTGTGGCTGCACGTCTTGACGATGTTGCTGACGATCCTGGCTGTCGCCCCCGATCTCGTCCGCTGACGGACGAATGAAACTTGTATCAAATCACCCCAACTCTGGTCAACAGCGAGCCTTGGGAGAATGCCTCACTGCCTCACCGGGGGGGGCTCCGAACTCAGGCCTGCAGTTCCTCGTCGGCGGCGACGCCGGGATGAAACGTGCTGTAGACAAGGATCGGGATGCCGGCGTCGCCGAGATGCTGCTGAATCAGCGGTTTGACCGCTTCCCACTTGAGCCCGCCGATGCCTGTCGCCAGCCGGGGCAGGGCCACACTTTTCAGATGCTCCGTTTCAATGATCTTCTTAAGTTCGCGCAAGGCGTGATTAACGTTCGTCAGGGTTGCCCGGCCGGCCTTCGCGCCGTGATCGTAGGCGGCTTCCTGGGTCATCAGGTTGATGATCCGCTTTCCGCCGGCGCCGGACCAGATCCAAGCTCCTCCCGAATCTGGATGCTGGGTCTGGCAATAGTGCCGGAAATCCTTGTACATGGCGGGCCACTGCTCGCGCAGGCTGTGAGCCAAACCGGTTGCAAACGCGTCGTTCGGGGCCACGCCGTGTGCAACAGCCTCGGCCTTGGTGAATAAAATGTCGCCGCTGACTTCTCGAATCATGATCGGTCCTTTGCGAACAATGCCGTTCCCTCTCGGTCAGGGCAGGGAGGGCGTTCCGGAGTTTCCATTCACGGCCTGGTAATGCCGTGTGATGAAGTCGTTCTGAATCCACAGCAACTTCTGAAATGCACGCAGCGTGCGCAACGACGTCGCAGCATCCAGGGGCTGTTGGGAAATCGCGTCGGTCAGGGTGTCGGCCAGCAAGCCCATCAATGCGTTCATCTGCACGAGCGGCACATCAATCTCCTTGCTGCCGGCCTTCGGCGTGTGCATCTTGCCGACCATATCGAGATACTGAACCATCTTGGCGTCGTACGACCGGCCCAGCAGCTGCATGAAGTAACGGCTGAGATGCTCCTTCCGAAATCGAACTTGCGGATGAGTCTGAGACAGATTGGCGACGCCCTCCGGCAACGGCCCGGCATAGCCTGCCTGCCTGGGGACGAAATGCCGCGCGGTCGCGTCGTAGCTCAGCAGCTTTTCATACGTCTTCTCCACGAACTGGGGGATCAGCGGCCCCAGGAACGGAGCGCTCGCCTGAATGAGCGCGGCGTCCTCCGGTCCGAATCCGATGAACCCGGCGAGATACTCGTATCGATACTGCGAGTCGGTCTCCAAACGTGCTTCGTCGATGGCTTGCATGAACGAAAGATTCCTTGCGTCTTGCTAACCCGAAGCCTTCGCCGCCATCGACGGTTCGGGCTGGATTGAAACTCGCTCGATTACACGGCCAACTGTACCAGTTCGCGCGGGGGTTCGGCTTCGATCAGTTTGAGGTCGAACTTCTCCTGCAGGACTTTGAACACGTTGGGCGACACGAACGCCGGGGGCACCGGGCCGAGCCGAATCCCTTTCACCCCCAGAGCCAGCAGGCTCATCAACACGGCCACCGCCTTCTGTTCAAACCACGACAACACGATCGACAGCGGCAAATCGTTCACGCCGCAGTCGAAGGCTTTCGCCAGGCCGAGCGCGACTTGGACGGCTCCGTAAGCGTCATTGCATTGCCCCATGTCAAGCAGCCGCGGCAAGCCCGCCACCGTGCCGTAGTCATGATTGCGAATGCGGTACTTGCCGCAGCCGAGCGTCAGGATCACCGATTCGTGCGGTGCAGCTTGAGCGAGCTTTGTGTAATAGTTGCGGCCCATCTCCGCGCCGTCGCAGCCGCCGATCAGGTAGAACCGCTTGATCTCGCCCGACTTCACCGCTCCGACCACCTTGTCGGCCAGGCTCAAGATCACGCTGTGATGGAAGCCGATCGTCGACTCCTTCACCTTGCGTTCCGGCAGCGAGGGAGAAGACTTCGCCATCGCGATCACTGTGGAGAAGTCGTTCGTCTTCAACCGCTTGCCGCCGGGAACGGCCGTAACGCGCGTAGTGAAGAGCCGGTTCTTGTAGCTGTCCGGCGGGATCAGGATGCAGTTCGTGGTCGCGAGAATCGGTCCGGTGAATGCCGGGAATTCCCACTGTTGATTCTGCCACGGCCCGCCGTAATGCCCGGCGAGGTGCGCGTTGTCCCGCAGCTTCGGATAGCTGTGAGCCGGCAGCATTTCGCCGTGCGTGTAGACATTGACTCCCTGGCCGGCCGCCTGGTCCAGCAAGTCGGACAAATCGGCCAGATCATGTCCGGTGACGAGTATTCCCGGCCCGGCCTTCGTTCCTTCGTAGACGACGGTCGGCGTCGGCGTGCCGAAACTTTCCGTGTGACCTTCATCCAGCATCTGCATGACGCGGACGTTTTGCATACCGCATTCGAGAATCATCTCAAAGAGACTCTCCATGTCGAAGTTCACGTTGGTCACGGTTGCGAACAAGGCCTCTTCGATAAACGCATTGACGCCCTCATCGACTTTTCCCAGCCGCCGTGCGTGATGCGCATAAGCCGCCATGCCTTTCACGCCGTACAGCAGGATTTCTTGCAGCGATTGGATGTCCGGATCCTTCCCGCACACGCCGATTTCGGTGCAGCCGGTTCCGTTTTGAGTTTGCTCGCACTGGTTACAGAACATCAGAGACTCCTGGAAAGGAACAGCGGGGACGAATTCTCGGGGGCTCCCGCACAAAAAGGATTACACGACCTTTAAATCCATTATAGGGGCAATCCTAACGTCTCCTTTAATGGATAACAAGGTCCATTATCCCGGTTTTGTTCAGGGGATGTGGGGGAAACCAAGTCGAGCAGACATTCCGAAGATCATCATCAGCGAACTGAGCGCCCCCAGCGACGCTCGGGCTTTGGCAGAGATTATTTCGTGAGCTGAGGAACAGCAGCGGTCCCTTCAGTTATCAGCACGTCGAGGAATCGATTGGCCAGTTTTTCGGAAAGGCTGTTGATCTTTAGCCGCTGGCGGAGATTGGCGAAATCGACGCGTTCCATCGGCTGATCCTGGTTGAAGCACGAGAAAACGACTTCGTTCGGCTGCTTCGTGTCCGGGTCGATGTGCTGCTGCAGGCATTGCCCGCAGACTTCCTTCATCATGCACTGCATCATCGAATTGATCGACGCGATCCCGGTCACGCATGGCTTGAGGTACGGCTTCAGCGACGTCTGCCGGGCTTCCGAGACGGCGGCCATCATGCGGTCGGACCCGATGGCGATGATTCGGTCGACTTCGTTCGCTTCGAATTCGTGCCGGCCCGGGATCTCCCCCTTGGCATACGCCAGGATCGCCTGGACGATGTTGCCGACGAACGACCGGTCTTGCGGCCGTCGCGGCAAGATCGGTTCGCCTTGGTCGACGCACCAGATGACCTGGTCGGTCGCTACTTCGATTGAGCCTTGATGGAACAGATCCACCTTGCGGCGATAGCCGGCGAAATAGACCACGCGCGAGCCGTTCTCGCGGATGGCGCGGCCGATGGAAAACAGCACGGCGTTGCCCAGCCCGCCGCCAACGAGCATCACGGTTTCGTTGCCCGGCGTTTCGCTGGGCGTGCCGGTCGGCCCCATCACGACGACCGGTTCGCCCGGTTGGAGTGCGGCACACAGCCGGGAACTGACGCCCATTTCCAACACAACCATGCTGAGCAGATCACGCTCGGTGTCAACCCAGGCGCCGGTGAGGGCGATCCCTTCCAGCGTAAGCCGCACGCCGTCGACGACCTTGGCCGATGTCTCGTAATTCTGCAAACGATAGAACTGTCCGGGGAGAAATTTTTTCGCGGCGTAATGGGCTTTGACGATCACCTCGACGATGTTCGACGTCAGCCGCTTCACTTCCACGACTCGCGGGATGAGTTTCTCGTCCAGCGATTGAGTCAGCGACTGAAATTTCTGCGGACGCGTTGGAGCGGATTTGCACTGGGCGATTTCCCGAGCGAATAACCGGGCGATGTGCGGCGCGCCGTGCTTGGCCGACGCCATTGCCTTGACGACATTGCCGGCATAATCGGGGTGGTTGTCGCCGTAGAACGAGACGAATTTCCCCTCGTATTGATACGAGAGAAAGAAAGCCTCGCGCGACGGCGCGGTGACTTTCTCGAGCGCCCAGCCGGTTCCGTTCGACACCGCGCGATGTTTTTGGAAGAACTTGCCGTCGGCATCGAGCTGAATGGTACCCGGGAATTCCCGGGCGTAGACCGTGTTCGGCGACGTCCCGGCCGCCATGCAGACGGATTTCGCCGGCAGCGTGACAGTCGACCCGTCCGCGCGGCGAAATTTCAGGGCCGCAACCGCGCCGAATTCATCCGGCACGGCTTCGGTCGGCGAAAGATTCTCGATGAAGCGAATCCCTTCCTCCAGGGCCTTCTCGACTTCCTCATGATTCAGCCGATAGGCGGGCGCGTCGTTCAATTTCCGGCGATAGGCGATCGACACGCCGCCCCACCCGCGGCACAGCGAAACGAAGTCCGGTGGGCGATTCTCGCGCCGGGCGGCTTGCCGCTCTTTGCGGACAGCCCGGCCGTGCTCAAGAAACGTCTGGAGGATGCCGGTTTCTTCGGGATCGCATTGTTTCCAGAAGGCGTCTTCGCCGAGATGTGCGGAGATTTTTTCGAATTGATCCAGCGTCTTTTCAACCTGAACGGGATAATAGGCGATCAGTTCGGTGGCCGTGTCGACGGCCGTCAGTCCGCCGCCGATGACAATCGCCGGCAACTGAATCTGCAGACTCGCCAGCGACGTCTTTTTGAAGGCGCCGGTGAGTTGCAGCGCCATGAGAAAATCGCTGGCGGTGCGGATGCCGCGCAGCAACTGGTTTTTCATGGAGATGACGGTCGGCTTGCCGGCGCCGGTGGCGAGCGCCACATGTCGGAAGCCAAGCTGCCAGGCATCTTCAAGGGTCAATGTGCCGCCGAATCGGACGCCGCCGTAGAATCGAAGATTCCTTCTCCGCAGCAGCGTGAGGTACATCACGGCAAGGAAGGTTTTGTCCCAGCGCACGGTGATGCCGTACTCCGAGACGCCGCCGAAGCCGGAGAGAATTCGCTGATCGAGATCCTGCTTGAGCACGGAAAAGTCTCGAACGGCAGCCGGACTCGGGCGTCCCTCGCCGGTGAGCTGCGCCGGCAGCGGTTCGAGTTTCAAGCCGTCGATTCCGACGACGCCGAAACCGTCGTTCGCCAAAAAATGCGCCAACGTGTAACCGGCCGGACCAAGCCCGACGACGAGAACATCGACGCCGTTGTAGGGCAGCGCAAACGGCCGCTGGCGATTCAACGGGTTAAACCGCGTGAGCAGGCTGTAGATTTCGAAGCCGAACGGCAGGTTGAGGACATCGCCGAGGATGCCGGTCTCCGCCTGCGGGATATTGACGGGGTCCTGCTTCTGAAAGATGCAGCCCTTCATGCAGTCGTTGCAGATGCGGTGACCGGTGCCGGGGCACATCGGGTTGTCGAGCATGATCATCGCCAGCGCAGCGATTGCGGCTCCGCGCTTCCGCAGCGAATGCATTTCGGAGATACGCTCTTCCAACGGGCAGCCCGCGAGAGGGATGCCCAGCGGATTCGGCTTCCATTTCCCCGAGGCGTCCGCCATCCCATGCGAGCAGGAATCCTTCTCCCGAGGATGGCACAGGATGCAGTAATCGATCTCGCGGAGATACTCTTTGCGGCTCATCCGCGGATCGGTCAGATGAAATCCGTCGCGCAGCCGGCGGAGTTCCTCGGGACCTTCCAGCGCCTCCGGCAAGCCGGGCTCCGGCCGCGTGATCTGCACAAGTTGCTTATAGTGCAGCGTCTCGGGCCGGACGAACGACACCCAGCCGGCGATCATACTGCCTCGACGGGGATCGGCATTCACCTGCACGCACCAGTCGCCCAGGATTTGCAGTCCGCGCTGCACTTTCGCCGCGAAGTTCTGACCGGGAAGGTGGCCGCACATGCCCTCGGCGATGTTGCGGGCGGGACCGTCCTCGGCCTTCTCGCAGGCCAGCAGCGTTTTCACGGCCTCGGCAAAGCGGATTTCCGGATCGGCCTGCAACGGGATGGTCTTGATCAGCCGCTGCACGTCGTCGTTCAACTGGCCGAACGAGGCGTCATCCAGGGCCGGTTCGCCGAACCGCTTGAAAATTCGGGCCTTGAGAAAATCCTGCTTGAACTGGAAGATCGTTTCCAGTGACTGCGTTTCGTCGCGCAGCCGGTCGGCATCCGGCACGATGCGAAATAACTTCGCCAAGAAGTCCCCCACCAGGGCGGCGACGTCGATCAGGATTTCCGACTGCTCTGGACGAGGCAGCGAGACGTCGGACAGCCGCGCAAATCGGCCGGTGATGTCCGGGTCGCTGTCGGACGCCCATCGCCAGAATTCGTCATGCAGGTCTCGCAAACGCAACGGATCATGCAGATCGGCAAACGAAAACGAGGCAACCCCCAAGGCAAAATCATCATCGACCACCGTGTCCACGCTCCGCCTCCGTCTGACCGCAACCCGTTCCAAATCCTTCCGACAATTCTCAAGCGGACGAGGGCGAATCGCAAGGGAGACGGAAACGAGAAGCGCTTCTCACGAGAAAGTCAGCACCAACAGCAGGGACTCAGCCCCCAGGGAGGGAACCGCGGAGTTGCAGAGTTGCAGAGCAGGCAAAGACGTTTCACCGCAGATTTCGCAGCTTCGCTGAGCGCGACAGCGCGGATTATTTCAACAGGTCGGGAATCTGGTCTTTGGCGGCGAGTTCCAATGGGAACTGTTTGCTGAACGCGTGATTCTGAATTCCGGCCAGATCGCGCAGTGCAAGATTCACATGTTCCGGGCGGACGCGGACGCCATTCTCCTTGTCGATCTCCAGGGTCTTCGGGTGAACGGGAACGGCCTGCTGCTGCTCATCGGTGGCGCCGATCACGCGGTTCCCCGTGATGCCCGCCCCGAGGAACATGATCGAGCCGATCGACCAGTGGTCTTTGCCGTTGCCGGTGTTGTAGTTCGGAGTGCGTCCCATTTCACTTTGCAGGATGACGACGAGCTTCTCGCGGATTTTCAGGTCTTCCGCTTTGCGGAACAGGTAATCGACGCCGGCGAGGAATCCGGGGATCAGCTTCAGCTGG
>CAYMAO010000031.1:0-75205 GCA_964388415.1 uncultured Planctomycetaceae bacterium | reverse complement strand
CAACAAACCGCTGACCGTTCAGGTTGCGCAGCATTCGGTTGGGAACCAGCGTGGCAATGTCGTGATCGCCCGTGCCGAGGTACATGTCGAGATAGCCGTCGTTGTCGAAGTCGGCAAAGTTTGTGCCCATGGCGGAGAAGCACTGGTCGAGCCCGACGTCCTCGGCGACGTTCTCGAATCGCTGCCCGTCCACGTTGCGATACAGCTTGCTTTGATGCCCGTGATGGGGGGTCCCTTGCAACCCGTGGATGACGTCGGCCAGGGTGCGATCGTAGCTGGTAGCGAAGATGTCGAGGCGGCCGTCGTTGTCGTAGTCCCAGGTCCAGCAGGAGAGCCCCATCTGCGGCCCGTCGATTTCCAGGGCCTTGGTCACATCCGTGAACGATCCCTTACCATTGTTGCGATAGAGCACCGGACTCTCGGTGAAGTTATTCAGAAACAGGTCCGGGGCACCGTCGTCGTCGTAGTCGAACCAGGAACAACCCTTCCACATCCCGGAGAGGTTGCCGAGGCCGGCCGTCGTGGCGACGTCTTCAAACGTTTCGTTCCCCAGGTTGCGATACAGCCGGCTGGGCTGCGCCTCGCCGCAGACGAACAGGTCGAGCCAGCCGTCGTTGTCATAATCGGCCCACTGCGCGGTGTCGGTGTTCATCGCGTGCAAGAGGCCCGCCTGTTCGGTGACGTCGGTGAATTCGCCTTTGCCGTTGTTCTTCAAGAGACTGGGCCGCATCGGAATTTTGAGCCAGGCGCCGCGGGGAATGAAGATGTCCAGGAACCCGTCGTTGTTGAAATCTGCCTGCACGCAGTTCAAGCCGCCCAGTTGATCGGAGAGTCCGGCGTCTTTGGTGCGGTCCTGGAACGTGCCATCCGCCTGATTGCGGTAAAAGGCCATCGGCTGGCGGGGGTCCATGCTGGTGAAGACCAGGTCCAGGAGGCCGTCGTTGTCAAAATCGTCGAGGATCGTCCCGCCGGCCATATTCAGCCGGTTGATTCCCACGAGATGCCCGACGTCGCGGAACTTCCCGATGCCATGCTCCGTGGAATTGTAGCGATCGATGGAGACCAGGAACTTCGGATCGACCTGGTCGGGATATTCTCCCAGCGTCATGTGCGCCACGTTCAGCAGCCAGCGGACGTCCAGGTCGTCGGGAAACTGCTGCAGGTGTTCGGTGAAGTATCGGATGGCATCACGAGACCCGGTCTGGTTCGTGTGGCGGGCCGAAGGCGACAGCGGCAGGATGCACGAGCTTTCGCCCCGGCACATCACACAGTTTTCCGTCTCTCCCAGCCGCAACGATGTCACGCCCTGCATGTAAATGATGGTAAACAGCCAGTCGAGGGCCACCTGGGAGTTCCCATCCGCGAGGGCGCGCGCTTCGGCCAGCAAGGCAAGAGATTTCGGGGTCTCCCCTTCGTAGTTCAGCAGCGAGGACTTGATCATCAAGGCCTGCGTGCGATTCGCGGTCGACATGTTCGGGTCGGCCAGGTCCTCGTCGATTTTCCCCACCAGTTTTTGGAAGAGATTTCGCCAAGGCTCCGCAATTTCCTCCAGCGTCGCAGCCGGCGGCCACTTGTCGACGCCATTCGTCATCAGCCGATAACCGGTCGGATCGATCTCTTGACGGGCGACGTAGGGAAGCCGCGGCTTGTCGTTCGGCGTGACTGCCTGACGGCGGTCCGGGGACTGGCCGTCCGGCCGCGGTCCGTTGTTACAGTTGACGGCCACCATCACAATGCCGGCTGCCAGCACGACGCCCGCAACCCTGCGCTGAGAAATACCCATGATACGACCTTCCGAACGAAATCGGGAACGTGACGTCTCAGTGATCGACACAAAGCCCCGCTGGCCGGAACCGCCGGAACGAGCCTGGCCGGAAGGACGGACCGAACGCTGAGAACCCTTCTTCACAGTATCGGACGCAAGGAAAAAAGAACACTGCAAACGGTGGTGGAACGGTGGTGGAACGGTGGTGGAACGGGGCTGGAACCAGACAAGCTGAGGCGGTGCGACCTGCATCCAAATTTCATGCCTTCGGTGCCAGAAACGGCATCGTGGAGATTGGACGCCAATGATATAATCATGGCAGGGGGGATCCGCGTACATTCTCCGATCACGAACAGGAAAGAGCGTTTCATGACCGCGGCCGGAAGCCTTGCTGCCTCGCAGGCGGCCGCCGTTCCGCCGACCTCGGAATGCCCGGCTGAGGCGCTCCCCGGGCCGATCGTGTTCTTTGACGGCGTCTGCGGCCTGTGCAACGCGTCGGTGGACTGCCTGCTCCGCTGGGACCGTCGTGCCGTGTTTCGACTGGCGCCGCTGCAAGGCGAGACGGCCCGGCAACTGTTATCCCCGGACGATACGCAGCAACTCGGTTCCAGCGTGTTGCGAGCCGACGGCCGGACGTATCGCAAATCGGCGGCTATCGTGCAAATCCTGTGGCGTCTCGGCACGGCCTGCCAGATCGCCGGCACGCTGCTCTGGCTGATCCCCCGGCCAATTCGCGATCTGGGGTATGTGTTCATCGCCCGGAACCGATACCGCTGGTTCGGAAAAAAAGAGACGTGCCGAATGCCCACGGCGCAGGAGCGTCAAAGATTCCTTCCTTAATTGCCTGTCGAAAAACGCTAAATCCGTTCAGACATTCCTGTCTGTTATTCAACAGGCGATTAAAGCGAGTGAAGATGACTACTCGATTGTTTGAGTTTACGCTGTGGCTTACGCCAGAATCGCGACATTTGATCGAGTGGACCAACGCCTTCTATGCCGCCGGGGCGGATGATTGCTCGCCGGGAGTGCATTGCGGTCAGCCCTATGCTACTTTTCATCGAGAAGTGGCGTCATTTGAAGAGGCGGTGCGTTCAGCTCACAAAGACGTCAAGGCGGCCGGCTGCGGCGTGGTGCGATGCGAGATTGCTGCCGAGGAAATGGCGGGATGGGCCGTTCGTTGACAACTTTTTCAACCTGAAGTTTTGAATCATTTTCAACGTGTCAGAGGATTCAACGATTTTTATGTCCGACGCGGAAGCATCAGCCGATCACAGATCGCCCACTTTGTCTTCTGGCCGCGGCCGATGGAAAATCGGGGTCGGAATTCTGTTGCTGGCGATCCTCGCGCAGGGCGGTTTCCTGGCCCGGTTTTACGATGACCGCACGTTTTCCAAGATGTCGATCCTGTTCGTCTGGCCGGCCGCGCTGTTCGCTCTCGCAGTCTGGTGGACGTGGTTTTCCGCGCAGTCCTGGAGAACAAGGCTCTCTGTCTGGGCCGGGATCGGAGCCGCGCTGTCCGTCTTCTTCTGCATCTTTGCCTTCGATGCCGCCGACGGCGAAATGGTTCCCCGTTTGCGCTACCGCTGGAAGCCCAGTGCGAAACAACTGGCGGCGGCCTATCTCGCCGGCAGGCCGGCCCCGTTGCCGCTCCCCAGTGACGCAGTCCACCCGGAGACCGACGAGCCGTGGGGGGCCGTTGCCGGCGATTGGCCCGGGTATCGCGGTCCGCGACGTGATGGCATCGTTCAGGGCGTGAAGCTTCGCAGCGATTGGCAGCAGCGGCCGCTGAAGGAGGTTTGGCGGCATCCCGTCGGCTTGGGATGGTCGTCGTTCGCCGTTGCGGGGGACTTCGCCTTCACGCAAGAACAACGAGGGCCGAAAGAATGTGTTGTCTGTTACGGGGTCAAAGACGGCACCGAAGTCTGGGTCCATGCCGATGACGCGATCCTGTCGATCGTCGAACTCAATGGTGACGACGGGCCGCATGGCACGCCGGAGTTTCACGACGGCCGGGTATACACGCTGGGCGGAACCGGCCTGTTGAATTGCCTCGACGCCCGCACCGGCCGCTGTCTCTGGCAAAACGACATCTTGAAAGACTCCGGGGCCGAGGGCCAGCCGACCAAGAACATCGAATGGGGCATGTCGGGCAGCCCACTCGTGGTCGACGACCTGGTGATCGTCTCGCCCGGCAGCGAACACAATCGCGCCACCATCGCCTATCACCGGCTGACGGGAAAAATCGTCTGGGGGTCCGACCTGTACCAGGGCGGCTATGCCGCCCCCAGGGTGGAAACCATCCATGGCGTCCGGCAGGCGGTCGTCTTTCACGGAACGGGAATCGCCGGGCACGATCTCGCCGACGGCCGGCTGCTGTGGGAGTTTCCCTGGACAAACGCGCCGAAAGTCAACGCCGCCCAGCCGATTGTCTTTGACGACGGCTCCGTGCTGTTCGGGAGCGGCTACGGCAAAGGGACGGCACGGATCAGTCTGACGCCGAAGGCCGACGATCTCTGGGAGACAAAACTTCGCTGGGAAACCAGCAAATTCCGCCCGAAATTCAATGATTGCGTGCTGAAAGACGGCTTCGTCTACGGCCTGGATGACGGCATCCTCGCGTGCCTGAACCCCGAAGACGGCAAGCTGAAATGGAAAGACCGTGCGGGCCATTTCGGCTATGGCCAACTGCTGCTCGTCGACGACGTGCTGCTGATTCTGTCTGAAGCCGGCGAATTGATCCAGGTCCGCGCCAGCCCCGAGAGCTTCCAGGAAATCACCCGCATGAAGGCGCTCGACCGCGTCTGCTGGAACCACCTGGCGATCGCTCAAGGCAAGCTGTTCGTCCGCAATAACCACACGGCTGCGTGCTTCGAACTCGACTGAGCGCTTGTTTCGCAAGCGGCTTCACATCGCAACGCCGACTTTTCTCCGAAACCATTGTGGCCGGCGGGTGTTTATTTCTCTGCGAACGGGGCTGATGCTCCGTCCAGGCAACGGGATTGACACGCTTCTTCAAGGATTGCTCTGTCATGCGGATATTTTCTCACACGCTGTGGATCGCCGGGTTGGCGCTCCTGGGACAGCCTTTCCTCACGGCTGCCGACTGGCCCCGGTTCCGCGGTGAGAACGGAGCGGGCCTCTCGAAAGACGCGAACATTCCCACCGACTGGAGCGACGACAAACATCTGGCCTGGAAAGCCGAGTTGCCGGGGGCCGGGTCGTCCAGTCCGATCGTGATCGGAGATACCGTCTTTCTCACCTGCTATTCCGGCTATGGCGTGGAGGGGGAAACCACGGGCCGCAAGGCCGATTTGAAGCGTCACCTCCTGGCTTTTGACGTCGCCACGGGGAAAAAGAAGTGGGAAGCCGTGGTCAACGGAACACCCGATGAAGACCCGAACAGTCGGATGCTGGGCGAACACGGTTACGCCAGCAGCACCCCGGTCAGCAATGGAAAACAGCTTTTCGTCTTTTACGGCAAGGCGGGTGTGCTGGCCTACAATCTGACCGGCGAGAAATTGTGGCAGACCAGCGTCGGCCACGAATCGGGCCCGCAGCGCTGGGGTTCGGGCGCCAGCCCGATCGTGTACGAGAACCTGGTCATCATCAATGCCAGCGAGGAAAGCCGCGCGCTGATCGCCTTGAACCAGGCGGACGGTAAAGAAGTCTGGCGGGCAGAGGCGGACGGACTCGGCAGCACCTGGGGGACGCCGATCCTCGCGGGCAGCGGCGATCGGGTCGACATCGTGCTGGGTGTGCCGCACGAAGTCTGGGGTTTCAATCCCAAGACCGGAAAACTTCGCTGGTTTGCCGATGCCATCGACGACAATTCGTATTGTTCCAGCGTCGTCACAGACGGCCAGCGGATTTACGGCATCGAAGGACGCTCCAGCCAGGCATTCGCCGTGAATTGCGGCGGCGAGAAAGACGTCACGAAAACCCATCTCGCCTGGACGGCGCGCGGCCAGAATCGAATTTGCACGCCGGTTTACTATGACGGCCGGCTCTACACGGTCAGCCGCGGGATCGCCCAATGCCTGAACGCCAAGACGGGCGAGCAGGTTTACCAGAAACGGTTGAGCGGTTCGGCACCCGTGGAAGAACCCGGCGGCGGACGCCCGCGACGCGGCGGCGGCGGACAGGATTACTCGTCTCCGATCGTAGTCAACGGCAACCTGTATTTCGTCACCCGTTCCGGCCTGACGCACGTCTGGAAAACCGGACCGGAATTTCAAATTGTCGCACAAAACCGGTTCAATTCCGACGAAAGCCGGTATAATGGCACCCCCGCCGTCGCCGACGGCAAACTCTGGCTGCGGTCGGACAAGTTCCTGTACTGCGTGGCGAAATAGACAATGTTCAATGGTCCGAGGTCAACGACAACAAACATCGCTTGCGCTTCGCCGGCGTGAAACCTGTGCCATCCTGTCTTTTTAAGGAATGAACAATGAATCGTAGTGTCTCTCGTGGGTTGGTCGCCGTGTGTCTGGTCGCGGTGACCGCGTCGTCAATGCTGGCGCAGGAAGACGGCGGACAACGGCGGCCGCGCGGGTTTGGCGGCGGCTTCGGGTTCGGCGGCGGACTGGGCGGACTGGTCGCCATGAAAGAAGTGCAAGACGAACTGAAGCTGGACGCGGAAAAGATTGCCGCGCTGACGAAGGCCTTGGAAGAACTTCGGCCGCAGCAGGGCGCCGGCGGCGGCTTTGAGGGCTTCCGCGATCTCAGCCAGGAAGAACGCGACAAGCGCATGGCCGAGTTCCGCAAGCAGATGGAAGAAACGGCCAAGAAGGTCGAAGAAAAAATCAAATCGTCCGTCTCGGAAGAACAGTGGAAACGGCTGAATGAACTCCGCCTGCAGCGCGAAGGGGCCTCGGCGCTGGAGCGGTCCGATGTGGCTGGGCAACTGAAACTCTCCGCCGAGCAAAAGGACAAGATCAAGAGCCTTGCCTCGGAACTCCGGCCGCAATTCGGCCGCCGCGGCGGTGACAATGGCGGCGAACGGCCCAACTTTGAAGAGATGCGGGCCCGCAGGGAAAAACTGACGGCAGACATCTTCGCCGTCCTCACGCCGGAACAGAAAGAAGTCTACGAAGGCCTCAAAGGGGCGAAGTTCGACTTCCCGGAACGCCGCCCCGGCGGCGAAGGCGGCGGTCGTCCTGGTCGCGGCCAACGCTCGGCCACGGAGTAAAACGATTCCTGGGAATTGATTGCGCGATGTCCACAAAGCCCGGCATCGGCGATGCCGGGAACATCTGGTTTCGTGCAGCGATCTCCCGAATTCAACGCGAACCGCAAGCCCGGCAGCAACCCGCCGGGCTTGTGTTTTTTTGGTAGTGGGTCAGTTTAATAATGTAGGACACTTGCTCCGCAAGTGTCCTACATTGAAAGGCAAACTGACCCACTACCGGCGCTTGCGGTTCGCTGCCGACGACATCTCAGCAACGGCTTGCAATGAGCGCTGATCAACGCTAGCCTGCAAATCATCAGGTTTTCCTGCGGGATCGCCTGTTGGAGCGGGGACTTCTCGAACGTCCGGCGAGGGTTCGATACCGTTCACCCGCTGGCAGGTTGTTCATTCCATCGACCATTGTTCCGCGATTTCTGCCCGTCCGAACTTCACATTTTTTCATCGAGCACGCTTTATGTCTCTGACTGGACGAATTCTCCGCGGTTTCATCGCGGGCGCCCTGATGGTCGGAATTTCGCCCTCGCTTCGGGTCGACGCGGCGGACGATTCTTTCGTCTATCCGCTGGCCGTGGCCGCGGCACCGAACAACGTCGTCTATGTCGCCGATCTGCGTTTGCCCGGCGTCTGGAAAATCGCGGAGGGGAAGGCGTCTTTGTACTACCAGGCCTCGAAGAAATTCCGCACGCCCCTCAATGCCGTGCGCTGCCTGGCGATTGACCCCGACGGCAAATTGCTGGCCGGCGATTCCTCGACCCGGGAAATTTATCGGTTTGACGCCCCGGATCAGCCGGTGCCTTTGACGAAGGGCCGCGTCGGGATCCCGATGTCGCTGGCGGTGAAGTCCGACGGCACGATCTACGCGGGCGATCTGGAAATTCAGCGCGTCGTCAAGATCCCGTCGGCCGGCGGAGAGCCCGTCATCGTGGCGGAGATCAACAGTCCGCGCGGGATGTACTGCGACAAACAGGACCGGCTCTGGGTTTCTTCGCATGGGAAGAATGCCGTCGTGCGAATCAATTCCGACGATCAGCCGCCGGAGGTCATCATCGCCGGGCAACCGTTTCAGTTCGCGCACCATCTCGTCGTTCGACCACAAGGCCCGGTGGTTGTCGCCGACGGCTATGCGAAAACCATCTGGTCGTTCGATCCTGCTGAGGGGGATTCGGCCAAGCCGGTTGCCCTGTTCCAGGGCGAGCCGTTGAAGAACCCGGTGGGACTGGCCATTGCCGGCGATCAGTTGCTGGTGGCCGATCCGCATCAGAAGGCGATTTACCGGCTGTCACCCGAGGGAACGCTGGAAGCGATGTTTCCTGCACCAGCGAAGTGAGACACTTCGCAAGTCAGTTAGTCCCGGCGTCGCCGACGCCGGGCTTTGCCACGTGCTTGACGAGTTCTACTGGGGCGGCTTCAGAGAACCCGATCGCGCGCGACGGCGGTTTCCGGCAGCTTGGGAAGGCGGAACGACGAACTCGACTTTAAGACCGCTGAGTTCGAGCGGACCGCCGGGTCGCAGTAGGGGCAGACTTCCGTGTAGACGATCTTGTGGCACTTGTGGCATTCATGCACGCCGATCACCGGGACGACGCTTCGCAGCCGCTTGAAGATGAAATACCCGAACGCAAACAGCACAAACGCCGTGAAGATCAGCGTCCCCAGGAGATGCCTCTGGGCGAACATCGTGATCGCCGCGGTCGAGATGGAGACGGCGCACGCGGTAAACAATGCCGTGTCCAACATGCGGGTGCGGCTGAATTGAGACTGCGAAATCTCGTCGTTCAATTTCTTGCCGAGCTGTTCCCGGAGGATGTCCCACTTATGGGTCTCGGCGTCGGCTCCGGCGTCATGGGCTTCGATTGCGATGAGCAGCCGCTGCACGCTGTCAAAGACGCGGTAGCAGTCGTCGTCGGAGAATGCCGTCTGATGCGCCCAGCGATTGCGGAACTCGCGAATCTCGCCGACCAGGCTCCGTTCCATGAGGCCCAGCCTCTGGCGGAACACGGCGTTCCATTGATCCCACATCACTGACAGAATGGCGTGCGCGTCCCAATGGATGGGCTGCGGATTCACGGCATGAGGATTTCGCTCGGCTCGCAAACTGGTCCGGGCGACATCCTGCCAGGCGTCGTGAAACACCAGTTGCATTTCCCGCTCGAAAAACGGGTAGGCGCCCTGCGTCAACAGGTCGAGCGCAACGCCGATGCGTTCATGAGCGGAAGGCACGATTGATCATCCCGGTAGAATCTCTCTCCCAGCATATGCGGTCGCGCCGGGAAAACCTGAGGGGGAAACTGCTTTCAACAACTAATTCCCAGCCTCCTCCGGCAGCCCGTAGGGTTTATGACGAATGTAAGGCCGCCAACCTATGGGGAGCGACCCGATTGATTCTCGGTTCGATTCCAGCGACACTGCGACTTTGAGGCATCGTCTCCGCATCGAGGATCTGTTCGGCCCATGTTTACCGGATTGGTGGAAGGACTGGGCGTGATCGCCCGGCTGGCGCCGGAACCGCCCGGAGTGCGGCTGACGATCGTCCCGCCTTCGGAACTGCTGGCCAGCGGGGCTCCGTGTCTTCGCGGCGACAGCGTGGCGATCAACGGCTGCTGCCTGACCGTCGTCGATCTGATAGACAACGCATGGAGCTTTCAGGCCGGAGAGGAAACGCTCTCGAAAACGAACCTTGGCCAGTTGAAGGCCGGCGATGCCGTCAACTTGGAACGGTCGCTTCCGGTGACCGGCCGGTTGGGCGGACATTTCGTGCAGGGCCATGTCGACGGCGTCGGCCGCGTGGAATGCATCGACCAGCACGGCGAATGGACGACGATGACCTTCCACGTTTCGAAACCGCTGGCCGACCTGATGGTCTCGAAGGGATCTGTGGCGGTGGACGGAGTCAGCCTGACCCTGGTGTCGGTGGAAGCCGAACGGTTCAGCGTCGCGCTCATCCCGCACACGCTGTCGGCGACCACGCTGGGCCGGCGCGCCGTCGGCCACACGGTCAACATTGAAACCGACATCCTCGGCAAATACGTGCGCAAGTTTCTGGGGTCGTAGCCGATGTCCGATCCCGCGCGTCACACCGCCACGCGAATCCGAGAATTGCTGGAACAGGCGGGCGCCAAACCCCGGCACGACCTTGGCCAGAACTTTCTGATCGACCTCAATTTGCTGGATGTCGCCGTCCAGGGGGCCGACCTGTCGCCCGGGGATGTGGTCCTCGAAGTCGGCACCGGCACGGGGAGCTTGACCGCGCAATTGGCCCCGCGCGTCCGGCACGTTGTCGCCGTGGAATTCGACCCGCTGATGGCGCGGCTGACGGCCGAAGCTGTCTCCGGCTGCGGCAATGTCACGCTGCTGAATCAAGATGTGTTGCGGAATAAAAACCATCTGGCGGATGAAGTCCTGGCGGCAGTCAAGAAGGCCTTGTCCCCTCTCCCCCGCGGCGGGGGAGAGGGCCAGGGTGAGGGGGTGAGCGCTTCGCGCGCCATCGAAACCCCTCACCCTAACCTTCTCCCCTTCGAGGGGAGAGGGGACCAATCAGAGACCATCGCGAATTCAAGCGTGCTGAAGCTGGTCGCGAATCTGCCGTACAACGTGGCGACGCCGGTGATTTCCAATCTGATCGCAACGGAATTGCCGTGGTCGCGGATGGTGGTCACGATTCAACTCGAACTTGCCGAGCGGATGACGGCCCCGCCTTGCACGGGCGAATACAGCGCGCTGTCGGTCTGGCTGCAGTCGCAATGCCGGCTGGAAATTCTTCGCCGGTTGCCGCCGACCGTCTTCTGGCCGCGGCCGAAAGTCGATTCGGCGATCGTACGGATTGATCGCGACCCGGCGTTGCAGAGCCGAATCGCCGATCGAACCGCGTTTCACGAGTTTTTACGAGAGATTTTCACGCAGCGCCGCAAGCACCTGCTGGGCGTTGTCGCCCGGCTCGCGTCGAATCAGCGCGACCGCGCCGCTTTGGAGGCCATTCATCGCGAATTCGGAATCGCGAACGATGTCCGGGCCGAAGCGCTCAGCGTGGAACAACTCGTGACGTATCACAACCGATTGTTGATTCCACAGGAACCGGCCGCCTTCCCTTCCTGATGGTCCGTAATCTCCGTCATCCCGAAATTCCCGCCGATTTCGAGAGGCACGCACTTCGAATTGCGATCGTTTCAGGGCGAACGTCTTTTTCAAGTAGGGTGCGGTCGAGCGCTTCGCGAGGCCCACCGATTCGCCGTAATTTCGAAGACGGTGGGCCTCGCGAAGCGCTCGACCCACCCTACGGCTTGCTCTGAGTCCTCGAAGGGCGTGGCGATCACGGGGAAAACCACGCCCTTCGCTCAGGCCTCAGGGTCGTGCCACCCAATGTGTACCTCTCCCTCGAATTGCGAACGTGCAAACTGCCGTGGACTTGGGATGGCAGCGAATGATTTATACCAATCCCCACAAATAACAGCGATTCCCCAATAGGTCCCGGCGTCGCCAACACGGGCTTTGGTGAAATCTTGACGCGCAGTGAATTGTTGGGATTGGTATGAGCATCCAGATCCGATTCAAACTGTTCGCGATCATCGGCATGGAACGTCGTTGCACGCTGGCCGCCTCCCAATCGCGGCCAGTGATTGAGATGGCTGTCTCTCAGCGTTTTTCCCTTAGCCACTGCAAACACGCGCGGCGCGCCGGCAGCAGGTCCAACAAGTTGGCGCCGTCCTGTGCCCAGTCGTACAATGGTCGCACATCTTCGGGCAGTAAATTCTGATCGACCGGGCCGACGGGAATTTGCCGGGATTTCGACTTCGCCAGCGCCAGTTCTGTTTCCGCAGAGGCCAGAAAGTCGATCAATCGTTCGGCCGATTGCCGGTGTTTCGTCCCAAGGATGATGGCCGCCGTGTTGGGAATGCAAATCGTCTTGCCTTGGATCCGAACCGGCAGCATCTCCACGCGAAATCCGTCATCCTTCGCAACGAAGACATCATCCGTGTCGGTGAGACCAAACTCGCACGTCCCGGCGGCGACGAGGTTCTTCACCATCGCGTTCCCGGCGACTACTTTCACGCCTTGGCGATGCAGACTTTGGTGCCAGGCGATGAGACCTTCGGCTCCCGATTCGCGCCACAAGACGCTGTACTGCGTCAGCGTGGTGCCGAACATCGGCCGCGCGATGGCCATTTGAGACAAATCGCCGGCCAGTGCGGCTTCAATCGCCTCGGCTGTCGTGGCCATTTTGTCGGGATTGACGATGTAAACCCTGAGCCGCGCGCCAAAGCCGACCCAATGGCCGCTGGCATCCCTGAATTTCTCAGGCAGGCGTTGCCATGCCGTGCCTTGATAGGGTTCCAGCAGGCCCTGTTCCTGCAGTTCCAGCGTGCCGAGGAGTTCGTTGTTCCAGAAGACATCGCAGCGGGGCGACTCCTGTTCCTGGAGAATCTGCTGCACGAGTCCGAGCGATTTCGTGGCCTCGGTATCGAAACGGACATCCACGCGAATGCCGGTCCGCTGCTCGAAATCCCGGAGAATCTGCTCGGCATAGACGGCATCATGGGCGCAGTAAACGACCAGCCGATCCTCAGAAGTCCACAATCCGGTCTGGAGGACCGTCCAGACGGCGAGCAGCAGCAGGGCTGACAGGAAGAGCAGCCCCGAGGCGCTGGCCTTCCGGCGATCACTCGCCATTCGCCGGTTCCAGCGAATCGAAGTAGCGTTTGATGCTGTCGTGATAGCCGGGCGGAACCTGCTCGAGCACGATGGCTTCGCTGACGCCCTGCCTGACCTGGTTGATCAGGGTGCGGTAGTTCTTCACGACGTCGCCCTGTTCGCCTTCGCCCTGGGTCTTCATCGAGAGGAGCACTTTGCCGGCCTGCACCTGCGACTTGGAGTGTTCACTCTGGAACTTGCTGTCGACAGTGTCGTCTTCCGGGGCTTTGCTGCCGCGGCCCTGGCCGGCCCCTCCCAGACCTTCGCCGTCGCCTCCCATCTCGGCCAGCAACTGCTGGTAGAGTTCCTCGTAGTCGCTCATGCTCTTGCATTTCTGGCATTGTTCGCCGTCGAGCTTTTCCCCTTCATTGAGCTTTTTCGCCATCTGAATCGTTTTGAGGGCCTGCTCCAGCGATTTCAGATCCTCGGCAGACTGGGCGATCTCTTCCAGTTCCAGCTCGCTGAGATCCATCGACTCCTTCATCCCTTCGAGCGCCTCTTCCATCATCTCCGGATTCCGGGCCGCTTCGAGCTGCTGCATGGCCCGCTCCAGCGCGGCGGACAACTGTTCGGAGTTCAGCTTCTTTTCGGCGAACTCGTTGAGCCGATCAAGCCGTTCCTTCAACTGGCGCTCCAGGTCGGCCGTTTGCTTTTCCGCGGCTTGTTTTTCCTCGGGCGTGTCGGCCTTGCGAAGTTTCTCCAATTGTTCTTGCAGTTCCCGCATCTCTTGAACGGCCTTCGCGAGTTCGCTCTTCAGGCTTTCGGCGTTCCCTTCCTGCATCTCCTTCGTCCACTTGCGCAGGACGTCTTCCTCCGCCTTGCCGAACGCCTGGTCGCTGAGCGAACCTTGCTTGAGGAGTTCCTTCAGCGTGTCTGCACTGAGTTGCCGCCACTTCTCGCCGAGTTTCTTCTGTTCGCTCATCAGCGACTGCTGGTTGTCCTGCCTCTCGTGCGGCTTCATGTTGTTGAAAGCGGCTTTTAAGTCCTGAATCGCCTGTTCGGCTTCGCTCGGCTCGGCGAGTTCTTCAGGCTGCTTCTTGATGGCCTCCAGGCGGAGTTGCGTCGCTTTGCGGCTGTCGGCGAGGCGTTCCTGACGCCGCTGTTGCCGCTGTGCAGCCTGGACGATGCCGAACGGATCGAATTGCGGCACCAGGAACATCAGCGCGGCGAGAACGAACATCAGGTTCGGGATCGCCGTCGCCATCAGCCAGAGCCGGCGCGCACTGAAACTGTGAAACCGATGCTTCACGACTTTCCCGGGAGAAATCTGCAGGGCCCGCTGTTCGGCGGATTGAACCACGAGAGGTTGATATTCGCCCGCCGAGGTGTTCAGCAACGCCAGCGTCAGGTAAAGGTCTTTGGAACCCGACGCCTGATCGACCAGGCGTGCGATGTCCACCGTTTGCGAACGGCGATGGAACAGCAGTCCGCCCAGAAACGCCGCAACCGGCACGATCGCCAGCGATTGCCACGAGAAGAAGCCCAGCCACACTCCGCCCAGCCGGGACGCCAGAAACGCCGCGGTGAATACGCTCCATACGGCGATAAACGCCCAAAGAGTGGCCCAGCCGACGGAGACGAGCTCCAAACGCCAGCGGACCTGCTGAATCAACGCGCGGGACAACGGGGCTTCTGACATGTTTTCCCCCTGGCAGTAGAACGACACGCGTTCTGTGCTGGTCGTTGCAGCTTAACTCTACGGTGATTCCCTGGCAAGTGGGAGATTTTTCGGAAAAATCGGTGAAAACGGCTCCCGTCTTAAGGCACCTCAACGCTTGGTAGACTTCAGTCAGGCGACTCGTCAAGCTGTCGAGGAGCCCGTTCCGGTCTGTCGTGAGACACTCCGCAGAGAGACGAATTGCCGATGTAGCCGCATCACGGCTCTGCGCGGCAACGGCATTTAGGAATCATTACTGATGACGGATGATCGCCCACTCAGCCTCCGTGATCTGCAATCCCTGATTCGCACGATGTACGGCTCGAAAGATGAAGCCCGCGGCGTGGACGGGACGTTCATGTGGCTTATGGAAGAGGTCGGCGAACTGGCCGCCGCGCTCCGGGACGGTTCGCCCAAGGACGATCTGGCGGCGGAATTCGCCGATGTCCTGGCCTGGCTGGCGACAATCGCCAATGTAGCCGGCGTCGATCTCGACCAGGCCTTGCGGCGAAAATACGGCTCGGGCTGCCCCGGTTGCGGGGAGTTCGTCTGCCGCTGCAGCCCGGCGGAAAAACCCTGAAGAAACTGAGAAGTCTGCACCGTCGTGGAAAAGTTCCTTGCGAACGTTTTCCCGGATGCCGTAACATGACCGATGTCGGCGCCTTTCTCGCCATCGTTCAAAGTCTCAGTCGATTATCACTTGTCGGGCCTTGAAAGCAGTTCCTGGAAATGAGTCGTCTTGCACCGTCACCTCGGCAGACTGCTCCCGAATCGGGCGAGTACCGGCCGCCACCGGTGATCCGGGTGACGCGGTATGACGAAGTGTCGTCCTGGATGATCACCGTTTTCGCCGGCCTGCTGGCGTTATGCTTGATCGTCGTGATGATCTGGATTTCCAACCAGGTTCCCAAAGCCCCGGAACCGGTGGCGATGGAACTTCTGGAGCTGCCTGGCGGGTTCGAGGACGGCAACCCGGACGAAACGCTCCGGGTTGATTCCCCGGAACCGGAACGGGCCGATGCGTCGGAAGCCGAAACTGCCTCCGAACAGACTGAAATCGAGCAGTCGCTGGAAGCGGCTCAGGAACTTTCCGATTCCGCCGCGCAGCAGGTGCAGCAGCAGTTCGACGTCGGCGTGCAAAGCACCGGCAAACCCGGCAGCGCCAAAGGGACCGGCGGCAGACCTTTGGGTTCCGGCCCGGGCACAGGCGGCTATCCGCGCGAACAGCGGTGGTTTATTCGCTTCGGAGATCGGGCCGCCGTGGACGAATACGCCAGGCAACTCGATTTTTTCCGCATCGAGCTGGGTTCGCTGCTGCCAGACGGCCGCCTGGCCTACCTGTCGAAGATGAGCACGCCGGGGCCTCAGTTGCGCTATGTGAAAACCGGCGCGAGCGAGAAACGGCTCTACATGACCTGGCAGGGGGGCGAGCGGCGCGGCGCGGATGTGGAATTGTTCAAGAAAGCCGGCATCGAGATTCTGGCGGAATATCCTGTCTTTCATTTTTATCCGCCGGATATGGAAGCCAAGCTGGCCCAACTGGAGCGCGAGTATCGCAACAAGACGGTCAAGCAGATCCGCCGGACGTATTTCTCGGTGGATGCGGATGGGGCCGGCTACCGGTTACGCGTCACCCGGCAGTTGCTCAATGACTGAGCACCGTCGAACGGTCTCAGCCGGCCGTGCGGATTTCTCCCGTTTTTGACTTACGGTCCGGGCCGGCCGGAGGTTACGCTGGGAGGCGGGCGGCAGCCCCTTCCGCAAGGGCCGTGCCGCCCGTTTTGAGTATCTGAGTTTCCCGTCGCATTCCGACAATTTCGAGATCCCCTGACACCATTTGACAGGCGCATTTCCCGATGGACTTCGCGAAGATCGTCGATTTTTTCAGCAACATGGTTTATCCCCTGCAGGCGATCACCGCGCTCCAAGGAGCGTACTTGTGCATCGTCGTCCTGCGCCGCATCGGTCAGAAACGGTTTCGGTCCGGCGCTGCCGAAGACGAATTCCTGGGCGAAGTTCGCGGCCTCCTCCAGGAAAAACGCGTGGATGCCGTCGCTGAACTGTGCGATTCCCCTCCGTACTGGAGCAAGGCCGTTCCGCAACTCATTCTCGTTGCGATGCAGAACAAAGATCGGCCGGTGAGCAAGCTGAGACAAATGATGGCCGAGCGGTTCGAGCAGGATATTCTGTCGGACCTCGATGCGCGCGTCGCGTGGATCAACACCGTCGTCAAAGTCGCCCCGATGCTCGGGCTGCAAGGGACCGTGCTGGGAATGATCGCCGCGTTTGCGAAGATCGCCTCGGCCGGCAAGTCCGGCGTCGACCCGACGGCCCTTGCCAGCGACATCAGCTTCGCTCTCTTTACCACGGCGATCGGGCTGATGGTTGCCATTCCGTTGGTGATGGCCCTGGCGTCGATTCACAACCGCCAGGGACGCCTGCAGGATTCCGTGCAATACATGCTCGGAACGTTCCTGGAAGATTACGACGCCGTGCAAGCCGCTCAACAGCAGAAAGCGAGTTGAGCACCGTGGCGAAGAGCCTGTTTTCCAACAGCGATGAAGACCCGTTCAAACGCGAGCGCGGCGGTCCGCCGGGCGAACTGGACATCACGCCGATGATCGACGTGACGTTCCTGCTGCTGATTTTCTTCATGGTCTCGTCGACCATGCAGGGGACGCCGCCGATCGATCTTCCGCCGGCGGAACACACCAAGGGTCTGACCGTCTCGTCCTCGACGGTGATCACCGTCAAAGCGCCGGCCGGCACGGAAAGTTCGTCGGTGATCATGCTCGGGGACGGCAAAGGGCAGGACGCCACGCTCAGCGAGCTGAAAACGTACCTGGAAGATCAGCAGAAACAGGGCCTCAACCGGGTGGTCATCAAGGCCGAAGGGGACGTTCCCCACGGATTTGTCGACGAGATCGCCCGGACGATCAAGGGCATCGAAGGCCTGGAGATGTATCTCGGCGTGGGCGACACGAAAGGCCATTAGTTTCCTTCTCGATTTAGAATTCGATTCACCGCATCCTATGCCGATCCGATTCCGCTGCGAGCATTGCCAGACGCTGATGAGCATCGCTACCCGCAAGGCGGGAAAGCAGGTGCAATGCCCGGCGTGCGACCTGGACGTGCTGGTCCCTCTCGAAGATCAGGCCGAAGCCGTCGCGGCGGAGATGCCGCCGCCCGTGGTCTCGCCGCCGCCCGTCTTGCCGCCACCTGTCTTGCCGCCACCTGTTGCGGCGGTCGTGGCCGCGCCGCCTCCGGCCAAGCCCCTGGAACCGGCGCCGCCGAAGAGCCAGGTGGAAGCGCGGGATCGGATGGAACAGGAAGATCGCGCCGTCTTGCCGGACGATCTGTTCGATTTCTCGGACGATGAACCGGCCCCGCCGGCCGAAGCCGCATGGTCGTCGGATGTCGTTCCGGTGTCCGCGGTCGACGAGTCGATGGTCTTCGGCGCCTACGAAGACCCCTGGGTCGCCGAGGTTCAGGCTGCCGCGGCAGCTGGCGACAAGGTGGAGTTGCCGCCGCTGCGGTCCCGGTCGGAGGAGACGCCCGAGGCGTTCACTTTGCCGATCCGCAAGGGGGGCATCGACGATGAAATGGACCTGACGCCGATGGTGGACGTCGTGTTTCAGTTGCTGATTTTCTTCATGGTGACGGCGTCATTTGCGCTGCATAAGACGATTCAGACGCCTTCGCCTGATCCGGATCAGAAAGGGGCGACGCAAAACATCCAGTCGCTGGATGATCTGGAAGGGGTTGCCATTCTGGTGCGGATTGACGGGCAGAACGCCATCACCATCGACGACGACCCGTTGCCGGACGACGCCCGCGTGGCGGATGCCCTGCAGTCCAAGATGCGGACGGAACAGAAGAGCGAAATCATCATCACGGCGGATTCCGCCGCGTGGCATCGTACCGTGGTGAAAGTCGTGGACGCGGCGAACGAAGTCGGGATGCAGAAAATCCGGCTGGCCACGCGCAGCGGACCGCCGGAATAAAATTGGCGGCGCAGACATTCCTGTTTGCGCCGAATCGGAATCATCATTGCAGCGGGCATCATGGCGGAACTGGAACTCAGATCAAGCGACGGCCGGGTCGAGCGCCGGGAACTCTCCCGGACGCAGCCGCTTTCGGTCGGACAACAATCGTTCAACGACGTGTCGATTCCCGACGACGGGGTTGGTGCGCTCCATTGCCGGATCGGCTGGAACAAGTCCGGCTATGAAGTCACTGCGGCGGTGAAGGAAGGCGTCGACGTTAACGGCAAGCTGGTGCAGCACGCGCTGCTGAAAACGGGCGACGTGTTACGGATCGGTTCGATGGATTTTGTTTTCCGGGATTCCGCCATGCCGCGCACCGACCGAGGGACCGACGGGGAAAAAGACCAGGTGCGCGCGGCCGGTTCCGGCAAGAGCGCGGCGGACAAGACCGCGAAGCCTTCCCGTTCGAAGCGCGACAAGGGCGCAGGAAAAGGGGGCCACGACCCCGATGCCAACGAGCTGTCGTTGTTTGAAGGCCCGGTGATCGCGGAATCCATGGCCGAAATGTTCGCCGATCCGGAGGTGCTCCCCGATTCGTCCGACGAAATGTCGGCTGTCGTGCTCAGTCGAATGGTCAGCGACGGCGAGACGATCTCCCGGGGCGGGGTCGCCGTCGGTACCGGGCAAGAGCGTCCATTGGCGACGGAATTGAAGCGCACGGTCAAGGCGGCGCTCGCCGCTAACCGCGTGCGGCCCGGCGAACAGGACATCTTCAAGTCGCCGCTGGTGCTCGGCCTGGGCGGCGGCGGCCTCATTATCCTGCTGGTGACGGCGACCATCTGGTTTCTGATGGGCCGGCAAGTCGCCACGCGGCACTTTGAACAAGGTGTCGCGGAACTCAATGACGCCAAGTATTCGCAGGCGATTCTCACGCTCGAAAGTTTCATCGAGAAATATCCCAAGCACGCGCTGACCACCGAGGCCAGGCTGAAAGTCGGCGATGCGCGCATTCAAAAGGAACTGTCCGGCGCGACGCCGAACTGGAAGCGCGGGGTCGAGGAACTCGAGAAGTTTGTGAAGGAATACCAGAACGACGCCGAATTCGCGGCGATGAAGCCGGGCATCTGCAAGTTCGCCGAGCAGATCGCCCTGGGTTCGGTCAAGACTGCGGAAGCTGTGAAAGACCCCGAGCTTCTGGTGGTCTCCGCCGATGCCACGCGGCGGATGGAGAACTTCAGCGACCCGCAGCAGCCGCCGACGGTTGCGCTGGAGCAGATCCGCGAAGGAACCGAGAAGGCGAAGGCCGCCATTCGCAAGCAACAGACGTTCGACGCGGCGTTCGTGATCATCGATCAGGCCCTGAAGAACAAGCAGCCCATCACGGCGTTGCGCGAGCGGGCCCGGCTGCTGCAGGTTTACCCCGACTACGTCACTCAGCGGCGCGTTCGTGAAACCTTGCAGCAGTCGATCGCGATGGAAAAGGCCGTCATCGCCGTGGAAGACCTCGACCGGAAGGCGGTCGCGGCTTCGGAACCGGCCGAATTCAAAGATTGCGTGCTGCCGATCTATCATACGCGTTCGCGAACCGATGAATCGGCGTCGGGACGCTACGCCTATGCGGTCGCCCAGGATGCCTGCTATGCGGTGGACGTCGTTACCGGGGAAACGGCTTGGCGGCGGATCATCGGCTTTGAAACGCCGTTCTTTCCGATCCTGACGTCAGGGGCCCAGCCCGGCTTGTTGATCGGAGAAACCAACAAGCCGGGGATGGCCCTGTGTCATGCGGAGACCGGGGCGTTGATCTGGCGGCAACCGATGGACGCGCCGGTTGCCGGCGCCCCCCTGGTGCACGATGGAGAAATCTTCGTCGCCGGCGCCGGCCATTGCCTGTATCGGCTCGATCTTGATACGGGACGGATGAAAGCGAAGATGACGTTTTCGCAGGAGGTCGTCGGGCCGCCCACGCTGGCGCCGGGCGGCAATCATTTATTGATCTCCGGGGAAACTTCGCTGCTGTATGGCTTGTCGATTCGCCCGCTGGAAGTGACGTCCGTGACGTTCACTTCGCATCCGGCCCGGGCCGTGGCGGTCCCTTTGCTGACGATGGGCAGCCTGGTGCTGATGTGCGAAAACGACCAGCTCGACAGTTGCCGCCTGCGCTGCTGGGACGCCTCTCAGCCGAAAGAGCCGCTGACGGAAGCGTCCAACGCGGTCCGAATTGAAGGCCAGGTGGTCGACCGCCCGGTGCTCCGCGGTTCGCAACTGGTGGTCGTCTCGACCGGCGAGCGGCTCAATGCCTACGCCGTCAGCGATAACCCGGAAAAGAAAGGCCTGGCGTTCATCGGGTTGTACAAGGTCCAGGATGGCTATGCCGGACCGATGCAGCTCGCGCTGGGGCCCGATCAGCAATTCTGGCTGGGAAGTTCAGCGTTTCGAAAATTTCAGGTGCTGAACGACAGCATCCGACTGGATCAGAATTCGACGGCTCCGGGCATCTCTTCGCAACCGTTGCAGATCATCGGCGACCAGTTTTTCGTCGGCCGCCGGCCGCCGTATGCCGAAGGCGTCGTATTCACGCAGGTCGACCGCGAACGCATGGCGGGATCGTGGCGCACCGTGCTGGGCGCGCGCTGGCTGGCCTGGACGGAAGCCCGCACCGGCGGCCTGATCGGCGTGTCGGAGACCGGGTCCGTCTTCACGCTGGCGACGCCCCGGCTGCAGCAGGCCGGCGTGGAACTGCGGGCGGGCGTCGAACTGGACATCCCCCCCGACGTGATCGATCCGTTGAACGCCGCGCGGCTGTCGGACGGCCGGCTGGCGCTCTGGTGCGGCGGTTCGCAATCGCGCTTGTGGCTGATCAACGCGATCGGACAAGTCGAGAGCGAGCACAAGCTGGATGCTCCGCTCACCGCGGCGCCGGTGCTGCTCAAGGGAGGGCTGGTGCTGCCGCAATCCGGCCGTTTGAAGTGGCTGAGCCAGTCCCGAGATGTCCCGCGCGTGCAGGATTATGCGGCGCCGGTCGTCGACGGCGGACAAGTCCGCTGGGCGTTTCTCGCCGGACTGGATGAAAAAGAGTTCGTGACGTGCGATACGGCCGGCCGGTTGTCGCGGATGCAGATTCGCCAGGATGACGTGGTCCACCTGGGAGAGGCGGCGAAGTTTGCATTGCCGCAGCCGGTGGACGTCCCCATGGTCCTCGTGCCGGGCGAACTGTGGGTCGCCGACGCCGGAGGGACCGTGCGCCGCCTCGACAGCCGCAGCTTCGACGTCAAAGCCGAGCGGACATTTCCCAGTCCGGTGATCGGGCTGTGGGCCGTGGGCCCCGATCGGTTCGTGCAGCTTCGGTCCGGGAAACTCCATTGCCTGACCGAAGCCGATGGTCTGCCGGACCGTTGGTCAGCAGAGATGGGAACCGCGGAGTTGCTGGACGCTCCGGTCCGGCGCGGGGAACACCTGGTCTGGGTCAGCCGGGGCGGGGCCGTGTTTCAACTCGACGCGGCGACCGGCAAAGAGACCGGGCGGTCGCAGTTGCCTCAGCCGCTGTCTCTGGGTTTGATTTCCGTCGGCGAGACGCTCTTTGCTTCCGCGGCGGACGGTGCGATCTACCGTGTCACTCCGCCGCCAGGAGCCAACCCATGATGCGTTTGCCGGTCCTGGTCTTGGCCATTATTTCGGCTGGCGGTTTGCTGGCGTCTCTTGTCCGCGCGCAGGAGACCGCGTCGGACGAGGACAGTCCGCTGCCGAAAATCGCCGACATGAAATTGCCTGAAGCAGAGACGCTGCTCAGGAGCAAGCCGTACGATTGGGTCGTGCTGAAAAACGACGACACGCTGGTGGTCGAAGCCGTCAGTCCCCGGCCTGACACGCTGATCAAGATGGACGCGGAGTTGAAGAAGCTCGCCAACGTCAAGCCGAAGGACAAGGACGAACTCGAGGAACTGAAGCAGCAGCGGCTCAATTTACAGAAGCTGCAGGTCACGATTCAGAACGGCGGCGAAGATTCGGATTTCATGGTCGAGACGAGCCGGATCAAGGAAATCGTCTACCATGAAGACCACGTGCTGCAACGGGCCGGCCGGTGCATCGACGAAGGGCTGACGGCTTTGGCGTTTGAATTGCTGGTTTATCTCGACCGCCGGCACCGCAACTGGCCGGGTTACGCCCGGCAGGCAAATCGATTGTTGCTGAAAGAAGCCCAGGTCCGCTTGGAGCAGTCGGATCCGGAAGCCGCGCTTCGTTTCGCCGAGGAACTCTACGCCAAAGAGAAAGCGTTCCCGGGCCTGGCGAACGTTGCCGGCCAGGCCGTGGATCGCCTGGTTCAGGATGCCGTCGATGAGCCGAGTTACCGGAAGGCCCGGCATTTTCTGGGCCGGCTGTCGACGCGCGACCCAGAGCACCCGGTCGTCGCCAAGTGGCGGGCAGAGCTCTCCTCGCGCACGGCGCTGCTGATTGCAGACGCCCGTACGGCAGCCGCACAAGGAGACTTCTCCCGGGCGACGCAGGGGGTCGATCAGGCCGCCCGGCTCTGGCCCGAGACGGCCGGGCTGAAAGACGCCCACCGCGAGCTGACGAACCGCTATCAGATTCTGTATGCCGGCGTCCTGGACCTGGCGACGGATGACACGAAATATCCGTTTGCCACGCGGGCGCAAGAGCGCGCGGCTCAACTGACGACGCTGCGATGGTTCGAAACCAGCCGCTACAACGACACCGGGCCTCGCTACCAGTCGGTCCCTTGTGAAAGCTGGGATCCCGACGACCTGGGCCGTGAACTTCGTTTCACGCTCCGGCGGAATCGCGCCGAATGGGAAACTCGTCCGCGGTTGACCTCGGCCACGCTGGCCGCGGCGCTCCAGGCCCGGATCGATCCTGCTTCGGAAACTTATGACGAACGCCTGGCCTCGTATGTCGCGGGGATCGCGACTCCGTCTCCTTTTGAGTTGATGGTGCGCTTTCGCCGCCCGCCGCTCAGACCGGAGGCGTTCTTCCGCATCCCCTTGACTGCGGCCGCGGAGGTTCCCGAATACAACGCCGATCTCGCGGATTACTCGCCCAGCGCCGGTCAGCGATATCGAGTGGTCGACGGCGAAGAATCGAAGCTGCGCTTTGTCCGCGTGCGGCCTGAGCCCGAATTGTTGAAAGTGAGGCATGTCGCGGAAGTTCTCGAACAGCCCTACGACGACTGGGAGCACCTCTTGCAGGGCTTGCAGCGGGGCGAAATCTCCGCGGTGCCTCGGATCGCGCACATCGATCTGGCCGGCTTGAAAGAGGATCCGCGATTCTTCGTGCTTCCGTATGCCCAGCCTGTATCGCACCTGATCCAGTTCCATCCCCGGAGCAAGGCGCTGAAGAACGGTCAGCTCCGCCGGGCGCTGCTGCACGGCATCCCCCGCGAGAAAATCCTCAGCGAACAGATCCTGGCCGGCGTGCCGAAAGAACCGGTCGTCGGACGCCTGGCGGCCAGCGGCTTCACCATCGGCAGTGCGGCCCATAACCGCTTGCTGGCGCAGCCGGATTACGAGCCGATTCTCTCGGCCGGCCTGTCGGCGACGGCCCGGAAGGAATTCGGCGGTACGATTCCGCCGCTCAAGATCACGTTTCCGCCCGACGTGGAAATCCGCCAGGCGGTGGAAGCGATGATCGTCCAGTGGAAGCGGGTGGGTCTGGAAGTCACGCCGGTGAAATCCGCCGACGAAGACTGGGATCTCGCCTATCGGATGGTGCAGTTTCGCGAGCCCTTGATCGATCTGTGGCCGTTTCTCACGAATGATCCGACCGCCAGCGTCGCCGCGCTGAACGCGTTCCCGGAGCGTGTCCGCCGGCAATTGATGGAAATGGAGCGATCCGCGGACTGGGCTTCGGCCGTCAAGGTGCTTCACCGGCTGCAAACGGATCTGCTGATCGATGCCTGGTGGATTCCCCTGTGGGAATTGGACGAGTTCAGCCTGGTCCGTCGCAACATCTCCGGTCTGCCGGAAAAACTCGTCAGCCCTTATCAGGACATCGAACGCTGGGTGGTTCAATCATGGTATCCCACGGAGAATCCGTGATGATCCATTATGCCCGAAGATTGTTGCTCGTCGGTTGGCTGATGTTGGGCGTCGGCGCGGGGCTGGCGCAAGAAGCGGGCGAAACTGCAAACGAAAACGCTACGCCGCAGGAAACGTCGCTGGCGGGGTTGCCGGTGTCGATGGAGTCGCAGCCGTACACGGTGCGCATCGAGATCGCCTCTGCGTTGATACCTCAGGCAGAGATGGAGCGCCAAATCGCTGTGGCGCTGGAGCGATCCGTCGGCACGCTCTGGAAAACGGAGATCACGGAACTCGCCGGGTTGTCCCGCATCGACGGAGAGGCGCTCCGCCGCTGGACGCTGGAGGAAGTCCGCGAAAAGTTCTCCGCCGACGAATCCGACTTTTGTTTCGCCGTCACCGTCGAACGCCGCGGCTCGCAATGGATTGTCGCGGCGCGTGCCTGGCAGCCGCGTTTCGAGTGGCTCAGCCCGGTGCATGTCGAGTCGTTCTATGAGCCGCGCGAAGCGGCCGGCCGGGCGTTGAAGCTCTGCTGGGGATTATTTCGTCCGGAGATCCTGATCGAACACGCCGATCAGAACAACGTGCGGATTCGCATCCGGGCCGGAGATTTGCAGCCGGCCGATCCGGCGTACCGGCTCTTCCAGCCGGGCGAATGCCTCGTGCCGTGGCTGCTTTACTACGACCGCGACAAGAAGCTGAAACGCCGGCAGGAGTTGCCGTGGACTTACGTCCGGCTAGACGCCATCCAGGGGCCGCTCGCGACCGGGACCGTCCTCAGCGGGTTGCGGACGCCGCTCGCCGGGAAGACTCGCGGCAAGATCGACAAGGTGGCCGTTGCCGCCCGTCCGGTGTTTCCCGACACGCGGCTGCAGATCGGCGTGCAGAATCAACCGTCACGGCTTCTGGCGGGCTATCGCCTGGAGTTGCGTCCGAAGCTGCCTGTGCCGCGCCCCGTGGCGGACCCGGCCGACAAGCAGGCCGCCAAAAAAGAACCGCCGCCGGAAGAGGAAGCGGATGTCATTCGCCTGTTGTCCGACCGGTTGGGCGAAGCCAGGCTGGCCCCCGTATTCGATCAGGCCATGACGTGGATTTACATCTACAGCGGAGACCTGATGCTGGCCCGGGTGCCGTTCGTACCCGGCAGCGTGGCCTTCGCCCGGCTTGACGTGCCGGACGACAGCATCCGGCTGCAGGTGGAAGGAGAACTGCAGATATTCCAGGGCGAACTGATCAACCTGGTCGCTCAAAGGAACACGCTGATCGCCGGGATTCGGACCGCCGCCAAAAGGGGGGATTGGAACCGCGCAGCATTATTGCGGACAGAGTTGGACAACGTCGCTGAGAAAAAAACATTCACAGATCGATTGGCCGCCATCCGCGTGACGGCCGTCAATGCGGCGAAAGCCCGAAAGGATCGCAACGGCCAGGTCCGGGTCGAGCGGTTGTGCAAAGACGTCGGCGAATTGATCGACCGGTATCTCGACCCCGAAAAGCTCCGGCTGATCAAAGACGAACTGGATGAACTGAAGAAAGCCGTGAAAGACGCCCCGCCGTAACCCCGGGTTCGACGGCAGCTTCACCGTTCACACCGAGAGCACACGCTTCGCGAACGGCTGAACCCGATGGACAGGCATCACGGGAACGCATCACCGCCGTTGATGTTTCCAGTGCCAGTGTTGTTGGCTGCCGTGCCGGCGTTGACGCCGCGATATCCTTTGTCGCCATTCTTGTTGGCGATATTGTTGCTGAACGTGCTGGCCGCCGCGTTGGTAAAGTTGGCATCGTCATTCCCGGCAAACCCGTTGTTCGCATTGCCGATGGCCAGATTGTTGGTGAACGTGCCGGTGTTATTCACGTTCAAGGCAAATCCGTTTGCGGTGGCCGTCAGAATGGATCCATTCAGCACGCCGTTGCCAGTGGCCGTGTTGCCGTTGACCGTGCCGGCCAGCACGGTGTTGAACTGGAAGCCGTCCAGCGTGTTGTTCACGGCCGTGTTGGTGTTGAAGACGCTGCCGGCCAGCAGCGACCCGAGATGGAAGCCGAACGCGCCGTTCTGTACCGCGATGTTTTGGCTGAAGACGCCGGTGGCCCCCAGCGAAACAGATGATGAATCGAAACCGTCGTCGGCATTGAACCGGGCCGAGTTGCCGGTGACCGTTCCGGCGATCGCGGCGTTGAATTCAAACCCATCGGCTGCGGAGTTCATAATGACTCCTGAGGAGTCGCGGCCGTTGCCGGTCGAGATGTTGCCGGCCAACAGGCTGCCGGCGTCGAGAGTCGACGCGAATTCAAAGCCATCGTCGTCATTGCCGTGCGCCAGATTGTTCATCACGCGGGCCGTCGCTCCCAGATTTCCGTTGAAGACAAAACCGTGATCGGCATTGATGAGCGCCGTGTTCTTGTCGATGGTGGCTGTGACTGCTCCGTCAAAACGAAAGCCGTCGGCCGTCGCATCGACGATGGTTCCGTTAGCGTCTCGCCCATTGTTGTTGGCGGTATTTCCCGTGATTGTCCCGGCGACGGGGCCGGGGAAGATGGCGATCCCACCTTGCACGTTCTGGTTGGCCGTATTGCCGAGAATGCTTCCGGTGGCGGTGATGTTATCCATTCCGATGCCGAACCGTCCGTTTTCGGTGGCCGTATTTCCTTGCAGCGTTCCGGCCAGAGAGGTAATTCCGAAACCGTTTTGCGTGTTCTTCGCGGCGACGTTTCCTTGGGCCGTTCCGGAAAATACGCCGCCGAAGAAGAAGCCCTGGTTGGCGTTGGACTGCGAAATGCTGTTCTGCACGATGCTGGCCGAATCCAGCGAACTGAATTCCAACCCGTGATTCGCCGCTCCGGACACGGTGTTCCCGGAGACCAGCACGCCGGTCAGCGCGGCTCCGCTGAAGATGCCGGTTCGCCCGCCGGTCAGATTGAGATCGGCGACCGTCGAGTTCTTGGCCAGCACGACGGTATCCTTCGTCACATCGGTGTTGTTGATCGTGGGCCGCGTGCCGAAGGTTGCGACAGACCGGGACTCCGCGCCGATGACCTGGAATCCGCCGCCGCGGAAGACCTGGCCCTGCTGGACGTTGATGCTGGTTGCCGTCGCGATGGCGCCGGCATGGCCGTCGACAATGACAATGCTGTTGGGGCCGGCGGCCGTGACGGCGGCGGGGATGCCCCCGGCCGTATTCTTGTCCACCAGGTTTACGTTGACGAGCGGACGGTTGGTGAGCGAATCGATGCCGGTCTCCCGCGGGCCCTGCTGGGTTACCGTGATGATATCGTCATCCCGGATGATTCGATCCAACATGCGGCGTTCGAGCCGCGTCAGCCGTCGCGTGTTCTGGAAGAAGCCCAGCGGAATCTCCAGCCGTGCGATGCCGGAGACTTGAAAGTCGCGGATGTTGTCATGCTGCAATTCCACGCCCAGCGTCAGGCGTGACTGGGGGCCGAACCAGGGCACGTCGTAGGCCCGAAGTTCCAACCGGCCTTTCGGCCCGGCGATGGACGGGAAGTTCTTGCCGCCCGAATCGAACCAGTAGCCGCCCACGAACGCGCGGATTTCATGCATGCCGACTTCTTTTCGGTCGTCCCACAGCAGCGCCCCGATTTCGCCGTCGAGCCCGTAATAGGCCCGTTCAAAGCCCCCTTTGACGAAAATGTTGTTGCCGATGATTTCCGCCGTGCTCAGACTGTTGGCGGCCTTCGTCTTTGCTTCGGGGATATAGCCGTTCAACCGGGCTTCATACAGGACTGACATCGCTTCCACGCCGACCGTCCCCTGGCTGAAATTGTTGTCGTACTCCGTGCGGCGGTAATCGAAAAAGCCGTACAAGCCGACAAGCCACTCCGGGTCGATCATCGTGCGCACGGCGAGGCCGAGATTCCCTTCCGTGTTGCTGGCGTCATCGATTCGGCCCCGAATGTCGGCAAAAAGCAAGGTCCGGCCGTCCTGGTACAACGGCATCATCAACTGGCCGATTCCGACCGACCGTTCCGTGCCGAATTTCCCCTGTGCCGCGGCATACGGCTGCCAGAGAGCCGGGGTGTCCATGAACATTCCCGGCAGTCCCGGCTCGCCGTAGCCCGGGGTGCCCCCCGAATACGGCTGGCCGAACGGGTCGCTCGGAAGCTGAGCGATGCGAGGCGGACCGGCCATCACACTCTGCGCCGGCACGGCCGTTTCCTGAGAGACCACGATCCACGGTGATTGCCCGCGGAACACCGCGTCGGGTTTCAGGTCGGCATCTTGCGACCAGGCCGGCGTTCCAACGGAACCGGCGAAAAGCACCGCGAGGAGACAACGGACCAAACAACGTCCATGCCCTGGCAGGGTGATCTTCATGATCATTCCAAATTGTGTGGGAGAGAGACCGACTGACAACGAGCGTTGTCCGATATGCAATAGGGATATATGTCAAGCGGAAAAACGATGCAATCCCAATTCGGCGAATTCTGCCGAAGGCGGGGACTCAGCCGCAAAGTCCGCCGAAGTCCAGGCTTCGTCGAGACTTGTTCTTCAACCTGGGTCATGTTAGCACTGCGTCATGCGATGCCGTGTGACACATTCTCCCGAGGAAGCCGCAGAAGCGTTGTGGCAAGGGAGCCTCGTCGCGCTGCCGACCGAGACGGTCTACGGACTCGGCGCGATGGCCACAGATCCCCGCGCCGTCGCCGCGATTTTCGCCGCGAAGGAACGGCCGGCGTTTGACCCGCTCATCGTCCATGTCCCGGACATCGACCACGTCTCACGCGTGGCGGCGGAATTTCCCCCCATGGCACGCAGGCTGGCCGACCGGTTCTGGCCGGGCCCTTTAACGCTCGTCCTTCCCAAGACGCCCGGCATTCCCGACCTCGTCACGTCGGGGATGCCCACCGTCGGCGTGCGCATCCCCGATCACGCGCTGACGCGGCAGGTCTTAAGGCTGGCGGATGTGCCGATCGCGGCCCCGAGCGCCAACCCGTTTGGCCGGTTGAGTCCGACGACTGTCGAGCACGTGCTGGCTCAATTGGGAGACCGCATCGACCTGGTGCTTGACGGCGGACCGTGCCGAGTCGGTGTCGAGTCCACTATTCTGCAACTGGAAGGCGACGAAGTCACCTTGCTGAGGCCGGGCGGCATTCCGTTGGAGGACATCGAACCGGTCGTGGGCCGCGTCCGTCTGCCGGAGACATCCACGGACGATCGACCGATTTCACCGGGCCGGCTGGCCTCGCATTATGCGCCGCGAACTCCGGTGGAACTCGTGGATCGCGCGCCGGATGTCGCCGAACCCTGTGATAGCGGTGATAGCGGCCTGTTATTGCTGATGCCGCGCAGCGTCTCGGGATACGCCCGGATCGAGGTGTTGTCGGCGACGGGAAATCTGTCAGAGGCCGCCGCGAATTTTTTTCCGGCATTGCACCGGCTGGATTCGGCCGGGCTGTCGCATATTGTGGCCGAGCGGTGTCCTGAAACCGGGCTGGGGCGAGCCGTGAACGACCGGCTGCAACGGGCAGCCGCCCCGCGGTGAGCCCTGGCCGGGGAGGTTGCCATCTTAAGACGGCGAAGTCACAATGGGTCGCGTGCCAGGGAACTCAGGAACAGTCTCTCAGGAAGTGCCTCTGATGTCTCAGTGGATCCGAGTCGTTTGCGTGTGGATGACGGCGACTTTCGCGCTGGCCGCCGATCCGGTGCCGGTAGAGAACGACGTCTATCGTCTGACGACGTTTAAAATCCCCGAGGGCGTCGTTTTGGAAGCCGGCGCGATGGATCTGCTGCCCGACGGCCGGCTGGCGGTCTCGTCCCGCCGGGGTGAAATCTGGCTTGTCGAAAAGCCGTTCGACGCCGATCCCGGACAGATGAAATGGACTCGGTTCGCCCATGGGTTGCATGAAGTCCTAGGCGTCACACAGCGCGACGGCTGGCTGTACATTACGCAACGGGGCGACGTTTCCCGGATCAAGGACAGCGACGGCGACGATGTGGCCGACGTCTTCGAAGTCGTCAACGACGAATGGGAAGTCAACGGCGATTATCACGAATACGCCTTCGGGTCGAAGTTCGACAAAGACGGCAACTTGTGGGTCGTGTTGTGCCTGACGGGGTCGTTCAGCAGCGAATGCAAATACCGGGGCTGGTGCCTGCGGATCACGCCGGACGGAAAAATGATTCCCACGTGCAGCGGCATTCGTTCGCCCGGCGGGATCGGCGCGAATGCCCAGGGGGACATGTTCTACACCGACAACCAGGGGCCGTGGAACGGGACATGCGGGTTGAAGCATCTCTGGCCGGGGAAGTTCGTCGGCCATCCGGGCGGGTTCAAGTGGTACGACCTGCCGGAAGCCAAGGCGGCGATGGGCGCGAAGCCTTTGGAACCGATGACGAAAAGCCGGTTCATGACGGAAGCGGCCAAGATCCCCGAATATGTCCCGCCGGTGATTCTGTTTCCTTACAAGAAGATGGGCCAGTCGGCCAGCGGCGTCGCCTGCGATGTTTCCAAGGGAAAGTTCGGCCCGTTTGCCGAACAGGTATTCGTCGGCGATCAGACCAACAGCACGGTCATGCGGTGTTTCCTCGAAAAAGTCGACGGCTACTATCAAGGAGCCTGTTTTCCGTTCCGTGAAGGCTTCGGCTCCGGCACGCTGGCGTTGCTGCAGGACGGAAAGTCGATGTTCGTCGGCGGAACGAATCGCGGCTGGGGGTCGCGCGGCAACAAGCCGTTCGCCCTGGAGCGCATCGACTGGACCGGGAAAACTCCGTTCGAGATCCACGAGATGCGAGCCAAGCCGGACGGCTTTGAACTCACGTTTACCCAACCGGTGGATGCCATGGCTGCAGGCGATGTGAAGTCTTATGCGATGATCGCCTACACCTACATTTACCAGGGCGACTACGGCAGCCCGGAGGTCGACTTCACGAATCCGGTCATCACATCGGCCAAGGTCTCCGCCGACCGGAAGAGCGTGCGGCTGGCCGTCGACGGTTTACAGGCCGGCCACATCCACGAACTGACGGCCGCCGGCGTGAAGGCCGAATCCGGCATCCCGCTGCTGCACAAAGAGGCGTATTACACGCTCAGCCGGATTCCAAAATAAGCTCTTCGACAGCCGACCGTATCAATGTGCGTCTTTGATCAATTGCAGGATCTTCGCTTTCACCGATTCCGGCAGGAAGTCCCATTCCTTGTTGATCCACTCCAATCCCGGGTCAAATCCGCCGTCATTCGGTTGTGTCGGCGGCGGATTGGACGGCGGCGGATTGGACGGCGGCGCGGGTGTCGGTGGTGAGGCTCCCGGCGGCGGAGGCGATGCCGGCGGGATCGGCAGCGGCGCACCGCGGTGCGGCTTGGTGATCGGCCCTTCCGGACCGTGAACGGCGTTGGAATAGCACAGCTGCACCGGCACTCTGCCGCTGCCGTTCGCCAAGGGAACTTCGACGAACACCTGGTCCAGTCTGCCGTCTGCGCCGTCGGCTTCGACGGGGAAGTCGGAGATTTCTTCTCCGCTGCCGGAGACCCAGCCGAGGTATTGTTCCTGCCCCGTGACGAGGGCGTCGTCGACGTCGGGATCGGTGCGAATTTCCTGCAATACGTGATACATCATCGCACAGGTGTCTTTCCACGGGACGTTAAACACGGGAACGCCGTTCGTCTGACCGTTCGCCATCCGTTCGGAATAGACGCCCGCGGAGTAGTACAGCGTCTCTTGGCCGATGTGCACCGACCCGTGGTATCCGCCCAGCCCGAGGAGCGAACTCGATTCTCCCTCTGAGGGGATGACGCCGTTCGTCGGCGTCGACCGTGGGCCGCCGGAATCCGGGTCTTCCAGGATCACGCCCCGGGGCAGGAAGAAATTGATCGCGGTTGTTTCCAGCGGCAATTGACTGAAACTCCCGCGGGCGTGCAGCAGCTTGACCAACTCGCGAAGATTGGCCTGCGTGACGCGCAGCGGGCGATAGCCATCCAGAATGAACGATCCGCGATAGCTCGCCGTGACCGGCTGGTCGTTGAAATACTGCATCAGGACGTGATTCAAATTGGGATCGGTCATCGCGCCGTTCAGGGCCCAATCGATGTTTTTGCGATCGCTTTCGCTCCATGCCTGGTTGCCGCCGACATAGATGTTGATATACGTCAAATCTTTAATCGCCTTGCCACCGCGGTATTTCAGGTCTTCACCGGGGGTGGGCTTCATGCCCGCGAGAATTTGCGACGGCATCGGAATGAGCACGCCCCCTCCGCCGGAGCCTGCAACGGACGACCTGCTGCCCGCGAACGGGCGGCCGTCGATATAGCGGCCCACGTCGGCATAACGCGGTCCCGGCGGTACCGCGGCCATCGGCGCAAACGTGGCGGGAGTACGCCAGGTTGGGTATCGCGGCGCATACCAGGCGCTGGTTCTGGCAGCTGGAGTCAAGATGATGCCGCCGTCGGGAGACGTTGCGCCCGGCGGCGGAGAGGCAATGGGCGGCGGCGCGGTCCTCGGCAGCGGTGACGTGACCGGTCCGGGGGCTGCAAAGTTTTCCGGCGATGCCGTCGGGACGGTGAGATATTGCGGTTGCCCATACGGCTGATATCCCTGCTGCATCGGCGGACGGCCGACACAACCGCTGAAAACGCTGCTGAACACAACGGCAAACCATGCCAGGTGCAGGTTTCGGTGCATCATCGCATCCATTCGAAGAGGCCCGGCCGTTCGCCTGAAACGAACAGCAAACACTGGCGGAAATGACATGATTCGGGAAAGGAGCGGCAAGTTCTGCCGGTTTGTAGCAGCAGTCGCCGTTTGCGCAAAGAGGAAAATCTGGCGGAAATCGCTATGGTGGATATCCGATGACGTAAACTCATCCGGCAGTTCCGACCGTCAGGATGGGTTTTCTTCAGTGATCGTGCGATTCGAAACCTATTCCTCACGATCGGGAATGGCAGGGACGGAATGATGAAACGAGAGATATGGCCAAGCTGAAACCGAAAAAATCTTCGCGAAGACGCGCCGACGAGACAGAGTCGGCCGCCCGCGCCGGCATCCCGCCGCGCCCGCAGGAACAACTGCTGATCGACCGCATTCCCCGCCTCGATCCGGGGCGCGTGCTCTGCACCACGGCGGGGCGGGGGCAATTCGCCAGGGAATTGGCCGTGGCGAAACCGCAAGCGACGGTGGTGTGCCTGTTCCTCGATCTCTACCCGTGGCAGCAATCGCAGCGGGAAGATTCCGAAACCGTGACGAATCTCCAGCGCGTTTGTCAGGCCGATTTTCCCTTGGGCGAGGTCGATCTCGCGGTGCTGATCTGTTCGGCACACGGCATCGCCGATCTCTCCCGCGACTTATTGCAGCAGGCGCATGACCGGCTGGTCATGAAGGGAAATTTCGTCGCCGCGATCGACAACCCCGAGGATCAATGGCTGCACGATGAATTGCACAAACTGTTTCCCAAAGTGACCAGGGAACCGCACGCCGGGGGCGTCGTCTATTCCGCGGTGAAAACGTCGACGCTGAAAAAGCACAAGGTTTTCGACGCGGAATTCGCGTTCCGCGATCAGGGCCGGTTAATTTTCGCGCACAGCCGGCCCGGCGTGTTCAGCCATCGACGGCTCGATGTCGGCGCCAGGGCTTTGACGAATGCGATGGACGTTCATCCGAAGATGCGCGTGCTCGATCTGGGCTGCGGAACGGGGGCGGTGGCCCTCGCGGCCGCGTTGCGACAACCCGAAGCCGAGGTGTGGGCCATCGATTCCAATCCCCGGGCCGTGCAGTGTGCCGAACGGGGCGCTGTGCGGAACGGCGTGACCAACCTGACAGCGCGACTCGATGCCGACGGGTCGAACATCCCCGCCGGTCATTTCGACCTGATCCTGGCGAATCCACCCTATTATTCGCATTACCGGCTGGCCGAAATCTTTCTCGGGACGACCGTCCATGCCCTGGCGGCCGACGGTGAACTGCTGCTGGTGACGAAAGCCCCGGCGTGGTTTCGCGAAAATCTTCCCGAGTGGTTTCGGCACGTTGAAGAGCGTTCGCAAAAGGATTACATGGTTTTTTCCTGCCGGCGCCCCCTCAACGCCTCGCGTCCGCCGCGACCGTGAGAAAAGGGTTCAGACAAAGTTCAGCCGCTTACCAGGTGAGCGTTCATCACACGAAAACGAATCGCATGTCTCACGAGTTGTCGGAATTTTCGTTACAGCCGCATGACCTGTGGATGCGGGCCGCGCTGGACCTCGCCGGGCAGGCATTTGAAGAGGGGGAAGTCCCTGTCGGGGCGGTGATCATTCACGCCGACCGGATTATCGGCGCCGGTTACAACCAGCGCGAGCAACTTTGCGACCCAACGGCCCATGCCGAGATGATCGCCATCACCCAGGCGGCGGAGGAACTGCGTTCCTGGCGGCTGGAGGATTGCACGTTGTATTGCACGCTGGAGCCGTGCCCGATGTGTGCCGGGGCCATCGTCCAGGCCCGCATTCCGACGGTGATCTACGGCACGACCGACCTGAAAGCCGGCGCGTGCCATTCGCTGTTCCAGATCACCGACGACGCCCGGCTGAATCACCGCTGCACCGTCCTGGGCGGCGTGCTGCAAGACGAGTGCCGCGCGATTTTGCAGGAGTTTTTCGCGCAGCAGCGCGCGCTCGGGAAGAAATGAACAATTTTAGCGACGCTTCGCAGAAGCGTGGTCATCGGTTGCATCACCGCCGGCGAATCGACGCCAGCGCTCCGAGCGCGACCCCGGCCGCTAACCCGCCGGCGTGGGCCATGTTGGCGATGGGGCCGACGAGTCCCGTAAAGCAGATCAGGAACCAGACGCCCATCCACATCACGGTCTGCTGGGAGACGCCGAGACCGCTTTCGGGGTTGAGTTTGCCGCGCATCCACAGATAGCCGAACAACCCGTAATTCACGCCCGACATGCCGCCGAAGCGGAAGTTATTCGGAATGAGTTGCCAGAAATGCGGGTCGAACATCACGCGCCAATACTTCCCTGTCGCGATGTCCCACCACGGCACATTTCCCAATTCAAATTGCAGCACGTTCGAGAATACAGCGATGATCAGCACGAGCATGAGAAACCGCGACGTCCCCAGCCGGCTTTCCATCAACATGCCGAAATCTTTCAGCCACATCCCATTGAAGATGATGTGCATCCAGCCGTAATGCAGGAACATCGGCGTCCAGAGCCGCCAGACTTCACCGGAAGCGACGGCCCGCCAACTGCCGTCCGAAGAAATCCAAAGCTGCTCCATCAACGGGACAATGTCCAGATATTCCTCGCCCGGCATCAGGAAGTGGCCGCCCAGCCTTGTGAAAAACCCCACGACGGCACAGATCGCCAACAGACCCATTGTCAGCGGGCAGCGTTCGCCGAGCGGCCGATCCCATTGGCTGCGCATCGAGACCGTTTGCCGCCGCGCGGCTTTTCGCCGCTGGTAGTCTTCGCGCAGTTTGGTGTCGGCCTGCTGTCGGGCGTTGCGATATTTTTCGTGCTGGGGGTCGGCAAGAAAGGCCTGCAATTCCGTTTTGCAGTCGGCGAGGCGGTCTTCATCCTGGATCCAGACGATCCAGCCGTTGTCGACCGGATCGAGGCTGCACGCCGTTCCCTGGCCGCGGAGAAAGTCGGCGAACTTCTCCGCTTGTTCGCCATCGGGAATGGAGCCGATTTGTCGCATGGAGGGCTGAGAGCTGAGGGCTAAGAGCTAAGGGCTGAGAGCTGAGGGCTAAGAGCTAAGGGCTGAGGGCTGAGGGCTGAGGGCCAGAAATGCGTAGAGAGTCTTTTCGAAAATCAGACTTCAGAGGATTGCCGCAAAAAGGCGCAAAAGACTCAAAAAGTACAAACTATGGATTTCGTGAATTCTGTCGACGAGAGTCTCAGCGAGATTTTTTTGTGCCTTTTGTGCCTTTCTGCGGCCAATCTTCGTTTTTCTGCGGCGGAATATCCGGATAGGCTCATCTCTCCTCTAGGACTCGTCACGTCCCACTCACTGCGGCGAGCGATGGAAGTGAATGTGCTTCCAGCCCGACGCCGTTTTCTGCCAGATGCGCGTTTCCATGGCTGCCGCGCTGACGGGCGAACCCTGGCCGTCGAGCTTCTGGACCACGCGGGCATAGGTGACGATCGCCGCATCGCCAAAGATTCGCACCAAAGGCGAGGCGATGGAAGATTGCCTGGGCGACGATCCCGAAGGCAGGTCGAAATAATACTTGTGAAACGGCAGGCCCGTCACCAGGTGTCCGAGGACTTCCGGCTCGAAACAGGTGATCGATTCGTCGCACAAACTGGCATAGGTGATCCAGTCGCCGGTATCAATCGCCGTCAATAATTTTCGGCTCAAAGTCAACAACTCCGCTTCCGCCGCGCTCATGCAAAGTTCCTTTGTGACAAATGAGAATTGCAGTCCAGGGGTTGCCACAGAATACAACAGACTGCCGCCCGGAGGAATGCCGCACCTCGACTTGCCTGAGCCCGGGCGCTCGCCCTCGCAGTCGCGGCGGGTTAGCATGGAAGGCGCAGCTTCCAATTCTCGTTCCACGGATTTTGACTGCGGATTCTCTCGCCATGCAACACACGCAACCGATTCAGCGGCTGGTCGATTTGACCGATCCCTCCGGCAACATTTTCCTGAACATGTCGGCCGAAGAGGCAATGTCCCGTCTGGCAGGCGGCGATCCGGAACGTGTTCGGGAAATCGACGGCCAGTTCGCGCTGGTTCACATGGCCGGCAAAATGATCCGGCTGGCCCGTTCGATCGGACGGCCCTTGCGATATTTCATCGCCAAGCGGGCCGCTGGCCCGGTGCTGGTCGTCGCGGAGCGCATTGATGCGATCCGTGATTACCTTCGGGCCGAGCAGTTGGACGACCAGTTTCATCCGAGCTACACGCGGATGGTGCCGGCGCATCATATCGTGGAACTGGCCCTGATCGGCTGCCCCGATCCCAACCCGACGTACATTCGGTTTTTCGCCCCTCAGCGTAACCGCCTGCCGGCCGATCTTGATCAGATTGGTCAGGCCTATATTTCGGCCCTGGCCGCGGAGCTTGACCGCTGGCTGGATCGCGTCGGGCCGAAAGAACCGCTAGGCGTCCTTTTTTCGGGAGGGATCGACAGCGGCGCGGTCTTCTTGGTGCTGCATCACATGCTCTTGCAACGGGGCGAATCGCCGGCAAGGCTCAAAGCATTTACGCTCGACGTCGACGGCACAGGCCAGGACGCCCTGCAGGCGCAGGAGTTTCTCGATCGCCTGGGTCTGGGGCTGTTCCTGGAACGCATTGTCGTTCCCCAGGCGGAGATTCGCTGGCAGGATACGGTGCGCGTGCTGGAAGACTACAAGCCGCTCGATGTCCAGTCCGCCGCGATGACGCTGGCGTTGTGCCGGGGAATTCGGTCGCGCTACCGCGATTGGAAGCATCTCGTGGACGGCGACGGGGGCGATGAAAACCTCAAGGACTACCCCATCGAAGACCATCCCGAACTGACGATCCGCAGCGTGCTCAACAACGTGATGTTGTACCAGGAGGGCTGGGGCGTGCACGCCATCAAGCATTCGCTCACCTATTCGGGGGGCCAAAGCCGCGGGCATGTCCGATCTTACGCTCCCGTGAAGGCCCATGGGTTCGAAGGATTCAGCCCGTTCGCGCTGCCCAACGTGATCGAGATCGCCGAGGGGATTCCGTTCATCGAACTGACCGGCTGGCAGCACGACAAGTTGTACGCGCTGAAAGGAGAAATCGTTCGCCGCGGCGTCAACGCCGTTACGGGCCTCGACATGCCCGTCTATCCGAAGCGCCGCTTCCAGCACGGGGCCGTCGCTGCGAACCAGGCGGAGCAGGCTTTTCCCGACAACGCGGCCGTTTATCGCCGGGAATTTCTGCGGCAATTCGCGTGAACCGTCGTCAACCAGCCCGCAGCGCAAGCAAGGGTTCAATGGCCCAATCCCCCTTGCTTGCGCTGCGGGCTCGTGATCTTATGAGCCTTCGTGTTGAACACCCCGCCGATCACTGACGTAGAAATTCTTGCCGCGCGGCCGATGCGAAGCTCGCTGCCCGTTGATCGCCCGTCAGCATTCTTCGTCGAGCCGGAGCGTTCCGCCGCAGGCGTTGTCGAGGACGTCGCGACGATTTTTCTGACGAATCGCGAATGTCCGTTGCGTTGTCTGATGTGCGATTTGTGGAAGCACACCGTGACAGACCGCGTGCCGGACGGCGCGATCCCGAAACAGATCGACTATGCCTTGTCGCGCTTGCCCCCGGCCCGGCATCTCAAGCTGTACAACGCCGGGAATTTCTTCGACGCGCAGGCGATTCCGCCGGGAGATTTTGGGGCGATCATCGATCGCGCACGGCGATTTCAGACCGTGATCGTCGAGAATCATCCGCGGCTGTGCGATGATCGGGTGGCGGACTTTCAGCAACGGCTCGGGACGGAATTGGAAGTCGCGATCGGTCTGGAAACGATTCATCCCGACGTGCTGCCCCGGCTCAACAAGCGAATGAATGTCGCCGATTTTGATCGCGCCGTCCGACTTTTGCACGCCGCGAGGATACCCACGAGAGCCTTTATCCTGTTGCGGCCGCCGTATCTCTCGGAGCAAGAAGGGATCGACTGGGCGATCAAATCCCTCGCGCACGCGTTTTCGGCCGGCGTCCGCTGTTGCAGCATCATTCCTACCCGGGCCGGCAACGGCATCATGGAACGCCTGCAAATCGAGGGGCATTTTTCGCCGCCGCGGCTGGAATCGCTGATCGAGGTCCAATCGCGTGCGCTGGAATTGCAAGCCGGCCGAGTCTTTGCCGACCTGTGGGAGGTCGAACGGTTCGCCACGTGTGCGACGTGTTGCGGCCGCCAGTTGGAGGCATTGCGGACGATGAATTTCTCGCAACAGTCCGTTGCCGTGCCGCCCTGCCAATGTCGAGGCAGCCAAGATGATTGACGCCGATGCAGACATTATCGTCATCGGGGCCGGGTTCGGCGGCAGCTTGACGGCGATGCTGTTGAACCGCATCGGGCTGCGGCCGGTGCTTATCGATCGCGGCCGGCATCCGCGCTTCGCCATCGGGGAATCGTCCACGCCGTTGGCCAATCTCGTACTGGAAGACCTCGCGAGAAAGTACGATCTGCCGCGACTGGCGCCGCTGGCGAATTATGTTTCCTGGAAAGAAGCCTATCCGCAGATTGGCGTCGGGCTGAAGCGAGGGTTCAGCTATTTTCATCATCGAGTCGGGGAATCGTTCATCCCTAGGGCGGATCATGCCAATGAACTTCTGGTCGCGGCGAGCGCCCGGGCCGAAGACGCGGATACTCACTGGCTGCGATCCGAATTCGATGCGTTTCTCGCCGAGGAAGCGAAAGCCCTGGGCGTGCCGTATTTCGATCAGACGGAACTCACGGGGTTGGCCGAAGACCAATCGGGCTGGCAGTTGACCGGTCGGCGCCTGGAGGAACCGGTCCGTCTGCGGAGCAAGTTTCTGATCGACGCCAGCGGGGACGGCGGCTTCCTGGCAAAACAACTGAGCATCCCCGCGCATCCCGACGGCCTGCGCACGCATTCGCGCGGACTGTTCGCCCACTTTGAACACGTGGCGAATTGGGAAAAAATGTATCGTTCCGATGGCGGGTTGGCGGACGAACATCCCTACCCCTGCGATCAGGCCGCGCTGCATCATGTTTTCGACGGCGGATGGATGTGGGTTCTGCCGTTCGATCACGGCGTCACCAGCGCCGGGTTCGCGCTGGACCCGCGCCGGTTTCCGCTCGATAAATCCTTCTCCGCAGAAGACGAGTGGCAACAATGGATGGACCGATTGCCCTCCGTGGCCTGCCAGTTTGCCGATGCCGTGCCGATTTCTGATCTCGGCAAACTGCGGCGCACGCCGCGAATGCAGCGCCGGCTGGCGCAAGCCGCCGGATCGAATTGGGCCCTCTTGCCGACGGCGGCTGCGCTGCTCGATCCGCTGCACAGCACCGGCAATGCCCACACGCTGTTCGGGATCGAACGGCTCATTCGGTTATTTGAAGAGCATTGGCCGCGCGAGACATTCCGAGACGGCCTCGCAGAGTACGACGCCGTCGTGCAGCTGGAAGTCGAATTCCTGGACGGCATCGTCTCCGGCAGCTACGCCGGCTTCCGCGAGTTCCCGAAGATGGTCGCCCTGTCGATGTTTTATTTCGCCACGGCGATCTGGTCGGAACACCGCCGGCGTGACGAGGGAAATCGGCCGCAACTTCGGCCGTTCTTGTGCGCGGAGGATGCATCCTTGCGGCGCAGGCTCGATCAGTGCCTGACGGGAATCGGAGATCCGAGCATCTCGCCGGACGAATTTACCGTCCGCGTCCGCACGGCAATTGAGCCGTTCAACATCGCCAATCTCTGCGATCCGGCAAGAAAGAATCTGTACCCGTACCAGTAGCGACGCTTCGCAGAAGCGTGGTGCTCGACGATTGCACTCACGCCGCCCGCGTTTCCACTGCCGGCGCGGCGAATTCGGTTTGCAGCCGTTCGCTGAATTTCAAATCCGGCACCAGGCAGGGATGCTTGTACTGCTCGACGCTGCCGCCGACCCGGGATTGCCGGCTGCGGGAGAAGCGCCGCCAGGTTCCGGCGGACACGGCGCACCATTCCAGCGCCGCTAGCCGGCCTGTCTTGCGTTTTTCCTGATATTCGCAGTTGACGGCCTGCAGCGCGGCATCGATGTATTCGATGAGTTCCTCGGGGTTATGCACGGCGGCCAATTCCGGCTCTTCGACATGCAGCCGGTAGTTCGGCGGATCGCCCCAGATCGGGGACAGGCTGTAATGGCTGAAATCGACCTGAAACCGATGCACGCCGCTGCGGACCGCCGTGACTGCTTGCGACTCGGTGATTTTCTCACCCGTCAGATTGGCGATGTGCGACCCCTTGTGAAGGAATTCCAGCTTTGGCGTCGTGCCGTGAAAACCGGTGCAGCGGACGACGTCGCGGATGTCATAGCGATAGAGCCCTGAGACCGTCGTCAGCAGGATGAAATAATTCCGGCCGGCTTCCAAATCATGGGCTTCCAGCACGGTCGGCTGTGCCGCATCGCACTCGTCTTCCGGGATGAACTCGAAGTAATGCGAATCGACGTCCAGAACCCCGTCCGACGTGTTGTCGTCGACCGGAATCGTCATCCGGCCCTCGCTGGCCGACAGTCCGTGATCGCGCACCGGCACGTCGCCGTAGAACCGCCGCATGGTTTGAAGATATGCGCCGGCGCTCCCTCCGGTCCAGATGGCGGCCAGCGCAAGATGCGGCCAGAAGTCCGCCGGCCGCAATTCCCCGGTCTGTTGCACAATCTGTTCGAGCGTTTTTGCACGCCTTGGATTGCGGCGCATTTTGCAGCTCAGCGCGGCACGCACGCCGGAATTCAGCGAGAACCGCCGGGAAACCGTTCCATTCGCGATGTCGCGGATCAAATCCTCTTTCTCGCGGTCGGCGAGTTTGGCGAGTTGAATCAGCGTGCTCGGATTGGCCGTCGTCACCAAACCGATGTGTTCGTTCGCGACGGCAAATCGCAGCGTGACATAGGCCTTCGCCTCGGCGTCGTCGATTTTGCTGACGAGTTGCGGAATGGCGTACATCTGCCGCACCAGCACGTTCTGCATCGCGCCGACCAGGCCAGAGATGTTGCCGCACGGGATATCCGCCGGCGTGCGGAAGCGGTCGTAGTCGCTGATGAGCTGGACGATGTCGTGCTGGTAGACGCTGGGGTGGGCGTCAAACGCGCGGATGCCCCAGATCTGCCAGCCTCGTTTGTAATCTTTCAGGAATTCCGTGGTGACCGGGATGAATTTGGAATCGGCCGTGGTGCCGCTGCTGAGGCAGAACATCATCAGCTTGTTCTGCGGACCGAGCAGCGCATCCCGTTCGCCGTTCTTAGTCCGTTCGACATAGGGCCGAATCGATTCAAAGTCGCCGACGGGGATGCGCTGCCGAAATTCCGAAGTGGTCAGCACGGGTGTCAGGCCGCGTTCCCGCGAGAAGCAGCTTTCCGCATTCAAACGGAGAATGCGCTGCAAGGACCTTCGCTGGGCGTTCTGACAATCTTCGGCGGAGCGCAGAAAGGCGGCCAGTTCGCGCCGTAACCGCGGCTGAATGAACAGGCCGCCAAGCGACCGGAGCTGACGCAACATGGGCGCTGCACCCCTGGCGCAGCCTCCCTTTCGATTCTCGAGCCGCTCGATGCGAGAGCCCGCGAAACGAATCCTTGCGCGCCGATTGGACAGTACGGATGATCCGTCACCCGAAGAAATGTCCAACGAACGCCTGCGGTGCGTCATTCCACGCAACCGGCAAATTTCGCAGATTACTTCTTCTTGGCGACCTTCTTATCAGCCGTAGTATCGGCAGCGTCCGCAGCCTTCTTCTTCTTCTTTTTTCCCACGACCAACCGGACAATGCGAAGTTTGGGCAATCCAAACGGACTTTGACCTTCGGTCCACTTGTCATCCGTTTTCATCTGCTTGATGCGCTCATCACGAGAGAGAACGCTGCGGGTTCGCGCCAGGCGACCGCGGGTTTTCAAGCTTTTATCAATCGTCACGGCAATCGGCTCCCTAGCAAAGTCGCTGATCGGCCCGCCTGAGATCTGGAGCTTTCAGCGGGCGCGACCCGCCTTGGCACAGCCTCCGCAAACCATCCAGATAACCCTGGCCACCCAAGATCACCTAACCCAATCGTGGAGAATCGGTTAGCTTATTCAGTCCCTTCGAGAAATGCAATCCAGCACCGCGAAAATTTCTTGGTCTGGCTCTCCCAAATTGGACTCAACTCAAAGCCAGGGTTCGATTATGATCGTCTGCACGGAGACGGAGCGACGTGAACGATCCCGAGAGTTGTTCCCGCCAGATGAAGAGTGAAAAAGGAGTGCAGGGCATGCCACGACGGAGTCCGGTTTGTGAGGTTGCGGCAACCTGGTTGATTTTAACGTCCCTGGCAGCGGCCGCTGATCCCCCTTCGATTGAAAATGCGCTGGCGTTCCGGCCCAGCCAGAAGGATGTGGACTACGAGACGCCCCTTGCGAACCAGTTGTCGAAGTGCAAAGTCGAACTGGAAACTCGCGGGAAGGCCGTCGGTTGGGTCGTCCTGGGACCGGAAGGGCAGATTCTCCGCAAGTACTTCAGCACAACGGGCAAGGGCCCCGTCGATCAGTGGCGCTATTACAACCACGGGATCGAAGTCTATCGCGAAACGGACACCAACAAGAACAACAAGCCCGACAACTTCCGCTGGCTCAATCTGGGCGGTTCCCGCTGGGGCGTCGATACCAACGACGACGGAAAAGTCGACGCCTGGAAATCCCTGTCTGCGTCGGAAGCCAGCCAGGAAGCCATTCAGGCCGTGACGAGCGGCGATGAGGCCGCGCTGCGCGCCCTGCTGATCACCGCCGAAGATTTGAAATCGCTGGGGATTGAAAAACAGATCGCGGCGAAATTGCTGGACTCCGCGGCCGAGGCGCCGAAGAAAGCCCGGGCGATTGCCGGAAAATCCAAAGTTCTCACGCCGAACAGCAAGTGGATGAAATTCGACGCCCTGATGCCGGGGACGATCCCCGCCGACGACGGCAAGGCCGCGGTGGATTTGCAGGTCTATGAAAATGCCATGGCCATCGTTGAAACCGGAAAGAATTCGGGCCTCGTTCAGATTGGCGAGATGATCCGGGTCGGCGAAGTCTGGAAACTGACTCAGGCGCCGTTCCCCATCGAAGGCAAAGAAGGCGAAGTGATCGCCGGGGGGATTCTCATGCAGCCGGTGATGGCCGAGGGGGCATCCGCCACGGCCGGCGCCGCACCGTCTCCTGAATTGCAAAAACTGCTCGACGAACTTCAGAAGTGGGACGAGAAGCCGCCCGCGCCGACGGCAAGCAAGGACGTTCTCGCTCGGTACAACAGCGGCCGGGCCGACCTGCTGGTACAGATCTACAACAAGGCGGAATCCGATGAAGAGCGAATTCAGTGGATGAAGCAGTTGATCGACGGCCTCTCCGCCTCCGTGCAGACCGGCGCCTATCCGGACGGACTGACGCGGCTCACCAAGCTGGAAGGCGATCTCCGCAAGGGAAGCGGCAAGTCCCCGCTCGTTTCGTACGTGACATACCGCCGGATTTTCGCCGAGTACACCGTCGATCTGCAAAAAGCGAAAGACGAGCAGCGCGCCGATGTGCAGAAGGCGTGGCTCAAAGCGCTGGAAGATTTTATCGGCGACTATCCCAGTGCCGAAGACGCCCCCGATGCCATGCTGCAGCTTGCCATGAACGATGAATTCATGGGCAAGACTAAGGAAGCGTCGGAGTGGTATCAACGGATCGTCAAGGAGAAGCCCGCCTCTGCCGCGGCGAAAAAGGCCAACGGAGCCAGCACGCGGCTGTCGTTGAAGGGCAAATCTCTGACAATCGCCGGCCCGGGATTGAAAGGGGGCAACATCAGCACCGCAAGTTATCAGGGAAAAGCCGCGGTGCTGGTGATGTACTGGGCCACATGGTGCCAGCCCTGCACCGAAGAGTTGCCAGAACTTCGGGCGCTTTACAATCAATATCAGCCCCAGGGATTTGAGATCATCGGCATTTCCCTCGACATGACCAAGGAGCCGGTCGCCCCCTTCCTGGCGCAGCAGAAAGTGACGTGGCCGCAAATCTACCAGCCCGGCGGACTGGAAAGCCCCCTCGCCGTGCAATACGGCGTCTTCTCTCCCCCCGTGATGATCCTGATCGACAAGACCGGGAAGGTCGTCTCGCGCAATGCGTCCGTCGCCGAACTGAAAAACACGTTGCCGCAGTTGTTGAAGGGGAAGTGAACGTCGGCGTTAGGCGTTAGGCGTTAGAAAATGCCGAATTGGCTCGCTCTGTCCCCTCGCCCTCGTTACGGGGGGAATGGGGGGGAGTGATATTCCATACGGCCTCCATCCTCCCAGTCGACACTTTGTTTCTAGAACCACATGGAATGAACTCCTGCTTGATACTCTCTCAGGCCAAGCCTCTTCCTAACGCCGAACGCCCTAATACCTAACGCCTCTCCATGAATCTCCTCAAATCCCTCTCCGGCGTCATCAAGCGGGCCGTGATCCAGCATCATCGGCGATCCGGGGCCGTGTTGTTCAGCGACACGACTCTGCGCGACGGCGAACAGATGCCCGGCGCCACGCTGGAGCCGGACGAAAAGCTCCGCATCGCACTGGCGCTCGAAGCCGCCGGCGTCCATTCCCTGGATGCCGGATTCCCCGCATCGTCTGAACAAGACATCGCGGCGATTCGCAAAATGGTCGGAGTCGTCAAGAAACCCGTGCTGACGGCACTCTGCCGCACCGTCAAAGGCGATGTGGATGCCGCCGATGAAGCCCTCCGCGGACAACCGGCCCACAAGCGCGGCGTGAGCCTGTTCATCGGCACCAGCCCTTTGCATCGGCAGTACAAGTTGCAGAAAAACGAATCGCAGATTCTGGACATTATCACGGAGACGGTCGGCTACGCCTCGTCGAAGTTTGAAATCGTCGCGTTTAGTCCCGAAGATGCCAGCCGGACCGAGTTGCCCTATCTGTGCCAGTGCTACAAGGCCGCCATCGACGCCGGGGCAACAACGGTTGGTTTTCCCGATACCGTCGGGCTACTGACGCCGGAGAAGGCCCGCGACTTCCTCCGCGGGATTCAGGACGGCGTGCCGAACATCAACCGGGTGCTGATCGCCGTCCATTTTCACAACGATCTCGGGCTTGCCGTGGCGAATACGCTGGCCTGCATCGAAGAAGGAGCCCATGTCGTCCAGTGCACGGTGAACGGCATCGGGGAACGGGCCGGCAACGCCTCGCTGGAAGAAGTCGCCATGGCGCTGACGCTGCACCACGATCAATTCGGCCGCACGGCGAAGATCGACACGACGAAACTCGCCCCGCTCTGCAAACTCGTCGCCGAACTGACCGGCATCCGCATGGCCCCCAACAAACCGATCGGCGGCGAAACCATCTTTGCCACCGAAGCCGGCATCCATCAGGACGGCCTCTTGAAAAACATCGACACTTACCTGCCGTTCCGACCCGAACGCGTCGGCGTTACCGGCGTGAAGCTGGTTCTCGGCCGCCACTCCGGCCGCAAAGCCGTCGCCCATCGGTTGGAAGAACTCGGCATCCCATGCACCGATGAGAAAGTCAATCAAGTGCTCGACCGCATCAAGCAACTCGCCAAAGGGACGATGCTGGATGACGACGTGTTAAGGGGCTTGACGCGGAATTGACGTTCTCTCGGTCTCCGATGGCACGTGAAACGAGAGACAAGGGAGTGATTTCGTGAAAGACTCGGCCCGCTCTGCTTAAAAACGGCGTTCACCCAGTCAAGTCGGCCGGCGTCCAAAAAACCGCTCCAGCCGTTCCTCGGCAGCCTTCACCGCGGCCGGCACGTCGGAAGCCGACAGCCGCCCGGATGCCGCCAGGCATCCGGCGAGGTCATCGAGCGTCTGGTGCGATAATTCCCGCGAGAACACCAGCATCAGCCGCCGTTCGACGAGGTCGGACAGCGTGCGGACCCACTCCTGATCGATCACCCACCGGACAATGCCGGCGGTGAAGGCCGTGCCGTGAATGGGGGCGCCCAAGTCGCTTTCACAGGCTTTCAAAATTTCCGCCGTGCGGCAGCCGTAGAGCGGAAACAGCGCGGCGAACAATTCGAATGGCGACGTAAACTCCCGGGAGAATGCTGTCCAGTCCTGTTGTTGTTCCTCAGGAGTCCTGGGACAGTTCCAGGGGATGCCTTGGGAATCGAATCGCCCCGGATAGACATCTCCCAAAACTCCTCGTTGTTGCGTCCCGTGGGTTCGAGGGCGTTTCAGCCTCGTCAGCACGCGATCAGAAACCTCGCGTGCGAACTCCCGCCAGGTCGTGAGTTTGCCGCCGACCAGCGTGAAAATCGGGCAATTTCCGGCGTGATGTTCCACGACGGCATGATCCCGCGACACGGCAGAATTGTTGTCGCCGACCGTCTTCGGCAAGGGACGCACGCCGCTGTAATGCAGCGTGATATCGTCGCGCGTCAGACGGCAATCCATGACCTCATTGACCAACCGCAGCAGATAATCCAATTCCTCTTCTGTCGCGGCGGCCGTTTCCGGCTTCGATGCAAATGTTTCGTCTGTTGTGCCGACGAGGACGCCGTCACCGAACGGCAAGACGAACACCAGCCGGCCGTCGTCCGCCTCGGCATACACGGCGTGCCCTTGCAGGGCTCTGCGCAGCGTGTCGTTCCAGGTGATGAAGTGCGTTCCCTTCGTGCCGCCGAATAACGGCCGAGATTCAATCTTCAACTGCTCGAGCGTGTGGTCACCCCAGGCCCCGGTCGCGTTGACGATGCAGGATGGCTGCAGCGGCATGGCGGGCGTATCGGTCAGCGTGTCGCGAATCCGCCAGTGGCCATCCTCAAAGTCTGCTTGGGAGTAAGTCGAGACGTGAAACCCGATATCCCTCTCGTCCGTGACATGCTTCGCTTCGGCGAGCAGCGCGAGAACCAGCCTTTCGGGGTACGGCATCTGGGCGTCGGCGTACGAGCAAAGCCAGCGGTAGCGTTGCAGATTGACGCGAGGCGTCCCCGGAGCGCCGACCGGCATGGATGAGCTGCGCCGGTCATAGATCCACAGCCCGATGCGGACCGGCCAGAAGCCTCGCTCGGTTTTCCGCGCGGCAAATCTTCTGCCCCAGCGCGTGCGCGACAATCCGAGGAAACCGAGAGTCGAACGAATCATCCCCGACCACCGCCGCGATGTCGGAATAAACAACTTCAGTTCCTGCACGAATTGAGGCGCGTTCTGGAGATTCAGCGACCGGGCATTGAGCGATTCCCGCACCAGTTGGAAATCGCCGTATTCCAGGTAGCGCAGCCCGCCATGAATCAGCCGGGACGATTTCGACGTCGCTCCGTACGCAACGTCGAATTTGTCGACCAGGTGGACGGGCACGCCATTGAGCACCAACTCCAAGGCGATCGCCGCGCCGTGCACGCCCGCCCCGAGAATGAGCACGGGCGGATTTTTCGTCGTCGACATGCTCGTCCTTTGCCGCGACAGTTACGAAGTACGATCCATCTCCGACGATGGCGTCGGTTCCATCGCGGCAGTTCGTTCAGCGTCCCACAACGCCAGCGCCGTCACCAGCAGTCCTGCCGCCAGCCAGGGGAATTCCGATTGACGGAGCATCCCGTCGCGTGCGGCTGACGATTCGTTCAAAGGCTGCGGCCGGTGCGGCGACACAGTGGCTGTCGTCTGCGGCGCCGAGTCGACGCGGAATGTCCCGCGGACCGCGCCGAGCAAACCGAGGGCCAGCATCCCCGTCGCGAGGCCCGTCAGCCAGCCATTGGCCGTGCGGAACGGCCATGCGTCGGCCGCCGCGGGTGTTGTCTCCTTCAGTCGAACTGCACATCCAGCCGCCGCCAGGCACACCCCGGCGATGACCGGCTTTCCCAGGCAAAGACACACGCCGCCTGTGGACAGGCCAAAAATGATCAAGCAAATCATTCGCCGCTTGGGCGGACCCAGTCCAAGCAGTCCCAGTGCCGAGGTCAGGCTCAGCCCTGCACAAAGCCGCAGAGCCGAAACAGGCCCCCCGTCGCCCGGAGAGTCGACCGGAACGGTTTGCCCCGAGGAGAGGACGAACCACAACAGAAACGTGTATGCCAGGCAGCACGCCCCGGCGTAATTCCTGAGCGACGGCGAGCAGCGCTCGTTCAGCCAGCACGTCAGTCCCGCGGCCCACAAACCGACGAGCATCACCAGCCACCAGGGAAACAACGCCTGCTCCACGTCCGCTCACGCCTCCATTCCAGGCTGGTAGAGTATCCGGTCCTGCCGCGAGCCCCAAGTACGGCGGTTGCGTTTCTTGACCGGGCATCGTAAAAACGCGAGAGAAACTCTCCGCCGACATCTCTCTGCCCCGAGACCGCCATGGACCCGATCCCTTTGCTTCAAGACCTCGTTTCAATTCCCAGCGTCAACCCGATGGGACGCGATCTCGTCGGCGATGAATACCTGGAAACGAAACTGTCCGAATACCTCTCGGTCTATTTTCAACGGGAAAACATCCCGTTCGAGCGGGTGGAAGTCGCCCCGGGACGCACCAACATCCTGGCGCGTTGCGATCATCCCGGCAGCAAGCTCACCGTGCTCATGGATGCCCATCAAGACACCGTCCCCGTCGACGGCATGGTCATCCCGCCGTATGAACCGCGGATCGCGGACGGCAAACTCTACGGCCGCGGTTCCTGCGACATTAAAGGAGGCGGCGCGGCCATGCTGGCGGCCTTCACGCGGCTGGCGAAGGAGCGGCCTTCGCGCCGGGCGAACGTCGTGTTGTCTTTGTCGGTGGATGAAGAGGCTACCAGCCTGGGCATCAATCATCTGACGGACCAATGGTCTCAGCCGAAGTCGGCCTACTCGCTGATGCCGAAGAAACCGGACGTCGCCGTCGTTGCTGAGCCGACACGGCTGGACATCGTCGTGGCACATCGCGGGGCCGTCCGCTGGCAGATTCACACGTCCGGCCGGGCCTGTCATAGTTCCCGTCCGCAAGACGGCGTGAACGCCATCTACCGCATGGCGAAGGTGCTCGAACATCTGGAAAGCTACGCCGCGCAGTTGCCGGGTTCCAAGCCGGCCCATCGATTGTGCGGTCCGGCGACGCTGTCCGTCGGACTGATTGCCGGCGGACTGAGCGTCAATGTCGTTCCCGATGATTGCGTGATCGACATCGACCGCCGCGTGATCCCCGGCGAAGACCGCCGCCAAGTCATCGAAGACGTTCGTCGCTACCTCGCCGACCGGCTCGATTTTGACCTGACGTTCGCCCCCACGTTCTGCAACAGCCCGGCCCTGGACGACGACCTCAACGGCCCCTGGTCCGACAAGATGCTGCAAACGATCGCCCGGGGCATCGGTCCGAAACAGAAAATCGGCGTCGCCTATGGCACCCATGCCTCGCGGATGGCCGCCGCCGGAGTGCCGGCGTTCGTGTTCGGCCCCGGCGACATCGCCCAGGCGCACACCAAGGACGAATGGGTCGAGATCGAGCAGGTCCGGCAGGCGGCGGAAATCTACTACCAGTTCTGCTGCGACGCGGCCGACGGGTTGTAAATCGCCGCGAACTCGCAAGCGTGATAGTTTTAATCGCAATGCCATCGGCGATTTTCATCGCGGCAGAGCGAACCAACGGAACCGAACAACAGGAAAAACATCGCGGGCGAGGTTCGACAATCCCATGCAACGCCGCTAAAATGCCCGCTAGAATGCGACGGTGCGGTAAAGTTTTGTCGCCAATCGGCGGAGAAAGAAGATGTTCGACTACCTCCGTTTTCGACCGAGATTCGACCGATGTAAGTAGGCAACGCCATTTGGAGCCAATCATGGCAAGACCTGCATACGAAACCGTCAATGGGTCGTACCCTTCCGAGCAGTTGCACGAACCCTGTCCAGATGTAACCACGTCCGAAAATCACTGCGCGCTCAGGCTGAGTATCGCACTCGCGGGCGCTGGATTCACAATTGGAAACGACTTCACTGCTAACAAGTGCAGACACAACTACGCGCGAGGCGCGTCCGACCTTGCTGCTTACCTCAGAACGAAATGGGGTAACCGCGACTTTGGATTTGCAAGTCCTGGTTCGTTGCCTCAATCGTTGAATGGGAAAAAGGGCATCATTCTATTTGAAACAATCCCGGGCTTTAACGGTCAGGGACACATCGATGTGTTCAATGGCACATCCGGAAAGACTGGCACCTACTGGAATGCAGCCGTGATCTGGTTTTGGGAGTTGCCCGATCAACCACCAGACAATCCAGATTCAATTAATAGGTAGTAGAATAATATGTTGTGCCTGGGTCGCGGCGATTAGGCGGGGCTGACCAACGAAAAGGCTTGGTAGGTCCGGCTCATTCTCAGAAGAGCGGTGCCTGAGCATTCCCGGCGAAAGTTTCGGCGATTCCAGTGCGGATAGAGTTTCATTGTTTTGAGTGTGGTGTTGTTTGGTAGACCAAAAAGAACCATTCGAGCCGCATCAGTTCCTTTCATGAATTAGGAGAAGATAATGAAAATTAAGATCAAAAGCATCACTGAAGCAGTCACTCACGCTGGCGAAGTTCTAAGCAAGGAGGCTGGCAAGGCAGCCGACGCAGCAACTAAGGCGTTCAATGATCTGAATCAGGCGAACCAAGCCGTGTTACTCAAAGTTGCGGAGCCACTGGCAGCGGTATATCAAGCGGCCGTACCGAACCCTGACTATAGTAATTGCGTAATAATCGTGACGGCCGGAGTTGCGGCAGAAGCTGCAGCCCTCACCACAAGCAACCCAACGATCGCGGCATCAATTGGTGCCGGCGGTGGTGCGGCAGTCGCTCAGATCGTCTGTCGGAGGTTGTTCCCGGACTAAACGGTTCAGCCAAGTAGAGTCCGCCGGGCGTTTACTTCTGAGCCATCGGGTGCCTGGGCGTGAGGCTTTGCGTCACTCCGAGTGGTGCGCGAACACGGGGCGACGCCCGAAGCGGCTTACGCCTCCACCCACCGCCCAACGTCGGTCGAATGATCAATTGGGCGACTTTCGGGCACTCTGATGAAACGAACCAAAATCGTATTTTTGGTCACCCTCTGCGTGATCGCTCTCTGTGCTTTCGCTGTCGTCTGCATGAAGGAGCCGATTGCCGGCGGATATGCCGATGCGTCAGTCACTGACAACGATGTGATTCAAGCGGCACAGTTCGCAATCAGTTCGCAATCCAGGGCGATGGAGCAGCCGGGCAAGCTGCAATTGCTCAAGATTCTTCGCGCCGAGCAACAGGTTGTCGCAGGGACCAATTATCGGCTGACGTTCAGCGTGATGGAGGCTGGCGACCGCCAACGGACAGCGGAGGCAATTGTGTGGTGGCAGCCGTGGAGGCCAAATCCCTACGAGTTGACGTCTTGGACTTGGAAGTGACCAGAACTCACTTGGGACATCGTTCGGTTCGGCCCATCGGGAAGCCCGGGTTGACACCTGCCGCCAGAAGGCAATTCACCGTCCGGACGCGTCTCTTGTGGGCGCCCGTTCAACAGAAGAAGCCCATTGGATCGCGGGGACCCGTTGGGCTTCGATCTGTAATCCGGATTGAGCAGCGTCACTCGCGGCTACCGGCCGAGGAACAACGAGAAGTTCCCGGAACGGACGCCAAACGCCTGATTGTACGGGGCATAACCGCCGTAGCCGTAACCACTGGGATACCCGTACCCGCCACCGTAGGGCGAATGGGCGCAGGACGGTCTGTAGCTCTGATAGACCGGATAGGGGTAGACGGGTTGAGCGTACACCCGCGGAGCGTAAACGACTCCCCCGCCATAGTAGCCGCCATAACTTCCGCCGTGAGAATGTCCGTGGTGGTGATGGGCGTGGTGACGATGTCCGGCTTCCGCCGTGGTTCCCGTCGCCGCCAAGATGCCAATCACCGCCGCCGTTGCCGCTGCCAGAATCAATTTCTGAACCATGGTCTTCCTCCGTTTCTCGTGTCAACACCTGTGGGTTTCCCAAAACACACGAGGATCAGAGAAACGCAGACGGCGTGCCAAAACGAAAAGAAACGATTTTTCGCCTGAATCCGGCCGGTTCCACGGGCCATTGCGACATCTCCGAGATTCCGGTCGATCATTTTGATGACGCCCCGCGACGGTTACGTCTGGACGGGCGGCGTCAAACGGGCAGAATGGAGGCGGGAGACGTGGTTCGGCGGCTGGCACGGAGAAATGGGGACATGCTCTCAGACATTACGGAACTTCGCGCAGCAAAACGAAGGCTCGGCATCGATCGCCTCCTCTTGCAGATTCACGACGCCAGTTTCCCCTGCGATTCGGGCGAAGACTTCGGCCGCGGCTCTCCGTATTCTTATGGAGCAGAAAAGTTCTTTGCGTTTGCCGCGCGGCTCGGCTTTGACGGCATTCAACTGGGGCCGCAGGGGATGACGGGCCGGGGGCAGATGTCGCCCTATGAAGCGACCCTCTTTTCGCGAAACCCGCTGAACTTGCCGCTCGGCCGGCTGGCGGCGCAAGGCCGCCTTTCCTCCGAATTGCTGGAATCCGGCCGCCAGAAACTGACCGCCGTCGCGCCCCCTTCGCTCGCGGGGGTTGAAGACTTCTTCCGCCTGGCGATCCAGGAAATCATCTCTCGTGCCGACGACACCGATCGCGCGTCCGCTCGTTCGTTCCTCGCCGTCCAGTGCGCCTGGCTGATCCCCGATGCGCTGTACGCGGCCTTATGCCGGGATTATCAGACGAACTGGTGGGGCGATTGGCATCTCCGCTCGACACAGGGAGAATTCGATCAGCGGCTATTCGCACCGCGGCCAGGCGAAGCGGATCGGGCGGAAGCCCGGCTGGAGGAACTTCGACAACGTTTCGCGGCGCATATCGACGACTACGCTCTGGTCCAATGGCTGCTGGCGGAAGAGCATCGCCGCCTCCGCGAGCGATTGTCGAAGCTGGGCCTGACGCTCTTCGCCGACTTGCAGGTCGGCCTTGCGCCGCAAGACATCTGGTCGCAGCGGGCAATTTTTCTGCCGCACTACCGGCTCGGCGCCCCGCCCAGCCGCACCAATCTCGACGGCCAGCCCTGGGGGTTTCCGGTTCTCGACCCGTTGCAATACGGGACGCTGGATGAGCCGGGACCAGTCCTGCGGTTCGTTCAGGCCCGGCTCGACCGGGTGCTGTCGGAATGCGACGGAATGCGGATCGATCACCCGCATGGCTGGATCGACCCGTGGGTCTATCGGCTTGATGATCCCGACCCGACACATGCCGTCCAGCAGGGTGCAAGGCTCTTCTCCTCGCCCGCGGAACGGAATCATTCCGAGCTAGCGGCCTGGGCGATCGCGCGAGCCGAACAGATCGACTCGCAGCAAGACGGTTATGGCGACGCGCGCGTCCGCGCGCTCGACGACGCGCAGGTCACTCGATATTCCCGGCTGTTGGAGATGATCTTGCAGCGACTGGAGGCTCACGGGAGGCCGCGGACCGCCGTCGCGTGCGAGGTGCTCAGCACGATGCCGTATCCGATTCGCCGTGTGCTGGAACGATTTGGCCTGGGCCGTTTCCGCGTGACGTCCAAATTGAAGCTCGACGAACCGGCCGACGCCTATCGGATCGAACAGGCCGCACCGGAAGACTGGATCATGCTGGGAACTCACGACACGGCGACGATCTGGCAATCTGCGGCCGATTGGTTTCAGTCGGGCAGCGTGCCGGAATGGGCGCGCTACCTGGCAACATTTCTGGCGCCGGAGCCCGGGCACGCACCCTTGGCATCGCAACTCTCCCGCAGTCCGGGAGAGTTGGTGCACGCGCTCTTCGCCGCAATGCTGGCTAGCCGCGCACGAAACGTCTCGGTCTTCTTTCCCGACGTCTTCGGCATGACGGAGCGTTACAACCGTCCCGGAACTGTCTCGGAAGAGAACTGGCGGCTCAGGCTGCCCGCCGATTTTGAACGGCTTTATGAAGCCCGACGTCAATCCGGAACGGCACTGGATCTGGCCCGTTGCCTGGCGGCGGCTATCTCCGGAACCACCGGCTGAAAACGGCCTGCGCATCGTCTAAATTGCCCTCGGGACGAACGATCAAACCCAAGTCTTGCGCCGCGAACATCTTTCGCGAGAACGCCTCCCGGTCCTGATCGGCAGCGGACAACCGCGGATGCAACACCGATGGTGCGACACCGATCACGTCCCATTCCTGCAGGCCGAAACTCAGCGCATAACTCAAAATCCAGTTGTGGTCCACGATCGCGGAGTCCTGGGGCTTCGCCAAGGACGGCGTGATTTCGAGCGGAATCGCCAGGATCACCAGGTCCGGCTTAGGCGACATCTGACGGACGGCCTTGGAGGCCGCATGAAGTTGGTTCAGCGTCTGGCCGGTCGTCTTCCATTTTGTGACTTCGATCTTGGCTTCCGGCGAGATCGCCTGAAGCGCCGGGCCAATCCACGCGTCATAAGGCTCCATCGCGAAGACGCGGACGGGCTGTTTGCCTTCGAGATGTTTCCACGTTTTCGGCATGAGGGGAACAGGCGGGCGATCGTCTTTCCAGGAAACCTGTCGGCCCGTGATCGTGCGGCAGATCGTCTCGGCATTCAGCTTGTGGCCGTCCAGATTGGGATGAATCTCGTCGCTGCAAAGCAAGCGAAACGCCAGCGGGTCTTGCGCGCGAACGGCTTCATGGGCGGCATACACATCGCTGACCGGGGTGGAGGTCTGTTCGCCGACGTCTTTCAGGGCCTGATTGTACTCTTCCAGTTTCGCCCGCGGCCGGCCGCCGGTTTCCAGCACGCCGTTCGGCGTGCAGAGCACAACTTCCGCCCCAATCGTGCGGCAGCGTTCGATGATCGTTTTCAGATTCGCCTGATAGTCGGCCTTCGGGACGCGGGCCATGTCGTTCAACCCGAACATCACCGTCACCAGGTCAGGCCGGTGCTGCAGGACATCTTTCTCCAGCCGGGCGATGCCGTTGACGGTGGAGTGCCCGCTGATTCCGGCGTTGATCACGACGACGTTCACCTCGGGATCAATCTGTTTCAGCCCGATGGCGATCATTTCCGGATAAGCCCGGCGGCCCCCCGTGTGGTAATAGATGCCCGTCACGCTGTCCCCGAGGCAGACGATCTTCACCGGTTCCCGGGCCGCGAGCTTCGCGCGGGTTTTCGGCAAGCCAGCCTCCTCTGCGGCGACGAGCCGCGCCGACACGCCGTGAAGTTGGCCAATCAGAACGGCAATTGCGATGAATCTGTGCATACTGCGTTTCCTGCGTTGCGCTTGCGTGAAGCCTCTCCCAACGGGCATGATGATAACACAGTATGAACGAAATCTCTTGCGTCACTACAGAGCGGAGCCAGATCGATGACGATGCGACGAAGTTGGTGGAGTCTTGCCGGAGTGGTGTGCCTTTCGGTTGCGGCGTTCGGCCAGGCCGAGCCGGCGAAAAAAGCCGAGCCGCACTGGATCTGGCTGACGAAGAGCGAAGCCAACGAGACCGTCTTTCTGCGGCGCGAGTTCGACGCGCCGGCGAAGATCAAGTCGGCCAAAGTCGGTGCGACGGCGGATAACGCCGTCAAGCTGTTCGTCAACGGCGAAAAAGTGCTCGACCACGATAACTGGGCCAATTCCCGGCAGGCCGATCTGATCAAACTGCTCAAGCCCGGGAAAAACGTGCTGGCGGCGGAATGCTCGAACAGCGGCGGACCGGCGGGCGTCATCGTACAACTCGTCATGGAGCTGGAAGACGGCAAGAAGATTCACATCGTCAGCGACGAAACGTGGACCGGTTCCATGACCGCGCCCGACGGCTGGAAAAACGTCGGGTTTGACGCCAAAGCCTGGAAGAACGCGGTCAGCGTCGGGAAATGGGGCGCGGCACCCTGGGGGGAAGTCGCCCTGATGGAAGAAGGCCCGCAGCCGGAATCGACGCCGGTGAAGGATCTCATCACGCTGCCGGGTTTTCAGATCGAACGGCTTTATTCCGTGCCGAAGCTTTCGCAGGGTTCGTGGGTCAGCATGACGCCGGACCCGAAAGGCCGGCTGATCGTTTCGGATCAATATGGCGGGCTGTTCCGGATCACGCCGGGCAAATCCGAAGACGACACGAAAGTCGAGAGCCTGAGCGTGGCCATCGGTGAATCGCAGGGTTTGCTGTTCGCCTATGACAGCCTGTATGTCGTCGTCAACGGCAACGCGGCGAAAGGGAGCGGCTTGTACCGCGTCCGCGACACCGACAACGACGACCAGTTCGATTCCGTCGAACTGCTGAAGAAATTCGAAGGCGGCGGCGAACACGGCCCCCACGCCGTAAGGCTGGGACCGGATGGCTTTCTGTACGTCATCGCGGGCAACCACACCAAACCCCCGGCCGACTTCGATCCGCTGTCCCCCTGCCGGCATTGGGCGGAAGATCATCTGCTCAAGCGTAATCCCGACGGCAACGGCCATGCGACCGGAGTGATGGCTCCCGGCGGTTGGGTCTGCAAGACCGACCGCGACGGCAAGGAGTGGCAGATGGTCACGTCGGGCTTTCGCAATCAGTACGACATCGACTTCAATCTCGACGGTGAACTCTTTACCTATGATGCCGATATGGAGTACGACACGGGATCTCCCTGGTATCGGCCGACGCGCGTCAACCACTGCGTTTCCGGCGGAGAATTTGGCTGGCGTTATGGGACCGGCAAATGGCCGGCGTACTACGCCGACAGCCTGGGGGCCGTGGTCGATATCGGCCTGGGTTCGCCGACGGGGATCGGGTTCGGGACAAGCGCGAAGTTCCCGGAAAAATATCAAAGGGCACTCTATCTGTGCGACTGGACCTACGGAAAACTCTACGCCGTCCACATGCAGCCGCAAGGGTCGACCTACACGGCAGATTTTGAAGTCTTCGTGTCGGGCAAGCCGTTTCCGCTGACGGACGTCGTCATCAACGCCGACGGGGCGATGTACATCACCATTGGCGGCCGCAAAACGCAGTCGGGATTGTACCGGGTGACCTATACCGGCCCGGAATCGACGGCGGCCGTGAAGCCGTTGGTCAACCCGACGGCGGAAAAAGCCCGCGCCACGCGGAAGATGCTGGAGGCGTTTCATGCCGGCACGCACCCGGAAGCCGTGGAAAAGGCGTGGCCGCATTTGAACAGTCCGGATCGAAACATCCGATTTGCGGCCCGTGTGGCGATTGAGAATCAGGACTTCGCCTTATGGAAAGACAAGGCGCTTGCCGAGACGCGGATCAATGCGCAGATTCAAGCGCTGCTGGCCGTGTGCCGTGTCGGAACCAGTGATCTGCAACCCGCCGTGTTAAAAGGGTTAAACAAACTTCCCTTCAAGCAGCTCACGGAAGAACAATTCCTGGACGCGCTGCGCGTATATCACCTGGCGTTCATCCGCCTGGGCGGCAAGCAGCCGGAGACCGCGGCCGGCGTGATCGCCGCGCTGGACCCGTTGCTCCCGCACTCCAGCGAATTCGTCAGCCGGGAACTGTGCACGGTGCTGATCTACCTGGAAGCGCCGAAGATCGCCGAGAAGACCTTGGCGCAACTCAGCCAGGCGCCGACGCAGCAGGACCAGATGTTTTACGCCTTCTCGTTACGGACATTGAAACCGGGTTGGACGCCCGACCAGCGCCGGGCGTTCTTCGGCTGGCTGAATCTCGCCGAGCAGAAATACCGCGGCGGCGCCAGCTTTGTGAAATTCTTGAACCAGGCTCGCCAGGACGCGTTGGAAACGATGACGGCCGACGACAAGGTCGCCTTCAAAGACGTCATCGAAGACAAACGCCAGGTGGACGTCGTGAAACTCACGACGTCGCGGCAGTTCCTTCACAACTGGCAGGTCAGCGACTTCCCGGCTGTCGTCGCAGCGGCCGGCAAGGGCCGCAACTTCGAGAAAGGCAAAGCTGCCTACGAGGCGACCCAGTGCGCCAAGTGCCATCGCTTCAAAGGGTCGGGAGGCGATACCGGCCCCGATATCACCGGCGTCGGCAACCGGTTTGATGCGCTGTACCTCCTCGAATCGTTCATCGTCCCCTCGAAAGTCGTTTCGGATCAGTACCTCAACCACGTGATCGAAACAACGGACGGGAAAGTCGTCACGGGCCGCGTGATCAAGGATGAGGCCGATTCGCTGACCGTCCGGACGGATCCGTTCGCCCGCGAATTGACGGTGGTTCGCAAGTCGGAGATCGAGCACAAGGAGCCGTCGAAGATTTCGGAAATGCCGCAGGGACTGATCAACGTTTTGACGACGGACGAAGTACTGGACCTGATCGCCTACTTGCGGTCCGGCGGGGACGAGAAGGACAAAGCGTTTCAACCCTAGGCTGAACGAGCGGTGCCGGAGTGTCGGAGTGTCGGTAGTGGGTCAGTTGACGGCATCCCGGCGATTCCGAAAGATGGAGTCCGACCGCCCCGACCGACAGTCAAGGGGTTCCGTCCCACGAGAAAGCCAAGATGACCGATTACCTCAAGCGCGCCTCCAGCCCGTCGCAGGAACATGCCTATCGGCGCGGACCGCGGATTACGGCCGTCGAAACGCTGATTCCCAGCGATCTGTTTCCCGGCCTTGTCCTGCTGCGGCTGCACACCGACGCCGGAACGGTCGACGGCCAGCCGGTGATCGGTCATGGCGAATCGTATTACATTCCGCACGCCATTGCCGCGATGATTCACGACTGGATGTCTCGGAGGCTCATCGGTTCCGACTGCACGGCGATTGAAAGCCATTGGCGGTTTCTCTACGACCGGTGCGCGGCATTCGGGGCGCGCGGCTGCGAACTGCGGGCCATCTCCGCGATTGACCTGGCCCTGTGGGACATCCTCGGCCAGATCACGAATCAGCCGATTTGGAAGCTCCTTGGCGGTCCGGTCCGTGATTCCATCCCGGTTTACAACAGTAGCGGCGGTCCGACTTACGGCCGGCTGCCGAAAGACGCCCCGGATGCCCAGGGCTGGCCCGGTCACGGCGATCTCGGGAAAGACGGCCCGCTCGAAGACAACTGGAAAAGCGTGAACGCCCCGGGAGATCTTGCCGAGGAACTGCTATCGCTCGGCTACAAGGGGATGAAAGTCTGGCCGTTCGACCGCATCTATCAGCAGGCCGGCGGTCATCGTGTCGGCTGGACCGAATTGAAAGCCGCCCTGAAGCCGCTCGAACAAATCCGGCAGCGGGTCGGGATGAACATCGAAATCATGATCGACGGCCACGGGTTTTTCTCGCTGCCGGCGGCGATTCGCATCGCCCAGTCGCTGCGCGACATCCAGCCGATGTGGCTGGAAGACGTGATCAAACCCGACAGCGCCGACACGATCGCCGAATTCCGCGACAAGGCCGGGGTGCCGATCGCCGTCAGCGAAATGCTGGTCAGCCGGGACGATTACCGCCAGATTCTGACCGCGCGCGCGGCTGACTACATCATGACCGATCCGACATGGGTCGGCGGGATCAGCGAAACGCGTCGCACGGCGGAGTTCGCCCAGGTGTTCAACGTGCCGACGCTGATGCACGACTGCACCGGCCCATTGACGCTGTTCTCTGGCCTGCATGTCTCTGCGGCGGTGCCGAATGTGTGCTACCAGGAAACCGTCAGGGCTCATCTTGCGACGCTGTATCCGAGCCTGATCGACGAACCGCCGACCGTCACGCGAGGCCACATTGCCCTGCCCGTGCGGCCGGGTCTGGGCGTGCGGCTGTTGCCGGAGCTGTTCTCACCCGACCATCCGGGGTATCGGATCAGCAGGCTGTGATCTCAAAGCCCCCGATGGGCAACCGCAGTCATCGGCGATGCGGCAGGCAAGGAAGTTGAGCGATTTGCCATGGATCGGCTTCCGAACTATTATCAACGGCGATGGTTGCCGATCTGTGGTTAGTGGGGCAGTTTGCCTTTCAATGCAGGGCACTTGCTCCGCAAGTGCCAATCACACTTGCGGAGCAAGTGTCCTACATTATTAAACTGACCCACTACCGATCTGTGGGAGTGCACCTGTCGTCCCCCCTGTGCGAGGTCTGAAGATTATGGCTGCTGCCGGCGATGCTGTGCCCGAGTCCTCTGGGAAGTCCGCTTCCGGCGGTGCGGCTTCCAAGCCGACGGAGCGAAAAGCGGTCGATCTCACCGGCCGGACGCTGGGGGAATTCAAGATGCTGCGGAAGCTCGGCCGCGGCGGGATGGCGGAGGTCTACCTGGCCGAGCAGATTTCACTCCGCCGCAATGTCGCCGTGAAAGTGCTTCGCCCGGAATTCACGGCCGACGCCGCCTACCTCAAGCGATTTCAACAGGAAGCGACGGCGGCGGGGACGCTCAATCATGCCAACATCGTGCAGGTGTACCTGATCGGCGAGCACGAAGGCTTTCATTTTATCGCCCAGGAGTACGTGCAGGGACGCAACCTGAAAGAGTTTCTCGCCCGCCGCGGGCCCCTCGATCTGCCCATCGCGCTGGTGATCTTGCGGCAAGTGGCGACGGCGCTGCAGGCGGCCGGAGCGAAAGGCATCGTTCATCGCGATATCAAACCGGAAAACATTCTGCTGACAAAGAAAGGCGAAGCGAAAGTCGCCGATTTCGGGCTCGCACAGCTCACCTTGCAGGGCGAGAAAGTGGCGCTGACGCAAGTCGGCATGACGATGGGCACCCCTTTGTATATGAGCCCCGAGCAAGTCAACGGCAAGCCCCTCGATTCCCGCAGCGACCTGTACTCGTTCGGCGTGATGGCCTACCACATGCTGGCCGGCAAGCCGCCGTTTCTCGGAGATACGCCGCTGGCCATCGCCGTCCAGCATCTCAATTCGGAATGTCCGCCGTTGAAGACCGTGCGCCCGGACCTGCCCGACGCCGTCTGCGACTTTGTCAAAAAGCTGATGTCCAAAAAACGGGACGACCGTTTTCCCGATGCTCAGGCCGTTGTCCTGGAATTGAAGCAACTGAGCCGGCTTGCCGCGGGAAAAGAGCCTCTCGATCAATCGGCCCTCTTGCGATCCTCCGCGTCGAAAAAACTGCCGACGGCCAAGCCGATGATTTTTGACCGGCCGTGGTCGCGGCAGTTGTTCTGGCTGATCCCGTTGTGCGTGCTGACTGCGGGTTCAGCAGCCGGTGCAGGATGGGCGCTGAGAATTCAAAACCCATTTGAAACGCCGCCGAAGGTGCAGACAGGCATTCTTAAGCAGGCGACGGCGCAGGCACAATACTATCATGCCATGCTGACCCCGGGCGATCCCGCGGGTTGGCAAGCCGTTCTGGACTACTTCCAGAGCGACGAGAAAGCCACGATGGAGTGCGAACGGGCCGAACTGCACCTGGCCATGATCGAACTGCAGTCCGACCGCCTCCCGGAAGCGGAAGCCCGATTCAACAAGCTGCACATCGAGGGGCAGGGGGGCAACCCGTGGAAGAAAGCCCACGGCCTGGCAGGACTTGCCGTCATCGACAGCCTGAAGGGCCAAAAAGATGCCTCGCGTCAGAAGTTATCCGACGTGAAGAAAATGGAACGCAAGCTCGACGCCGTCATGGACGACGCCCTCGAAGAAACCATCCGCCGGAACGCCCGCAATTGAATACCCCTCCAAGCCCGGCGATGGCAACCATTGGTATCGACACTTCGTTTTGGCAATAGAATGACTTTCGTCGCTGGTTCCCTCGCCCCCGTTTCGGGGGGAGAGGGTCAGGGTGAGGGGGCGAGCGATTCGAAACGCCATGCCGCAAGACAACCCCCTCATCCGCCTTCGGCACCTTCTCCCCCAGCGCGAAGGAGAAGGGACCGATTCATTAGCTTCCAGTCACTTGTGTAGATACCAGTGGATGGCATCGCCGGGATCACTGCTGCGTCTCGGCTCGATGGCGCTGGCCGTCTCTCTGTCGGCAATGACGTCCCTGGCATTCGCCGATGAAATCACCGTCCTCGACGACCGGCAGCAGCACGTCACCATCGAAGCCCGGTGGGTCGCGGAGGGAAAGGGAACTGTCGCCCTGGAACGCCGCGACGGACGCTGGGAAGCCGTCCCCGCCGAACGCATTGTCAAGCGCGTCCCTCAAGAGACTCCCCCGGCGTACACGCCGGACGAACTTGAACAGCGCGTGCGCAAGGAGTTCGACGAGGCCCGCCTGGTCACGAAAACGGATGCACCGTTCGTGATCGTTTTGATCGCGGCCAAGCCGTTCGCCGACAAGAAATCCGCGCGACGCTGGGATCAGCCGCTTCAACGGGCGATGAAATTCCTGCAAGGCATGCAAGCTGGGTTTCTCGATTTTGTCGCAGATGCAGAGATCGAAACGGCAGACCCGCGATTTCCGCTTGTCGTGCTGATCTTTGAAGACGACAAGCAATTTGACCGTTACGTCGCGGCCCAGACGGAAGGCCAGGGGCTGTCCGCCGAGAAGATCGCCTCGTTCTACGACCTCTTGACCAATCGCCTGGCGCTGCGCGTCCGCGAATGCAAAACATTCACCACCCCGCTGCACGAGGCCATCCATCAGCAGGCCCACAACCGCGGCGTATTGACCCGGCTGGCTCCCGTCCCGGCGTGGTTCAATGAAGGCCTGGCAACAGCGTTTGAAGGCGACGGCGAAAAACTCAAGAGCGGCCCGAAAGCCCTCAACAAGAAATATGCGACGCTCGCGCTCAACGCGAAAAAGATCTCCTGGACCGACATCGTCCGCGACGACAATGCCTTCCAGGGCGACATCCTCGCCGGCGAAGCCTACGCCCAGGCCTGGGCCCTGCACTGGTGGCTCTACACGCGCTATCGGCCGGAATACCGCCAACTTTTGCAGCATTATTCGGCGCTGACGCCCCTCACGGCGACGTCGGCGGAAGAGCGGCACAAGTCGTTTGAAGAGACTGTCGGCAAGGCGCCCAAAGCGCTGCAGCAGGAATTCGCGCGAGACGTCGGAAAGCTGTTGAAGAAGCGGTAAGATTGCGTACTGCCCACAAGCGTCATCGCGACACGCTAAAGGATGACCATGCACGCCGAAATCCTCGCCATCGGAACCGAACTCACGTCCGGGGCCAAGCTCGATACCAACAGCCAGTGGCTCAGCCTGGAACTCACCGAACTGGGCATTCCGGTCCGGGCGCATCACACGGTTGATGACACGCTGGACGACATGGTCGCCGCCATTCGACTCGCGGCGTCGCGGTCCGAAGTGCTGCTCATCACCGGCGGAATCGGGCCGACGCTGGATGATCTCACGCGGGACGCCCTGGCGAAATTCCTCGATGTCGATCTCGTGCTGCATGAGCCGTCGCTGGAACACGTCCAAGCGATGTTCGCCCGCCGGCAGCGGCCCATGCCCCAGCGCAACGTCGTGCAGGCGATGTTCCCGAATGGCAGCGAACCTTTGGCCAACCCGCGCGGCACGGCTCCCGGCATCTTTCACGCCTGGAGAGACCCGCAGTCCGCGCACGTCTGCAAGATCGCCGTCATGCCCGGCGTGCCGAGCGAAATGAAGGTCATGTATCACGAGCAGGTCGTGCCCCGCCTCGGCCGCAGCGACCAGGTGATTGTCCGCGCCCGGATCCACAGCTTCGGCATGGGCGAGTCGCAGGTCGAAGAACTCCTCGGCGACCTGACCGCCCGCGGCCGCGACCCGGAAGTCGGCATCACGGCTCACGAAGGGACGATCACGCTCAGAATCGTCGCCCAGGGAGTGTCGCGAGATATCTGTCAGCAGAAAATCGATGCCGCGCGGCAGGAGATTCGACGCTGTCTCGGCGCCGCCGTGTTTGGCGAGGAAGACGACGAAATGGAACACGCCGTGCTGCGGCTGTTGCGACAGCACGGGAAGACGTTATCGACTGTGGAATCCGGCACCGGGGGGCTGCTGGCTTATCGGATCACGTGCGTGCCGGATTATGAAACAAGTTATACCGGCGGAATGGTTCGTGGTGGGCGTCGAAGACTCGACCCGCCCTACAAGACGAACACCGCCGAAGCCGCACTGGAAATGGCCGAGACGTGCCGCCAGCAATTCGGGACCGACTTCGTAATCTCGATCACCGACTGGCCGCAGTACGAAGCAGAAGACCCCAATGCCCCGGTGCCGATCGGATATGTGGCCCTGTCCGGCGACGGCGTGCAGCAAACCGAAATGATCCGCCATTTCGGCGACCCCGCCATCGGCAAAAGCCGCACGGCGAAGGCGGCGTTGAATCTGTTAAGGTTGCATCTGATGAAGTAAGAGCCGTCGCGTGTCGCGACGGAGACGCATCATCGCCATCAGTGAGCGACATCAGGTGCGGCTGGTTCAGGTGACACCGTGGATGGAGACTGCGAAGGGGGCGCGGCGTCTGGTTCCGCATCAAACTCCAGTCCCAATCGCAACACGACGAAAGATAGGATCGTCTCGAACGTGTGCGGAGGCGAGAATAACTCATCCAAGGATTTCAAACAGCTAATCATGACTGTTCTTGAAAGATGCCTTGCCGAGCACGACGTTCAGGAACGTGTCTTTGAGCAAAGGAGCAAGTTTCTTGGGATCGTCAACGCGATTGATAATCAGGCCCAGCATTCGCATCGCCATATTGTGGCGACGTGAGTTGATCGCAAACCGAAATGGAATCAGGATCAGCAGTTCCACGATAGAACCGCTGATCATACAGCCGATCCGCGTGGAGGCATCGCTGTTCGCTACGCCAATGCTCAGCAAAACTAGCCCAAACACAAATAGGATGACGGCCATCACATAGGACAACCATTCGATTACGCGATTTTCGCGAAATGCTTGAGAAATTACCTCTTGCGCATCATTGAAGCGTCTGGCGTCCTTGGATGGGAAATTCAGTCTCTTGTGCGCGAGCAACAAATCGTCTTCGGTGACGGAACCACAGGATGTTTTGAGAGCCTCTTCGTAGAGCGTCTGACGAAGATCGTTCGCAAGTTCAAGAAATGCCTTCTTCGCGGATGGGTCAAGCAGCTTTTCGAGGTTCTCGCTGGAGTTGCTCATGCAGCCGCTTTCGCAGTTCTTCAAATAAGCCGTCGTCGACACAAGTTCGTATCAATTGCAAAGTAACGACATCTGCATCTGTGTTTCGCGCTCGGTCTAGTCCACGCTCCCAGAGCAGACTCTCTAAGAGCTGCCCGGCATCGAACGCAAACGTGCTGGCATCGAATTGGAACCGAACGACGTTTTCAGCAATCGCGGACATCGATTTTCCTCCCTGAAAACACTTAAAGTCCGCGGACAGGGTACCTGATGACGCAGTTGACGGTCAATGGAGAAATTCCTTCAGAACCTGCATTTGTGATCAATGGCGGCGCGCGATGTCGAGTAAAGGATTGGATGACAATACTGATCACCGCCCCTGCGGGAACACGCCCACATCCACCGGGCCGTCTCCGTCAATAACGGTCTTCTTGCGAACCTTCGGCCAGATGTCCCGCAAGGTCTTCCACGACATGCGCTGGACCATCAACTGGCGGACCTGCGTGTAGTCGCGGCCTTGGTGGTCGGCTTCTTCGTGCATCTGGGCGACGAGATGCCGAAAGCGGTCGGCCGAACCCTGGGCGGCGGCGACGCGGGAGCGGCGGTCGGCCTCGGCGTTGTCCAGCAACCGTTGCCGTTCGGAGTTTGCCTGCGAGGCACGCTGCTCGGCGAACGTGCGGGCGTCCTGGATGTTCCGGGCCTGTTCCGCGCGGGCATTGGAAACATCGAGAAATTCCGCTTTCACGCGGACTGGCGGCTCAACGTGTTCGATCACGGCTTGTTCGATCTCGAGACCCAGGCGTTGCTCCTCGGCGGCCAGTCGCAAGCGGCTTGTCAATCGTTCATTGAGTTCGGAAAGGCCGCGCACGTGAGCGAAATCGACGCCGCTCTGGGAAATCAAGTCGACCAGGACGGCTTCGGCCAGGTCCGATAGGCGTTCGTTCGGTGAAGGCTGTGCGAAAAGAAAATCGCGGATGTGAACTTCCGACGGGCGATACAAAACCTGCGCGCGGACCTGTAACAGGTTTTGATCTCCTGTCAGAAGGGCGCGAGAGGATGCTGTCTGCGAGCCTAGTTGCGGAGCGCCTGGAGCGGCCGTTCCCTCGACGGTGACCGTTTGCACGGCGGCGAAATTGAGCCGGTCGATTTTCGCGAACGGCATCGGCCAGTCGTAGTGCAGGCCGCTGGGCCTGGGAGGCTCGACCAGCCGGCCAAAGCGGCGGACCACGGCTTTTTCGTTGCCCGGAACGCTGTAAAACCCGGTCAGCGCATAAACGCTGAGAACAAGACCCAGCACGCGCAGCAGGTTCCGGGTCACGGTTTCGCCTCCTTGGCGTTTGACGGCGACGCGGCCGAAGGGGGACCGTCAGTCAACAGTTTCCAAAGCCGGCTTGAAGCAGACAGCACCAGCGTCGTCTGCTCGCCGAGGATCTGCTGGTAGGCGTCGAGCGCCTGCAGCGTCTCGTAGAGTTCGGGATCGGCCGCGTGGGCTTCGTTGAGAATTCGCAGAGCATCAGCTTCGCCGGCCCCTTTGATCCGGTCCGCCTCGGCATTCGCCTGGGCGAGAATTTCGGTCGCCTGGCGCTCGGCCCGGCTGCGGATCATGCGGCTGTCGGCGAGGCCGGCGCTGCGATACCGTTCCGCGATCTTCTGCCGCTCACTTCGCATTCGCTCATAAACGGCCTGCAAGTTGCCGCTCGGCAAATTGATCCGCTTGATGCGCACGTCGACAATCTCGATGCCGAGCTGTTCGCGCAGCGACTCCGCGTCTCCCGGCCGTTGAATGAGTTCCCGTTTCAGCTCGGCGGCGAGCCGGTCGAGCGGGCTGAGCGTATCCTCGGGGCCGGATTCGGAATCGCGGACGGAAATCAACTGGGAAAGCTCCATCTGGCCGAGGCGTGACGTGAGAATGGATTGCAGCCGGCTGGACAACCGGCTCTCCGCAACCTCCGGCTGGCCCAGGCTTCGATAGAAGCGGACGACGGGCCTTTGGAGCACATCGGTCAGTTCGTCAGCCGCCGGTTCGGGAATCCTCCAGCCGATATACGCTTCCACGATGAGATTCTTCCGGTCCCTGGTGAAGAGTTCGCGGCCCGGCGGCGAAGACAGCCGGAGCCGGCGGTCGAACCTGAGCAATGTGTCCATCGGCCACGGCGCCTTGAGATGCGGCCCTTTATCGGCCGGCTGATCATACACGGCGACGATCCGGCCGAACCGCTGCACGAGAACGAGTTCCGTTTCATCCACGAACACCAGGCACGTCGGCGCGAGGCAGACCGCCGCCAAGCCCGCCAGAATTCCCAGCGTGCGGCGCGCAATGATCGCGCGGGTGGAAGGCAACGGCGTCGCGGACACAAGCGGCTCGAAAACAGGCGGGCAACGGAATGACCAACCATTCAGTCTAGCCGGCGCACAGAGGCCCCCGCAATTGGGATTCCCCGAGCGTTCTGCCCGAAATCATCGGTAGCGGGTCAGTTTAATAATGTAGGACACTTGCGGAGCAAGTGTCCTACATTATTAAACTGACCCGCTACCAAAACATCGGCCCGGTCGTGCACACAACCGCGAAATTGCTATGATGAAATCGAAAATCCCTTCCGAGCCAGGATCGAGCCGATGTCTGCGTGCCGCTCGTTTTTCACGTTGCTCTCCTTTGCCGCGGTGATCGCCGTTGTTCACGCGGCGGACGAGGATGTCACTGATCAGCTTGACTCGGCACGCGGCCATCTCCAGCGCGGCCGGTATGACGAAGCGATGGAGATTTACGATGAACTCGACGGGGCCGGCGTCTCGCAGCCGGAACTCACGCTGGGCATCGCGGACGTCTTCCGGGCGACCGGCCGCTGGCAGGATGCAGAAGATGTGCTGACCGTTGGCGTCGAAAAATTCCCCGTGGCGTGGCGGATGCAAGCCAAGCTCGCGGAACTTCAATTGGACCGCGGCCGATGGGATGCCGCGCAAACCACGGTAGCCCGGGTTCTCAAGTCGGCGCCTGACGAACCATTGGCCAGGCTGCTGCAAGCCCGGTTGTGGACGGAGTCCGGCCGGCTGAAAGAGGCGGAAGAGGGATACCGCTGGTTGATTCGCTATTACAACACCAACAACCGCGACCTTGCCGAGGCGGAGACGCTGCTGATCGTCGCCGAGGGAGCATTGCAGTACGCCCGTTGGAAAGGGGCGAACAAGAACTTCGACTTTGTGCTGAACACGCTGTGCGTCGACGCGTTGAAAGCCGACCCCAACTGCTGGCGCGCGTTGCTCCTTTCCGGACAGTTGCTGCTGGAGAAATACAACCGCGGGCAGGGTCTGCCGGAACTGCAAAAAGGCCTGGCGATCAACCCGCGTTCGGCGGAATTGCACGCCGCGCTGGGCCGGGCCGCGGCGCAGGATTACAACTGGGACTCCGCTCGGGAATCGGCCCGCAAGGCGCTGGACATCAATCCGTTTCTGATCGAGGCGCTGCAGCTTCAGGCCGAGGCGCTGCTTCAGGACGAGGAACTGACCGAAGCTTCGGACGTGCTCCAGCGGGCCTTGGAACTCAACCCGCATCACCAGGAAACTCTCGCGATTCAGGCAGTCCTGGCCCTGCAGCAGGACGGTTTTCCGACGCGGGATCGCCTCAAGACGCTGCTGGCGCACCTCGGCAAGATCGAGAAGTTGACGCTGGACCAGCCGACGGCGTTTGAAAGGATCGTGATCGACGTCGCCCGAAGGAACCCCTCGCCGGGATATTTCCTGGCAAAACTCGGCTCGCGACTGGAAGGACTTCGAAAACACGATCTCGCGGAAGCCGTCTACCTGCAGGCGATTGAAACGATGCCGCAGCTCTCGCAGCCGAAGACGGAACTCGGGCTGTTGTACATGCAGACGGGGAAAACCGACGCGGCCCGGAAACTTCTGGACACGGCGTTCAAGGCCGATCCGTACCATGTCCGCGTGAGCAACATGCGGAAAGTGCTCAAGGTTCTCGACGGCTATGAATCTGTCTCGACCGACCATTTCGTCATCCGGGCCGACACCGAGTTCGACAAGCTGCTGGCCCGATACATGGCCGAATACCTCGAGGAAATCTACCCGGAATTGACGGCCCAGTTCGGCTATGAGCCGCCGGCACGAACGCAGATCGAAGTCTACAACAAGGCGAAAGGACTGTCGGCCCATCAATGGTTCAGCGCCCGGATGATCGGCCTGCCGTGGATTCAGACGATCGGCGCTTCGACGGGAATGATCGTCGCCATGGCGTCGCCGACAGGGCTGGAGGAACCGCTCAACTGGGCCCGGGTGTTGAAACACGAATACGTGCACGTCCTGACGCTGCAGCAGACGGAGTTTCATATTCCTCATTGGTACACCGAGGCGCTCGCCGTGCGCTCGGAAGGTTATTCGCGGCCTGCGGAATGGAATCGGCTGCTGCTGGAACGGGTGCCGAAGGGCCGGCTGCGGAACCTGGACAATCTGAACCTGGGCTTTCAACGGGCCGAGAACCGCGAAGACTGGAACTTTTCCTACTGCCAGAGCGCGCTGTACGCTCAATACATGGTGGAACGCTTCGGCCCGGAAGCCACGGCGAAACTACTGGACGCCTACCGCAGGCATCTCTCTACCGATGCCGCGATCCCCGACGTGTTCGGCATCGCCAAGCCGGAGTTTGAAACCGGTTACCGCGAGTTCCTGGTCAAGGTCGTCGCAGGGCTCAAGGCGTCCGAGCCGGAGCCGCGGATGACGCCGGCCGAAATCCTGCAGGCCTATGAAGCCGATTCTTCCGATCCGGCCGCCGCCGGACGCTATGCGCAATTGCTGTTGTTGCAGGGCAACGCTGACGAAGCGCGGGAAGCGGCAATCGCCGTTCAAGAGACGGCCCCGAAGCAGCCTCACGCAGCACTGGTCCTGGCGGCTCTGGCCGTCAAGGACGACGACAAGCCGGCCGCGGCCAGGTTGCTCGCCGCGGCGCTCGACGAAGCCAAGCCGCATCGCCGCGTACTGCAGCAGCTCGCAACCCTCGAGATCGACTTGGACCATCTCCCTGAAGCCGCCCGGTTGTATGATCTCGGCCGTGAGGCATTCCCGGACGACAGCGCGTGGTGGAAGGGAACCGCGGTGACGGCTCGTAAGTTAAACGATTCGGCGAAGCTCAAAGTGGCGCTGGAAACTTTGTGCGACCTGGAATATGACGATGCCAGTTTCCCCCTGGAGCGCGCTCAGTTGGCGCTGGCCGAGAACGATTATGCTGCGGCGAAGTCCTTCGGCACCAAAGCCCTGCACGTCGATGTGCTGGAGGTCGAAGTTCATGCCGTCCTGGGAAAGGCGTTTCTCCGCTTGAATGACGCCGAACGGGCCTTGGGGGAATTTCAGGTCGGCCTGGAATTGAAGCCCGAGGACCCTGACCTTCAGGTCGGCCTGGCGGAATGCTATTTTCTGCTGAAGCGGGCCGCCGAGTCTCAAGAGTTGATCAAGGCCGTCCTCAAGAAACACCCGGACCACGCCGGCGCGGACGCCTTGCAGAAAAAGATTGCCCCCCGATGAGAGGGGATCGTGACGGGCAGCAGGCGCAACCTGAGATTTACTTCAGCCCCGTTTCCGTGGTGATCAGCGGGGCGTGATTCCCTTTTTTCCATTCGCCGTACTGGAAGTCTTCGCGATACCGGCTGAAGCCTTCGCCGGCGCCGATGTTCGCGGCGTGCACGCCGTAGCGAATCGTGGAAAACGCCAATTCGGATTTTTCCGAGATGTCCCAGTCCTGCGCCAAGAGGCCATGAGTAAAGGCCCCTTTGCCATGGGGTACGACAAAACTGATGGTCAGCTTGGTGTGGTCCTGGTCGGAGCCGCCCCAGAACTTGCTCCACGATTTCGGGTCGGTAATCGCCGCCTTCTTGCCCTGGGCGCCCACCCAACTGACGACGTTGTACGCATTGTGCAGCCCCTTCCAGCCGCGGTCGGTGTTTTGATTGGCGGCCGCCAGGTATTTCAAGCCGAGGGCCTCGCACTTGTAGACGCAGAGCGCGCTGTCAATATGCACCTTCCCCTTGAGATCCGGCGCGCTGAACGCCTCCGTGCTGTTGATTGTCGATTGCGTCAGGTACAGCTTTACGTCGGCCGGCGCTTTCGTGGACGGGTCGTTCACGACGTTGATGCCGAGATTGCTGAACAGAATTGAGTTGTCCAGGGTAATCGTCTGCTCCCCGGCGGCGACGATCTCGATCGCCGCTGCGCCGCCGACCAGGCTGGAGTTGCGAATCGTGTGGTCTTCCGGTGCGGCGATCACCACGCCTTTGCTGCCGCGGCGATTCCCTTCGGAGATCGAGCAATTCAGCATCCGGAGATGGCCGCCGGTCACATAGACCGTCTTCCAAGGCAGCGGGGTGCTGGTGACGGGCGGATCCATCTGCAGCCTGAGGCCTTCGAGCAGCACGTTGCCGCCCGAAATTTTCAGCATGTGCTGCGCCGCGACATCCTGCTCCGGCTTGTAACGAAGCCCCTTGGGCGAAATGCCGATCTGAAATTCGAAAACAGGGTCGTAGCCGAAACCGGCCTGCAGCGTAAGATCGTGGGCGATGTCGTCGTGCATCATCTTATACGGCCCGTTCCCGTCGACGCGGATGACGTCGCCCGGCTGGCTGGACTGGAGGGCGTCCTGCAAGGTTTCAAAGCGAGGCACGGGGTCTCGGTTGGCGATCTGGAAAGAAAACTCCGGCTGGCCGGCGAGCAGCCGGGTGATGTCACTGCCCAGGTTGGCCTTCCGCAGAAACAGCAGCGCGAACGACGTATCGCTCAGGCCGTTCTTGCCGTCGGGCCACGAGCCGTCGGCCTGCTGTGTTTTGAGCAGCGCACCGGCCCCGAGCGAAAACCATTCGGCATCACCGATTTTATCGACGCCGAACAGCACGCCCAGCCGCTCCACCGACCAAAGCGAATACCGCGGCCAGCCGGGATGAATGCCCTTGGCATACGTGCCGACGAGTTCGTACCCCTTGGAAAAGACCGGGTCATTCTGCAACGCGTCTTTCTCGGTCCGCTTGCCGGTCGAGGATTTGTCTTCCCGCTGCAGTTGCCGGATGCGCGTGGCGCGGGCGACGGACAGGCAGAACAGGCCGGCGCACGACATCGACTCGCGGGACGGCGCACCTTCCCCCTGGTTGACGTACCCCCAGCCGCCGTCCTTGTTCTGGTCTTCAACGAAGCGCTTCGCGACGGCGACCATCGCGTCTTCGATCGGGACGCCATACCGGGACGCCACCCACAGGCCCAGAACGGCGAATTGCGTGCAACTATTGTCGCCGTAGCCTTCCTTCTTCTCGATCTTGCGGGCGTCGGCCAGCACTGACAGGTCGGCCGACGGACACGTGTAGGACCACCCCCCGGACAGAAACTGCCCGGCGAGCAACCGGGCCCCCATCCCGCGAATCAGCGCCCGGTCCTGCCGATCGCCGATTCGGGACAGCAGCAAGATGCCGAGGGCCAGGTCGTAGGTGTCTTTGTTGGTCGCCGCCTGTTTGCGGACGAAGCGATACCCTTTGTCGACAGCGGGGTCATAAATGGCGACCCCGTTTTCAAGCAGGGCCAGCGTGCACAACGCCGTAATGCCCGTGTTGTGCCCTTCATACGGCCAACTGCCGTCGGTGTCCTGCTTGGACTTGATGTAGTCGATCCCCTTCAGCCGCGCTTCGGTGATCTCGACTTCGGTCTGCGAGAACGCCTTTGAACAATCCGCCAGCAGCCACAGCAAAGCCGCTGCGCCAATCCGCCAATGAGACATCATGCTTCTCCGAGCCGAGCGCCGACACGAACACAACCAGACCTGCTATCGGGATTTCAGCAGTCTAAAGCACAGCCGGCCCACCGACAACGCCGTCGCGGCCGGCAACAGGGCGGGGTGCATCCGCCGGTTGGTGGTTGATCATGCGGACAGCAGCAGGGAATTCCAGAAGCGGTGCCAGTCGCCGTTGAGTTCGGTGGCTTTGAGGGCTGTCATCGCCAGGGCGCCGGATTCGCACCAGTGCATGCCGGGGCCTTTCAGTCGCTGGCCGACAACTTGCTTGCAGGTCGACTCAATCAGGCCCGTGCCGATCTGCCAGCCGTGCCGGCGATACACCGCAAGGTTCACCCTAAGTTGCTCAAGCATCTCGATCGGCAGGGGCACATAATCGTTACCGTTTGCATTCCCCAAATCGTCCGGATCGAGCCAACTTGTGTCGTCGTCGCGGTCTGCCGAAGGATCGCCTCCGGTCAGAATCTCGAACGTCTGAGCACGACTCCGAAGTCGGCCGTACATTCTTTCGTCGTAGGTGCCCGCCAAATAGGGCAATGCGATGTCGAGGCCCGGCAGTACCGGAAGTTCGTTGACAGAGCCATCAGCATCTTCTCTGGCCGCCAGTGCGAGATTTCGTTCTCGCATCGCCTTGCTTCCAAGTCGGTCGGTACGTCCAGTGCGCTGTTCGAGTGTTGCTGGGTTCCAACCCAGGTCATAATGCACGACGTGGCAGCAATGCCGATGAAGATCGATGCCTTCTTGCCCCACCTGAGTACACACGAGAATGTCGGGGAGAAGCGGCGTGTTGAAACCGTTGAACACGGCGTCCCGATCAATACCACTTGCCCCGGTGACAAGGGCCACAGCCTCGGCTTTCGGATTCATTGCGTACCGCAGGTGCGCTTCCCGTTCCGTTGGTCCCATCTCGACCAGTTCTCGCAGGAACTCCTCGACACGACCAGCCAGCGGTTCCAGTTGCCCGCCGCCCGGGGGTTCGTGAAGGCCGCGGAGTATCCCTACAGCCCACGTCTCATCGGAATCCTTGAAAACACTCCGTGGTAGACGAAGAAGTATGTCTTCTCGCAGCAAAGCTCGGACGACGGCATCGCTGACCTTGGCTCTTTCATCCCACTCCCAGGAGTGATTGACGAAAGTCATCCGAAATAACTGGTCACGCACGTCCAGCGCCAACAACGTCTGGCCCTCAAGAAACGAGTCGCTGAAATCGAGGCGATGCAGGAACGACTCCTGACCGCGTACCTCGCCGGTACGATCGACGAGTCGACCTTGGCGTCGAAACAAACCCAGCTCCGTGACGAATCCGCCACCGTCGTCGCGACTTTGGCCACGTGTGGCGACGTCGACGCCGAGGACGTCCGCACGGCTCTGGGTGTCTTCCAGTTCGCCCAAAACGCCGCCCAGATTTGGCGCGGTTCAAAGATGGACCAAAAACGCGAAATCCTCAACTCGCTATCTTTGAACCGCACACTTGGCGACGTAAGTCTCGTCCTGGAAAAGAGAAAGCCGTTTGACGAACTGGTCAAACGGCTTTCAGTTACAAGTAGTCGGGATAACTGCCGCATCTTCGAACCCTGGACACCGGCGCGGGACGCGTTTGCGACGGCGTTTTTTGGACAACGCGAACCGCACCTTAACGAACTGTGGGCCATGAGCGAGGACGCGGCGTAAACCGGGCTACATCAAGCGGTAGTGACCCGTCCGTGGCGATCCCACGAAACGGATCAGGCG
>CAYMAO010000030.1:0-77813 GCA_964388415.1 uncultured Planctomycetaceae bacterium | reverse complement strand
ATCCGCCACGCCAGCCTGATTTCCCCGAATCAGAGCGGCTTTTTCAGGGATGACTTCGTAGGGTGGGTCGAGTCTTCGAGGCCTCCGATAGGATTAAGCATAACTTGCAGTCATGCCGCAAGCCTAGTGTTAGCTTCATTCGTTTTCATCAAATACTGGCGGTTTGATTGTTGCGGCATCGCCTGACAAAGGCTGATAGCGGGTTGTTGAATACGGAACGAATCCATCTGGCCAACATGATTCCAGCCGGAACAGAAGCCGTTGCTGCATCGGAGCTGGAGGCGGGTTGAGTCTGTCGACGTAGACCTCGCAAAAACTGCATGTGTCTTGCAAGTTGTGGGCGTCATCAAGCAAGTACGAAGGCATGTAACCGACTCGGAGCCCATCGACACTTAATAGCTCGATGGCGGAACTGTCAACTGGGTTTCCGCTGTCGCATTGAGGGAAAACCTGCTCATCTGGCCTCAGTTGAAGCACTCGACGTAATCCTTCAATTTGAACATGGCGAAGACCGTGTGCCCAGAACCACGTTCGGTAGCCATACTCTTGTTCGAACTCCGGCAGCGGGAATAGCTCGAGTGTGTCGGTTGCTCGACGTCCAGTACTTCGGCTGAGGATAGAGATCGGACTGATCGTCGCTGGAGGCAGCCCCAATTGGGTAATATATTCCGGAAAGTCGTCTCGCTTCTGTGAGACCAGCCGATTATCGAACATCGGAAAAAGTTTCCTTCCTCGATACACTTGGTAAAGGATTGGGAAAGAAACGAATGGGATAAATCCATCGGCCTGCAAGGCACCCTGGATATAGACAAATTCAAAGCAGTCTTGACAATCTGCCCCTTCGATTTGGGCCAACCGACCAACTGGGTAAAAGCGGCGTGTCGCCGGGTTCTGCCAAGCGACAAATAAGGCATGGAGGACATTAGACATATTGGAACGTTCTTGTGGTCAAGGCTCTACGGTTCAACTCGATTAGACACAGACTGAAATTTCGTGCTGGTTGACTCATTATGGCTTCCGGAATCTCAGCTACAATTGCTGTAAACGTTGTCATCTCGATATCCGCTAGCCGGTCGATCCATGCCTCAGCCGCTTCCGGCAACTTCTCCCTGACGGTTCTAAAAACCTGCATGGGATGCATCGGCTTGATCTCTTGTTCATTGGCAAAAATGCGGGAACGCCCATCATCCTTTTCCAAGTATCCCACGACGGTCTGATCTCGTCGAGCTGGCTTTAGGGAATCATGACGCTTTCTCTCGGCCGTCAACTTGACAAGCCTGCGTTCGTCTGTAAGCTCCCGTCCGAAGCTTGACGCGTGGTCGAACGTGGGGGCCAACTCGACGAGGAACGTCCCATCCATACTTGGGGAAATCACGACCGCCCAGTTGGCATGGTGCCTGTCGGTGTTGACGATCAGCGCATCGAGCAACAAATAGCCGACGAAAAGATCACCGGCTGTGAACACGTTTCGAGACGCCACAATGCCATAGGGCAAGATAGCTCCTGATCTCCCGATTCCAGAGATGATTCGGTCCAGGGTATGTTGGGCGAGGTGAAAATTGGGGGCGTCAATCGGATAATCCGGGTCATGCTCAAAGAGGATCTCATTCCCATGAATCAGGCTACTGGGATCAGTTGGGTGTAAGAAGTTCTTGGAGATCGTACCCCTCTTTTCTTCACAGACAGCCAACTCAATCTCGGCATGGGGCAAGCCGAGAACCTCGGCGATCTCTGCCGCTACTTTTTCCGCCCAGTTCTCCCCCGCATGTGATCGACTTTCCTTAAACAAGAACTGTGTTCCGTATTGATCTAAACACCAAAACTTCGGCTTGGTTCCCATCTGTTCGGTATTAAGCCGCTCCCACGCGGTCACATCAATGATGGGAAACATGTATGCATTCCGCGTCAACAGCAGCTATGGGTTTGCAGAATCCGACGAGAATGCTTCACTTTTTCTTCGGCAGAATCACCAACCCCTTCGTCGCGATATCCAACCGGAATAACCCACCCGCGCCGGCTTCGGCGCCCAAACCGCCCGTCACGAACAACTGGTCCATGTTCCTTCCGCTGAAGGCGACGTTGCTCGTCGTCATGTTGCCGCCGGGGTAACGGCGAATCACTTTGCCCGTTTTGTCGAGGACTTGCACCTGTTTCATGCCGTAGTGGGCGATGTAGAGATTCCCCTCGGCGTCGAGGCAAATACCGTCGGGCTGGTTGTCGATTTGTTCGCCCTCTTTTTTTGGCAGTTCGCAGAAGACTTTGAATTCGCCGAGCTTGCCGGGCGACATCACCGGGAATTCGAGGATGCGGTTCTTCTGGCTCTCGGCCATGAGAATTCTTTTTCCGTCGGGAGTGATCACGACTCCGTTGGGATAGGCGAACCCGCTGGCGCAGAGGTGAGTTTTTCCATCCTTGTCGACGTAATGCAGCGTGCCGATGAGGTTGTTGATGCCGGAGTCGCCGGGGTCGGTGAAGTAGAATCCGTTGTTGGGAGTGTCGAGCGAGAGATCGTTCGGTCCGCGGAGTTTTTTGCCATCGCACTCTTCGGCGGCATGTTTGAGCATCTTGCCGGTCGCGTCGAGTTTCAGCACGGCGTGATGGCTGGCGTCGCAAACGAGGTGCTCTCCATTGGCGAGGACCTTATGACCGTTGGGCGCGCCGGTCGTCGCCCAGATTTTTGAGTTGACGACACTCCCTTTCTCATCCAGCGTGAACTGCGTGATCCGGTCGCCGTGCGAAATGTAGCCGTGGCCCTCGTGATCGAACACGACGCCTTCGCAGTAGGCGTGAACTTCGAGCAGTTTGACGGCGGCGATCTTGTCGCTGGGAGGCAAGTCGGCCGCGAAGAGCAGCCGGGACGTGAATACCGTCATCAGAGTCAGGCAGGCGAATCGACGCATGGCGTGGGTCCTTGCAGAGAGACAAAGTCACCGGGTGGATTGCGATAATGTAATCGCCGTGCCTGGAAGTTGCGAGAGTTGCCGGAGGGTGATGCGATGTCGGCAGAACCCCGTTGCGTTCGGTATCCTCCGTGTGCTACGAAGGATCGGACAAAACATTTCGATTCAGACAGCGGCAAAAGACACGAAGGGCGAGTGTCGATGATGGGATATCGGGGAAAGCGAGGGCTCGATCTGGCCGGCGCCGTCACAGCGTTGATTTTGTTCCTGCCGTTGATGCTGGCCGTGGCCGTGCTGGTGGCCTGGCGAATGGGACGCCCCGTGCTGTATCGGCAGGTGCGTCCCGGTTACCAGGAGCGGCCGTTCGGGATCTTGAAATTCCGGACGATGACCAGCGCCACGGATGCCACGGGGAAACTCTTGCCCGATCGAGAACGGCTGACCCGTCTGGGCCGATTTCTGCGCGCGACGAGCCTGGATGAATTGCCGGGGCTGTTCAATGTGCTCCGGGGCGAGATGAGCCTGGTCGGTCCGCGGCCCCTGTTGAAAGAATATGGGCCGTATTACACCGAGCGCGAGAAGCTGCGATTTACCGTGCGTCCCGGCGTCACCGGTTGGGCTCAGGTGAACGGCCGTAATGACTTGGCCTGGGATCAGCGGTTAGAACACGACGCCTGGTACGTCGAGCATTGCTCTTTCCTGCTCGATGTGAAAATCCTGCTGCTGACCGTGCTCAAGGTGCTGAAACGGTCCAACGTGCGCGTCGACACGACGGACATTCTGCCGCTGCATGTGGAACGCACGGCGGGGAAGTTGTCGTAGCGGCCGATGCAGTCGCTGCACATTGATCTGTGCTGTCAGCAGACGCCGACCGGTACTGGGGTGCGGTATTCCGGGAAATAGCCTGTCGGCCCGGCAGAGGTCATGCCGGTTTCGAGCTCCCAATTGTTGATCAGGGCCTGATACCGTGCCGGATCGATGACGAGCCGCCAGGTGTGGAACACGGCGCGGGCGTCGGAGAACTGGGCCTTGAACCGGAAGACCGAATCGTCGCGGCCGCCGACACCGCCGCCGATATGAAAAAAATGATTCCCGCGGTCTTTCGACCAGAACCGCATGAAGTCCATGCAGAGCCGGGGAGCATTGATTTTCTCAAACCCATCCCGGGTGCCGCCCAGGTGATATTGGACGATGGAATTCAGTTCGGAGAAGATCGCGCCCATCACAACCTGTTTGTCTTTGCGAACAACGGCCAGGTGCATGCAGTCGCCCAGGCGGTCTCGAAACGCGGCGAAATACTCGGCAGAGAAAAAATACTCCGGGGCGGCGTTCACCCGCCGCATCGTCTGGGCGTAGACCTCGGCAAAGTCCTCCAGGCAGGTCCAAGCCGGGTCGACTTCGGCGACGAAACCGTCTGCCCGAACTCGCCGCAGAAAGCGCCGCGTCTGATTGTGAGTATCTTCGAGGATTTCTTCCCGAGTTCGACGGAGGTCGACGTAAACCGTCTCCCCATGCTCAACGACCGTTCCAAAGTTTCTGAGCGGCGCCATCGGGATTGGCATCAACGGATGCAGCCGGGCGAACACGGCGATAATCCCCTCGTGCGACAGCTCACGGATCAGCGCAGGAATGGCCCGCTCCAAAAATCGATCTGGATCAGCGCCCGATTTCACCTGGATCAGCGGCGCACTGTAGCCGTAAGGCGTGACAGCGTCGAAAAGAGGCAGCGATCCGAATTCCGTTTCAATCGGGCGCACCAGCATCGGCAGGAAAAACAACCCATCGTCGTCGCGGGCGATGAAGGCGCGCGGCAAGACGTCCTTCTCCTCCGCCGCACAGATTTCGGCATAATCCGGCCGGTGATAGAAATCATGCGGAATCTCGCGGATCACCGCGGACCAGGCAGGAGAAGCCGGATCGACGAACTGGCACTGCATGAACGGTTTCCTTTCACGTTGACAGGCTTTTCACGGCTCTCCGCATCGGCAGCGCCACGGCAGCGGACGTGCGCCGCCGCGGAACAGACAGCACCGCGGCGACCACGCGTTCCAAATCGGCCCGCGTCAGCGACGACCCGCTCGGCAGGCACAGGCCGCGTTCAAAGAAATGCTCCGAGACGCAGCCGCCGACCGCGCGGCACCCCTGAAACACCGGCTGACAGTGCATCGGCTTCCAGACCGGCCGCGATTCCATGTTTTGCGTTTCGAGATGCAGCCGAAGATCGTCTCGCGTCGCTCCGAACCGCTTCGGGTCGATCAGTACGCAGGTCAACCAGCGCGAAGAGCGGCCATAGCCGGCCTCAGGCATGAATTCGATGCCCGGTTCTCCTGCGAATGCGTCCTGGTAATACTCGAAGTGAGCGCGGCGGGCAGCGACGCGGTCGGGCAAGACTTCGAGTTGGGCCCGGCCGACTCCGGCCAGCAGATTGCTCATCCGGTAATTGTATCCGACCGTCGAGTGTTCATAATGCGGCGCCGGATCGCGAGCCTGGGTGGAGAGGTGCCTTGCCGCCGTGGCCAGCGACTGGTCGTTCGTCGCCAGCATTCCGCCGCCGGACGTGGTGATGATCTTGTTGCCATTGAAGGAAAAAATGTTCGCCCATCCGAAGCAGCCGGCCGGTTGATCGCGGTACGTGGCCCCGAGAGCTTCCGCGGCGTCTTCGATCAAGGGGATCCCGTACGGACCGCAAATGTCTCGCAAGGTATCCCAGTCCGCGCATTGGCCGTACAGGTCGACGGCAATCACGGCGCGCGGCAGCCGGCCTTGAGCAGCGCAGCGCCGCAATTCGTCCGCCAGCAGGTTGCAATCGATGTTCCACGTCGCTGGATCGCTATCGAGAAAAACCGGCGCCCCTCCTTCATAAACGACCGGATTGATGCTGGCGGCAAATGTCGCCGACGAGCAGAACACCTCTTCGCCGGGCTGAAGTTGCAGGTGACGCACAGCCAGATGCATGGCGGCCGTGCCGCTGGAGACCGCGACCGCATGATCTAAACCGACGAGCCTGGCGAAATCGGCTTCAAACTGATCAATGTGCGGTCCGACCGGCGCGACCCAATTCGTGCGGATCGCCTCCAGAAGGAAATGCTGTTCGCGGCCGCTCAGGTGCGGCGGCGAAAGATAAATCCGGACGGCTTCGGGATTTTCGGACTGTGGGTCGGTCATGATTCGCTATGACTTTCCAGGAGCGTTCGATGGATCGGCGACGGAGCGTGCAATCCGCCGAGCGGAACAGCCTGTGCCGAGGTCTGCCGTTGCCGCAGAAGTTCCGTGTATTCCTGATCGAGCAGATTCCAGATCATTTCCGGTTGAAATTCCCGCACGACACGCTCGCGGCCCGCGGCGCCGTGGGCGCGGCGGAGATCGGCATCGGCAAGATAGATGCGCAATGCATCCGCCAGCGCGGTAGAGTCCCGGGCAGGCACGAGCATCCCGGTTTGTCCGTGGAGGACGGCGTCGAAACATCCCGTCACCTGAGTCGCCACGACCGGCAATTCCATGGCCGCGGCCTCCATCGGGGCGTTCCCAAAGCCTTCCCGATATGTCGGCAGTGTCGCCACGGTCATGAGCGCGTACGCCGGAACCGGATCTTCCACAAAGCCCAGATGAATGATTTGGGGATCCCGCTCAATCTCGGCACGCAACCCGGCCGGCAGGCCGTCGTACTCCTCGAACGGACCGACGAGCAAGAGCTTGAGGCCGGCGATTTCCGGCTGGAGCCGGCGGAAAGCTGCCATCAGTTCGGCGACTCCCTTGTCCTTCACGAGGCGGCCGACGAAACCGATCACGGGAGTTCCCACGGACAGTCCGAGCGTCATACGGAGTGCCTCGGCTCGGGCCAGTACATCCGGTGACCGCGAAAACTGGAGAGAGTTGACGCCGTTGCCTGAACCCGGCCCAGTGACCTTCAACTTGTCGGACGAACCGAGCTTGAGTTCGAGAGCCCTCTGCCTCAGGCTTTTGCTCACGCAGTACACCTGGTGCGCGGACCGGCAAGACATCCATTCCATCGCCAGCATCACGCTCCGCGCCGGTTGTGTCAGGCCATCGGCCCTCATGCCGCGCAGCGTCATCAGCCGGATGGGAACTCGTGCCAGGATTCCCGCCAGGCCTGCCAGAAGCGAAGCCTTCGGCGTCCCAACGTTCACGATGTCGGGCCTCAGCGACCGAAACACGGACGTCAACCGCATCAGCGACACGACGTCATGCCACGGCGCCGGCTCCCTGCGCATGGGAACCGCGATGGTCCGGACCCCTTCGCGCGCGCCGGTCACTTCAAGTTCGGGGCCGGGCGACGTGATGAGCGTCACGTCATAGCCGCGCTCCCGCATGAACCGGAGTTGTCCGCGCAGAAAGGCCCACGCCGACGGAGCCGTGGTCTCGATGTGAACGAGCTTCGCCTTGGGAGGGATGGTGCTCATGGTGACATTTGCCGTTTCTAAGTCGCGACACATTCCAGGGAATCTGCAGCCGCGGCGGATTTCGGTCCGTGGTCTTGAACGAAGCGGTAGAACTCCAATCGCCTGGCGCTGAGAATCTCTTCGGTGAATTCGTGCGCCACCGACAGATTGCGCGCCGACATCCGTTCCAAGCGGCTCGGATCGGTGACGACTTCGCGAATCTTGCCGGCCAGCGCAGCCGCATCGCCGGGCGCCACGCGGTCTTCCGCCGGGAGCAATTCCGGGATGCCTCCCACATGCGAGCCGATGCACGGCAACGCCCGGGCCATCGCTTCGACGAGCGCCCGGGGAAGTCCTTCCTGGCGCGAAGGGAGCAAAAACAGATCGGCCTGATCCAATACTTCGCAAATCGCGGAACCAGCCGGAAATTGGCCGAGAAACGAGACCTGCTCACTGATGCCGAGCGCCGCCGCCCGCTGCGTCAACTCATGCCGATGACAGCCGTCACCCACGATGTGCAGCCGTACGTCGAGACCGTCTTGGCGACACCGGGCGACGGCATCGATCTGTACGTCTTGTGCCTTGTAAAGATGGCCGAGCGACCCGACCGTGATCATCGTCCAGGATGTCTTCGACGTCTTCGGACGCGGCGCCGGAGCCAGCCGGCCGTCGAGTTGGACATCGGAGTAGTAGAAGCCCTTCGTCTGGGGGCCGGGAGGATAACGCCGCTGCAGCGCCTCCGCCGTGACGTAAGTCGCCGCGACGGCCTGCCGGCAATGATGCCGCATATCGCGCGTCATCCGCCACCGCAAGTACGGCCGCAGGGGGTGACGAATCGCGCCGGGCGCGAAGACATCGTACGGATCCCCGACCGCTTCCACCGCATACGGATGACCGTCACGCTGCAGCTTTGGCACGAGCAGCATCGCCAATGTCGATGGGACCCGGACAATGACGGCATCCTCGGGATAGACGGCCTCGCACACCGACCGGCGGACTGCCGACCGCCTCATCGCGAATTGATACGGTCCGAGATAATACGTCACCGGGGCAAACGAAACCCAGCCGCCGTCGGACCGCACCCAACTGCCTTCCGGCGCCGCAACGGGAAGAATTCGGGCAATGGCCCGCACGGAGTCGAAAACTTCGAGATATCGATCCCAAAACGGACGCGCAAACGGGCCGTCGGTCCAGACGTGTCCGTCCGGCGTTTGAAAAAAACGATGTTCGGTAACGACACAGACTCTCATCGTTCGGCATCTTTCAGCAGGCGGAAGGCGGAATACGAGATACGACCGGGGACAAACCGCGGCCATTGAGCCGAGGCGAACGCTGGCCGAGCGCGTGTTGCGTCAGCGTAAGGATCCGGACGGCACAATAGGGAACGGCGGCATACCAGATGACGCCGCGCAGCACGACCGCGAGTTCGGCCCGCACGAAAAACACCAGAAAACTGAACGCAGCCGCCAGGAGCGCTGCTCGTTCGGCATGTCCGTGTTGATCCCCCCAGCGCACCGCCTTGCCGCCGAGATACCCGAACACAATCATGACCGGGACCAGTCCCAGCCAGCCGAAATTGAGATAGGCCTCGGCCAGAAACGAATAGCCCAACCCTCCTCCTTGTTCGGCGGTGTAGGGGTCGACCTCCCAGATCAGCCAACTGCTGGGAATCTTTCGTGCAATCGACGGGTGCACGTCCCAGAACAGGTTGGGGAATAACGTCAACCAGGCATAACCGTAGCCGGCGCCCCATTCAAAATCATGACTGCTCGGAACCAGTTCCAGCGTGTGCGCGACGGTATTCATGGAGCCTCCCATTTCATGGACGGCGGCCACCGCGGGATTTTCCAGCGTCGTGAATTGATCGATCAGGAACTCCATCGAAATGCGATCGGAACCGCTGACGTTGCGCGTCGCTGCCACCAGGGGGAAAACGACCATCACCGTGAACGCGCCTCCGGCCAGCAGCCACGTGATATTCAGCGGCCGGACCTGGCGATCCCAGAGCCAGGCAAAGGCGACCAGCAAGACGGCCGCCTCGTGACGAACGCCCAGAAAGAAATTGATCGCCGCATAGCCCAGCACGATCAGAATCGCAGACAGCCGAAGCGGCCTGGACTCTCGGCTGGCGGCCAGCAGAAACAGCACGCCCGGGATCAGAAACGTCGAGAGCACCTTCGGGCCGGCTCCCAGGCCGGTTGGCATCTCCTGCTGGTACAGCGCAAAGTAACCGCCGGAAAGCACGATCTGCATCGCTTCGATCATGAGCATGGCGGCAAACGGAGCTGCGATCAGCAGCAAGGCGCAGCCGACCAGCCGCAGGCTGACCAGCGTCTCGGCAGGCGTCACCGTCATGACGTAACTCCCTGCTGCCGCTGGCGACAATTTGCCGACCCCCTCCAGCGCTCCCCAGTGCAGTGCGGCCAGCGAAAGTTGAACCAGGTACAGCGTCTGCATCACCGTCGTGGCGGAAAATTCCCCATCGAGAATGCCGAATTCATTGAGGTGCAGCACTTCCAGAAACACATGGCCCGCGTTGAAGATGTAGGCCGCCGACAGAAAGATCAGGTACCAGTCGAACAGCCGATGCGTCACGCGGTACCACGACCAGACCGACCAGAAGTAGAGACCGGCGATCGTCCAGCATTGCGTGCCGAGCAAAATTTCCGGTTGAACATTCAACAGCGGATACAGCCATCCCAGCGCCGCGAGCACGGCCAGAATCCCGAGTTGCGCGCAGCGGAGCGCTGCATCGGCGTCGAAGTCGGCGTCGACGCGGTTGTGGGCGGGAATCGTGGACTGTTGGATCATGTCTCTGTCGCTGATTCAGTTTGCGGTCGATCGTTGTGACGCGCGGGGACGGACCGGCGCGGAGTTCAACTGTTCCAGATACAGCCGTTGCAACTTCTCGACGCCTCTGCGAATGTTGAACGGACTGTCTGCAATCACCTGGCGCGATTGCTCCCGGGCGCCGATTGCTGAATTCTGTCCCAGGGCCGTGAGGGCCTCGGTCCATGCGGCCACGGGCTGCGATAACGACAGTCGATGGACCAGTTCCGGGATCACGTCGGCGTCCTCATCCACGGCGTCCGAGATCACGCACGGCAAACCGGAGGCTTGCGCTTCCAGCATCACGATCGGCAGCCCCTCAAAATGCGACGGCAAGAGAAACACGTCCATACCGCTCAGCAGGCGAGGCACATCGCGGCGCAGCCCGGCGAAAAAGACGTGCTCACGCAGTCCCGCGGAGTCCACCTGCTGCTCGATCTCCGGCCGCAAGGGGCCGTCGCCGATCAACAGCAACCGCATCTGGGGACGCAGACGAACCGCTGCTTGAATGATCTCGACCAGGAAACGATGATTTTTCGGATAGTCGAACCGCCCGACGTGCCCGGCCAGGAACGCATCTCGAGGAATGTGGAGTTCGCCGCGGACAGAATCCCGATCATTGCCGGTAAGAAATGGGGACAGATCAATCCCGCAATAGAAGAGCTTCCAGCGGGGATCACGCTGCCAATCGGCGCCGAATAAGCAGCCGGCTGCGCGGCGGCTGCAGCCCAGGCCGGCGGTTGCGTGCCGGTGAATCCAATGTTTCATCAATGCGAGATAGCGTCGCCGCAGCAGGCTGGCCTGCCGGTCGAGATGCGAAGTGTCGCTGTGGCTGTGGGCAATTCGGACGGGAACGCCGGCCTGCCGCGCGAGTCGCAAGACGAAACCGCTGAAGTCGTGGACATGGCTGTGAACGACATCATACGGTCCCTGCTGCCGGAGAATGGCCTTGAGGTTTCGTCCGTAGCGCCAGGGGCGTTGCGGATTCAAGCACGGAAAGATGCGGCTGCCGAGCGCCCGGACTTCGTCGTCATAAGCCGCGGGTTTGGCCGAGTGGACCAGAAAATCAACCTGAAACGCCGCACGATCGATGTTTCTTACCACGTGGAGGAGCCAGGTCTCGACGCCGCCTTGATTGAGGGCCCCCAGCACGTGCAGCACGCGGATTGGACGGTTCGCCGTCATCATGCGGTCTCCGGAACGCGGTCGAGAGACGCCCCATGCGCCATCGGTTCGGCAGACAGCCCGTACCACAGAATCAGCCATGTTCCCAGCAATTGGACGCAGGCTGCCGTCAACAGCGACAGCGCCGCGCCGCGAAGCCCCAGCCAGGGGACCAGCCAATTGCAGGCCAGCGCATTCGTCAGCGTGACCGCGATGAACAACGGGATCTGCGACCGGAAAAATCTCGCCGCCGTGATCGCGTAACCGGAAAACGACGCCGCATAACCGACCGCGGCTGCAAGAAGGACCCACACCAGCAGGTCGTCATGCTCGGCATACTCCGGCCCGTAAAGCAGCGTAAGAATCATTGGTCCCGCTGCCCACGAGATGGCCACCCCCACGGCTCCGATCCCCGCACCCAGTCCGGCCAGCTTCACAGACAGCACGAAGAATTCCGACTTGTCGTTGCGGGCAATGGCCCTTGCCAACCTTGGCGTGATGGACTCGCCCAGCGCGCCGACCACCATGCTGCCGACGACCGACAGGTAACCGATGGCCCCGAAGATCCCCAGCGACGCCTGGTCGAAATGCCGCTCCACGAAATACCGCGGAAGACTGTTGTTCAGACCGATCAGCATCATGACCAGGCCCAAGGGAGCTGCCAGCTTCGCGAGAGACAGCAAGCTCGTTCGCTCCCAACGGGGCCGCCAGCCGCCGGGAGCTTGCCCCAAAACGCGTCTCACGTTTCGCAGATCGAATCCGGCGACGATCACGAAGCGCGCGGCCGCGCCGGCCAAGATCGCCAGAACCTGCTGCCGAGTGAAGAACATGGTCAGTCCAATGGCCGCCAACCCCAGGCTGCCGCGCAGCATCAGGGAATGGGCGATTTTCTCGAGCCGTTCGTGCCGCTGCAGAAGTCCGTAGGCCGTGTCGCTGATTCCGTCGGCACTGGCCGATAAGGCCACAGCCAGGATCATCCACTGCGTTTCACCCTGGTAACCCGCGCCGGCACAGATCAGCCCGATCGTCAGAAACGCCGCGGCCAGCGCCAGCAGGCGCAAAGCGAAATAATGTCCAAACTGGAAGTCCTGCCTGGCATCGGTCGCCTGCACGGAGCGAAGCTGCAGCAGAAAGAACGCCATGACGGGGGCCGTCACCGCCAGGGCCAGCACCAGTTGCCCGACCATCGCGGGAGTCCCCAGGCGGGCGAACACTCCCAGGATGCCCCATTGGCACACCGCGTACACGGCGTTGCCGATCAGCATCCATGAAAAATTGGTGCGAAGCGAACCGCCCGGGCTTGTACTGAGCGTTTCCTGGGCCGGTACAGCCGCAAGGCATTCGGGATGTGGAGAAGCCAGTTCACCACGGGAGGGGGTGATGCCGCTCATAGGATGACGTGCTGGCGGGCAACCGTCTCCGCCGCCTCGAGGGAAGGATGCGGTTCCGGGGCTGGCTCCTGCGCCCGTTCGACCGTCGACTGGAATTCGGGAACGATGTCATGCAGCCGCTGCAGAATCGCCTCTTGCGGGCCGTCTGCCAGTTCCGCCAGTTCCCTAACGGCCTTGCGAATATCGGCCAACTCTTCCATCCGATGATAGGCCGAGCGAATCTTTGCATGAGTCGTCGAGTTCGTCTCTTCGTCATCAAAATAGAGCTCTTCGTAGAGCTTCTCGCCGGGACGGATTCCCGAGAAGACGATTTCGATGGCGTGTTCCGGCAAGCCCGACAAGCGGATCATGTCGAGGGCCAGGTCGATGATTCTGACCGGCTCGCCCATGTCCAGCACGAAAATCTCGCCCCCCTTCCCCAGCGCCGCCGCCTGCAGCACCAACTGCGACGCTTCGGGGATCGTCATGAAATAACGCGTCATCCGCTGATCCGTCAGCGTGATCGGCCCGCCGCGGCGAATCTGTTCTTGAAAAATCGGGACCACGCTTCCCGCAGAACCCAGCACGTTGCCAAACCGCGTCGCCAGAAACCGCGTCGACGACCGCTCCGCGAGCGCCATGACGTACCGCTCTGCAAGATTCTTGGTTGCGCCCATCACGTTGGCCGGGTTGACCGCCTTGTCGCTGGAGATCAGCACGAAATTCTGCGCGCCAAACTGGTGAGCCAACTCGGCCACGCATCGCGTACCGAGGACGTTATTCTTCACGGCTTCGCCCGAGTTGGCTTCCATCAAGGGGACGTGCTTATGCGCGGCGGCATGGAAGACGACCTCCGGACGATATTCCTGGAATATCTGTTTCATGCGGCGCGTATCGGTGATGTCGGCAATCTTCGGAATCAGTTGCGTCTGCGTCTTCAGCGCCTGCAATTCCCGTTCGATGAAGAAGATCCGGTTCTCGCCCTTTCCGACCAGGACCAACTGCCGCGGTTCGAATTTCAGCACCTGCCGGCAAAGTTCCGAACCGATGCTTCCCCCCGCCCCGGTGATCAGCACCGTTTTGCCCTGGAGCAGCGCACCGATCGACTGGGAGTCCAGTTCCACCGGATCGCGGCGCAGCAAATCGTTGATTTCAATGTCGCGGGTCGGTATCCGTGAGTTCCCTCGGAACAACTCTTCGGCCGGCGGAACAATCTTGAGCGCCAGCTGGGCATCAGCACAGGCGTCCATCAGGAACCGCAGTCGCTTCCCAGGCAGGCTGCCGGCGATGACGAAGACATCCGTGATGCCATGAGCGTTGGCGATTTTTCCTAGGTCTTCCGGAGTGCCCAAGATCGGCAATCGTCCCAACCGGGTACCGACCTTGCCCGGATCGCAGTCGAGCAATCCTCGGATGCGAAACTCGGACTGAGGAAGCGATTGCATCTGATGCGCCAACACACCCGCGGCATGATCCGAACCGACCAGCAAGGCCCAATGGCGGTCTTTTTCACCAAACGTCAACCAGCGGAGTTCTCGAAGCAATCGCCAACTGGCGCGTAACGCTCCAAGACACACGATCGACAGGATGCCGTCCAGCAGCAGGATCGAACGCGGCAGGTGCGCGGTCAGCAGAAAATAATCGATCATGACCAGCGCAATCAGCGACAGCACCACGGCACGCAAAAGCGCCGCCAGGTCCGCCATGGTGACGTAACGCCACCACCCGTAGAAATGCCCGGTGAGATAATAGATCCCCAATTTGACGCTAAGAATCCACGGCAGGTTGGATACCAGTGAATCAAACCAGATCGCCGGGATGGAAAAGTCGAATCGGATGGCAAACGCGGCCCAGAAAATAAACGAAAACAGGCACAGATGGCCCAGTGCCAAACTGCAAAGCCGGATCAAGGAGCGACGGATTCCGATCCGAGCCTCCGGGGCGTCACCGTGTACGGGTGAAGCAGAATGGCCGCCAGATCTGCTGGGAATCATCGGTGGCAATACCAGGGCCATAGGCTTCGGCGAGCTGGCAAGATGATCCGCAAGCCCTGAGGCATGATTGTGTTGCGATTCCATGTCTCGCGTAATACCTATATTTTTTGGCTTGGCGATGCGTACGAACGCGGATCTCGCGCAATCCATCAGTTGACGGTGACTTTGAGTGACGGGCACCGGCCATTTATCCGCCAGCGTCGCCAATAACACCCCAATCACCCCAGACTATACAAACCAACCTTTAAACAAGCAACCTAATTTTACCAAATCAACCCAATTTGCTTATATTAACGTTGAGGTTGAGTCGATTCACTCATCCCTCAGAGAACTCAACGCGGACTCTGCCCGTTCATTTGCCCGAAAACTCTTCTTGAAGTACTGGGATTGCCCAATCTTGATGCTCACTACAACCAGGTGAGATCCGACTTTGCCGAGCTTAAGGGTTGTGCTCAAGTCCCTGGGCAATCCCATTCGATCAAACGCAGGACGGACCGCGCCGACGGTATGCAGCGACTTCGACTACGGAAACCACCTTATGTATCAATCTTTCTTCAAGTTACAGCGACGGCCCTTTTCCGCGACGCCCGATCCCGGGTGTGCCTATCAGGTCGGATCGATCCAGACGGCGGTCGACGAACTCGTGGTTTGCCTCGAACGAGGCGAAGGGATTGCCGTTCTCACGGCACCGGCCGGTCTTGGGAAAACGCTGCTCTGCGAAAAGGTGAAACAGGAACTCGGCGCCGGGTTTGTGACACTCCTGCTCCGGCACGCGAATTTCTCGACGCGTGCCGACCTTCTGCGGACGCTGCTGGCCGAGTTGGGGCGGACCTCGCCTGCCGCGACGTCCGAGCATGACGCCCGGCAGCAGTTCCTGGCGGCGTTGGCCGAACTCAGGCAGCGCGGCCTGTTGCTGGTCGTGATCTGCGACGAGGCCCACCAACTGACGGAACCGCTACTGGAAGAATTGCGGCAAATGGTCGACCATGCGGACCACGGCGTCTCCTGGGTCCGGGTGCTCCTCTCGGGGCAATTGGAACTCGAAGACCGGCTCGCCGGGACAGAGTTGTCCGCTTTGAATCAGCGTCTCAGGGCGCATGTCGCGCTGACGCCGTTGACGGCTTCGGAATCGGTCGACTACATCGATTACCGCATCACCTGGGCCGGCGGGCGAACGGAAGAAGTTTTCCATCCGGACACGCTGACGGAAATTGTTGCCGCGGCGGACGGCATTCCGCGCTGCATCAATCAACTCTGCGATCATGTCTTGCTGCTGGCCTACGTCGCCGAGCAGCAACCGGCGCGTCCGGAACTCGTCCGAGAGGCCTTGGCCGATCTGCAGCACCTCCCGCTCAACTGGAACATTCGGGCAGTTCGCAAGCCGCAAACGGACCACCTGGATTCCGAGACGTCCGAATCGACGCAGGCCGAGCCGCGCGTCGCGTTCGGCAGCCATCTGCAGACATGGGAATCCTCGCCGACGTTCAAGGCGACGGCATCTGCCGCTGGAGGCGTCTGGGAGTTCGGGGCCGAGACTTCGGAAGAGACGCCGCCGCACGCCGTCGAAACGCCGCCGCCGCCGCCCGATGCGTTTGAGAATTTTCTGGAGACGGTCGAAACGGAGATTGAACGCCTGGAAGCTGCGGCCCAGGTTGAAGACCCCATGGCCGGCCGGATTCTCGAAGAGCCGGTGATTGATCGATACGCCGCCATTGATGCCGGCTGGCCGGAAGAGGATCTGCCGGACTCCGCGTCGTATTCAGACGAGACCGCCGCCGGCCGGCCGGCCGTTTCCGTGCCCGTCGAGTACCCGCCGTCGTCGGCCCGTCGCCAGGCGGCGCCGTCCATCGCCTTGCAGCACGAACCGGAACGGCAGCTTCAAACCGAAGTTCTGGAACTCGTCGAATCGACTCGTGACGCGACCGGTACCCGCCGGTTCGACAATGGTCTGTCGCACGGGCACCTGCCGTTGATCGACGAACTCCCGACACATGCCGTCGAGACGGAGCAGGCAGTGGCCATGCCCCAGCGCCCCTTCCGCAATCTGTTCACTCGCCTCCGCCGCAAGCAAAAGGGTTTGGAGTAGCCGAGTTCGGGTCGCCGCGCGAGTTACTGCCGTTCCTTGATCCAGGCGCGGAAGTCGGCGTCAATCTCGGCGAGGGTCTGTCCGGGAAAGATCCGCAAGAGCGCCTCGCGGCCGGTCGCATCGTGGGCAATCCGTCCCCGGCACTTGCGATAGTAGGCCGACAGAACGCCGTGATCTTGCAGGTAAAGGCACAAATATCGCGACAGCGCATAGTCCAATGCCGCCCGGTCCGGTTCCGCGAATGGGCTTGTGAGCAACCGTTCCAAGGGTTTCCAGCAGCCGCGCTGTTCGGCTTCGTGCAGGAAACGGACTCGCCAGTTGTCCCGGCCGAATAGATGCCGGCCGTCCGCAGTGAACTCCGATTCCTCGTGCAGCGAGGCGAGTCCTTCATCGAACCATTCGGGCATGTTCGGGAAGTCGGCGTGAGCCAGGGCATGAGTCAATTCATGGGCGACCGTCCCCGGCCCGGTGGACAGATTCAAGAGGACAGTCCGCTCTTCCCGGGCGTATAACCCCGAGTATTCTTCCCGGCGGGCATGGCCGAAACTCTTCATCGCGGCACGATAGTTTTCGTCCGACGACAGCACGATCAACGCAATTGGCGCCATCGGCCGCTGGTCGAAATAGTCGACCTCCAAGGCGAGAGCCGTCGGCGCGATCGTCTGTTGATACAACGCTTCCAGCTCCTCCCGGCTGAGATCGCCCGTCAGAACAAACGGCGGCTGCACGAGCGTCGACCACTCCGGCTGCGACCGCTGACGCAGCGTCTCGGCCGTGTGCCGGCAGCGGCGCTGCCATTCGTCCGCATCGATCACGGACTCGTTCGAGTCGTCGCCGGATTCCGTTGGAATAACGGAAGGGCGTGCCGGTGCGGCAACAAGATAGCACAGGCTGACCAGCAGCAAAGGACCCAGCGTCAAAGCCAGCGCTGGTAGAACTTTCACCGCGATTCCCTGATCTTTCGCCGACGGAAATGTTCGCGTAACCGGGACAGGGCGCCCAGACGATTCCAGCGAATGCCGGGCATCTGGCCGTATGATTATTCTACTTCGACGCTACAAGGTGAATTCCCATGGGTCATTCTTGCAGAACGCACAAAATGCGGGAATTCCAGACATTGCCGCAGTCCCAGGCGGTTGTTACGATCCGTTGCGAATGTTCGTTGAGAAGCGTCAGGCCGAAGGCTGTCGCAAAGTTTCGCCAGGTTGCCACTTGGCGAACGGGTGCATGATGCCGACGAGGGGGCCCCCTCTCAAGGTTGCCCGGTGATCTGGACGAGTTGAAGAAAGCGGTTCCGAGCGGACCGTGCCAGATCGCCCGTAACGCAGAAGGTGGCCCCGTGCGCAGCATCAGCCTGGACGATGAACAGCAACCGGTCCTCGATTTCGTGAAATCCCGTTCGGTTCCTTGGCGTGCTTCCGGACAGGTCGCCCAGACATGGCGGCCCAAGTTTCCCCGCAGTGTTCTTCAGGCGACATCGAACGGTATGAACTCCACATTGTATCGACATCTCGGCGCCCATCCCGATTCCGTCGACGGCATCACCGGGACGAAATTTGCCGTCTGGGCTCCCAATGCCCGTGATGTGTCCGTGATCTGCGACGCGGACGGCTGGGCGCACGGCAAGCATCCTCTCCGCTCCAGCGACAGCGGCGTCTGGTGGGGGTTCATTCCCGATCTCGGTCCTGGCGCCGCTTACAAATACAGCTTGCGGACGCCGACGGGACAACTCGTGGAAAAGGCCGATCCGTACGCCTTCGCCGCCGAACACCCGCCGAAAAGCGCCTCGATCATTTGCGACCTCCACGGCTTCCCCTGGCAGGATCACGAATGGCTCCAGCGGCGCGCCGCCGAGAACTCTTATCAACGGCCGATCTCCATCTATGAATTGCATCTCGGTTCCTGGAAGCGCCCGACCGACGGACGCACCTATTTCAACTATCGCGAACTGGCCCACCAGGTCGTCGACTATGTCCTGGAACTCGGCTACACGCACATTGAATTGATGCCGATCACAGAGCATCCCTTCGACGGCTCGTGGGGCTACCAGACGACCGGCTATTTTGCCCCGACCAGCCGCCACGGTTCGCCGCACGATTTCATGTACTTCATGGACTATTGCCACCAGGCCGGTCTCGGCGTCATCGTCGACTGGGTCCCCGCCCACTTCCCGACCGACGGCCATTCGCTGGGGAGTTTCGACGGCACCTGCTGCTACGAGCATGTCGACCCCAGGAAAGGCTACCATCCCGATTGGGGCACGCTGATCTTCAACTTCGGCCGCAACGAAGTCCGCGATTTCATCCTCTCCAGCGCCCGCTTCTGGATGGACATGTACCACGTCGACGGTCTCCGCGTCGACGCCGTCGCCTCGATGCTGTACCTCGATTACTCCCGCAAGGCCGGTGAATGGGTGCCGAACGTTTTCGGCGGCCGCGAGAATCTCGAAGCGATTCAACTCTTGAAGGACATGAATACGCTGCTGTACCAGGAGTTCCCAGGCATCATCACGTATGCCGAGGAATCCACGGCGTGGGGCGGCGTCTCCCGGCCCGTCTTCACCGGCGGCCTGGGGTTCGGCTTCAAATGGGACATGGGCTGGATGAACGACACGCTGCGCTATCTCCGGCGCGACCCCATCCACCGCGGCCACCATCAGAACGAACTCTCATTCCGAATGGTCTACGGGTTCACCGAAAATTTCGTGCTGCCGCTGTCGCATGACGAAGTGGTGCACGGCAAGCAGTCGCTGTTGTCGCAGATGCCGGGCGACCTCTGGCAGAAATTTGCAAACCTGCGCCTGCTGTACGGTTATCAGTACGCCATGCCGGGCAAGAAACTCCTGTTCATGGGGGGCGAACTCGCGCAATGGCATGAATGGAATCACAACGCGGAGCTCGACTGGGCCTTGCTGGGCCACCATCATCATGACGGTGTCCGAAAGTTGATTCACGATCTCAACACCCTTTATCGCCGCGAACCGGCGCTCTACGAAGCCGATGTCGAGCCGAAAGGCTTTGCCTGGATCTCTTGCGATGACGGGCAGAACAGCGTCTACACGTTCACCCGACATGCCCAGAACCCGGACGATTTCGTGGTGGTGGCGCTCAATATGACGCCGGTCCCCCGGCACAATTACAAGGTCGGCGTGCCGGCCCCGGCCTTCTACAGCGAAATCCTGAATACGGATTCCACCATCTACGGCGGCAGCAATCTCGGCAACGCGGGCGGCATCTACAGCCAGGCCGGCCCCAGCCACGGCCGCCAGAACTTCATCTCGCTGACGCTCCCCCCGCTGGCCATGCTCGTCCTCAAACCGGTCGCCGGCAAAACCGGACGCTAATTTAAGGCCCGGCGATGGCATCACCGGGACCGACCGTGAGGGATGGGTTTCAGAATCCTCCAAATTCCCCAACCGGTTGCCCGTCCTTCGGATCAGCCAGCCGGCGCAGCGTTTCCTGGTCGATGTTCTGGCTGATAAACCGGACCGTGCCGTCAGCCATCAACATGTTTGCGCCGCCGGACCGTTCGAACCCGTGCAGGAACTGTGTCGGCCCGGGACCGATCCCCGCCGCAGGGTCGCGCAGGTTCGTCGGGTCACCCCACGGTTTGGGACCGCCGACGACCGAACCGGCGAGAATCGTGTTCGACGTCCCGTCGGTCATTTCCCGAACGCCCATGGCCTTCTCGCCGCCGAAAATCTGCACATTGCCGGCATAATGCGAGAGGGCATAACCGGACGCCGGGTCGGTCGGCAGCCCGTTCACACTGGGATTGATGAACGCCATCACGCGTGTGCTCATCGCCGCCCGATTGCTGGCATCATCCCAGGGCACCTGCTGATTGATCGAGCCATACAGCGGCGCCTGATCGAGATACGGTAAAAGGTCCGTCAGCCAGCTCTGCCGGACTTGGCCGGGTTCCAAGTCTTTAGGCGGGAAGTGCAGGTACACATCATGAAAATTGTGAGCAGCGAGGCCGATTTGTTGCAGACTGTTTTTGGATTGTGTTCGCCGGGCCGCCTCACGCGCCTGCTGCACGGCCGGCAATAACAGGGCGATCAGAATCGGGATGCAGCAAAACACCGTCATGCCGAAACCCACGGCCAGCACAATGATGATCGTTGTCGAGTTGCTGCTGCCCCCTTTTTTCTTCCGCGGCCTGCGCGGGCGATCGTCGTCGTCTTCGTAGTCCGCTTCATCGTCGTCACGATCACGGCGAGCCATGGACCGTCTCCTGCACGGGTTTCATCATCTCTCATGGGTCAACAACGCATCAACCATCCGAAGGAATCTTAGACCTAAGGGCGGAAGACCCGCAACCCAAACGGAAAAGGCGTCTCGCGCAAAGCCGCCAAGAGGCAAAGTTCGCAAATCAAATTTGCCACGGATAACACGGATGAGCACGGATCAGAACCAGGCGGGATCGTTGCAGGAGATGCAGAAGCAGCAGAGGCTTGGCCGCAAAAAGGCACAAACATCGCAAAAAAAGAAGTCCTCTGGCTCAAAACAAATCTGCATCCACCTGCGAACTCTGCGGTTAAAACTCTTCTTTTAAGCCGCGGCAATCGTGGCTGCGAGAGATCACGCTTCGAGAGCCGAGAGGTCTTCCGATTTTCCGACGGCGACGATCCCGGCATCCGTGATGGTGAACCCGCGCGCCCGGTCCAGCTCGAGGTCGTAGCCGATCGTCATCCCTTCCGGAACATGCACGCGTTTGTCGATGATGGCCCGGCGGATCTTGGCATGTCGGCCGATATCGACTCCGTCGAACAAGATGGAATCCTCGACGGCCGCCCAACTGTTGACGCGCACGTTATGCCCGAGGATCGACCGCTTCACCGTTCCGCCCGAGACAATGCTGCCGGCTCCGATCATGCTGTCCAGCGCCTGGCCGATGCGCGGCGGGTTCGCCGGTTGGGCGAACACGAATTTCGGCGGCGGCTCTTGCGGTTGATACGTCCGGATATTCCAGCTTTTGTCGTACAGGTTCAGTTCCGGGTCGACGGCGACCAGGTCCATGTTCGCTTCGTAATACGCATCCAGCGTTCCGACGTCCCGCCAGTACAGCGTCCGGCCGGAATTTTTGTCGCGAAACGGATACGCCCGGACCCGTTGAGTGTCGATCAGCCCCGGAATGATGTTCTTGCCGAAGTCATGCGCGCTCTGCGTGTCAGTCCCGTCGCGGAAAAGCAAGTCAAACAACCGATGCGTTTCAAAGATATAGATGCCCATCGATGCCAGGCACCGCGTGGGATCGTCCGGCATCGGCTTCGGGTCGTTCGGCTTTTCATCAAACCTCAGCACTCGGTGAGACGCGTCGATCTGCATGATCCCGAACTGATTTCCATCCGCCAAGGGGACGGGAATACACGGGATCGTCACCACCGCGCCGGACTCGATATGGTCGCGCACCAGTTCGGCGTAGTCCATCTTGTAGATGTGGTCGCCGCTGAGGATCAGCGTGTACTTGGTCCGGCTTTTCTCGATCGTGTAGACGTTCTGGTAAACCGCATCCGCCGTCCCTTTGTACCAGTGCTCGTCGATCCTTTGCTGCGGGGGCAGGACGTCGATGTATTCATCGAGTTCGCGGCACAAAAACCGCCAGCCAAGGTTGATGTGCCGGTCCAGGCTGGCCGCTTTATACTGCGTGAGGATCAGAATTTTCCGAAAGCCGCTGTTGATGCAGTTGGACAGCGTAAAGTCGATGATGCGGTAGGCCCCGCCGAACGGAACCGCCGGCTTGGCGCGGTCGCGCGTCAACGGTTCGAGCCGGGTCCCTTTGCCGCCGGCAAGAATCAAGGCCAGACAGTCTCTCATCCCGGCTTCTCCGCCCGTCCGAGGGTGATCCTTCCTCGCATGATCCCGGTTCTGCCGCCGCCATGCGTCACGTTCGACCCTGCCAGTCTGCCCGAAGCCCGCCGGAGTCGCAACTCTTCGATGGGCAGATTCCCGGCGCGGGCGAGTCAAAACCTCCAAAGCCCGGCGATGGCATCGCCGGAACCAACCCACCCCTCGCTACAAAAATCGCCGCAGAAACGCGCGGCTGGTTGCATCGAGTTGTTCGACGCCCCGGATGCGGAAGCGGATGCCGTTCGCGTCGGACAGAATGACCGTGCCGTCGGGCAGCCGGCGCAGATCGTCTTCACTATCGAGGTGGAACTGCGTGCGGCCGCGGTCGGTCTCGACGTCCCAGGTGCACGGCGGCGCCGCGGCGCTGACCTGCAAAATCCGCTGGATCACTGGCGAAAATTCCCGCGCGGCGAGTTCCCGCTCCAGGAGGTCGCGCTGTACGGCCGGCAAGTCCGAGAGAGCCGTGATCCTGAGCACCTCGCGGCCCTCCGCGTCCAGCAGCGAAATGTACTCTTGCGGATGCGTCAGCGGAAACGCCCTGACCGGTTCGACAGCGATCGCGTCCTGGCTGCCCGGCAGCGTGACGAGCAGGCGATTCCAGGGGTCGTGCTGAAATTGCATTTCACAGTTCCTGACAAGCCGCCGCGAGTGTTCGCTGGGATTCAATGCAGCGCGGACTGCGTCAGCGGCGAAACATGTTACCACCCGATATCCTTCGTCAGCTCCTGCTGCGCCCGGTGCAGTGCGGCATACGCGCCGTCTTGAGCCAGAAGTTCCTCGTGCGTGCCGATCTCGGCGATGCGGCCCCGTTCCAGGACGACGATGCGGTTCGCCTGTCTCAGCGTGCTCAACCGGTGCGCGATGGCGATGGTCGTGCGGCCGCGGACCAGGTTTTGGAGCGCTTCCTGGATTTGCCGTTCCGTCTGCGAATCGAGGGCCGACGTCGCTTCGTCGAGGATCAGAATCCTGGGATCGATGAGCAAGGCACGGGCGATGGAAATCCGCTGCCGTTCGCCGCCGGACAGCGATTGCCCCCGCTCGCCGACCAGCGAATCGTAACCGTCCGGCAATTGCAGGATGAACTCATGGGCGCGGGCTGCCATTGCCGCGGAGATAATTTCCTCCCGGGTCGCGTCCGGCTTGCCGTAGGAGATGTTGTCGGCAATGGACCCGAAAAACAGAAACGGGTCTTGCAGCACGATGCCGATGTTCCGGCGATAGCTGCCGACCTGGTAAGAGCGGATATCGACGCCGTCGGCGAGGATCGCACCTTCAGCGACGTCAAAAAACCGGCAAACGAGGTTGATGAGCGTGCTCTTGCCGGCCCCGGTATGACCGACCAGGCCGATCATTTCCCCTGCGGAGATTTTGAGGGACATGTCCTTGATGACTTTGCGGTTCCCGTAGCGAAACCCGACCGACTTGAATTCGAGCTCCCCGCGCAGCTTGGTCAACGGGACCGGCTTGGCCGGTTCGGGAACATTCGACACCCGGTCCAGAATTTCAAAGATCCGCTGCGCACTGGCGGCGGCCCGTTGAGAGGAATTGACCATCCGGCTCATCGATTCCAGCCGGCTGTAGAACCGGGCCGTCAGTTGCAGGAACACCGTCAAGGCGCCGACCGTGATCTGTCGTTCATAGATCAGGTACGCGCCGAATCCCCAGACGACCAGCACGCCCAGGTTATTCAGAAAGCCGATCAGCGGCCAGAAAAACGTCCAGATCATGTTGACCCGGTTGTTCGTCTGCAGCACGTCCCGGTTGGCATGGCTGAACCGTTCGATCTCCCGGTGCTCCTGGGCAAACGCCTTGACCACCCGGATGCCGGGAATGGTGTCCGCCAGGACGCTCGTCATCCGGGACCAGGCGCGGCCGCTCGACTGAAACCCGACGTGCAGACCGTCGCGCGATTTGTACATCACCCAGATGATGAACGGAAACGGAACCAGCGTCGCCAGGCCCAGCCGAGGGTTTTCCAGAAAGAGCGCCGCGGATACGCCGACGAGCAGCAAGCAGTCGGCGGCGAAGTCGACGACGCTGTCGGAGAGGAACTGGCAGAGCCGGTCGGAATCGGAACTGATGCGGGACATCAGGTCGCCGGTCCGCTTGCCGCCGAAGTATTCCAGCGACAATTTCTGTAAGTGATTGTAAGTTTTTTCACGCAGATCAAAGGCGACCTTTTCGCTGATCCAGGCCAGGATCGCTCCCTGTGCCCACCCCAGGACCCAGGCGACGACGCCGGCCCCCAGCATCCCCAAGACATACCACCAGACCCGCGAAAAATCCGCGGCGTCCGTGGCCAGCGCCGGCAGCACGTCGTCGATTAACGGCTTGGTGAACAGTACCGGAAGAATGCTGGCAACGGTGGCGATCAGCGAAAGCACCAGCGCGATCAGCATCCACACGCCGTGCGGCCTGGCGAATTGCCACAACCGGAACAAGGCCATCGTATTGGGCGGCGGTTCCTGGACTTCGGGTTCGGGAATCTCTTGTTCATCGTCTGGAATCCGGGGCCCTTTGCGGCCGGACTTCAAATCCTCGAAGCGGTCCGCCAGAATCAAGGCGGCCGGGCCGCGCTCAATCGTGTAATGCCAGACGAAGTGCCGTTTTTCGGATCCGAGAATCTCCAGCGTTCCCAGCCCGCTGCGGTCCCGGAGTTTGAGCTTGTCGATGTCCGCCAACGGCCAACTGACGGAGGGCTCGCCAGCGGTCTCGACGGGTTGAGCCAGCAATCGCCGATTCGTCAGCACCAGCAGGGTTTTGCGAAATCTTCGGCTCTCGTCCGCGTCCGACAGGAACGTCGCCACGAGTTCTTCGCCCGATTGCAGCGTCGCCTGTACCCGGTTCCAAGTCTCAGCAGAGACTTCCGTCGGGGCGTCATTGGGGCCGGCGTTAGGCATTGTCTATTTCAAATCGGGCGAAGATTGACTGTCGGACCGTCTACCATTCCCAAAAAAACTCTCAGCGTGCAGCACCTTCACCAATGCCCGGCGTCGGCGACGCCGGGATCAATGCCCCGCGGCTAACGGAATCCAAAGCCTCCAGACGACTTCCGTCGCAGCATTCTAAACGAACCGAGACAGGTTGCGAGCCTCAACCGGCGACAATTCGCAGGCATTCCCGTTTACCGCCGCCAGGGTGACGTTTGTTCTTGGAAGAGCGGCCGGCAAAAGCCTTCCGTCCGGAAAGACTCTCCTCGAAAATCCGAAAACTCCTGCCGTGCGCCGTGTAAGACAGACCGCGCCGAAGTCGCCGGGAAACCGGCGGCGTCGCGAATTTGTGATGGCAATTCCCGTGTTCGTCCGTAATAATACCGAGGTGTCGGTCGAATGGATTCCGACCGTGTCCCGCCTGAGTGGCGTCCGGTTCGCTCTGGAGTCCTACCGTCTATAAGGCTGGCGTCCGATGAAGCGGGATGTCACGCCGACTGCTTGCCCCCCTGATTTGCCGACGGCAATCCTGCTGGTCCGTAGATTTTCTTTTTGCCGTTGGCTCGCCCGCCCTGGACATTTCCAGCGGGTCTGTCCCTGGTCCCGCCAAAGTTCGATATGCAACGTCTGTTCGACTGCCATCGCAGTTGGCACGCTCGGTTTCCCTCAACTTTCTCCGGGCGACGGAGATTCCGCTCGACACTCATCGTAACCTATGGAAATCCGTAAACTTTACGTGCTGCGCGGTCCGAACATCTGGTCGCGAAACCCCGTGATCGAGGCTTGGGTCGATCTCGGTCCGCTCCGCGATTCGCCGTCCAACCAACTCCCCGGCTTCAACGACCGGCTGATGGGCTGGCTGCCTTCGCTCATCGATCACCGGTGCAGCGAAGGCTATCGCGGCGGGTTTCACCAGCGGCTGCGCTGGGGAACCTATCTGGGCCATATACTTGAGCACGTGACGCTGGAACTGCAAACCCTGGCCGGCAGCGTCGTCGGTTATGGCCGTGCGCGGGAAACCAGCGAACCCGGTGTCTACAAGGTCGCCGTCCGCTATCAGGAAGAAACTCTCGGCCGCGAAGCCCTGGAGGCCGCGCGAAAACTGCTGCTGGCGGCAGTCTACGACCTGCCATTTGATGTACGGTCGGAAGTCAAACGGCTGCACGAACTTGCGGACCGATACCTGCTGGGTCCCAGTACGGCAGCCATCGTGAATGCTGCCCAGAAACGGGGGATTCCCGCGCGGCGGTTGAATGCCGGCAGTTTCGTGCAGCTCGGGTATGCGGCCAAACAACGACGCATCTGGACGGCCGAGACCGATCAGACGAGCGCCATCGCCGAGTCAATCGCCCAAGACAAGGAACTGACGAAGTCGCTATTGAAAGCAGCCGGAATCCCCGTGCCGATCGGCCGCATCGCCGCGGACCCTGAAGATGCCTGGGCGGCGGCACAGGAAATCGGTCTGCCGGTCGTCGTGAAACCGCGCGACGCCAACCACGCGCGGGGCGTGTTTATTGATCTCAATTCCCAGACGCAGATCATGACGGCCTTTGGCGCCGCCCTCAAAGAAGGTTCCGGCGTCATTGTCGAACAGTATGCCCCAGGAGCCGAACACCGGCTCCTGGTCGTCGGCAGCTCGATGGTGGCCGCCTCCCGTGGCGACGCGGCCCGCATCACGGGAGATGGCGTCCATACCGCGGCCGAGTTGATCGATCTCCAGATCAATTCCGACCCGCGCCGCGGCGACGACGAAACGGCCCCGCTGTTACCCGTGCTGCTTGATGACATCACTGCCGCCGCCCTCGACCGCGAAGGATGGACCTTCGGCGACGTCCTGCCCCTCGGCCGCCAGGCTGTGGTCCGCCGGCACGACCGCCTCGAAGAGGACGTCACCGACATCGTTCACCCGTCCATCGCCGAACATGCCGTGCTGGCCGCCCAGATCATTGGCCTGGATATCGCCGGCATCGACATGGTGGTGGAAGACATCACCCGGCCCTTGGAAGACCAGGGCGGCAAATTCGTTGAAGTCAACGCGGGCCCGGGCCTGTTGATGCACCTCGAACCGGTGATCGGCAAGCCGCGGCCCGTCGGCGAAGCCATTGTCGACCACTTGTTCCCCCCCGGCGAAACCGGCCGCATTCCGATCGTGTCCGTCACCGGCACCAACGGAAAAACGACCACCGCCCGGCTGATCGCCCGGATTCTCAATGCCTCTGGCCGGCATGTCGGCATGGCGACCAGTGATGGCGTTACTGTCGACGGTCGCACCATCGACGTCGGCGATTGTGCCGGACCCCGCAGCGCCAAAAACGTGCTCCTGAACCCGATGGTCGACGCCGCCGTGTTTGAATCGGCCCGAGGCGGGATTCTCCGGGAAGGCCTCGGTTTTGATAAGTGCGATGTCGCCGTGGTCACCAACATTGCCGGCGCCGATCACCTCGGACAGTGGGACATCAACACCCCGGACGACATGTTCAAGGTCAAACGGTCGCCTGTGGATGTCGTGCTGCCCACCGGGGCGGCGGTACTCAACGCAGCCGATCCGCTCGTGGCGAAGATGGCCGGACTGTCCGCCGGCAAGGTCGTGCTCTTCGCCCGCGATGACAAGCTGCCGATGATCGCGGAGCATCGCGCCGCGGGCCACCGGGCGGTTTGCGTCTGGCAGGGAACCCTCTTCCTCTGTGAAGGCTCGCAGGAAACCTCGGTTCTCCCGTTATCGGAAATCCCCTGCACCCATGGCGGCCGGGTCGGGTTCCAGGTCGATAACGTACTGGCGGCCGCGGCCGCGGCGTGGAGCCTGGGCTGCACCGTGGAACAGATCCAGGCCGGGCTGCACGAATTTCAGGGAAATCTGCTGGACGATCCTTGCCGGTTCAGCGTCTTTGAAGTCGCCGGGAAGACGCTGATCGTCGTCGATTGCCGAAACGCTTCGGCTCTCTCCGCAGTGATTGACGCCCTTCCGCGGTTTCCGCACACAGCGCGCGTCGCGGTCTACTCCGGGGAACAGGATCGCCGCGATCAAGACTTACGGGACCAGGGGGAATTGCTTGGCAAGGCGTTTGATCGAGTGGTCCTGTGTGAAATCGAAGAGGAATCCGTCCGTTCATTCGGAGACGTCACGGCGCTCCTGAAAGAGGGGATCGGCTCGTCCCCACGGACGGCACAGATTGATGAAGTTCGCGATTGGTCGACGGCAGTCGACCTGGCTTGGCGAAAACTGGCGCCGGGAGAACTTCTCGTCGTCCAATCGTCGGTCATTGCGAAAACGGTGCGAAAGATTCAGTCGCTGGTTGGATTGGAATCGTTGGACCTGCCGAAGCTGGCTTCGGCGTGAGGGATCGTAAAAAGTGTGCTTGGAACGAAAATTGCGGTTCTGCGGAATCGGGATGGATGATCCCGAAAATCGAGTTGAAGGCGTTTTCATGCGGTGGTGCAAGATGACCGTCAGGAACGGTTGCTCACAAGGAATTGGTAGATAAGGACATAGGTCTCTACCAGAGCGGCAGCGGCTGTGCAGCACGTTGCGATCGGCTCACCCCGGCCGGAAGTCTCCGAAGGAATAGATCATGCAGTTGAGAACCATCAGAGCACTCCGCGGTCCCAATCTCTGGGGATCGGCGACCGTGCTCGAAGTTCTCGTGGATGTGAATGCCTGCCTGCCCATGAGCGGCGACGCCGTTCTCGGCTTTTGCCGGCGAACCGAAGGCTTACTGCCGGAAACAGGCACTCCCCTGTGTTCCGAGTGCCAGGCCAACGTCGATGCGAGCCTGAACCAGGCTCCCGGCCTCCTGATCAGCGTCATCCTTGCCCGGACGATTGTGGCAATGCAAGTCCATGCGGGGTCAGAAGTTCAGTTTGGCCGCGTCTCGGAAACCACCGAGCCGGGCGTCTATAAACTGGCTGTTGAATTCCGTGAAGAGCCGGTCGGCCGCATGGCGGTTACCGCTGCGATGGACCTCCTCCAGGCCGTGCTCCGAAACGAACCGTTCTCCGCGGAATCCAAGATTCGCGAGCTGCGGACCCTCGATCAGCAAATTCGTCTCGGACCGAGCACCGGTTCGATCGTCCGGGCGGCCCAAGCCCGCGGCATCCCGACGCGCCGTCTAAATGACCACAGTTTGGTGCAGATTGGATACGGTTCCAAGCAGCATCGCATTCTCGCCGCCGAGACCGACAAGACCAGTGCCATCGCCGAGGCCATCGTCCAGGACAAAGAACTCACGAAACAGATGCTCACCTCGATCGGGGTGCCGGTCCCGGTCGGACGTCCGGTGAAAGACGCAGAAGATGCCTGGCAGGCCGCGCAGGAAATTGGCGTACCGGTCGTCGTGAAACCGCTCGACGGCAACCAGGGCCGCGGCGTGGCGGTCAACCTCAGCACGCGCGAACAGCTTCTGGCGGCGTTTGCGTCCGCGAAGGCCGAGGGCGACCAGGTCCTCGTCGAGAAATTCGCCCCCGGAAGCGATTACCGCTTGCTGATCATCAACAACCAACTCGTCGCCGCAGCCAAGCGGGAACCGCCGCAGGTGACGGGCGACGGGCGGCGAACAATCACCGAACTCGTGGCCGAGGTCAACAAAGATCCCCGCCGCGGCGAGGATCACGCCACGTCGCTCAACAAGATTCCGCTCGATGAAATCGCCCAGGGCGTTCTGCGCGAGCAGGGTCTGACGATCGATTCGATCCCCGCCGCCGGACAATTGGTGCTTCTCCGTCGGAATGCGAATCTCAGTACGGGGGGCGCAGCGACCGACGTCACCGACATCGTCCATCCGGAAGTCGTCGCCCGTGCCATTGACGCCGTCCGCATGGTCGGGCTGGACATCGCCGGCGTCGACATCGTCGCGACCGACATCAGTATGCCCCTGGAAAACCAGGGGGCCGTCATCGTGGAAGTCAACGCCGCGCCGGGACTGCGGATGCACCTGGAGCCTTCCTTCGGGAAAGGCCGTCCGGTCGGCGAGGCCATCGTGAACATGATGTTTCCTCATGGGGAAACGGGCCGCATTCCCATCGTCAGCGTCACGGGCGTGAACGGCAAAACGACCACCACTCGGATGATGGCTCACCTGCTCCGCCAGCAGGGCAAACGGGTCGGCATGACGTGCACCGACGGCGTCTACATGGATGACCGCCGTGTCGACACGGGAGATTGCAGCGGCCCAAAGAGCGCCCGCTCGGTGCTGGCCAACCCCGTCGTCGATGCCGCCGTGCTGGAAACGGCCCGCGGCGGCATTCTGCGCGAAGGCCTCGGGTACGACCGGGCCGATGTCGCCATCGTGACCAACATCGGCGAAGGCGACCATCTTGGCCTGAACGGCATCGACACGCTGGAACAACTGGCCCGCGTGAAACGAGTGATCGTGGAAAACGTCGCGGCCAATGGTTATGCCGTCCTGAACGCGGCCGACCCGCTCACGGCCGGAATGGCGGAATATGCCTCTTGCCCGGTGATCTTCTTCGCCCGCTCGGCCGAGCATCCAGTGCTGAAAGCGCACCGGAATAAAGGCGGCAAAGTCGCCTTCGTGCAGCAGAATTTCCTCGTGCTCGCGGAAGGAACCTGGGAAACCCGGCTGGTGTCGCTGGCCAACGTGCCGGTTACCGTCGGCGGACTCATCGGTTTCCAAGTGGAGAACGCCTTGGCTGTCGCCGCCGGAAGCTGGGGGCTCGGCATCCCGTTGGAAGCCATCCGTCACGGGTTGGAGACGTTCGTGAACGACACGAAGCGCGCACCGGCCCGATTCAATACCATCCACTTCCACGGAGCGACGATTGTCATTGATTACGGGCACAACACGTCAGCCCTCGTCGCATTGCTCGAAGCCTTCGACAAGCTGCCGCATGAACGCCGGCTGATCGTCTACACCGCCGCCGGAGACCGCCGGGATATCGATATCATCCGCCAGGCGGAAGTCATCGGCGACGGCTTCGACCTGATGGTCCTTTACGAAGACCAGTGCACCCGCGGCCGGGAAGACGGCGAGGTCATCCGGCTGATGCGCGAAGGCCTGGCCAAAGGCCGCCGCATGAAAGACGTCATCGAAACGCGCGGCGAAATGCTCGCCATTGAAATGACGCTCAAGCAGATGCAGCCCGGCGATCTTGTGCTGATCCAGGCCGATCAAGTCGAACCGGCGATCCAGTTCGTCGAAGCTCACCTGGCCGGCCTCCCCGCGCCGCAGACTGTAGCGCATCACGCACCGGCTCCGGTCAGCGTCGAGTAAACCCCGCATCCAATTCCCGGCTGATGCTCCGATCATCTGTTGCGTGTCACAAGACGTGATTGCGCTCGCCAAGAACGAAACCCGGCGTCGCCGACGCCGGGTTTTGAGGCTGACGACGGGCTTTAGGCGACGGCTTTGAGGGCGTCGTCCCCGCGGCGGCTCCACCAGTGGCGGCGGGGAATCAGGCCGAGCGCGAGGATCGGCAGGTGGGCGAACGTCAGCGCACAGAACAGCGTGAAGATTCGGCTGTCGAAGCCGTACGAATGCAGCCCCACGCTGAGGGCGTTCACGCCGAACCACGACCAACTGACGATGATGTTCCCCCCCACGGCCAGCACCGCCAGTCCTCGCTCTTTCACCAGGCCGCCCCACCGGGCATGTAAGGCCAGCGCATTCCAGAGAACGATCATCAGCGCGCCGTTCTCTTTCGGGTCCCAGCCCCAGAACCGGCCCCACGAGTCGTCGGCCCAGAGTCCGCCGAGCACGGTCCCCACGAAGCTGAAGAAGATCGAGAAGCACAAAGTGCCGTAGTTCATCCGCGTGAGGTCCTTGGCAAGTTGCGGAGTCAGGTTGGGCGTAGCGATCCCCATCACGATGTAAATCAACCCGAACAGACCGGTGACGTACGTCGTGGCATACCCCAGCGTGATGCACGTCACGTGGGTCGCCAGCCAGAACTGGGTATCGAGCACGGCCTGCATCACGCTGAACGTGTCGCTGCCGTCGGACTCGAGGCCCCAGGCGATGAGCAGCGTGGCATAGCCGGCGACCGTCGCCACCACGTTGCCCAGCCCCAGCCGGAACACGCCTTCGAGGATCAGCCCGAGCACCACGCAGCCCCACCCGATGAACACGGCGGAAGAATACAAATTCGTCACCGGCGGCCGGCCGGAAATGTACATCCGCGAGACGAGCGCCAGCGTGTGGATGATCAGAGTGAAGGCCGTCAAGGTGAACGCAGTACGCCCCGCGATGCGCAAGCCCGCGGGCCAATTGAACGCCAGGCACAGCCAGCCGAGCGCGGCGATCACGAACGCCATCACGTACAGGCCGATGGCCAGCGTCATCGGCTGCACGCGGTTGAAGTACGACTCAAACTCCACGCGGGGCAGGTTGACCTGCTCCGGCGTTTTCTCCTGGAACTGCCGATGCAGCTTCGCGACTTCCGCGTTGAATGTGTCGGCGTCCCGCGCCGCATACGCTTTGAACATCGCTTCCCACGATGCGGCAAATCCATTGACGGGCTGCTTGGTCACCATCTCTTTTACAACGTTCCACAGCCAGCCGCTGGCATACGTCTCCCATTGCTCTTTCTCTTCCACGGGCGGAATGGCGAGCGGCGGATGGGCTTTCTCCTTGAACTCCTTTTGCATCCGCATCTGCTCGATCATACTCATCGCGAGGTCGCGTCCTTCGCCCTGGATCGAAGGCTGGACGAACGAGTGCGACAATTTCTGAAACACTTCCAGCTTCTTCTGCAACTCCAGCAGCTTTCGCTGGTAGACGCTTTGCTGCGTCCCCGGCAATTGCGACGCCTTCTCCGCTTCCGTCATGAACTTCTTGATTCCCGGGATCATCTCGCTCAGGCTGTACCGGAAACCTTCGCGGCGCGGAAGCCCCATCAATGCCTGGACTTCCAGGTTCTCGATGCGAAACACGGGATGTTCGGCTCCGACTTGCGGCGTCGCGAATACGTCGAGGAACCATTTCACGGCCGGCTGCCGGCGTTCGTTCGCGTCGACCCACGTCTGCTTGCCGGAGATCGCCAGCATGGTGTGCCGGGCCAGCGTGTCGACCGGCTTGGACCGTCCATCGGCGACAACGGGAAGTTGCCCGAAGCGGTAGAGATCGAACTCGCCCTCTTTGGGCCGCGGAACGCGCGCTTGCATGCCGACGCCGACCGCCGCGAGCGTCACGACGGCGACGGGCAATAACCAGCCTGCGACGCCGAGCGCCGGCGGCGAACCCGCAAGCGTCGGCGCGGCCTTTGCGGCTTTACGGCGCGGATCAGTCGGAACGGCATCCACGTCGCTTGCGGTTTCGCCGCCGCGCTCCGCCCGCGCAAGAAACCGGGACAGCGTGATCAAAAAGTGCGTCAACATCCCGATCGCCACGATCATGCAACTGACGTACGGAATCAGCCAGCCGGTGTTCGACACGACGGCCAAAATTGTCCCTTCCTTGCCGGTCTCGGTGCGGAAAAAGCTGCTCTGGTAGAACGTCTCCCCGGCGAACCGCAATGGGTTGTTCATCCAGATTTTGACGTCGCGCTCGACGTTGCGCGTCGGATCCTTCAGCACAACGTCCGCCTGATAATTCCTGGGCGTGCTGGTGCCAAGATAATCTTCCTTGCGGAAATCCTTGAGCTCAATCGAATACGGTTTGTACGTCCGTTTGAACCGAAGCGCGACATGGTAGGTCTTTCCGTCGACCACCACGTCTTCATGCGAGAACTTCATCGCGAACAGGTACGTGCCGAGAGTTTCGCCCGTTGGTGACATCGCCGTCAGGTACAGCGCCGGCTGATCGATCTTGCCGGAACTGTCGGTACCCGAAGCCTGCGGAAGTTCCTGCACAAAGGCCGATTCACCGAGGCCTTTGGTCGCGATGGCTGTCTCGCCCGGCAAGAGCGTGCGGACCTGCGCGTTCGGCACGAGCCGGACGACCTCCATACGGAATGGCAGCTTCGGATCGACAATCGGCTGTTTCGTTTTGAGCGCCGCTTCGACGGCCCCTTTCGGAACGATGATGACCTGGTCTTCTTTCGGATCGGCCGCGTCGATCACGGCCAGTTCCCACGTGCGAACATCCTGCACGAAGTTGACGGCCTGGCCTTCTTCAATCGGCATCTGGCCTTCGACGGCAACCAGTCCGACGAGCAGTTCGCCGAACATCATCAGCCCAACGCCGCCGTGAATGAGCACGATGCCGGCCCGTTTACCGAAGACCATCCCGCAGCCGACGAGCAGCACGATGCCGGCGAAGGACCCCTTGCTGAGCTGCCAGAGAATGCGCATGGCCGAGTCATTCAGCCGGGCATCCTCTCCCAGCCACAAGAGCCAGCCGAGGAACACACCGACGACAACCGCCGCAGTGATCCACCCCCAGAGGGAGTTACTCGTCTTCTGCCATGCGGAAAGTCCGCCCCAAACAAGCGCCAACCAGCCTCCGGCAAGTGCGAACAGGAACAGATTCCATAAGGTATCGTAAGAAATCGCGGGTTCTTGCTGCAAACCGCCTCGATTGGAACCGAATTGCACGACCAGCCCTGTCAGAATCAGTCCAACGGCGATCACCAGGCAGCCCAGCGCGAGCCGCGCCCCTTTGGCCTGAACCTGAAACCTCACGAGATGGGCGGCGACGAGATTGACGGCCATCACCGCGCCGATCATCCAGCCGCCGGGAAAGGGAATCACCAGCCAGTTCGGGAAGTGAGGCCGCATCTCGCCGAAAAACGACGGCGGGAAGAAGATCCGCGGTTCAATCCAGGCGATTGGCGCCCGGAAATAGAGCCGGATGACCTCCCAGATGTCTTTGTCGACCTGGGCCAGCGTCCCGGCGAGGATGATGAAAATCGACAGCGCGAACAGCACCACCGTCAGCTTCAGCGAAGCGAGCGGTTCCAGCACGGCGACCCAGAAATCGCGCAGCGACAGCGTTTTGCCCGGTTCATGCGATTCGGTCCAGGTCAGCTGGGCGGACATGGGAAGTCCTTTTCAATTGTCAATTGTCGGTTGAAAATCGTCATTCCGCTTCAGAGCACGCTTGCGGGTTCGCCCGCCCTCTCACTGCATGAACGGCCCGCGGCCGCGAGTCTCGGGCTTTTTCAACCCGTCGACATTCACCACGGTGGCCGTCGCGCCGTCGACTTCGACCGACTCCAGGGCGGCCAATTGATCCGGCTTCAGTGGAGGCAACGACATCTGTTCGTACCACCGGTTCACGTTCACCAGCAATTGATCGTTCCACGGACCGTTCCGGCCCAATTTCGAAACGGCCAGTTCCAGCGGTCTCTCGCCCGACGGGATCAGAAGCGTCGCGAATCGGAATTCGTTTCCTGGTTTTTGCTGCCAGCTTTCCGGCAGCGCCCAGGCCGGCTCCCCTGTTCGCAAGTCAATGCTGATGAGAAATTTGCGCAGCGACGCATCCAGCGCGTGCACGTCGTCAATCGGCCCGGTCAGCTTGAAGAACCAGACGTCGGACTTCCAGGGGATAATTGCCCCCCAGAGCCGGGCCGGCTCTCCCGCCGAGGGCAATTTCGACGGCAGCTGGGGAAACGTCTCTTTCGGCGCCGGATACTGCGTGATTTCGGTCTCTTCGCCCGTCATGAGATACGGCAGCCAGGACAAGAGTCCGCACACGCCGCCGACCAACACGATCTGCGTCGCCAGGACGGCGTAGGACATCGTCGCGGAACGGGCCACGGGGTTGCTCATCTGGAACCACTCATCTACCGCCGGCAGCGGCTTTGTCGCAAAGAATGAAAACTCAAGGAGTTGCATCAGGGCAGGCGTTGCCGGCGGGCCAATTCCCGCGCGGCAAACTCACAGGCAGGCTCTTTGATTATAGACGGCAATACGGGGGAAAGTACATCCGAGGCAATGTTGTCCGGGTTGTCATCCAGGTTTTGGTGCGTCACAGGGTGCATCCGTTGTTTGGTGGTCTGATGGGATACCCCTATTGATCTCAGTCCTGATGGTTTTTCGCCCGGAGGGCGAAGAGGTGTTGTCGCCCTTCGGGCTGAAGACGACATCTCACGATCCTGGAGATCGACAGGCTTTCAGATCACCAACCTGGGGATGCGCCCGGGGTCACGTCACCGTCCAGGCGCTGAGATCATCGGCGACCTCGAAGTCGTCCGGCGTTGGTTCCGATAATGAGGCGGCTTCCGAGTCGATGGGAGTCTCTGCTGACAGGATTTGACTCGGTGCAACCGGGATTTCCTGCTCGAGGTTCGCCGAAGGTTCAGGGCGGGGCGGGGGCGATTCGGAAAATTGAACCTGCCGCAAAATTTCGACGACTTCCGAAGCCCGGCTGCGACTTGGATCGGCCGGGATTTCCCGCTTCGGCTCGTGACGATCGGACGAATCCCCGTGAGAAGACGAGCCGAGATTTCGGAGCACGGCCAGCCAGGCATCCGTCGGGGGGCCATAGGGGCGGAACTTTTCCATCGCGCCGCGTTCATCGGAATACAAGATGGCCCGATTGTTTCCCAGCCGGCTGGCGGCGGGGTTGTCGATCAGGTTGCTGGAATCGGCGGCCGACATCTGAAAGACGGCCCGCATCTCGAATTCGCGCAGCATCTGGCGGCTGAACCAGCGGTCAACGTTGTTGTAGGAATCGCACCAGATGATGAGATGCACGCCCACCGCGGGGCCATCCTTCAAGATGCTGCCGAACATCTGGCCGGGGGACGCCGTTTTGTTCTTGTCGAAACCGAAGCCGAAATCGTCGTCCCCTTTTCGCAATTCACGATATCGGCTGAGATCGTCGATGACGAGAAACCAGGGCGGATGCTCGCCGGGCGTTTGTTGTCTGCGGGCGACCTCCGCGGCGAACTCCGCGATCACCGGTGGGACGCGGTCGGCGGCGATGGGACGAACTGCGTCACGGAGTGCCGAGACGATGTCGGCCCAACGGCCCAGGTGAACTCCGCCGGAGACTTCGGTGAGCACGTCGACTCGTCCGGCCCGCTGAGCCGACACCGCGGCGATGCAGTTGGCCATGATGCCCAGCGCCGCATTGGCATCCTGACCGATGATCAGCAGGTTTGCGCCGGAACGGGAATGGAACCGGACTTCGGACGGCCCCGCCATCGCCACGGAATCCCCCAGCCAGGCGCGCGGGGCAGGTTCCATCGACGCTTGCGGTTTCGCCTCTTCGATGAGCCGGCAAAGCGCCATGTTGCGCGCCGGGTCCGCCGGGAGATTGCCTTCAAAGACCATTGGCTCCGGCCAGGTCAGGTTGCGAGCCTGAGAAATTCGGTCGATGCGGTCGAGAAAGTCGTCGCGCTGGGGGTCGTCGAGCCAGGCGATCTGGAACGGGCTGTTGCCTTCCATCATGCCGTTGGCATTGTTGTAGATCGCCTCGCCGGGGCGAGTAAGCAACCGGGCCGCGCCGTTGTTTTCGCTGAGAATGAGGTGGGCGTCGGTCTCGCTGCATTGGAGCGCGATGCGAACCGCCATCTGTCCGACGGTCGTGCGGGCCAGGCTGTAGGCCCCGCCCAACGTTTGCGAACCGAGCAGCACATGCATACCAAACGCCCGGCCTTGCCGGACCAGCCGGTCTAAGAGGAGCGAGGCGGTCTGCGAATACTTGTCGTCTTCGATGAAGAATTCCTGGAACTCGTCGACGATCAGCAGAATTCGGGGCATTTTCACGTCGGGCCGCGCATCGCGGAACGACTTGATGTCTTGGGCGCCGATCTGACGGAACAGGTCTCCCCGCTGCTTCAGCACAGTGTCCAGCCTCTCCAGAACGCTCGTGCCGAATTCCCGATCGCTTTCAATGGCGATCACCCGGGCATGAGGCAGCCGATGCGAGGCGTACGTCTTGAACTCCACCCCTTTCTTGAAGTCGATCAGGTAAAATTCGATCTCGTCCGGCGAGTAGCGCAGCGCCAGGGCACTGATGATGATGTGCAGCAGCGTCGACTTGCCGGAACCGGTCTTCCCCGCAATCAAGACATGCTGCGACGTCCCCTGCCCCAGCCGTAAATGCTGAAGCTTCGTCGCACCGGCCCGGCCGAGCGGCACATCAATTCCACCTCGGCTGTCGGCCGTCCAATAGGCGTCCGGAGCAGGGGCAATTCGATGAAACGGCACTTCCACGCGGCGCACGTCTTTGGACAAATCGCCGATCTTCCGAATCAGGGCCGCCATCGCCCCAGTCGGAGGAACCTCGTCCCTTATCAGCGCGGCGACCGGTCCCAGCTTCGGGTTGACGAACCGCCCCGGCAAATTGCGGGTGGCCTGCCACTCCAGAATCGTTGCGCCGGCCTCCAGCCGCGTCGGGTCGAAATCGCGAGGCAAAGGCTGCTGCAGGTCGACGCTGACCAGCGTGTGCACTCCGCAGCGCGCGCCGCTCGCGGCGATGCTGATCAGCTTTTGCGCGGCCCGTTCGGTGAACCCCGCCGGAAAATCGGCGACAATCAGGATGCGATACGGCTCGGCGACTTCCCCGGCGTGCCGGTTGTATTCTTCGATCGACTCGAACTCGTTGCGCAAATATTTCTGGAAGACGTTTTCCATGTGCTCGGTGAGCTTGGCCAACTGCTCCTCGATCTGGGCCGGTTCGGTCCAGATGCGGTTGGTGATCAGCAGGTCATCATAATCGGCGAGGTGCATGAAGGACGCGAACGTCTCGCCCAATCCGACCGGGTCGATGATCGTGAACCGGACATCGCCCGGCGGCAGCAGCGTCAGGTAACGCAGCATGGCCGATTGCAGCAGAGCGACGGCTTCGCTGCGCCCCGATCCCGAGGCTTTCACCAGTAGCGACGGGGACTCCGGGAAAGATAAGACGGCCGGCAAGCGAAATTCGGGGACATCCACCGCTTGCAATTGCCCGGTCAGCAAGGTTGCCGCCTGGGCTGGCAATTGGACGGCATATTCCCCCAGAAGGATGCCGGCCGGGATTTTTTCTGGAGGACTCCAGCCGGCACCGCTGATCTGCGGCCACTCGAGAAACTGGCGATGGCTTTCCTCATCCAGCTCAGCGGCGGTATCCGTGGTCTGCGACAGAGCCATTCGCCAATTCGTCTCGCAACGGGTCCACAGTTCCTGCCGGTGACGGTCCCGTTCGGCCTGCTGCCGAGCGTGGTGCTGCGTCAACTGGCTCCGTTGCTGCTTCCATTGCGCATCGAGGTCAGTCAGGACGGCCTGAAACTGCGCGGCCTGAGCTTGTTTCTGTTCGGAAAACAGCCCGCCGGCCGAACGGAGCGCGGCGTCGCGCTGCTGCACGAGCGCCGCGAGGGCGTGCTGGCGATTCATTTTCAATTCGTCCATGCGCGCCGCATAGTCCGCAGCAAACTGGGCCAGCGAACGATCACGCCGTTCGACGACGGCCACATACCGCGTCTTGTATTCGTGTTCGCCGCGCCGGAAATCCGCATCGGCGGTCTTCAGCCAGCGCTGGTACCAGGCGCGGGCATTGACGGCGTGCTGCTGCAGCGGCTCCACGACGGCCGCCGTCTTCCCGGCAGCGATTTGCCAGAGAATCAGCAGCGAGACCAGGCTTGTTGCCGCGCCGATGCCCATTGTGATCGCCGCCCATTCGTTGCGGTCCATCTTCGTGATGCCGAGCCACTGCGGCTGAACCCCGGCGAACAGCCCGCCGGCGACGACCCCCGTGATCAGCAGAAACACCGGAATGACGACCAGCCAGCCGGCGAACAGCCTGCCGACCAGTTGCCGCGAAAGCCGCTGCACGCCAAGGCGGACGGCATCCACGGCCTGAACGATTTGCTGCTCGGCCGCTTCACGATTCGGCGGCGGCGGACCGGGTTGCGGCTCGGGGCTCATCCGCTGCCAGCGGCCCTCGGCGACATCAACGGCCTGACGATACAGGGTCTGCACCTCTTCATTCTGCGCAGCGAGCCGTTCGCGCGACTGGTCCAGTTGCGCCTGCAGCCGTTCCCATTGCACCTTGGGACTGGATTCCGATGCGTCATCGAGAATCGACTGCGTCAGCCAGGAATCGTCCTTGTGCTTCTGTTCGGCGACGGAAACATCGGACTCATACTTCAGATCGACCTCGCCGTAGCAGCGGTTGTGCTCCAGCACCGCGGCCGACTCATCCGAACGGTATCGCTCTTCGATGGCCTGGCAGGCTTCCGCGTGACTGCGTTCCAACTCGTCTTTCGCCTGCTGGAATTGCCGGTCGACGGCTTCCAAGGCGTCTTCAAGCTGCCGGGGCGCCGCGCGGACCTGGTCGGCGTCGAACGCGGCGAGTTCCTGGAGGGCCCGCAGCCGGTCGGCTTGAGCCGCGGTCAATTCCCGCAGCAGTTCGCCGTAATGTTCCGTCGTCATTCGATCCACAGCGCGCCTCAAAAAGAATCGGTCGAGGCCCAGGCCCCGATTCGTGTCGATGATCTGTCAAGTCATGTCTCACGGGTCCGTCATGACCACGGCCCGCATTCGCGCTCGGCTTGCGCGAGGACCGAGGAGAGGTGCAAGATCACGGGATAGGACGCGGCGACTTCGGTCGCTAATGGCTTCAAATGCTCCTCTTCCAGATTCCGGCTGTTGCCGTCGTTCCACGAGTCGCGAGTCTCGGACCAGGCGATCTGAAGCGTCTCCAGAGCGTCGCGCAGCTGGGCGGCGCCGGTGGTCAAGTCGGCGATTCTCATGGCGTCTCCGTGGAAGAGGGCGCGTCGGCCGGCGGCTGTTGTCCCTGTCGCACTTGCTCGACATACGAATCCAGCGATGAAATCGTCCGGTCCAAAAGGCCCAGCGTGCGGGGCAAGTCGCGTTCCAGCGCCATCCGTAGCCCCATTGTCCGGCCGCGGTAGTCATCCAATTCCCGGCGAACCCTTTGCGCCCACTTGCGGACGGTTTCGATTTTTTCCTCTGCTTCCCGGAGCTTCCGTTGTGCCGCGCGAAAGGCTTCGATTTCTTCCAAGCACGCGGCCCGTTGGCCGGCGACGGTCCGCATTTTGCACGTTTCCAGCTCGCCGCGGGTTCGGGCCACGAGGTCGGAACAGCGGCGGACTTCCTGCCGCCAATACGCCGGGGCTTCGTTGTCGAGCCAGTCCAGCGCCCGGTTCGTCTGTCCGTCCAGGGACAAGATCGCCTGGGCGGCCTCGGCTTCAAACGTCCGCAGCGCACCGCGGAACGCAACGACGGCGTCGATCGAAGTCACACGAGCGGAATCACTCACGCGAAATGCCTCTCAAGCCCCAAATTCGAACCCGGGACAGACCCGTCTCTCACGGTGGAGGCTGCCGTCAGCGTTGTTGCAGATACTCGTCGAGCCGGTCGGCTTTGCGCATCAGGAAGGGGATGTATTCGTTATTCGATTCCAGGAAATGGCCCATCATCTGCAGGTTGCGGTGAAATTCTTCGGTGAATCGCAGATTCTCCTGATCGCGCCACGTCGCGCTCAGACTGTCGAGCTGTCCGGAGAGGGCCGCCATCTGGTCTTCCAGGCCGGTATTGAATTTCTTCAGCATCTGCGCGAAGCGACGCAGCTCATCGGGATTGGCAATCGCTTGCGACATGGTGACCTCAATAGGGAGGGGAACCGTCACCGGCCCGCTGCCTTCATCCTAGGGCCTGTTCCGAGACAGGTCAACAGGCGGCTTCCGAACCGAGCCGTTCACTCAGGCCGGCGGCAACTCCCCGTAGCTTTTCATCCGAAGGCGGGTATAATGAGTCCTCGCAGACTGACGCACTGAACGGGCGATGTCCCTGGATCGCCCGTCTTTTGTTTTTGTTGCCGCGAATCTCGAAGCCGTGGCGATGACTTGTCGCCTGACAGCGCGACCGGGACGCAGGAGAATCGTTCGATGGACAAGCAGCCGATTACGCGGGAAGGTTACGACAAGCTGAAGGAAGAGATTCGGCATCTCGAACACGAAGTGATGCCGAAGATCGCCCAGGCCATTGCCGATGCCCGGGCCGAAGGGGACTTGCGCGAAAACGCGGAGTACCACGGCCAGCGCGAAGAGCAAGGCCGGCTGCAGGCGAAAATTCATTCGCTCCGTTCCAAGCTGGCGAGTTGCGTGATCGTGGATAAGTCCAATCAGCCCAAGGGCGTGGTGGTCTTCGGCAGCCGAGTCACCGTGAAGGACCTCAAATTCGGCGATATCGAAAAGTACGAATTTGTCGGACCCGGCGAAGAGAATTACGATGGCGACGTGATGAAAATCCTCAGCAACAGCCCGCTCGCGCAAGCCATGATGGCCAAGAAGGTCGGCGACGTCGTCGAATTCGACGCCCCCCGCGGCCGCCAGCGCTACGAAATCGCCGCCATCGACGAGGCCGAGTAAGCGACGCCCGGCCCGGCCCCTGTTTCATGCTGCGTTCCCGGCCAGGTCTCAGACCTCGAACGATTCATACAGCTTCGGAATCGTCGGCGGTTCGTCGCAGACGTCGTCCAGGAGTTTTGCGACGGCGTTCGCCCCCTCGGCTTCGCCATGCACGATGAACGCCCGGCCGACGCCGCGGCCGCTTTTCGACAAGTTCGCGAACCACCAGCGGAAATCCTCGGCGTCGGCGTGAGCCGACAGGCCCTGCAAGACTTCCACATCGGCCCGAAGGGGAATCTGACGGTCGAAGATTCTCACGGTCGGCCGCCGGTCCACCAGTTGCCGGCCCAGCGTGTGCTGGGCCTGAAAGCCGATGATCACCACTGTGTTGCGGTCGTTATCGATGGAATGCTTGAGGTGATGCACCACGCGGCCGTTTTCGCACATCCCGCTGGCGGCGATGATCACGCAGGGACCGGGCCGGCGATTGAGGGCCATGCTTTCCTGCTGCGAAGCGATGTACGTCAGCCCGCCGAATGCAAACGGATCGGGGTCTTTCCGCATCACGCCGTGCACTTCGGCGTCCATGTCCTTCAGATGCTGGCGATGGACTGCCGTAAGCTCCTTCGACAGCGGGCTGTCGACGAAAACTTGCAGCGACGACGGCAGCCGGCCTTCGTTGTGCAGCCGGTTCAGAAAGTAAGTGATGGTCTGCGTGCGTCCGAGGCTGAAGGCCGGGATGATCACTTTCCCCTGCTTCTCCACGCATCGCTCCAGAATTTTCAACAGAGCGGCCTGAAGATCCGACGGCGCCGGATGAATGCGGCTGCCGTAGGTCGATTCGGTGATCAGCACGTCGCAGCCGTCGACGAGTTGCGGATCGCGTAAGAGCGGGATGTCTCGCCGGCCGAGATCGCCGGTGAACACGACGCGGCGCCATGTCCCCCGCTCGCGGATTTCCATTTCGACAATCGCCGAGCCGAGAATATGCCCGGCTTCCGCGAACCGGACGCGAAAATGCTCGGCCAGTTCATGCCACGTTCCGTACGGCAATGGCTCGAACAGCTTGACCGTGGCGGCTGTATCGTCATCGTCGTAAAGAGGTTCGACCGGCGGATGCCCCGGATCGAGATGCCTGCGGAGATACCGGGCGTCTTCCATTTGAATGTGGGCGCTGTCGGCCAGCATGATCCGGGCGACATCCGCCGTCGCCGGAGTGCAGAAAATCGGCCCGCGATAGCCGGCGCGATAGAGCCGGGGCAGGTTGCCGCAGTGATCGATGTGGGCATGAGACAAGATCACGCCGTCGAGGTGTTTCGGATCGCACTTGAAGACTTCGTTCTTCGCGCGGGCTTCCGCGCGGCGACCTTGAAACAGCCCGCAGTCCAGCAGCACTCGGAGTCGGTCGGTTTCGATCAGATGCTGGCTGCCGGTGACTTCGCCGGCGGCGCCGAGAAAAGTAAGTTTCATGAGTTTGTCCTGTTGCAGACGCCTCGGGATTGTCTGGCTTCACGATAGTCGACTGTGCCGAACGACGCCAGCAGTGTGGAGCGGCCGTGACTGAGAAGCCGGACGCGACTGCCTGACATTCGGAACGCCTGTAACGATTGTGCGACGGAAAAAACGGTGCGCAGGGCGGGATTTTCTCAGTCCGCCGGCATTGGACAACCTACAATTTCACTGGCACATCTCCTCTCCGGCCCCCTGCTCGGAGGGCATCCGCATTGATACCGGCTGATCTCTTGAACGCTGGCGATTCTCGCCGAGCGACAGTTCTTTATCTGTCACGGAAGGCGACGGAGCACGGTTCCATGAAACTGAGTCTGCTGATATCGGCGGTGCTGCTCGCGCTCGGAGCCGCCTTCATGCTGGCCGATCTGAATTTCGACACGAATCGCGTCCGGTCGGCGGAAGTGTCTCAACCCTCATCGCCCGCCGCTCCGAACGGTGAAATCACGAGAACATCGTCTGCTGTGCCAGGAGAAGCCAGAGTCGTCACGCTGGGCGACATTGCCGATCAGGTACGCCGCGGCCAGGACTGGTTGAAGTCGGTTCCGGATTACACGGCCGTGTTTCACAAACACGAACGTGTCGGCGAAACGCTACGGGCGGCCGAAACCATCGATCTGAAATTCCGACAATCGCCGTTCAGCGTGGCCATGACCTGGCAGGGACTGGGCCGCATCGCGTATTTCCAAGAGCAGGTGAACGACAATCGCCTGGCGATCCGGTTGGGAGGCTGGAAACGCCGGCTGGGCTGGATTCATCTCGATCCTCACTCCACCCTGGCGATGCAGGAAGCCCGATATCCGATTACCGACGTCGGCATGCTCCGGCTGACCGAACAACTGCTGGAACGAATCGAGCCGTTTCTGGACCGCGAGTCCGGAGTGGCGTGCACGCAGCCGACCGATGAAGAAATCGCCGAACGCCGCTGCCTGGTCTTCACGATCGACTATGCCTCGCCAGCCGTGAATCCGGACTACCGCCAGTCGCTGATCTGGCTTGATGCCGAGTGGTCCGTGCCGCTTGCCGTGAGGAATTTCGACTGGCAGACCGATGACCTCGCGAACCCGGACGGCCTGCTGGAATACTACGGCTACGAAAACGTCCGCTGGAACTGCGGATACACCGACGCGGATTTCCGGGCCGATAATCGTGAGCCGGCCGCAGCAGCGCCGTAAGCCCGAGACGTTTGTGAATCCTCCAGGATCTGGCCGCGCGGCGCTCTCAATTGATTCCCTGCCTCCCCTGCGGGAGGATGGGCGGCATGGAATCACCAGAGCCGATGTTTGAGAGTTGGCTCAAGCCTTGGCGATGGACCGGGAGCAATTGGTTCGTAGCGGTCATGGTTGGGATCATCCTGAAATCTCGCCGCCCTTCGGGTGCTTTGGCTGTTCTACACGCCCCTCGCCGACTGACCGACAGCGCAACCGGCCGAACCGGCCGTCCCAGCAAATGAGACCCCCTGGAATTCCGCTCTCTTGGAATCCCGGCACGATTGACGACATTGCGCCCGCACGGCACGATGGTTCGGCCGTAAAGCATGTCACTGCCTGAGGTTCTGATTTCTCATCCAAAATGGCCGATTTCTGGAACTTGGAACGGGCAGTTCGCGTCGAATAGATAGAACATCGTGAATGGCACCAGCGATCAAGAGCTGATCCAGCGTTGTCTGGCCGGGCAGACCGAGTCTTTCGGACTGCTGGTCGAACGCTATCAGCATCGACTTTATCACGCGTTGGTTCATGTTCTGGGCTCGACGACCGACGCCCAGGACGTGGCCCAGGATGCGTTTGTGCAGGCGCTGCAAAAGTTACAGACGTTTCGGGGCCAGTCGGTGTTTTACTCCTGGCTGTTCCGGATCGCCTTGAATCTGTCGGTGAGTGCCCGGCGAAAGACACGGCGTATGACGGCGTCAGTCGAAGCGATGAGGGAAGCGTCTGGTGCGGAACCAACGGATCACCGTCCGTCGGCCGAGCCAACGCACGCCCTGGACGTGACCGACCGTCAGCGGCTGGTCCGCCAGGCGCTGGGAGAGCTTCCCGAGGAATTTCGAACAGTGCTGGTGTTGAAGGAAATGGACGGCATGGCCTATGAGGAGATCGCCGCGATTTGCGATTGCCCGGTGGGAACCGTCCGCAGCCGTTTGCACCGGGCGCGGCTGGAATTGCGGGGGAAACTCAGTGTCTTGCTGCGGCCGGAAGAGTGAATATGACAAGAATTTCGTCAGTCGGTTTAGCCGCTCGTGAAGTGAGCGTTTGATTTCCCTGCGTTGTGACAGGGCCGTTTTTTTGTTCGAGACTTGCCGCCGGAATGGTCCGGCCGACTTGGGATGATGTGCCATGGATCGTATGGAACCTCGTGAATTGCTGTCTGCCTATCTCGACGGAGAAGTCACTCCGGCCGAGCGGGCGGAAGCGGAACGGCTATTGGAGTCTTCGCCGGAATTGCGCGGCGAACTCGACGATTTCGCCCGCCTGTCGGACCTGATCCGCGGCATGCCCAGAGAGACTGCCCCGGCCGACCTGGCGCCAGCGATCCGGAAGCAGGCATCTCAGCAATCGCTGCTGCGCCCTGAACCGGCCGTTGCGCCTCGGTCGTTGCGCCGGGAAATCGTTTCGGCCCTGATCGGCATGGCTGTCACCGCCGCCGGCATGTTGCTTATGCTGCAGACCGCCGAACGCCACCAGGGTCAATGGGCGCAGACCAGGAACGCGCCGGCCGAAGCACTCACCGTGGGGCGCGACGAACTGGCTGCGGCGCATTCCGTGGGCCTGGACATGGGAGCGGCTCAGAGTATGGAGGCGGCCCCGGTGGTATCGCGAAGTCAACCAGTCCAGTTTCAAGCCGACGCCCCTTCCACAGACATCGCGACCGGCGGCGCCGCGCCGGCCCCGGCAGCGCCCAGCCCGGCGAAATCCGGCGTGCAGAAGACCGCAGTGGAACGGGCTGAACCCGAAATGGCGAAGGCAAAGAATCTGCTTCCCAACGGCTCCGCGGCCGGGTTTGCCGGCAGTCTCGGGGCGATGGATGCCTTCGCCGACGCCAACATGAATCGGAACGGAATGAATTGGAGTGCGGTCCGCATCGGAGATGTGGTGCCGTACCTGGAACGCAGCGGCAACGGGGTCGCCGTCGTGGAACTGACGGTCTTGGACATCAACGACGCGGCCAACCAGATGGAAGTGCTGCTGGAACGGTATCATCTGCCCGTGCTGCAAGACGGCGACACCGCGTCGGACAAGCAGCGTTCCGTCGAACAGAAATCCGACGCACGCCGCGGGAAAAAAACGCCGGCCGCGGACGCCAGCGAATTGATTACCGTCTACGTGGAAGGCCCGAGCAGCGACCTGACGCAGTTCTTGAACGACATGGATGATCAGCAGGTGTTCCTCACGGCCCAATTGCAGCCGCCGGTCGACTTGCCGACGCTGGACGACAACGAGAAGTTGGCGGAAATGGCCGATCGTGACACGTTCGAAGCAAACCTCACCGAGAAAGAGGCCGAGCAGATCGTTATGAAACAAGAGGCGGCCGAAGCGACCAATCAGTACGTGGCGAACCGATTTTTGAATGCACAGAATCTTGCGGCCGCCGGAGACAATGCAGGCAACCTGGCCGAGAAACCAGGCTCGACAAGCCAGTTACGCCGGATGACGGGCGCGAGCCAAACGGCTCGCGGCATGGCCAACGCTGATCGAAAACAGACCTCACCGCAGGCGAAGAAGGACTTCGACGCGGAAGGCCCCGCGGATGCGCTGGCCGCCGTTCACACGCCGGGACCGGCGACGAACTATTACCGGCAGCGGAGTGCGGTGGCGATCCAGAATACGGTGAATCCGTCCCTGGGCCTCTTAAAGAGCAACAGTCTCTCCGCCGGAAAGACCGCGAATTCCGTGGCCGAGAAGGCGGCCTCGAATCTCTCTGAGGAAGGCCAACGCGAGGCCCTGAAGCGAGCCAAAGAGAGCGAGCAAGACGCTGCCGCGGAAAGTCTGGCCGACGAGCCCGTGCCGACCGTCCGGCTGCTGTTCGTGCTGCAACAGGCGGCCCCCGCCGGGCCGCCGCGGGAGTAACGAACAATTATTCTTCCGCGTCGAGTTCTTCGCCCCAGTCGGCGCTGTCGTCTTCCAGTTCCACAGCGACTTCCGCTTCTTCGCGGACGTCCTTCGCCGTGGTGACGTCGCTCTTCGAGCGGTAATAGACCTTCACGGGCACTTCCTTGAACGGCAACTGCTCGCGCAGAAAACCGATCAGATAACGCTTCCAGGATTCATCGAACAGCACGGCGTCGTTGCATTTCAGCACGATCGTCGGCGGCTCCACGCCGACCTGCACGGCGTACTTGATTCGCGGCGTCCGATTTTGACGCATCGGCGGCGGCCAGTTGTGCATCGCCTCTTTGACCAGCCGGTTGAGCTCCCCTGTCGGAACGCGGAACCGGGACTGTTTATAAATCGACTGGGCCAGGTTGATCACTTTCTGCACGTTTTTGCCGGACTTCGCCGTCAAAAACGCCACCGGGACATGCCGCATGTCGGCAAACAGCTTGAACAGATATTCCGACCAGGCCTCCGTCGTCTTCTCGCGGACAAGGTCCCATTTGTTGACGACGAAAATGCACGGCTTCACTTCGTCGAGAATTTCGGACACCAGTTGCTTGTCTACCCGGGAGACCGGCTCCGTGGCGTCAAAAAACATCAGCACCACATTCGCCCGGCGAATGCTGCGCTTGGCCCGCGCGAGTCCATACCATTCGACATTATTCGCAAGGCTTTTGCGCTTACGGACGCCCGGCGTATCGATCGCCACGAAGGCCTTGCCATCGAGCTCGAACCGGACGTCAACGCTGTCCCGAGTCGTGCCGGGGATTTCGCTGACGATCATTCGCTCGGTCTCGGCAAGCTGGTTGATGAACGTACTTTTGCCGACGTTTCTGCGGCCGACGATGGCCAGTTTGAGTTCCGGCTCGGCCGATTGCGACGCGCCAAGTTCCGCCTCGGCCGCGTCGGGCGGCGGGAGAAGTTCCAGAATTGCAGCCAGGAGTTCGTCCTGATTGCGGCCCCCCATAATGCTGGTGATGACGAGCGGGGCGTCGGCCAGGCCGTAAAAGACGGAGATTTCGTCATCCAGCTTGGGCGAATCGCACTTGTTGACGACAAGCAGTTTGGGCTTGTCGATCTTGCGAAGCCGTTGCGAAACGCGCTGATCCAGGGCCGTGACGCCGGCCGGTCCTTCGACGACGAAGACGATGAGATCAGCGTCGTCGAGGGCGATCTGAATCTGTCGGTCGATGTCTTCGGAGAGGTCGTCGCGGTCGACGATGCCGATGCCGCCGGTATCGATCAATTCAAAATAGCGGTCTTGTTCGTGCATCAAATAGGTGACGCGATCGCGGGTGACTCCTGCCATGGGGTCGACCACCGAGATGCGTTTGTGGGCCAGCCAATTCAACAGCGAACTCTTGCCGACATTAGGCCGGCCGACGATCGCCACGCGGGGAATGCTCATACACTGCCTTTTTTGGTGCTGCGTACTGCATCATACGCAATCCGGCAGTGAAGAGCGACTGGATCGGGAAGAAACCGCCTGGTTCCCGCGTGGAGATGTATCGCGGTTGTAGATCGGCGCCGCGGTCTATTGCAACCGGTATTCGTCATTCTCGCGGTCGAAATCGCGGTTGACGAGCTGCTGGCGGAACTTGACTTCGGCGAAGCTGTAGAACTCGATCAGCGTGGCTTCGTCGAGGGCGTCTCCCTGGGTGCCGGCGACATCCGGCGCCGGCCAGCCGTAGTTCTTGATGTACAAAGGAATCGACCATTCCTTGTCGATCAGCGAGACCGACTTGCGATACGTCGGCGACCCCTGGGCATCATTGTATTCGATCAGGAAGCACAGGCAATTGCGGCCGTCGAACGTCTGGTCGGCCAATTGCTCGCAGCGGGTGAAATTGCTCGTGGCCAGATCCTGCTGGTGGAATTCCTGCATCATCAGCGCGAGTTCCAGGATGCCGGCTTTCGTCACGGGATAGCGGGATTCCCGCATGGCGAGAGTTCCGTCCGGTGCGATGGACATGGTGCCCAGCCGTTGTTTCCAACCGCCGCTGCGGACGAGGATTTCGCCTTCGTTGTCGCCGTCTACGTACAGAATTTCCCGGCCCCGTTCTCCGGTGATCCACTTCATGTAGACGCTGAAGGGTTCGTGCCGGACCTTCATGTAGATCGACTGCTCGTCGGACAGTTCCTCGTGAACGAGTTCCTGCTTGGTGAACTGAGCGGTGTAATCGGGCGTTTGCTTCAGGAATTTGATGCCGGCGTCCAACACCGTCAATTTCCGCTGCAGCGTTTGCCGGGCCAGCTCTTCCGTGGACAACGGCACGGCAGGCTGAACGTCGGCTGTTGCGGGTTTCGATTCCGCAGCCGCGAGGGTACCGGGACGAGCCGGCGCGGCATTCAGCTCCAGTTTCACGAGGTGCGCTTTGCCGGCGGCGTGCGGAACGATATCGCTGCCGGCGGGAATCGGAGCGGCTTCCAGGCTCAGGATGCACAGCGCCGCCATGGCGATACCGCCGGCGATGATGTTGGACTTGCGCTGCGAATCCTGCAATGACCAGAAGCGAAGAAGACGCCGCATGCGGACCTCGAGAAAAAACTAGTTTCGGCGACAGGGGCAGCGCGAGACATCGCCGCGACAACCCTATGAGCCTAAAGAGGTCCGTCTGATCAGGCACGATCCGCGGCGCAATCCATGAAATGATCGACTGAGCCGCGCACCACGCGTCAAAGAAACAGGGCGTCCTGGCGCAACCTGTCTAGCTCGTGCGGCGGTCAAGTCCAGCCGCGTCTGCCCGCCTGAAAAACTTTTCGCAGACGGCAGATTTTCTCGGCGTCCCGGGGACGCGCGTCATTTCTTCGGCGGTTTCGGCCGGTTGTCGCCCGGTTTTGCGTTGGGCTTGAACACCGGAAGAATCTCGATCTGCACTTCCGTACCGATCTTGGGAATCCGTTCGGTGTAGGCTTCGAACATCAGGCCGTCGTTGGTAGCGCTGCTTTCGGCGTTCACGTCGATCACCGACGACGCAAAATTCGCCACGCAGATGACGTCGCCCGCCTCGGCCTGGTAGTGTTTCTCGCCGGTCTTTTCGTCCGTGAAAAAACTGCTGCCGGCGAAGACGAAGTCGGCCTTCATCTCCCGCAGTTGCGATTGATCAAACAGGGTGCGCACAACTTTCTGATACGCGGCGTCCTTGGAGAGCGACAGGAACAGATCGCGTTCGTCCTTGGTCATGGAGCCGTACCAGAGCATCTCCCCCCGTTTTTCGTCGTACTTCAAATTCTGGTCCGCCGGCAGTTTGACCTCGCCGGGCAGTCGGGCCAGCTTCTCGATGAAGTACCGCCGCGTGGCGTGCCTGACCCAAGACTGGGCCGGCACCCGGTGCAGCTTCTCGTCTTCGTCCCGGTACGTCAGAAAAATGTCGAGCTTTTGGCCGGTCGGCGGCTGGAACTCTGGCGTGAACTTTACCCCTTCGCCCGATTCCGCGCCGAGCGCCAATAGGCCCGCGTGAATGATCTGGGCTTTCGTCGCCACCGATAGAACCGATTCGTGTTCCTTCGTCTGCTTCAGGCAGACCAGCATCTCCAGCAGGCCTTCCCGCATCACCACCTGGGACTTGAGAATCAGCCGTTTTCCCTCGGCGTCCAGCAGCACCGTCTCCTGCTTGTTGAGCGGCACCAGCTTTGTGTCCGTCTTCTTGGTCCCAGACGCTGGGCCTTGCGCCTGGAGGACCGGCGCCGAAAGCCCTGCCGAAAGACACCACAGCACTGCAATTTGTCCGATGGCTGTCCGCATGGTAAGCCCTTGAGCGATCACAACGAAAAAACCGTGCCTGAAGTGTACCAGATTTCTCCACCGCCGGCGCGCGACCTTGGAAGAAGCCCTCACGGCTCAATGGGGATCGGACCACGATTTCGATTACGCGATGAGCAGCGAATCCTACGGCCGGGCCGTGTTGCTCGGCGTGGATTGAAGCAAGACCGACCGGCCCGCTGTCACTTCGGCGGCGGGTGTTTCTCTCCTCAAGAATGAAAGACGACGAATCATGGCGACAGTGACAAGAACCAAGCCGGCATCGCAGACGCAGTCCCTGGTTACGAAGCATTGCGCTGCGCTGGGGGCCATCGACCTCATTGGTGAACGGTTTTTCGAGGAATTTCAAGTTGAGACAATGGCGTTGGAGGGTGGCGATAAAGCCCAGCTTGCGCCCTTCCCGGCCGGCCCGTCGTTCAGTTTGCGGGGATCAACTCGCCGGGTTGTGGAAAACGCAATCGCTGCGATGGAGGCCGACGCCCGCAACCGATTGGCAATGGTTCAGGAAATGAAGCGGCGACTGAAGAATGGCGAGATTCCAACGTCCGCTGTCGTGGGATTCTGCATCGCCAGAGACGGCGACGGCGAGCGCCTCAGCGAAGTGTTTTCCACGTTTGAAGAGGCGTCGAAATTATCGAGCGGCCGGGACGAAGAGGGCGTCCACGCTGTACTTCGCGACGGAACGTCGGCCCCTTTTCTGGGGGATTTTCACGCGTTCATGAATCGCTGGCATTCGAGTTGAATCGACGGCCGGTGGGTGCTGGTGCCCCGGAGGAAGTCCGGGGCGCTCCCGCTTGGCAGGGCAGCCGATCCAAGCAGGCATCAAAGCCGGGTCATTTCTCGTCACAGGCTTTCCACTCACTACGCTCAAAGCGGTACGGCCCCATGATTCCGAGTTGCCTGGCGGCAATGACTTTTTCCCGTTCGTCTAACGTCGCGCGAAGTTCTTCAACGAGTGTCTCGAATGGCACGTGTAAGCAACCGTGCAGAAACGGGCCATAGAGGTCTTCCGGCGTTCCACACCTCACGCTGACGGTCTCGGGCCATTTTCCTGAAACGGGGACTTGCGCAACAAGGCCGAAGGTTGGCGTGTTGACCATGACAAGTCGCACGTCTCCGATTAACCGGAAAATCCCTGTGGCTTCTTGCCCGACCTCCGCGCACGCCGCAATCAGTCTCCGTTTCACGTCTTCCGCAGGCTCTCTGCCGGCTCGACTCATCGCCATTTCCTTGGGTGTTAACGCGAGAGTTCCGCTCAATTCATGGCCTCAGTATGCAGAACCCGCAGGGCGCGGGCCAGGGAAATGCCGGGGCGTTTTCGTTTGATGCCCGATGACCCGGCGAGAATCGGCACGGTGTGAGTTTTGGAATTTCTGCGCGCCGGTTGATTTCTGCGGGATTCTTCGCGTTTTCCGCCAAGTGAATCTTGCCGATCGCGCGGCGGCCGGCACAATGCTTTTCATCGGGTGCGGTTCAGTGTTGCAACGCTGGCCCGCTGAAACCAGGTCGGACCGTGACGCCATTTTCACTCCGTTGGCTCCGGTCCGACCGACCCGTCTTTCAGGAGTGACGTCTCATGGATGCTGTCGACCCGTTCGCCGAAGCGGCTTCGATCACCGAACGCTGCAACAACTCTCGCAACCTGCCCCAAGAGTGGCGGGAACAAAAATACTGGCTCCGAACGGCAATTGCTGAAGTCCGCGCAAGCTGCATATCAGGAGACCTGACGAATCAGCCGGCCGGCAGTCAGGAGGTGGCCCATGCCTGAAACTGCGCCAGCAGTCATCGTCGCCACGCCCGACCAGCTACGGGAGATCGTCCGGGCCGAGGTCCGGTCCGCCCTGGCTGACCTGCGACCTGCGGCTGCAGCGCCCGAACCGCAGTTCTTTGATTATTTCGACGCCGCTGCGTATTGCCGGCTTACCTGATGGTCCGGGATGAGGACTTCACCAGGGCAGCGCAGACCGTGACGGCGGGCCTGGACCGCGCTGCCAATGCGATGCCACCGGGTATGACACCGGCACAGATTCCGGGGAGTCAGCCAGACTCAAAAACAGAAAACCCCCTGGTTTTGCAGGGGGTGACAGAACGGGACAGTTCTGGAAAGACAAGAAACTGGGCGGCACAGGATTCGAACCTGTGACATTCGGCGTGTAAAACCGACGCTCTACCGCTGAGCTAGCCGCCCGAAGTTGTTTGTTGGGATCGCTATCGAAAAGATCACTCGCTATGTGCCAAGTCTACCCGCAAGTCTCATCTCAGTAAATCCGCATCGCACAGCGGTTGGGGCCGATGGCGTGGAAATCCGTCCGCGGCACATGGAGCGTCGTGCGTTCGGTGTCGGCCGGAAAAAAAATTCTTGACAGCCCGCCGATTCGAACTAGGTTTGAGATTGGCAGCAACCAAGTCGCGCATTTGCCCACCCTCGGCGAATTGGTCCCCAAAGTGTCGTCCGGCTGCGTTCCGACAAGTGTTCCCGCACGATGGCCGGCGTTCGCTGGCGTATCGGTTGCCGGATCAGGTTCACGGATTGAGTAACGAGGGGGAGGGCAGCAATGAAACGCATCGTTTGGTTGACGGCCTGTTCACTGCTGGCGGTCACGACCGGCCAGGCGCCGGCGGATGGCACGCCGCAGTTCGACCGCATCGAAGAAGACTGGGAGCTCGTGATCAGCGAGCCGAGTCCGGCGGACGATTCGCCGCAGATTCTCAATGTGATCTCGCCGGACGGCACCCAGGACGACGATTTCTTCGTCTTCGAGATCAACCATTGCACGCAGCCGGAGTATTTCGCGGGCGGCCTGCAGCTCCAGCAATGGCACGGCGAACACGTGCAAACCTGGAGCACGTTCGACGACGGCTCGAAGCTGACGACTCCCCAGGAGACGATCACTTACACGCTCAGGATGCTGCTGTACGACGATGTGTTGAGCGTGACGGTCCGCGACGGCCAGTCGCAGACGTGGGGCGAGTTTCACTCGGATCCGCTGCGCATTCTCGAAGAGACCGGGCTGACAAATCTCAACGGCTACCGCACGTCGAATTCCGTCGCCAAGTCGCGCGTCGGCTTTGCGTCGTATCGAGTCACGCGGTTCGTCTTGAAGGAAGTCCGCTACTATTCCCATGGCGAACTGGTCCAGCGGGATGAAACCGAACATGTCGTTCATGAATACCAACCCTAAGGAGCCCCCTATGCAGACTTCGCGTTTCGCATTTTCGAGGCGGCTTCAGAAACCCGTACCGCGCCGACAAGGTTCGGTGCTGGTGCTGGCGGCCGCGATGCTGGTGATCATCTTCGGGATGACGGCGTTCGCCGTCGACCTGGGCTATCTGTCGATGACGAAGACCCAGTTGCAATCTGCCGCCGACTCGTCGGCGTTGGCTTCCGCACTGGAACTGACGCCAGGATTGGGCGTGGCACCGTCCCTGACCAGCCTGCAAGTCGTTTCGAATGGAAACACTGCCGCGGTGGCCGTAGCGGGCCTGCATCGCAACGGCGACCGCAGTTCGAGCTATGTCAACGCCGTACGAGACCTTCGTTACGGACAGCTCGACTGGAACCCGATAACCGGTCAATGGACCAAATCGTACGGGACTTCGCCGTTCAACCTGGTGGAAGTCACGCTGCACCGCGATCAAAGTGGAGGAGGAGCGGGCGACGGTCGCGTGCCGTTGATGTTCGGCAAGACGTTCGGAGTTCAGGACGCGGCCTTGTCGGAAACCGCGGCAGCGGCGTTGATGCCGGGCGTCGCCATCCGGATTTTTCCCGGCAGTTCGGCAACCGTCGGCATCTTGCCGATTGCGCTGGATGTTCCGAGTTGGAATGCCTTGATGGCCGGGACAGGATCGGATAACTACGGGTTTCACGCGTCTAACGGGACGATCAGCAATTGTGGCGACGGCATTAAAGAGGTGGACCTTTATCCGTATGGGAACCAGGCGTTGCCTCCGGGAAACCGGGGTACGGTTGACCTGGGCAGCCCCAACAACAGCACGGCCGATCTCAGCCGGCAGATTCTGTACGGACTGAATGCAAATGATCTGTCGTATTTTCCAGGGAACGTGATCTCCACTGCCGATGGGCCAATCACGCTCAACGGGGATACGGGCATCAGCGCCGGCATCAAGGATGAATTGACCGCGATCAAAGGCCAGCCGCGTTTGATACCATTGTTCACATCCGTCTCGGGACCGGGCAACAATGCGATGTATACCGTTCCCAAGTTTGTGGGAATCCGCATCATGGACGTGAAGCTGACGGGAAATCCCAAGCGCGTGGTGGTCCAACCGGCGCCGTTCAGTTCGCCGCTTGTGGTGCCGGGCCGCGTCAGCCTCTCCGCCGATTCCTATTTCAGTTCGCCCCGACTTGTGGATTAGCCGCCAGCGCCACGCGCACGCCAGGGCAATCTGCCGATGGTCCCTGGCGTGCGCTGTGTCTGGTTTGTTGCCGTGAAGGAAAGTGTCATGCGTCGCCGAAATTCACCTGTACGACAAGACCGCCCCGGGGTGGCCGCGGTTGAAATGGCCCTGGTGCTCCCGGTATTTCTCCTGGTGAGCCTGGGGATCATCGAGTATGGCCGGGCGCTGATGGCCGCCAACCTGGTGACGAACGCAGCCCGGGAAGGCGGACGAGTCGCCGGGATCACCGGTTCCACGAACACGGATGTTCAAAACGCCGTCGTGAATTTTCTGGCCACGTCGCTGAATCTGAACACGGGACAGGTCTCGGTGAAAATATCCATTACGCCGGCCGCCGGAAATCCTGACCCGCAAAACCAGTGTGCGAACGCCAAACTGCGCGACCTGGTGACCGTCGACGTGAACGTTCCGTACAGCGCCGTCGCCCTGATCCAGGCCAGCTACCTGCAGGACGTCACGCTCACCGCCAGCAGTTCCATGCGGCACGAGTGAGGCCGCAGCGCCAAACAACACAGCTTCGTCTTCGGCAAGCTTCAGCGGTGTCTTTCAAACTGCGGCAATAACCCGCGATGTGTGGGTTCTTCCGCTTCACGCAGAATTCCCCAGCGGCTGGCTTGCCAGAAGATTCGTGAATGCACATCGAGCGCCGTCAGCCAGCCATAACGCCAGCAGGCCGTGTCGATGCAGACGGCGAATCCCAGGTCCAGGATCTCGGAGTTCTTTTGCTCTGTGTGGCCCACCACCACCGTCTTGCCTGATTCGTGCGGACGCATTTCCTCCGGCTCGAACAGCCCCCACCGCAATTGGTACGAGTCTTGACGGTCCATCGGCAAGTCGGGGGCGTAGTTGGCGTGGGTCAGAATCCAATCTTCCGCTTCGTAGTAGGGTTGGCAAGAGGCCAGCAACGACCAGTGGCTCGTCGGGATCTCGCCGAGACTCGCTCCAAAGCGATACGAGTTCAACGTCGAAACTCCGCCGCACTCTTCCCAATATCGCAGCGCCTTTTCGCCGTCCCGAGCCGCAAACAGCATCTCTTCATGGTTGCCTTGAATCAAGACAACCCGGCATTGTTGCTGCAACTCGATCAAGCGGTCCAGGACAGCGGCGCTGTCGCGTCCCTGATCGATCAAATCGCCCAGAAACACCAGCCGATCGGCCTCCGTCGGCGCAATCGCAGTCAGCAAGGCATCCAGGGCATGCACGCACCCATGCACGTCGCCAATCGCGATCAAGCGCGCCGCAGGGGCCATGTCACTGTTCCTCGCATCGGGCAAAGCCCGGCGATGGCATCGCCGGGATCTTTTCCGACCTGGCAACTCTTACTTGCGAATCGCCCACAGGTGCTTGAACGAGCGCAGGTAGATCGTGCCGTTGGAGATCGCCGGGGACGAAGACAATTCTTCACCGAGATCGTTCTGGGCGAGGATTTCAAACTGTTCTCCGGCTTTGACGACGGTCACTTTGCCGTCGCGTGCCGTGAGGTAAATCTTGCCGTCGGCAAGTACGGGTGATGCGCGGTGCCGTTGCGGATTCGTTCGCTGCGTATAAATCTCTTTGCCCGTGTCGGCGTGCAGGGTCGTCAGGTTGCCGTTCTCCATGCACAGGTAAACGATGCCATTGGAAATCACGGGCGAAGGGACATCGGGCGTCTTGCTGAATTCCCAGATGCGGACGTCTTTGTTCGCCGTCACATCGCCGGCTCCGTTCGGTTTCAAGGCCACGACCGGCGCCCCTTTCGCCGTGGGGACGATGATCAGCCCCGGAACGGCCGCCGGGGAGGCGACGAACCGAAGCGTGGGATCGTACTTCGCCTTCTTGTTGAGTTCTCCGCACCGCCAGAGTTCTTCGCCATCGCTGAGCCGATGCGCCACAATGTAATCGCAGCCGTGTGTGAGCAGGTATTTCTGCTTGTCGTCGGCGTACATCATGGGCGAGGCGTAGGAATGCTCGTTCTCGGCCCGGCCATCACTGGGACGGTCGACGCGCCAGATTTGCTTGCCCGTCGAGGCCTCCAAGGCGACGACACAGGCTTCCCGGGTTTTCGGATCACCTTCGCCGTGAATTAGTTGCAGGTAGAGCACGCCGTCGTCGAGCACGGGCGTGGACGTCATTCCGAAGGCGATGCTCAACTTGCCGTACCGCTCTTCGACGTTGAACTTCCAGGCTACTTTCCCGGCGAAGTCGTAACAGCCCAGCGAGCCGTTCCCCATGAAGGACCAGACGTGCTTTCCGTCGGTGACGGGGGACGGGGATGCCGAATTGCCTTCATCGCCGCGGACGTCTTTGTTCCCCTGCGCCAGCGTCTGACGCCAGAGTTCCTTGCCGGCCGTGCTGACGCAGATCAGCAGCAGATTTCCTTCCTTGTCCGGCGACGTCAGAAAGATGTGCTTGTCCCACACGACTGGCGTCGCTCCGGCCGGCCCGGGCAGTTCCAGCTTCCAGGCGACGTTTTTCTCCGCGCTCCATTCAGTCGGCAGATTGGTCTCGGCACACAGCCCGTTATTCGTCGGCCCGCGCCAGCTCGGCCAGTTGTCGGCGGAAACGTCGGCAGCAAACAGCATCAGAGCGCACAACGAATGAGCAAGAATTCGAACAGGCATCGCGATCAATCCTTAGGAGGAGGGAATCGGGGCAGGCAAGATCCGCTTGCGGACCAAGGCATGACGAGAGTGTTGCATCAGCCGGAATCGATGTCAATCCGGTGTGAAGATCACCCGGCCTCGTCCGCGTCCTTCGTCGCCTGCACGGCCTGATTGTACGCCCCTCGGAATTTGCCGAAGAACTTCGTCATCTGGCTTTCCACGGAATTGGGCAGCTTGCCCAGTTGCGACGACTTGGCCGAAACAGTGCCGAGATCCTGCTCCGCTTTCCAGACCTTGGCATAGGACACGGATCGCTTGTCCGACGACGGATCGGCACAGGTCAGCTCTGCCGAGATCGAGAGTTCCATCGTGCCGGGCTTCCCTTTTTCACTCTCCTGCATGTCAAGCGTGATCGTCAGAACGGCGGCTTCTCTGCCGGGTTTTCCTTTGGACGCTTCGAGGCCCATTTTCTCGATCACACGCTCGCTATTGGCCAAAGTTTCCGACCAGATAGCCCACATCGGGTCCTGATACGTCATGGCGGCCGTGTTGTCTCCGTTCGGAGTATTCCGGTTGTTCCTGCCCTTGTTTCTGTTCTTAGTGTCTGCCCCAGCAGTCGCAGTCGCTGCTGCTGCGGCGGCTGGATCATTGGCCATCAGGGCAGGATCGAATTCGTCCCCGCGGACAATGACCACGCGCTTCATCTTCGCGAATAACTCCCGTCCCCGTTCGGAATCAAATTCCTCCGTCGCCATCTCGCGAGTTTGCTTCGGCTTCGGCACGACGCGGGGCGGCCGAACCGGTTTGGGACGAGCGGGAGCCGGTTCCGCCTCAGCCGGCGGAGGAGGGCTGGTCTCCGCGATCTCCGGACTGACCGGCGGGGAATTCTGGTCCGGGATCGATGGCTCGGGATTCGTCTCGGGAGAGGGTGGCGTTGCGGTTGGCCCCTGCACGACGCTCAGCCCCATTTGCGTCAGCGTCGGCATGTTCTCCAACGCCATTGCACCCAGGACCAGCGCTGCGACGCCGCCGACAACGATCAAACCAACCTTCAGCCCACGGGGGCCGCCCCGCGGCCCGCGGCGAGAGCCCGAACCGGCCCCATTCCCATCCCGGGGAACGCGAGCCCCCTTCCCGCACGCAGGACAAACGACTTTTCGTCCTGCAAAACTCTCCGGAGCGGAGAAGTCATTGCCGCACTTTGCGCAAACAATTGGAATTCGCATGGAAGCACCATCCCGGAGACATCGCCCGGCGCGCAGGGGCCGCGCGGCGACGTCTTTGCCTCTAAAAACTTTCTACGGCCCGACCAGATCAATCGTGATTGCTCAACACCTGTCACCTCTTCAGAGACGCCAACACGAGAGCGGACGTTCCCTGAATCTTTAACAAATCCACGATAACGCATTTCCCCGTGGGTCTCCAGACAAATCGTCAGCCAGACTGACTGGCGAGTGCACGACGCACTTTGCGCGGTTTCTTTCCGGCTGTACAAGTTGGGTTGGGGATCGCGTGGTCAGTGAGGGGCCGAAGTGATTTGGTGTCAGGGGAATTCCCAGGCCTGGTCGTCCAAACGCTACCGGCGAGTGGATTTACTGCGAACCGGAACAGGGGTAGAATCGTCCGACATGGAGAACCTCTCTTTTTGTGGTCAGGTGTTCTCAGCACTCGTCGGCCGTAATCCGTCGGGTGCTACTTTTTACGCCCGATTTCCTACGCCGGGTGTAAAGCAAAGAGAGGTAATCAAAAGCAATAGACGCAAGTCATTACAGAAAAGCAACTTGCACTCGTAGCTCAATTGGATAGAGCAACGGTCTTCGGAACCGTAGGTTGGGGGTTCGAGCCCCTCCGAGTGCAATTTTCAGATGCGCCGCAGGAAAAGTGTCTTCAGGATCTGCATCGCTGCAGGAGATGCAGGCTCGGCTTCACCTGCTAAGCGGTCCTGGCCGACGCGTGCTGGTGAAGACGATCCCGGCTCGACCGTGATGGACGAAGTTCGCTCGTCATCGGGTCATGGAGTCTGGTGAGCCGCTCCGAAGGCGATCACCCTCGGTGGATCCCTTCGGGGCAGGCTTCTTCACGCCAATTTCATACCAATCCCAACAATCATCAGCGCGCCAAGATTTCACCAAAGCCCGGAGTTGGCAATGCCGGGACCTATAGAAGATCGCTGTCAATTGTTGGGAATGGTATCATTTCGGTTTCGCCGGCTTCAGGAAGTGCTCGAAGAACAGGTAAAGAATCTCATTGGACTCGACCGTCGGCGTGTGTCCCGGACGATTGGTCATGCCGACGCGATGTGAGACTCCCAGCAGCGTATTGACGGCGACCGTGTGGTTCAGCGGCGCCCAGCGTTCCGGTTGATCTTCCGATCCTCCTGAGACCAGAAACGGCCGGGGCGCCATCAACGCATGCAGTTCGTGCAGATCGAGGCCTTGTTCGATCAATTTCGCATAGGGGCCCGTGCGGGGGTTGTCCGGCGTGACGACGCCCGGCTTGCGTTTCGGCCCCTCGCCGAGTCCCAGGTACCACGGCTCCCAATAATTCACATTGCCGCGCGCCTCGTCAAACACGATGCCGCCGTCCGACCACGCCGCGCAGGCGAATTTCTCGTAAAGACATGAGCCGAACATGGCCCATTTTCCGCCATAGGAATGCCCGACGATTCCGATCCGCTTCGGGTCGACTTCGGGCTGCGAGGCCAGCGCGTTGCAGCAATTCGCCGCCACGTAACCCAGGTACGACAACGGCTGCAGCCGAGTCTGGCCGACGTCCGGCTCACGGGCATCTCCGCCGGGCGAGCCGATGGAAAGCGTCACGAACCCGCGCCGAGACAACTGCAGCGCAAAGTCTCGAAGCTCTCCCTTGAGACCGATGCTTGTTTCCGGTTCATAATACGGCACAACCACCGCGGGAAACGGCCCGTCGCCGTCAGGGATCAGCAGATAACCGGCCACCATCTGCCCCGAGGCGACTTCCGCCTGCACGCGATGCTGTGTGAAGTTGTCGCGATGCGTCGCCTCCATCCGTTCGACTTTCGGACGTTCGATCAGCGCCGGCCACTTGCCAAGCAAACCGTTCCAGCGGTCGAGAATTTCTTTCCGGCGGCGGCCCCAATCGGAGGCGTCCTTCACTGGCGTGCCGTCATAAAATTTGAGCGGCGACGGATATTTCCCCGTCTGCCCGGCATACTCGGCCGGCGTCTCGAAGAAAGGCTTGAGTTTATTCCATCGCGCATCATCCTCGGCTGACAGGCCTCCTGGCGATACGGCACACAACCCCAGGACAACGCAAACCAGCATTCGTCTCATCGGCATGACAGACCTTTCGCGGGGTGAGTTTTCAGTCTCTTGGCGCGGCAAGATGATCTCTAAACTTGCCCGAGACGGAACTTCTTGATTGTTCCAAAACAAGAGTTTAGCCGCAGATTTCGCAGATTGACGCAGATTTTTTCGAGCCAGAGAAATTCCTTTTTTGCGCCTTGTGTGCTTTTTTGCGGCCAAGCCTTTTCTGCATCTTTTACAAAGCTTCCGTCAGGTTCTGGTCCGTGCTCATCTGTGTTATCCGTGGCAAATTTGCTTTGCGTACTTTGCCTCTTTGCGACTTTGCGCGAAACGCCTTTTCAGTCTGGGTTGCAGGTCTCCCGCGCCGGGTTTTTCGTGGCCGAGGTCTTGTTTTCGTAACCCGTCAATGACGAAGCCCGGAGAATCAAATCCTGATCCGGGCTTCTGGCGCTTTCTGCCTGCTTTCCTTCCGTGTCATCCGTGGTTCCCAGTTTTCTTCAGTCATGCCGCGACCGTTTTGGGACCTCAGAGACCAGCCAGGCGGTCGGAGGCGTCGCCGAATTCGGGGAGTTCCACGCCCATGCGGTCCAGCAATGCCAGGTACAGGCTGCAGAGTTTTCGGCGGTCATTGCCGGCGTCGAGATAATCCAGCGCGCGGCCGGTTTTCAATTCGCCGCCTAGTCCGCCGGCCAGAACGACCGGCACCTGGTTGGAATTGTGGGCGTCCCAGTGTTCGGAGATGAACTGAATGCAGCAGTTGTCGAGGACCGTGCCGTCTCCTTCCTGTATCGCATCCAGCCGTTCGATCAGGTAGGCGTACTGCTCGACGTGGAACTTGACGATTTTCTTGTATTCCGGGCCGGTGTTGGAGTGCGAATAGCTGTGATGATCGTCGCGAATGTCCAGGAATGGATAGACTTGTCCCGACAGGTCGCGGGAAAGGAGCAGCGTGGCGACGCGGGTCCGGTCGGTCTGGAACGCGAGCGCAATGACGTCGCACATCGACCGGGCGTATTCGCGGAGGTCGGTTGGCTGGCCGTCAGCAGGCCGCCGGGCGGAAAGATCGGGCACTCCCGTTGCCGCCGGCTGGGTCTGAAGTTTCCGCACTCGCTGCTCGGTTTCACGCACCGAGGCCAGGTACTCGTCGAGCTTCACCCGGTCGGCCCCGCTGACCGTCCGGCGGAGATCGTTTGCTTGTTCGAGCACGTGGTCTAGAATGCTGCGCTGCAGTTTGCCGGCCTTCTGACCGAAGAGACTGTCGAAGGCGAGCGACGGATAAAGTTCAATCGGCACCGGGGACTCGGAATTCTGCCACGAAATGTGCGAGGCATAGACCATCGAGTACTGGCTTTCATGGTAGCCGCTGACCGGGTGCTCGCAGCCGAGAACCAGGCTCGGGACCGCGGATTCCTGCTCATGATGGCGGGCCAGCAACTGGTCGAGACTCAGGGCGCCGCGAATGATGCGGCCGCGCTGCAACGCCGCGCCCGAGAGGATGTTGCCCGTGCAGCGAGCGTGTCCGCCGCCGGCATGGCGGTTGAACAGGCCGTTGAGCACGTTGAGCTTGGATTTCCACGGTGCCAGCGTTTCCAGGCTCGGGCCGAGTTCCAGCGACGTTCCTTCCCCCTTGGCCCACCAGTCTGGAGGGGAGATGCCGTCTCCCTGGAACAGGCAAGCGAACCGTTTCGGAGCGGGGCTTGTGCTCAGCGCTTCGTTTCCCCAGGCGCGGACCGACTCCAGCCACGGGAGAGCGACCGAAACGCCTAGCCCTTGCAGCACCGCGCGACGCGAAATGGCCTGGTTCCTCATCGATCATCTCCTGAAGTCTGTGGACGAAAGCGGGCCGGCGAGAAGTCGCGGCAGCGCTGGTTGCGAAACTGGGGACTGCGGATCACGGTTTCCAGTAACGGTACAAAACGATCGCCCTGCGTGTCGAGAGCAACACGCATCTCGTCTAGCAGCACGTCGTCGGACAACTGCAGAGATCGGCCGAGCGCGTAACCCAGCAGTTTGCGGCATAACGTGCGGACAAAATCCTCGCGGCGCGCCTCGACGAGGTGTCGGGCGAACTCCGGAACGCCCCGAGCCTGCGTTCCGTCCGGCAGCAGCACGGCGTCATCCACCGGCCGGCCGGCCAGATCTTTCGTCCGGCGGCGGCCGATCGCGTCGAAGCCTTCCATCGACAGACCGACCGCGTCGAATCGCTGATGGCAGCGGGCGCACTTGGCGTCTTCGACGTGCAATGCCAGCAGCTCGCGAATCGTCTTGCCGTTGGTCTCCGTCTCTTTTGCAGGCAAAGCAACGACATCCGCCGGCGGAGCGGGAATGTGTTCGCCCAGCACCTTGTGCACCGCCCAGAAGCCTCGCTTCACCGGGCTGGTCCGCTGCGGCTGCGAGTTCTTCGCAAGAAACACGCCCATCCCGAGGATGCCCGAGCGCCCCTGGCCCTTGAGACCGTCGACGCTCACCCAGTCGCCCGGGCGTCCGGCGAAGGGCAGATCATAGTGCCGGGCCAGCCGTGGGTTGACGAACGTCTGATCGGAATCGAGCAGCCGGGTGATCGGGGCGTCGGACCGGATGAGATGGGAGGCAAATCGCGTCGGCTCTTCGAACAGCGCCTGTTTCAGTTCCTCGTCGAAGTCTTTGAAGAGGTTTCGGTCGATCGACTCCTGTTGAAGAAAATCGCGATATCCAAGCCATTGACCGAAGAACTCGCGGGCGAAACCGGAAACCTTTTCGTCTCTCAACATCCGCCGTGACTGTTCCAGCAAGACTTGCTCGTCCTGCAATCGGCCCTCCGCGGCGAGCGAAAGGAGTTCGGCATCCGGCGCGGAGGCCCACACGAAGTAACTCAAGCGCGAGGCCAGGTCCAGTCCGCTCAATGGCTCGACGGTTTGTCCGTCAGGCGGAGAATTGACGCGGCAGCAGAAGTACGGCGAGACCAGGATGCGAACCAGCGACGCGTGGACCGCCTGTTCCAGTCCCTGCTGATCGTTGCCTGCGATCTCATGGAAGAAGCCGCGCAGATCGTCCCGTTCTTTCGCAGTTAACGGCCGGCGATAGGCGGCCTGGGCGAAGTTTTCCACGTTCTGCAAACAGGCCGGCTCGGCGTCGCGCATTTGCTGCCGGCGACGACGGAGCCCGTCGCGGATCTGATCAAAGAAGATGTGAATTGGGTGGTTCGTCAATTCTTCCATCGGCTGCTTGACGTTCGAGCGGTCCAGGTAGACGCGTTCAAACCGCTGGAGCATTTCCGTATCGACGAGTTTCGAGTCCTCTTCCTTGAACGGATCGAAGTCCGCATGTTTCAGAAAGTTCCGCTCGGACCGCTCAAAGAAGACGAAGCCTCGGAGCATCTTTTCGGTGATGCCGGTGACGAACTCCAGTTCCGTCCAGAGCCGGTCGAGTTCGCGTCGTTCCTCGTCGTTGAGCACGAGACCGTAGAGCGGCTGATCATCTCGGAAGAACCCCTCGATGAGATGAAAACCGGACGACAGGCCGCGGGTCTCGTCCGCGAAAAAGAAGCGATTCGGAAACACCCGACAGAATTCTTTGCCTGATTCTGCGATGTCTCGCGCCACAGAATGCTCGGGATCGGCCAGCACGTTTGGCGCCGCGTCGCTCTGGCTGTTGAGAGAGACGGTGATTGCTCCGGACTTGGTTCCAGCCCGATCCAGTTCTGCGTCCGCGAAGAAGCGAATCTCCTTGACTCCGCTGAACGCCTTCACGGGAACTTCAAACTCCAGCGTTCCCGGCACGGCGACGACGCAGGCCTCCGCGTCAATCGCGTCTCCCGACGGATGCACGCCGAATTTCAGCCGGTCAAGTTGCTCCGGCGCGTGATCGGCCAGCAGCTTCCTGAGGGGGAAATTCCGTTTTTCATCGTTCGGCTGGTAATTGTTTTCGGGGGCCGTGCTGAAATTCAGCGATTTCAGGATGACGTACCCCGTGTCCTTCGCGTCGGCTGTGCAGTGGGCCGTTGCCAGCACGATTCGCACGGCCGGTTCGCGATCCAGCCCGCGGAACTCCTGCGCGAGGCGACGGACGGGCCGGATGGCCTGCGGATCAAAGGCGTCCCGTTCGCCGGACGTCTTGCGGCGACGGGCCAGATGATCGATCGGAGCGTTGCCGGCGTTTGCCACGATCGCCTCGGCTTCGCGCGGACAGAGTTGCCGGCTGACCGCTGGAATCTCCCGGGCCAGCCGTTGCAAAGCAGCCCGCGTTTCGGCCGAGATTTGCGGCGCATCAGGGTCCGTCGGCGCTGGAACTGCCTGCCAGCGCTGCTTCAGCCAGATCTGATAGACGCGGTGCGGCTCAGGAACGGCTTGCAACTGCTGGTCGATCTTTGCCAAGTAGCCTGAACTGAGACTCCGTGAGCGGGCGAAGTCTTCGAGAGTGACCGCCGGCTGACGGCGAGGCTGGTGTTGAAACTCCCAGCACGCCGTCAGGTACGATTCATAGTCGACGTTGTGCTGATTGTAGAATTGCAGGATCGCCTGTTCATAGTATTTCGCCCGGTCGGCGTAAGTCGACACCGGATACGGCGCGAACGTGAGTCCCCTCGTGGTCAGCAGGCCGTGATCGGCGACGTGCTGCGCCGCCGCGTAGAGCTTGGCGAAGAGTGCCGGCGACATCGTCAGCGCTTCCCCCGTGTTGTTGAAGCCCTCGCCCGCAGCGGGGTCGACCGGGAACGAACGCGTCGGGTGAATGTCGATCCCCGTGAGGTCGCGGATCGTGTGATCGTATTCCGCGTTGCTCAACCGCCGGGGCAGCACCACGCCCGGATCGCCGGCGAATTTCCGGGCTTCGTCCCGGAATACCGACCGAATCGTCTGGATCATCGCGGCCCGCTCGGCGGGCTTCGGCTGTTTCTCCGCAGTCTTTGGCGGCATCTCCTCGCGCTCGAGGAATGTGATGACGTGTTCCCACTGACGAAAATCGGCGGCCGCAGCTTCAACCGACTTATACCCAGCCAGATTCAACGCCGCTTCGGAGAGATCCGCATTGTGGCACTGGACACAATACGTTTTGACAAACGGCACAATCCGCTCGCGAAACGGATCGGCGGCGTTTGCCCTGGGCAAGGCAATCGACATCCACGCGAACAGGCCTGTTCCCACCAAGACGCAACGAAACCATGGAGCAGCGGACAAAATCATCAGGGTCTCGCGGGAATGCGGCGGGTTGATTCGGACGGACGCTGGCCGACGCCCATGCATCGCACGAGCGAAAGCGGTGGGAAAACAGTTGGGCAAATAACAGATCAACGAAGGTTGATTATTGTGGCGAAAGGACGCGCTTTCAAGACTCAACGCAGGTTCTGCCTGCCGGAAAAAAAATTCGGAGGCCTCTGGGAGCAAATTCTCGTGAAAGTCGGCCAATTCGCGGGAACTTTTCCAGGTGACTGGAACGTCTCGATCCAGATCGAGTAATTTAGCTCGCGCACCATTCCGCTGGAAATCGGGTCGACCGGGTCTCCCGGATGGCCGGGAGCAGGATGCCCGGGCAGGGTTGGGTTCAGTCGCTTGACACATCTGAAAGAAACTCCATGAAACTTCGGCATCGCTCGCTCATTCTGGCGTTTTCACTGCTGACGATTTCCGTGCTGGCCGCCCCGCGCGACGAGTTGTGGAAGGAAGTCATGGATGCCACGAAAAAGGGGCTGCCGAAGACGGCGATTGAAAAGCTGCAGCCGATCATCGACGGCGCCATCAAGGACAAGCAGTATGCCGAGGCCGTGAAGGCGATTGGTCAGAAAGTCGCGCTGGAAGGAACCATCCAGGGGAACAAGCCCGAGGAAAAGATCACGCGGATGCGGGCCGAGATCGACAAGGCCCCAGAAGAAATGCAACCGGTAATGGAGGCCATCCTCGCCAACTGGTACTGGCAATACTTCCAGCAGAACCGCTGGCGATTCCTGCAGCGGACGCAAACTGCCGCGCCGCCCGGAGACAACTTCACGACCTGGGATCTCCCCCGGATCTTCGCTGAAATCGACAAGCAGTTTCAAAAGGTGCTGGCGAACGCAGACGTCTTGAAAAAGATTCCCATCGCCGAGTACGACAAGCTGTTGGAAAAAGGAACCGCCGCCGAGAGTTACCGCCCGACGCTGTACGACTTCCTGGCGCACAATGCGCTCGAATTCTACGCGTCCGGCGAGCAGGCCGGCGCCCGGCATGAAGACACGTTCGAACTGACGGCGGACAGCCCGATCTTCGCCGCCGTCGCGGAGTTCCTCGCCTGGAAGCCCGAGACGACTGACGAAGATTCGCAGACGCTCAAGGCGATTCGGCTGTACCAGGACCTGATCCGGTTTCACCAGGCCGACGACGACCGTTCGGCCGCCTTGGACGCCGACCTGCTCCGGCTGGAATTCGGATTCAACAAGGCATCGGGCGAAGAGAAGACGGCCCGCTTCAAGGGAGCCCTTCGGCGGTTTGCCGACCAGTTCGCGACGCATGAAATCTCGGCCCGCGCGCTGTCCGACCTGGCGAACGCCATTCACGGCGAAAAAGATCTGGTCGAGGCCCGAAAAATCGCCCAGGAAGGTCTGGGGCGTTTTCCGGACAGTGTCGGCGGACGGCGGTGTTACAACCTGATTCAGCAGATCGAGGCCCGGTCGTCGCAGGTGAACACGGAACGCGTCTGGAACGATCCGCTGCCGACGATCGATGTCCACTACCGCAACGTGACGAAGGTCTATTTCCGCGTCGTCCCGTTCGACTTTGAAGAATACACGCGCTCGGCCCGGTGGGGAGCGGAAAATCTGGACCAGAATCAGCGCCAGGCACTGCTCAGCCTGAAGCCCGTGCTGGCCTGGTCGGCCGATCTGCCGGCGACAGAGGACTACCAGCAGCGCGTCGAATCTTTGCCCGCTCCGAAAGACTTGAAAGCCGGCTCGTATTACCTGATCGCCAGCCACGCCGAGCCATTCGACCTGGGGAACAACCAGGTGACGTTCGCCGAGTTCTGGGTCAGCGACCTGGCGCTGGTGATCCGATCACGGCAGGGACAGGGGGTCCTGGAGGGCTTCGTGCTTCACGCCAACACAGGAGAACCGATTGCCGGGGCGAAAGTCCGGGCCTGGCATCGCGGGAACAAGAACGAACTGCTGGCGATTGACCCGGTCACGTCCGACAAGCACGGCCTGTTCCGCTTCGAAAGCCAGCAGCGCAACGCGCTGCTGCTGCACGCCGCCCATGAGGGACAGGCTCTTTCATCGTACAACTACTACAATGTCAACCGATTCGACAACACGCCCAAGCCGTTCGAACGGACGATCTTCTTCACCGACCGTGCGTTGTACCGCCCTGGGCAGACGATCCAGTTCAAAGGCATCTGCGTCGCCGTCGATCAGAACAAGGACAGCTACCAGGTCATCAAGGGCCGCGACGTCAACGTGCTCTTCCAGGATGTGAACGGCAAAGAGATCGAGCGGCTCAAACTCAAGTCCAACGATTACGGCAGTCTCAGCGGCAGCGTGACGGCCCCGCGCGACCGGCTGATGGGACGGATGACGTTGCGTGTCGACGGCGAACCGGCCGGCCAGACGCAGGTCACCGTGGAAGAGTACAAGCGGCCGAAATTCCAGGTGACGGTCGAAGCCCCGAAAGAAGCGCCCCGTCTCAACGGGCAGGTCAAAGTCGTTGGCAAAGCCGTGTCTTACACCGGGGCCGCGATCGACGGTGCAAAGGTTCGCTGGCGCGTTGTCCGCCAGGTGCGCTATCCGATGTGGTGGTACTGGCGCTGCTGGTGGATGCCCCCGCAACCGGGACAGAATCAGGAAATCGCCCATGGCACGGCGACGACGGCCAGCAACGGCGGATTCACGGTCGAGTTCACGGCGAAACCCGATCTGTCCGTCGCGCAGGACAGCGAGCCCACGTTCCAATTCACCGTCTCCGCCGACGTCACCGACACGACGGGCGAAACGCGTTCTGCGAGCAAGAGTGTCAACGTCGGCTACACGGCGCTGGCGGCAACATTGACCGCAGAGGATTGGCAGGCGACGGATCAGCCTGTGGAAATCACAGTCAAGACGACGACCCTGGATGGCGAAGGCCAGGCGGCCAAGGGGACGCTGAAAGTTTACGCGCTGAAGCAGCCGGAAAAAATTCAGCGTGCCTCGCTGTCGGGACCGCGTGCTGCCCCTCGGTTCGGCAAAGGGAAAGCAGCCGAAGCCATCGCACCGCCGCCCGATCCGGCGAACCCGAATTCCTGGGAACTCGGTGCCGTGGCCTTGGAACAAGCCGTGACGACCGACGCCTCCGGGACGGTGAAAATCCCGGCTAAACTCGCCGCCGGAATCTACCGGGCGCGTCTCGAGACGCAAGACCGCTTCGGCAAGGCCGTCACGGCCGAGTTGCCGATCAAGGTCGTCGACCCGGCTGCCGGAAAGCTGGCGATCAAAATCCCTCACCTGCTGGCCGCTCCCAAGTGGTCGTTGGAACCGGGCGACGAATTCCTGGGTGTGTGGGGCAGCGGTTACGACGCGGCCCGTGCGTTTATCGAAATCGAACATCGCCAGAAAGTGCTGCAAAGTTTCTGGACGGAACAAGGGGCGACGCAACTGACCGTCAAGCAGAAAATCGAAGAAGCAATGCGCGGCGGATTCACCCTTCGCGTGACGATGGTCCGCGAGAACCGCGCCTATCTGGAATCCCGGCACGTCGACGTCCCCTGGTCGAACAAAAACCTGACATTGAAATGGGAACATTTCGTCTCCAAGCTGGAACCCGCCCAGAAAGAGACGTGGACGGCCGTCGTCACGGGCCCCGATGCCAAGAAAGCCGCGGCCGAGATGGTTGCCGCGCTGTATGACGCCTCGCTCGACGCCTACCAACCGCAGAATTGGACCTCGGGCTTCGGCGTCTTCCGACAGGATCGCACGCAAACCTATTCGCAGTTCGAGAACATGCTGAAGAACCTGCAGTACATCCATCATGGATGGCGCGTCGATCAGCGTGACGGCACGCTCACCTATCGCCATTTCCCGTGGGATCTCATCGGGACGTTCAATGAACACCAGTTCGGCCGGCGCGAGGCCGAGTACCTCCGCAAGTCCGATGCGCGGCCCACTGCCGCTCTGGCGGCGGGTGAAGACAAAGCCGGCAACGCCAACGGCCTGGCTGAACAAGCCAAGAATCGCGATCACGCCAAAGACGACCCTGGCACGCCGCCCGAACCCGATTTGTCAAACGTCTCGGCTCGCAAAAACCTCAACGAAACCGCGTTCTTCTTGCCGCACCTCATCGCCACGGCCGACGGCGCCGTGCGGATGGAGTTCACGATGCCCGAAGCGCTCACGGAATGGAAGTTCCTCGGCTTCGCGCACGATGCGAGTCTCCGAGGGGGGCTCCTCACCGACAAGATCGTGACGTCCAAAGACCTGATGATCCAGCCCAACCCGCCGCGGTTTGTCCGCGAAGGCGATCTGCTCGAGTTCACCGTCAAGGTCAGCAACCAGTCTCCGGGCCGGCAGACGGGCAAGGTGCGGTTGACGCTGGCCGACGCCGTCAGCCAGGCATCGGTCGACAAACTCCTCGGGAATACCGGCGCCGACCAGGCGTTCGACATCCCGGCCGGCGAATCGAAGTCGTTCTCGTGGAAGCTGAAAGTCCCGGACGGCGTCGGAGTGCTCACGTACAAGGCCGTCGGTTCCAGCGGCCGGCTTTCGGATGGTGAAGAAGGCTACCTGCCGGTTCTGGCACGCCGCGTGCTCGTCACCGAGTCGCTGCCGTTGCCGTTGCGAGGCAAGGGAACGAAAGAGTTCGACTTCAAACGACTTCGTGAATCGGGCAAGTCCGACTCGCTCCGCAACAAGTCGCTGACGGTGCAAATGGTTTCGAACCCGTCGTGGTACGCCGTGATGGCCCTGCCTTACCTCATGGAGTCGCCGCACGAGTGCACCGAGGCGACGTTCAACCGGCTTTACGCCAATTCGCTGGCCCGCCACATCGCGGCCGGCGACCCCAAGATCCGCCGCGTGTTCGACGTCTGGAAGACCGCCGGCGGCGATACGCTCGACAGCCCGCTCGAGAAGAATCAAGACCTCAAAGCTGTCCTGCTCGAAGAGACCCCCTGGGTCCGCCAGGCGATGGCCGAAAGTCAGGCTCGCCGCAACGTCGGCATCCTGTTTGACGACAACCGGCTAAACGACGAATCGGCCCGGCTCTTGAAGAAACTGGCCGATCAGCAGCACGCCGACGGCCGCTGGCCCTGGTTCCCCGGCGGCCCGGGCAATGACTACATGACGCTTTACATCACCACCGGCTTCGGCCGGCTCCGGCACCTGGGAGTGCCGGTCGATGTCGCGCCGGCCGTCAAGTCGCTCAATCGGCTCGACGCCTGGGTCACCGAAATCTATCAGCAGATCCCAGGCGATCGGCGCGACAAGAACAATCTTTCGACCCTGATCGCGCTGTACCTGTATGGCCGCAGCTTCTTCCTCAAGGACCAGCCCATCGCCGATCCCCACAAGGAAGCGGTCAACTACTGGATCGGACAGTCCAAGAAATACTGGCTCGAACTGGGAGTCCGGCAGTCGCAAGGCCACTTGGCTGTGGCACTGAAACGCTTTGGCGATCTCGATGCCGCGAAGGGAATCATGGCGTCAATCAAGGAGCACTCGGTCAGCGACGATGAACTCGGCATGTTCTGGCGCGACCTGGAACTCTCCTGGTGGTGGTATCGCGCCCCCATCGAAACCCAGGCGATGATGATCGAAGCCTTTGACGAAGTTGTCGGCGACAAACAAGCGGTCGAAGACTGTAAAGTCTGGCTGCTCAAGCAGAAGCAGACCCAGGACTGGAAAACCACCAAGGCCACCGCCGACGCCGTGTATGCCCTGCTGCTCCGCGGGACCGACCTGCTGGCGTCCGACGCGGTTGTTTCCGTCTCGCTCGGGGGAGAAACCATCGAACCCGAGAAGACGGAAGCCGGCACCGGGTTCTACGAAGAGCGCTTCTCCGGCAAGGAGATCAAGCCGAATTTCGGCAAGATCTCGACCAAGAAACTCGACGACGGCGTCGCCTGGGGCAGCGTCCACTGGCAGTACCTGGAAGACATGAGCAAGGTGACCGGTCACGAAGGCACGCCGCTCAAGCTGACCAAGCAGCTCTACACGAAAGAGTACACCAAGAAAGGCCCCGTACTTGAACCGGTCAAGGGCGCCGTCCACGTCGGCGATGAACTCGTCGTCCGCGTGACCTTGAAGACTGACAGGGACATGGAGTATGTGCACCTCAAGGATTTCCGCGGCAGCGGCACCGAACCGGTCAACGTCCTCTCCAACTACAAGTTCCAGGACGGCCTGTACTACTACGAATCGACCCGCGACACGGCCAGCCACTTCTACATCGACTATCTGCCGAAGGGAACCTACGTCTTTGAATATTCGGTGCGCGTGCAGTTGAAGGGCCAATACCAGACTGGCTTCGCCAACATCCAGTGCCTGTACGCCCCCGAATTCAACAGCCACTCGGAGAGCCTGATGCTGACCGTCGAATGACGCCTGTTTCAAGTAGGGTGCGGCCGAGTCTGCGAGGCCCACCGATTCGATTTCGATCAAGCGAATCGGTGGGCCTCGCGAAGCGCTCGCCCCACCCCACGGCTTTTGATCTTTCCCAAAGGCTGTGTCCCCGAGGAGTGGCCCGGTGTATGTTTGCAAGAACGGGGTGTAGGATCTCCCTGTGTCGTCTGTCTGCCGCCTCGACCGTCGCAACCAGGAACTCCACGATGCCCTCTTCCGAGCCCCGCCTGGACCGCCGTGATCTGATCCACTCTTTCGGTGCCGCCGCCGGGCTGGCGTTTCTCGACAGCGCCATCGCCCAGGAGAACAAGCCCGGCACGCAGGTCGAGGACCGCGCGTCCAGCATTCGCATCACCGGCATGAAAACGTACTGGGTCGGGCCGGTCGTGTATTTGAAGCTGGAAACCAATCACGGCATCGTCGGCTGGGGAGACATCAAAGGGGTTGATCCCCGCGTGTCCCGTGTTCTGGCCCAGTCGCTGTTTGAACTCATCGACGGCGAGAACCCGACGCGTATCGAATATCTCTGGCAGAAAGTCTATCGAGCCCATCGCGATATTCGAGGCGGCGCGTTCCTCGTCCACACGCTGGCGGCCATTGACATCGCGCTGTGGGACATTGCCGGGAAGCTGTGGAATGTGCCGGTCTACCGTTTGTTGGGCGGTCCGTCGCGAGACAAGATTCGCGTGTATCACACCGACAAGGCGCAGAAAGTTCCGCCGCATGGAATTTTCGAACACTCGGGCGTGCCGACCGATATCGAGCGGATGGTGAATGCCATCAAGGCAGCGCGGGAGAAAGTCGGCCCGGACGGCGCCGTGATGTTCGACGCCCACAGTGCCGTCCCGCCAGCAACGCTGATTCAACTGGCCGGCATGCTCAAGCCGTACGACGTTCTGTTCATCGAAGAACCGGCCGTGCCGGGGAACATCGAGGTCTTCAAGCGGCTCAAGCAGCACATCAACATCCCGCTGGCGACCGGCGAACGCGACCGCACGATCTGGGAAGTGATCCCGTATCTGCACGAGCGGTGCATCGATATTCTTCAACCCGACTGCAATCACACGGGGGGCATCACGTCGCAACGGAAAATCGCCACCATCGCCGAGGCCTACCATGTGCCGATCGCCCCGCACTGCACGGCGACGTTCCTGGGGATCGCGGCCAGCCTGCATGTCGCCTCTTCGGTCCCGTTCTTTCTGATTCACGAGTTCTACCCGCAGAACGCCGGCTTCGTCGGCAACCTGACGCGGATGGCGTTTGAACTCGACAAAGACGGCTACATCGGCCTGCCCCCCGGACCAGGCCTGGGCGTGGAAGTCGACGAAGCGAAGCTGCAGGAAGAATCGCAGAAGCCGCAGACGTACAAATGGCCCGGCGCGAAACTGAAAGACGGCTCGATCGCCGATTATTAGGGAAATTTCGGTGCGATTGGTCAATCGGGGCGTCTCCGACTATGATGCCTTCGAGAACTGTCAGGCCACCTATTCGCGAGAGACCCCATGGCGACCGCTCAGAAGACGCTGATCCGCGTCGGACACAGCCCGGACCCGGACGATGCGTTCATGTTTCATGCCCTGGCGAACGGCAAGATCGACACCGGGCCGTATGAATTCACGCACCAGTTGCAGGACATTCAGACCCTGAATCAACGGGCTTTGAATGGCGAACTGGAGCTCACCGCCGTCAGCCTGCATGGTTATGCCTACATGACCGACACGTACGCCCTGTGCGCATGCGGCTGCAGCATGGGCGACAATTACGGCCCGATGGTCGTCGCGAAAACACCTGGAGCTTTAAGCGATTTCCGCGGCAAAACCATCGCCGTTCCGGGAAAACTCACCACGGCCTACCTGGCGTTGAAGCTGGCGCTCGGGGACAATTTCACGCCGGTCGTCTATCCGTTTGACGAGATTCTGCAGGTCACCGAAGCCGGCAAGGTCGACGCGGGGCTGATCATCCACGAAGGCCAGCTCACCTATCGGAATCAAGGGCTGAGCCTGATTGTCGACCTCGGCCAATGGTGGCTGAAAGAGACCGGGCTGCCGCTGCCCTTGGGCGGCAATGCCATTCGCCGCGATCTGGGTCCGCGGGCGATGTCGGACGTCACGTCGCTGCTCAAGCAGAGCATCCAGTATGCGCTGGACCATCGTGCCGAGGCGCTGGCGTATGCCTTGCAGTTCGGCCGCGACCTGGACCGCAGCCAGGCGGACAAATTCGTCGGCATGTACGTCAACGATTGGACGCTCGATTTCGGCCCGCGCGGCCGGGAAGCCGTTTCCACGCTTCTGCAGCGCGCGTACGAAGCCAAAATCATCCCGGGGCCGGTGACGGTGGATTTCATCGGATAGTCCCGTAGCGCAGGTTCCTGCGATTCATCGCCGAGAATTTCCCGGTGGCCGGAGGTGCATCCGTTGTTTGGTGGTCTGATGGGATGTCCCTATGGATCTCGGTCCGGATTGTATTTGCCCGGAGGGCATCAGAAAGTAGCCCAGTGCGTCAGCACTGGGAACGAGCAGTCGGCTGAAGTATAGCCCCGGCAGGGGCGGCAGGATCTCTTTCGCCCTCACGGGCTGGTGTGATCCTGATTCCGTTTCCCCAGTGCTGACGCACTGGGCTATGTTCTGTTGCCCTACGGGCCGAAGACGACATCTCACATTCCTGGAGATCGACAGGCTTTCAGACCACCAACCAGCAGCTGCACCCCCCGGTCGCCGGGTCGCCGAGGGAGCATCCTTTATTTGGTGGCTGTGCGTTTGGTTAGGGCGAGGGAATTCCAGCACGGGTGCCAGTCGCCGTTGAGGGCGGTGGCGCGGAGGGCGGTGACGGCGAGGGCGCCGGCTTCGGTCCAGTGCATGCCGGGGCCTTTCAGACGCAGGCCGACCAGTTGCTTGCCCGTCGACTCGATCATCCCGCTGCCGATGGGCCAGCCGACCTTCCGATAGTCCGTATAATCCATCAGATGTTGCTTGGTGCGGACGTAAGTCATCAGCGCCTCAAGCGATTTGCGAGCCTTGCCGCGGCGCCCTTTGAGTTGCGTTTGCAGTCATGACCACAATCCCGCACCCCCTGTATCGCGCATCAAGGCCAGCGCCTGGTCGGCCCAGCCTATGGCGGCGGCGTCCTCAACGAACAGGCTGTGAGCCGTGGCCCAGACATGTTCGCTGGCGTGATACCAGTCGAGGATGCCGGTCGCTTCGGAGAAGTACAACGCGTGAATCGTCCAGCACCAATCGCCGCCATCGCAGGTGAACAGTTTTTCTTTCGCCTGGCGATAGCCGCACTCGCTGCCAACGAAGGGCGATCCTACCTCGACGCCGTGGACGTGAAGAACAACAAGCTGCTGGACCGGCTGCGCCCAGGGACTGGCATCAGTCTTGAAGCCTGGAGGTCGGCTGTTCCTGCTTTGCTTTTCAGACGCAGAGCCGGGCGACCAGGGGCCCCGGCGGTTGTCACGGAAGGAACTTGACGATGCCTTCGCCGATGGTTGGGTGATTGAGTCCGTGGAGCCGTCACGGTACGAAGTTCGGCCCGATCCGAATGACAGCAGCTCTAGGGACGGCGGGCCGAAGGCGCGGTTTGTGGTGGCGAGGAGAGGGTGAACCGGAAACAGAAGTGACGCCGGTTCACTTCGGAGGGCCTGGAAAAATTCCGCTGCCGCACGGAATGCAAGGAGTTCTGGCGATGATCGAGGACGCCAACCGAGTGGGGGCCAGCGTCGGTAGAACCCCTGCGCCTGTCGTTTTCGTTTACAAAATCGTTTACAGAGCAGTTCGTTTACAATCTCAACAAACAAAGCCTTGCTGTAACTGTGTGTCACAGCAAGGCTTTATTTAGTGGAGCGGACGAGAGTTGAACTCGCGACCTCTGCATTGCGAACGCAGCGCTCTCCCAACTGAGCTACCGCCCCG